>JAVHPE010000136.1:0-15023 GCA_036170475.1 Bacteroidia bacterium | reverse complement strand
TAATTATATAAATATTCTTCTTTTGTTTTTGCTAATTTATGGTTCCAGTTAGCATCCGGGTTTAAAACCATCGGTTTGTCCCTTATTATTCGCTCCCTGACTTCTTCTATACTTAACAATTCCCCTTTCTCGTTCATAACATAGGCATCAAATGTAGGGTCAATCCACAGCCATTTTTTTAATTGGATTGAGTAAACCATATTTATTACATGGCAATCATCATCAATGCCTAAACTATCTTTTGGTAAACAAGTAATAAGTCTTGATTTAATTCCCATTGATAAATAACATTCGTTCAATACTGTCGCCAGGCCCCGGCAATTTAAACCTTTTTTTTCTCTCTTGCATTCAGCAATCATATTCATTGCATTTTTAACAACTGGATTTCCATGGTTTCCGTCATGCGGAATTAAATTATGTACCCAATGCAATAAGTTTAGAATTCTTAAAATTTCATTTTCTCCACCTGCAACAGAGTCAAGGTTGAATGCTTTGCGTAAAGCAATCAAATTAGAATTGTCAATTGACTGGTATGAAAATTTTGGAAGTTCTCTATGCTCGTTAATGTTGTATTTTTCTGCTTTTTTAAGAATGAATAGGAAATCTCTAATTCCCCGCAGTGGCTCAACTAATGTATTAAATTCTTTTTCATTTCTTATAGTGTTCAAATCAACGTCCGTTTGCAGGTGCATATAGTCAAAGTAACCTGCCTCAATTGCTTTTTTTAAGTAGGTTATTGCCATTACTTTATTGTCTAATAAGGCGTAGGTACAGCAAAGATTATAATAAGCACCATTGAGTGAATTGGAAAATATTTTTTTTGAACTGTCTGAAAGGTTTTTGTATTCAGATAAAAATTCGTTCAATAATTTATTGTAAGTTTTTATGTCACGCTGATCGTAGGCGTTTGCAAATAGACTGTCTTGATGCGTTGCAAATTTTTCAAATTTTTGGTCAGTCGTAACCTGTCCGTATGAAGCTGTCAGGATGAAGTAAAAAAAATAAAAAATTTGTTTCATAGTTTATATTATTTGTCTTCAGTTTAATGGTTACAATTGTTTCATAGGATCACAGTACACTATAAATTATTATCGCTTTATGTTTTATAAAGATGATATTCTCACTCCGTCTTTACTGAAGGGGATAAAAAAAGAAAAGAAAATTATAATCTATTCAACAAAACGCTTCAACCATTTGCACACGAAAATTGTTACCAAATGGCTAAATTCTGAAACTAAGGGAATTAAGGTAAATTAAAATATCCCTCTCTTATCAAGATTGTTTCAGTTGATAATTGAGGGATAAAATAGGAATGTGTGTGGCTAATAAAATTTAAATAAACGATCTACGATATTCGCATTCGCTTTTAAAGCATCATATACTTCATAATCAACACGAGGTTGAAGTTGCGCAATGGCAGCAGTTTGTTGTGCTTTATAATCTTTTTGAGCAGGAGCTTCAGCGGCTGCCTCAACATATACCATATAAACTCCCTCTTTCCCCACCAGTGGTTTGCTGATAGTTTTTGCCTTTTGTATAGAAACAGCACCAATAATAGCCGGCTGATTACCTGCGCCCGGAATAGAGGGTGTATTAAAATTAATTTGATGTGCCTGCTCTACATTTAATTTCATCTTAGCTGCAACCGCATCAATTTGAGCACCAGCGCCAATAGTTGCATTAAAATCCTTGACAAAAATTTCCGCTTTTTTCTCTTTTATCACTTTCGCTGTAACCTCTTCTTTTACTGTTTCTAATGGTGCAATGCCTTTTTCTTTGATGTCAATTAAAGCGGCAACCACAAATTTGTTCCCGAATTCCAAAGGCTCTGATACCGCACCTTTTTTATTTTCGTAAGTCCATCGTACCAAAGGACGTGGAGTTTCGATACCCGAAATGGTTTTATCACTTTCTTTGATATTCTCTACAACACGTTTATTTAATTTATTTTCAATGACCCCTTTTTGAAAAAGATCATTCGTATTGTTTTTCCCTGCAAATTCGCTGGCTTTAACAAATACTGCTTGCATTGTTTTGCTGCTCGGCTCCAACTTTCTTTCAACAGTTGCAACCTGAACTTTCTTTTGTGAACCTTTGGTGTCAAGCACTTCAATAATATGATAACCAAATTGTGATTCCGCAATAACAATGTCTCCCTTTTTGTTATCGAGTCCGGCATTTTTAAATGGTTCTACAAACTGACTGTTGGGGTTTAACCAGCCATAATCGCCACCTTTGCCGGGATAAGACTCCCCCGCTTTTTTATTAGGAGGCATTTTTTTACCGCCATCATCAGAGAATTTTTCTACAAAATCAGGAAATTTTGCTCCTTTTTTCAATAAACTTAATAAACTATCCGCCATGGATTTTGCTTGTTCTTTACTGCGTGTAACGCTTTCGGATGCACCTGAACCTTTAAATGAAATTAAGATATGACGCACCTTAGCCGAATCCGCGGATTTTTTTATTGCAATAAGTTTTGAAACTTTCAAAATTTCATTTTCCATGTAAGGACCAACAACAGTACCAATTTCAGCATTAAACATGGCAGTATCAATTTCAGGGGATAATGTTCCTTTAGAATGAAAAGTAACATCAAATGAACGGGTATCAGACTCGGCAATTATATATAAGGAATCCTCTGACGGTTTGTTTGTTTTTAAGTTAGCTGTAATTGTTTTCATGCTTTCCATTGCCTCATCCTTATCTTCTTTGGAGGGCGCAATGTCAAATGCTACATATTCAATTTTACGTGAAGTTTCCTGCTTAAATTCATTTTGATGAGCCGTATAATAAGTATTCAAATCAGCATCATTTACTTTAATGGTGCTATCAACAATTGATTTAAAATTTTTGGTCACATATTTAATGTCGACATTGGTATTTTGAGCAATAAACTCCCGTTTAGCTACTGCAGTGGTTACATATAGCCCTTTTTTGATAAGGTTATTATATTTTTCGATGGTACGCATCTGGCGTATATAATTTTCTAATTGAACCCATTGGGTTTCTTGATCTCCAGACATTTTTTGCGTAAATTCTTTTATTTTAGCCGGACTTAACTGTCCTGTTTTGGGGTCAGCAAACATAGGAGATACTTTACCTGATTGTGGGTCGGTAAGATTACGAACCAAGGCTGGGTGTGGATGATCTATCATTAAATCATACAACTCTTCATCTGAAACAGAAATCCCTAATTTTTCATATTCTTTAGTCAGCACCTCTTCGCTGATAGATTGATTCCATACTTGCTGAATAACCCCATCAATTTCATTTTCATCCAACACTTTTTTATCGCTGTTGCGTTTTTTATTTTCGATTGTTTCTTGCACTTTCGCGTTAAAAACACTATAATCAATAGATTTCCCAGCTATCTCGCCCACTGTTTTGTCAGATCCGTTAAAGGAGTTTTTTTCAAATAATCCGGTCAAAACAAAAGCTAATAGGGCTATACCAATAATGGTTACTAATAATCCGGAACGTTTACGTAAATTTTCTAAAACACTCATCTCTTTAAGTTTTTGATTTATTGAATCGTTTATTGGTTAATTGCCTATTGCATAATTGCATAAGTAAAATCGCTAAATTATTTTAGCGGGTTGCAAATATAAGATTCTTAACGGAATCATTTTGTTTTTTAGGAAAAAACTATCTAAAAACTACACTGACAAATTTTTCTTAACTTTGCACCTTAAAAAATTAACCCATAAAAAGGCATGCAAAGTATCGGAGAATCACTTACCCGCTATTCCCCGCATCCCTTATTTTTAATAAAAAATTATTTAAACCAATAATAAAATGAATATCACAAAAGAACAAGTTTTAGAAGCGCTAAAAAATGTAGAGGATCCTGATTTAAAAAAGGATTTGGTAACACTGGGCATGATAAAGGATTTAGAGGTAAAAGGGAAAAATGTAAACTTTAGCGTAGTACTTACAACTCCTGCATGTCCAATGAAAGAAATGCTTCACAAAGCATGCGTAAACGCTATTTTACATTTTGTCGATCCGCAAGCGATTGTTACGATAAAAATGACTTCCAATGTTACCTCCACTAAAAACAATGAACCCTTGTTACCCAATGTAAAAAACATCATTGGCGTTGCGTCTGGAAAAGGTGGCGTTGGAAAATCAACTATTGCTTCTAATCTGGCAATAGCCTTGGTAAAGACAGGAGCAAAAGTAGGTTTGATTGACGCTGATATTTATGGCCCATCACAAACAATTATGTTTGATGTAGTGCATGAAAAGCCATTGATGAGAGAAATTAATGGTAAAAATAAAATTATTCCTGTTGAAAGTTATGGTGTAAAATTACTTTCCATTGGTTTTTTTGCAGACCCATCGCAGGCTATCGTGTGGCGTGGACCAATGGCTGCAAAAGCTTTAATACAAATGTTTTCGGATACTGAATGGGGCGAATTAGATTACCTGATTGTTGACTTGCCTCCGGGAACAGGCGACATTCATTTATCTTTGGTGGGTGCCGTTCCTTTGAATGGTGTGGTAATTGTTAGTACTCCACAACTGGTGGCTTTGTCTGACGCAAAAAAAGGCGTTGGAATGTTTCAGGTACCATCCATAAATGTGCCTGTTTTGGGTATTGTTGAAAATATGTCTTATTTTACTCCTCCCGAATTGCCCAACAATAAATATTACATCTTTGGTAAAGACGGTGCAAAAAAACTTGCGGGAGAATTAGGGGTTCCTTTATTAGGTGAAATACCTTTGGTACAAAGTATTTGTGAAGCCGGTGATGCCGGTCGTCCTGCGGTTTTGCAGGAGACTACCCCACAGGCAATCGCATTTATTGAAATGGCGAGTAAAGTGGCCCAACAATTATCCATACAAAACGCTAAAGTTCCGGTACCCCAGGTGTCGAATGTTTAAAAGGTTGGGCAAAAACACCTTTGCTCTTTTAACTCCGGAATAACCTTTCGGTAAGTTTCTTTTATTTTTGATTTTCCGCTTTTTTACTAGCCATAAAAAACCTATCAAACAACGAGGGAGAATAATTACGTATGTAAAAACTGAAAGACACTACATCCCATCCCACATCTATACTATTTTTCTTTTATATTTTTGTTTGTTCATTAAAATACTATCTTTGCAACCCTAAAAATAAATTTTATTGAATTAATTATTTGATTTTAAACAGATTAACAGGCATGACAAAAGCAGACATTATCAACGACATTGCTGAAAAAACGGGAATTGAAAAACTAGTAGTACAGGCTAGTGTAGAGGCTTTTATGAAGTCTGTGAGAAATTCGATGGAGAAAGGTGAAAATGTATATTTAAGAGGTTTTGGGAGTTTTATTGTAAAAAAACGTGCGGAAAAAACAGGAAGAAATATTTCTAAAAATACAACTATTATTATTCCGGCACATTACATTCCCGCATTTAAGCCCGCTAAAACATTTACTGACGAAGTAAAGAAAAATGTTAAAAAAATAGTGGTAGCTTAAAAGATTGCGAATAGCTTACCGATTGCCTTTTTGTGAAGGTTCTTATGATGATAATGTGGGGGCATGATGAAACCGGACAAGAAATATAAAAGCGACTCTCTGGCAAATAATGTTAGATCAAAACAGCGACTCGAAATTATAAATAAATTACCATCCCGATAGTGATTGAGATGGCAAAATAATAATCTGATTTGGAAATCTGTCAATTTGAAAAGGGGTACGTCAATTTTCAAATTGTTGAATTTTCAAATTTTCAAATTAATTTTTTAACTATTTAAACCCTTTTAATCATGCCAAGCGGAAAAAAAAGAAAAAGACATAAAATGGCGACTCACAAACGTAAAAAACGTTTGAGAAAAAACAGACATAAAAAATAATAAATCCGGATTACGGGAATTATTTTAAACGTGTTGTTATGCAGTAAATCTCTTCAAAGGAATGGAATTAATTTTCCATTCCGATTATTGGCGCACGTATGTTTTGTATTACAGATAACGGATTGATACGAATTTACTAATCTGTGTGTTGTTAAGTATAAACGAACAATAAAAACGAATTTATGAACAGGGTTGATCCCTCTGTTTTGTAAATTTATTTCGTTTCCTTTTCTGTACCCTGAAAATTCGTGACAATTTGTAATTCTCAACAATTCAGCCCTATTTATTATTCCTCGGTTCCGAAAACGGATAAGGGATAATTGTATTTACTTAAAAAATTTCAGAGTGAACAACGAATTAATTATTGATTCTACCCCCTCCGAAGTTGTTATTGCACTACTAAGCGACAAGCGTCTGGTAGAGTTAAATCGAGAAAAAAGTAATAACAACTTTTCTGTTGGCGATATTTATTTAGGCCGTGTAAAAAAAGTGATGCCCGGTTTGAATGCCGCTTTTGTGGATGTAGGATATGAGAAAGATGCCTTTTTGCATTACCTGGACTTAGGCTCACAAGCATCATCACTGACCAAGTATACCCAACTTGTACAAACGGGGAAACTACTATCGTCCGAATTATCTTCTTTTAAAATGGAAAAAGAAATTCTGAAAGATGGTAAGATAGGGAATGTAGTAAATTCCAATCAGCAAATACTAATACAAATTGCTAAAGAGCCTATTTCTACAAAAGGTCCTCGTATTACTACCGAAATTTCTTTAGCAGGACGCTATTTGGTTTTGATTCCATTTTCGGACAAGATATCAGTATCCCAAAAAATCAAAACAACGGATGAAAAAATCCGACTGAAACGATTAATCGCCAGCATTAAACCTAAAAACTTTGGTGTAATAATACGTACAGTTGCCGAAGGGAAAAGTGTTGAAGACCTTGAAGCCGATTTGAATGATTTGACAGGGAAATGGAAAATTTGTTTCGAGGCTTTAAAAACAGCACAGCCCACACAAAAAGTGTTGGGCGAAATTGATCGTACTTCGGTAATATTACGCGACTTATTAAACGCTAGTTTCAATAGTATTAACATTAATGATGAAAAGTTATACGATGAAACCAAAACCTACCTTCAAACGATAGCGCCCGACAAGGAAAAAATTTTAAAGCTATACAAAGGCAGCGTTCCGATTTTCGATAATTTCGGTGTTGACCGTCAGATAAAAGCCTTGTTTGGAAAAACCGTAACAATGAAAAGCGGTGGTTATCTTATCGTTGAGCATACCGAAGCGTTGCATGTTATTGACGTGAACAGTGGCAATAGAGCCAAATCAGATAAAAATCAGGAAACAAATGCTTTTGAAGTGAATTTAGAGGCAGCTATAGAGGTAGCTCGTCAATTGCGTTTGCGAGATATGGGCGGAATTATCGTAGTTGATTTTATTGATCTTCATTCAGCCGAAAATCGCAAACTTCTCTTTGAAAAGATGAGGGATGAAATGGCAAAAGATCGCGCAAAACATAATATTTTACCTCCAAGCAAATTTGGGTTAATACAAATTACCCGTCAGCGTGTACGCCCGGAAATGAATGTTGTTACAGTGGAGAAGTGCCCTACTTGTGGAGGTTCTGGCGAAATACAAGCCAGTGTTTTAATAATGGATCAAATTGAAAATAATTTACGCTATATTTTAAAAGAACAAAACGAATCGGGTGTAACACTTTGTGTCCACCCATATCTGGAGGCTTTTATCACAAAAGGTTTTTTTAATTCACAGAGAAGGAAATGGAGCAATAAGTTCGGTAAAAAAATTAAAGTACGAGCCGTGTCTTCCTATACCTTTTTAGAGTATCATTTCCTGAATAAAAACGAAGATGAAATAAAGATTTAGTGTTCGCTCACTCCTGATTATCCTAAAAATAATTGTTACAGTTTAGGTCTAATCCCTTAAACTATTTTCTTATTTTCAAATTAATAAAACAACTGATTTCGCAAAAATTATAATCTAAAAGGCGTGAAAGTCAGAAAAGGTAGCGGGGGCTGTGTTTGCTTGTGCGCATGCCGATGACCTTTTCTTGATTTTTTTGTTACTTTTTGTTTCAAGACAAAAAGTAAAATGCTTAAAAGGAATAAAAATTCTATATCTTAGATGAATGTAATTTGGTGAAAAGTCCCATTATCTGACTACCTAAATAGTAACAAATAATTTAGGTTTATTTGAAATTCAAAAGAATAATTTAAATATATTAAATAAATTCCCAGGCAGATTTATAGGCATTGATTGATTCGGTATAATCAAGAAAATTTTTATAAAAAGAATGATTAGCAAGTGTGGCACTGTCACCAAAAACTACCAGTTTTTTCTTCGCCCTCGTAAGTGCGACATTCATTCTGCGGATATCATTTAAAAATCCAATTTCTTTAAGATCATTACTTCTAACCAAACTGATATAGATTATATCACGCTCCTGCCCCTGAAATCCATCAATGGTTTTAATCGCTAGTTGCGATCTGTAATCATCAAAATCTTCGTCCAGCGCTATTTGTGTGGTTATATATTGTACTTGCTCTTTGTATGGAGAAATAATGCCAATGCTTATTCGTTTACCGAATCTATTACTTTGTGAATATTGCTCCAGCAGCAGCTTCAAATGGTTGATAAGCAATTGCCCTTCTTCCGGATTAGCGATACTTAAACTTTCCGGATTAATAATTTCATTATAACCGCAGCCGGCAGTATCAATAAAATCAACCGCTGTATGTAATAATAGTTCATTGATGTCGAAACTCAAAACAGTATCTTTCACCGACAGGTCTGCTATTAACTTATTCTGATAAAATTTTTGATTCGAAAAATTCATGATTTGTTCATGCATGCGATATTGTGTATTGAGCATTACCGATACATTTTCCAAATCCATACATTGCTCAAATAATGTTTCTTTCATTCCTTCAGCTTCCGCCTTTTGGGATTTAACAGTTGGTGGCAGCTGAAAATGATCCCCGGCAAAAATTACACGGTCGCTTCTTGTAATCGGAATCCAGCACATCGGCTCTAAAGCCTGTGCCGCTTCATCGATAAAGACAGTGGTAAAATGTTTGTCGCGCATCATTTTACCGGACGATACCACAGGAGTACATGCGATAACCTGAGCTTTATCAAATTGTTCGTCAAAAATATAATCCTCTAAAACACGTGCTTCATGCAATATTTTGCGTGCTTCAATATAAAATAATTGCCGCTGTTCTCGTTCCTCTCTTCCAAATGTACGTTTGTACTTGCCGGCCATTCGAAAATATTCTTCAGCCGTTTTACGATATTTCTTCAGATCTTTATAGGATGCATGCGTCGCCATTTTTACATCCAGGGTATTCATCATCACTTCCTCCGAAATTCGTGCAGGATTGCCTAATCGTAATACGTTGATGCCTTCACGATGTAATTTTTCGGTTAACAAATCAACAGCGGTATTGCTTGAACTGCAAACCAGTACTTGTTTTTCTGTCATTAATGTTTGGCGGATCGCCTGCACTAATGTTGTTGTTTTCCCCGTTCCGGGCGGACCATGAATAATGGCAATATCTTTTGCCGCGACTATTTTTTGTACCGCCGCATTCTGCGATTGATTTAGTCCTGTGATATGTATTGATTCATTAACTTTATCAAAGCCCGGAGGTTTTAGTCCATACATTACATCACGTAACACCGCTAAACGATTATGTGAAGCGTTAAGCACCTTTTCCATTGCAATATCCATTTCACGATAACTGCTTTCATCAAACAATAGATTTATTCCAAGCTTTCCATCATCACACCAATCGGGCAATTCATCAATGCTAAGCGATAAGCGAAGTTTGTTTGGATTAATTATTTTTATGATTCCATTGATAGGTTGTTCATCAGGATATGTATTTGAAAAAAGTGCCGCATTTTTACCTCCTGAAAATTGATGTGGTTCATTGTGATTTGTTGTTCGTTCTATATCAATGGACAGGTACTCTCCATGTCCAATCTCAACATTGGTAATAACTACAGGATACCACGTCACTCCATTTTCTCTGCGGTAATTAATATTATTGCGGGAAAAATGTTGTTTATACTGTGCGAAATCTTCATCACGCTCTATTTTTAAAAGCTTTCGTAAAAGAAGTAAACGTTCTATTGGTTGTTCCATCGTTGAAGTTATAAACCATTGCCATTAAATGTTAACAATTGTATTCATTTAGTAATAGCGCTGTATTCTTTGTAAGAAATGACCGAAACGAAAAGCCGGTAAAATGATTTTGTTGATAATGGAGAAGGGTTCAAGTTAAAAGCGGTATTACGTTAAAAAAAATCAAATGAGATTGATTTTTTTTAACAATTCTTTTTTGAACTGTTCCCCAATGGGTATGGGATGTTTGCCGATATATGCGGTATTTTCTTCCACATTATCTATATGATTGGTTGCAATAATATAGGAACGATGTAACCTGAAAAATAAATCTTTAGGTAATTTTTCCTCAATACCCTTTAATGTAATATGAACAGTGGTACGTTTACCTGAAGTGAAAATATTTACATAATCACCCATTGCCTGTATATACTGAATTTCATTTATGTTAATTTTTATAAGCACAGAGTCCGCACGAACAAAAATATACTCCTTTTCCTTTTCATTCATTTCCACCTTATGATCATTGCTGTCAAATAGCTCTTTGGCTTTAGACACTGCCGCCATAAAACGGGAAAGATTAACCGGTTTTATAATATAATCTGCCACATTTAATTCAAAGGCTTCAACCGCGTAATCTTTTTTTGCTGTTATCAGGATAATGATTGGATGAGTGATAAGATTTTTTATTAACTCCATCCCGCTCATTTCGGGCATTTCTACATCTAAAAAAACAAGATCTACCTTTTCCTTTTTCAGATAATTAAATGCGTCAACGGGGTTAGAACACTCCTGCACAAAGTTCAAAAAATCAACCTGAGCAATCAGTTGCTTTATAGCCGTACGTGCCATTTTATTATCGTCAACAACAATGCAATTCATTTTTTCGAATTATAAAGCAAATATAGTATAATATCAGGCAAAATGGTTGTTTGAAACACTATTTTTCAGTGTTATTTTACAGGTTGAATGACAATAGGTTACGGATCTCCACTTTATCAAAAAATCTGTACCTTTGGCTGTCAATGCGAATTAAAGCGCAGATTTAAATTAAGAAAAATTGCCACAAAGGCACTAAGCCACAAAGATGCACCAAGAAAGTTTTGAAAACTATTGTTTGAAAGGTAAGGACTTAGAGTCTTTGAGCCTTTGTGGCAAAAAATCTTTTTGGTTAATAAAGAAAGACATGAAAAAACTTACATTTTTGGCTGTTAACGGTTTGTTGTTATTCTTTACAATTGTTGTACATGCGCAACAACTTACTTTTTCCAAAGTACTTTATGATTCTTTGCAATATGGAATTCAGGCACATTCAGTTGTTGCTACAGTTGATAATGGTTATCTTATTGTCGGGGAAGCATTGTATCAAAATGGAATTATTTTAAAAATGGATTCTGCTGGGAATTTAGTTTGGAATAAAATCTTTCAAGACGCAGTTTTAAACAATATAATTACTACCAATGATTCCTGTTTTGTCCTAGTTGGTAAAACTACAACAGGGCAAGCGTGTTGTATTAAAATAAAGTCTAATGGTGATACAATTTGGTCAAAAGCAATAACTTGCAGTGGCTACAATATTAACGCCCTTTCTGTTCAACAGACCAATGATTCTGGTTATATTATGACAGGGAATACGGACGAGACTAATGCGCCATACAGCAGAGTTTTTGCCGCTAAACTTAACGTAACGGGCGACCTTGAATGGACAACCATTTTAACGGGTGGCAATAATAGTAATTTAGGTTATTCAGTAAAACAAACCCCGGACAGCGGTTATGTGATTGCCGGATCTATGGTAAATTACCCTCCTTATGATCCCAATGCCTTTCTTCTAAAATTAGCTTCTAACGGTGTGCTTTCCTGGGCAAAAAAATATTACCTTTCAACAACAGCGGACTGTTACGGAAACGATGTGATAATTTTAGACAACGGTTTTCTTTGTTATCTGAATACTGGCTACACCACCACTTTAATGAGAACTGATTTTACAGGAAATATTTTATGGCGCAAGTCATATTATGAAGCCTCTGGTAATAATAGTTACGGAACCCCAACCCCAAAACTTCATAAAACATCAGACAATGGTTATGTTTTTGTAAGTGGAAATGGCGGTGGCTGTCTGATAAATGGAATATTAACAAAAACCGATTCTATAGGAAACGTAATCTGGGCGAAAAGTTTATCTTTTGGTGCTGTTGATGTGATAGCATCAGAAAACAAAGAATTTTTTGTAGTGGGTAATGGTCCTTTGTGCGGGGTAAAGGCACCACAAGTATTTTCTCCACAAATAGGAATAATAAAAACCGATTCACTTGGTTCTGCGCCAAATTGTATTTCATCTGTTAATATTGATACTGCTATTAACAACTTAATCAGTTCATCTGCCATTTTCACAGCTACATCTGGAGCAACAGAAACTTCTATTTACCCTGATATCTATTCCATTGCAGTAATAAAAAGTAACGGATGTGTAGAACTAGGAAGTGGTATTCATGAATCAAAACTTGATAATGTCATTTCTGTATATCCCAATCCCTCCAATGGTATTTTTAAATTCCAATCTAATGAATCTAAGCCTTATAAAATTAATGTTTACAATACCCTTGGAGAAAAAATTTATTCCTCAGGACTACTACCCCTCTCCAAATGGAGAGGGGACGGGGCTGAGGTTATAGATCTGACTGTTCAGCCCAAGGGAATATATTTCTATCAGGCTATATTTTCAAACAATAAATTTGCAACAGGAAAACTGATTATAAAATAAAAGCACTCTCCACTAAATTGTTCCCTCTTTCCTTCTTCCCGCAGAATTGCGGGATGCCCGAAGGGCGGATGAGGTTGTGATGGCTGGGCTGAGGTCTTTAAGAAAAACACATTATGAAATTCAAAAAGCCAAGTTTAATTGTTCAGATTTTTTTAGGAATGTTTCTAGGGATACTGGTCGGTTATTTCTGGAAAGATGTTGCTCCGGGTTTTCATATTCTGAGTGACATTTTTTTGCGCCTGATCAAAATGATTATTGCTCCCTTGGTATTTTCTGTATTGGTAGTAGGCATTGCAAAAGTAGGTGATTTCAAATCGGTTGGTCGTATCGGAATAAAAACACTTTTATATTTTACCACATTAGCAATTGTTTCTTTATTACTTGGATTGCTATTGGTAAATATTTTTGAACCGGGCAAAACAATGACACTTGCATTGCCTATAGCTAGTGCAGAAGTAGGCATTGAAACATCAAAAGGGTTTGACGCAAAAAACTTTATGGAGCATATTATTCCCGAAAGTATTGTGGCTGCTATGGCAAAAAACGAAATTCTTCCGATTGTACTATTTGCTTTATTTTTTGGTGTTGCTGCGGCTTCTATAGGGAAAACCGGAAAAGTAGTAGTTGATTTTTTTGAATCCGTTTCCCACATCATGTTTAAGGTTACCAACTATGTAATGGCATTTGCGCCATTAGGGGTATTTGGCGCTATCGCTGCGGTTATTGCCAAACAAGGCTTAAGTGTTCTCGCCGGTTATTTATATCTTATTGGCACCTTTTATTTAGGACTGTTCATCTTCATATTTGGTATTCTTTTTCTGATATGTTTTGTTCTCAAAATCAAATTTTATAACTTATTGGGATTGATAAAAGAGCCTGTTTTATTAGCATTCGGCACCGCCAGCTCCGAAGCCGCTATGCCAAAAACAATCGAATCACTTGAACGATTTGGTTGCGGAAACCGCATCATCAGCTTTGTAATACCGCTTGGCTATTCCTTTAATTTAGATGGCTCTATGATGTACATGACCTTTGCTACTGTATTTATCGCACAAGCATACGGTATTGATATGAGTGTTAGCGATCAGATTTTAATGCTTCTGATATTATTGATAACAAGCAAAGGAATGGCAGGGATACCTCGTGCATCTTTAGTTGTGATTGCCGGAATGCTCGATCATTTTCATATCCCGGTTGCCGGCTTGTTATTACTTTTGGGTATTGATCAGATTTTAGATATGGGACGCTCTGCAACCAACGTAGTTGGTAATGCCGTTGCTACTGCCGTTATTTCAAAATGGGAGGGGGAACTGCATACATTCAAAAAGGAACCCGATTTGGATACGATGAAGCTGTAAAAAAAAGAAAACAAATAATATTCACAGCAGAAAATTAACCGATCCTTACCTAACACCCTCTCTCCTGTGGAGAGGGGGTTAAGGGATAAGGTTTTCTTATGATAGAATTTCTAAAACAACTAACCGATCCCGAATCCATTATCCATTATGGAGGTTTGGCTTTGCTCCTGTTTGTCGTGTTTGCCGAAACGGGTTTATTGGTTGGTTTTTTTCTGCCGGGCGATTCACTTATTTTTATTTCGGGGATGATATGCGTTTCCAAGCCCGAGTTGTTGGGTGTAAATATTTTTGTTTTAATCATTTTATTATCTGTGGCAACCATAATTGGTAATATGACCGGCTATTGGTTCGGGTTAAAAGTAGGACCGCCGCTATTTAAGCGTAAAGATTCCCTGATTTTTAAAAGAAGTTATCTGATAATCACGCAACGGTTTTATAATAAAAATGGTGGAAAAACTCTTGTAATAGGTCGTTTTATACCCATCGTCCGCACATTTGCTCCTATTTTGGCAGGAGTTATAAAGGTTGATTTTAAAAAATTTATGATGTATAATATTGCAGGGGCATTGGCTTGGATTGGCTTGCTTGCAAGTATAGGATATTATTTAGGCACCTATGTCTGGGTGCAAAAAAATGTAGGGTATATTGTTATCGGACTGATCCTTATTACTTTAATACCGCTGATTATGGCGTATTTCAAAGAAAAAAAATCAAAAAATAAATCCCCGCAAAACAATAAAAACAGCCTATAATCGCGAAAAAAACACCGTTTACTAATTATTGAATCTCCCTGACAATATAATTTTTTAATTTTACGTTTACAGCATTGACAATTTTTGCTAAGGAAAGTTTTCAAAATAACTTGAACAAAACAAAAAATATCAATTTCACTTT
>JAVHPE010000135.1:0-15221 GCA_036170475.1 Bacteroidia bacterium | reverse complement strand
AAAATAAATTTTCAAATTACAAATTTGGAACTTGCGGATTTAAGGTATTATATCAAATACTCTACCTGGAAAGGAAAATGTGTGTTTCTTGAAGATATCATCGTTACAGAACAATTTCGGAAATTTGGTATTGGAAAAAAACTGTTTGATGAAGTTGTGGCGATAACAAAAAAACTAAAATTTAACAGATTGGAATGGCAAGTATTGAACTGGAATGAACCGGCAATTAATTTTTATAAAAAAATAAATTCACACTTTGATGAAGAGTGGATTAACTGTAAATTAACAAAAGAGCAAATAGAGCAGTATAATTAAGCAATTTTATGAAAGTATTCAAATTCGGGGGAGCATCGGTAAAAGATGCGGAGGCTGTAAAAAATGTAGCAACTATTTTAAAACGATATCCTCATGAAAACATAGTGGTGGTGGTATCGGCAATGGGTAAAGTTACCAATGCTCTGGAACGACTGACAAATGCGTTTTTCTATTCAGGGGAACATAAAATAAGCGAACCTGAAAATACTGTACTGGTTTTAGAGGAAATAAAAAAATTTCATTTTGATATTATCGAAGAGTTATTCCCGGATAAAAACCATCCACTCTATAATGAAATTAATAATGTATTTGTGGAGCTGGATTGGGCAATTGAAGAAAAGCCTGTCCACAGTTATGATCACGAATATGATCAGATTGTAAGCATAGGCGAAATTATTTCCACTAAAATTATCAGTGCATATCTGAACCATACTGGCATCAAGAGTAAATGGCTGGATATACGTGATTATATTCAAACAGATAATACTTACCGGGAAGGGAAAGTGGATTGGGAGTTGACGCAAAGTTTAATAGATAAAAACCTCACCCCAGCCCTCTCCAAAGGAGAGGGTGTGGTTGTAACTCAGGGTTTTATTGGCGGAACATCGGAAAACTTTACCACAACATTAGGTCGTGAAGGATCTGACTATACAGCTGCTATCCTGGCATTTACAACCAATGCGGAGAGTGTTACTATCTGGAAAGATGTACCAGGAGTTTTAAATGCTGATCCTAAATGGTTTGCCGAGACAAAAAAAATTGAACAGCTTTCCTATCAGGATGCTATTGAATTGGCTTATTATGGAGCAACCATCATACACCCAAAAACGATTAAACCTCTTCAAAATAAAAAAATTCCTTTGTATGTAAAATCATTTTTAAATCCGAAGGAAACAGGAACTATTATTAATGAAGATCAATCTCAATTACCATTGCCTTGCTTTATTTTCAAAGTGAACCAGGTATTGCTTTCCATTTCACCAAAAGATTTTTCATTTATTGTGGAAGAAAATTTCAGTGCTATTTATAAATTGTTTGCCGAAAAACAAGTAAAAATTAACATGATGCAAAATTCAGCCATCAGCTTTTCGGTATGCATTGATAAGAACTTTCACAAATTACCCGATTTAATAAAAACACTTCAAAAAGAATATCGTGTTTTGTATAATGAAAATCTGGAGTTAATAACTATTCGCTATTATGACCAGACTACTATTGACCGGGTAACGTTGGATAAAAAAGTGTTATTAGAAGTGAAGAGCAGATATACAGTTCAGATGGTGGTGCAGAATATCGGATAAGGAAGTGCTTTTAAAAATCTAATAAAAATTATACTGTTTCTAAACAATGGAGAAAGAAAATCAACATCCTGAACCGGAAATAAATACTGTTGTTTCAATTGAAAATATTGATGAGCTCAATAAAAGGGCATGGAACATCCGACTTTCCGATTTGCGGACTTCATGGAAACTTGCTAATGATACTGAACGATTTTCTATCCTGCCACCCTACCAAAAAGGGCTAGCTGAAAGTATACGGACACAAGGGTATTGTTTATGGCGTTTTGGCAACTATTCTCAATCCTTAGAAAAATCAATGATTGCGATGGAGATATTCCACTCCATGAATGATAAAAAAGGCGAATCTGATACACTAAATAGTGTTGGAGCTGTTTACATGTACCAGGGGGACAATGAAAGCAGATTAAAGTGTAACTTATTATGTTTGCAGCTACGAAAAGAAATAAATGATTTGGATGGCATTACCAGTTCCGAAAATAATATCGGTGAAACATATATGGAAATGGGCAACTTTGAGGAAGCGGAAAAATGGTTTGTAAAATGTTTGAACAATATAAATTCAACTATTCCAACCCAATCATGGGCATATCATAATACAGGAATAATTTTTTTCAGAAAAAAACAATTTGAAAAAGCAATTGAAGCATATAACAAAAGTCTCCGGCTTTCCGATTCTGTTAATTATGAAGTATTATCAGTATCTACCAACCTACATATTTCTAAAGCATTAATTGAATCGGGTAATTTTTCGGATGAGGTAGAAATTTATTTAAATCAAGCCTTAAGTGCCGCATTTAAGAGCGGTATAAGCGAGGAGATTCATCTTATTTATTTAACTTTCTCTGAACTGGAAGAAAAGCGGGGCAATACTGCCAGAGCATATGACTGGTTTAAGAAATATCATTTTGCCTATGAAAATTTATTTAATGAAAGCAGTAATCAAAAATTAACAAATATTCAATCGCAGTATGAAATAGAGGCTATACGAAAAGAAGCGGACTTTGAACGCACAAAACATCTGGCACTCAAAAAACTGATGGAACAGATTGATGCTCAAAAAAATGAAATCACTCAAAAAAATCTCGAAATAACAGATAGTATTAAATATGCCAGCCGCATACAATATGCCACTTTAACAACACAAGAGTATATTCAAAAATTTTTACCTTTTGATTTTTTTATTTTCTATAAACCAAAAGATATTGTGAGTGGCGATTTTTATTGGGCTATCCGAAAGGAAAATAAATTTTACATAGCTGTGTGTGATTCAACAGGACATGGAGTTCCCGGAGCATTCATGAGTCTGCTTAATATCTCTTATTTAAATGAAGCAATAAATGAAAAAAACATTCTGGAGCCTAACCTTATTTTTGAATATGTTCGCGGGCGCCTGATTGAAAATTTAACACAGAAAGAACAGCAGGATGGAATGGATGGTGTACTGTTATGTATTGATTATTCAACCCGGACAATCACGTATTCCGCATCTTATAATGCACCAATAATTATCAGAGGAAGTACTGTAATTAAAACAGTTGCTGACAGGATGCCAATAGGGAAAGGAATTAAAAAAGAAAAATTTAAAAATTATGTGATGGATGCCATTAAAGGCGATATGATTTATCTTTATACCGATGGTTTTGCTGATCAGTTTGGCGGACCTAAGGGCAAAAAATTTAAGTACAAACAATTACGTGAACTGATGTGTTCTACCTCCCGATTTCCGCTTAATCAGCAGTCGGGAGAATTTAATAAAACGTTTGAACACTGGCAAGGATTGCTTGATCAGGTGGATGATGTAACATGCATTGGAATTAAAATTGCGTAAAAACTATAACAATTATTTTTATTATTAGTATTAGAGCCTGTTGACTTGTGAAAACGCCAATTTATTTAGATTACAACGCTACAACACCCGTTGATAAGCGAGTGTTAGAAACAATGCTGCCTTATTTTACCGAAAAGTTTGGTAACGCTTCCAGTCGCAGTCATGCTTTTGGCTGGGTTGCTGAAGATGCTGTAAAAACTGCAAGGGAACAAGTAGCCCGGCTTATTAACTGCCTGGCACAGGAAATTATTTTTACTTCTGGTGCAACAGAAGCTATTAACCTTGCCATTAAGGGTGTATGGGAAAACTATCAGACCAAAGGGAAACATATTATTACTGTTCAAACAGAGCATAAGGCGGTACTTGATACCTGTAAATCATTGGAGAGAAAGGGAGCTGAAATTACTTATTTATCAGTAAACAGAGACGGACTGATTGATTTAGAAGAATTAAAAAATGCCCTCACGCCACAAACCATTCTGGTAGCTGTAATGTATGCCAATAATGAAACAGGAGTGCTTCAACCCATCAGAAAAATTGCTGATTTAGTTCATGCAAACAATAGTATTTTTATGTGTGATGCCACACAAGCAGTTGGAAAAATAATTTGTGATGTGGAAGAAGATCATATTGATTTAATGTGTTTGAGCGCGCATAAAATATATGGACCAAAAGGTATTGGCGCTTTGTATGTCAGAAGAAAAAACCCGCGTGTAACGCTATTCCCACAAATTGATGGTGGTGGACATGAACGAGGGTTGCGTTCAGGAACATTAAATGTTACAGGCATAGTAGGACTTGGCAAAGCCTGTGAAATTGCCCAACAGGAGATGTGGGATGATTCTGCCCGCATTTCAAAACTGCGAACAAAATTAGAGCAACATTTGTGTGCTATGGAAAATGTTTTTATTAACGGCAGTACCAAACACCGTTTATTTAATGTTACTAATATTACTTTTCAGGGTATTCGTTCAGAAAGTCTTATAAGGAAAATCCAAGGCATTTGCATTTCAATGGGATCTGCCTGCACTTCGGCACTTGTAGAGCCCTCACATGTTTTAAAAGCAATGGGTTTGAGTGATAAAAATTCTTATAGTTCTGTACGTTTTAGCCTGGGAAAATACACAACTGAAATAGAAATTAATGAGGTAAATAAAGTGCTGAGTAAAATTATTTTAGAGCTAAAAAATTGACACTATAAATTTTGCATTCACAGCCAATAAGATGATTTTTTTGTAACTCGAGCTTTTACTTTTTGAGATGCTTCATTTAATTCCCTTGCGTTCTCTCCATATCTGGTTGAAGGATTTTAGTGACACCTGAGGTAATTCTCTTCGTTCTCCCCAGTTTTTTTTGAAAAATTGTTTTAGCATAAAATTTTTTAATTTTGCGCCGCTTTTATCCATTTTAGAGCGTTTCAACATTGCTCTTTTCCAAAAATGCCATATCCAGTTATCTGTTTTCGCAGCAAAACCGCCCTGAACACTATCTCTGCGATTTAACAACAAAAGCTTGTGAAGTTCAATTTTTGCCGGACATACTTTCGTACACTTTCCACATAAAGTGGAAGCAAAACTTAAGTGCTTATAGTCCTCCATCCCCCTTAAATGAGGAGTAATAACAGAGCCGATAGGACCGCAGTAAGTGGTGCCATAAGAATGCCCTCCAATCGTTTGATAAACGGGGCAAACGGTAGAACAAGCGCCACAACCAATACAGGAGAGGGCTTGTCGTTGTTCTGTTTTTTCCAGCAAGGAAGTTCGTCCATTATCCAGCAAAATAACAATCATTTCATCCGGTCCATCCACTTCATCTGCCTGCCGGGGTCCTGTATAAATGCTGTTATAAACAGTGAGGTTTTGCCCTGTCCCATAAGTAGAAAGCATGGGCCAGAATAAATCTAAATCAGCCATTGAAGGAATAATTTTTTCGATTCCCACAATAGCAATGTGCACTTTTGGGAAAGCCATTGACATTACGCCGTTCCCTTCATTTTCGGTTATGGCAATGGCTCCAATATCAGCGATTAAAAAATTGCCACCACTTACACCAACCTCTGCCTTCGGAAATTTTTCGCGTAATTCCTGTCGAACAAAATTTGTAATTTGCTTTGGGCTCCAATCTAGCGGTGTACCTTTTTTTTCATTAAATGTTTTTGCCACATCTTCTTTTGAAAGATGCAACGCCGGGGTTACGCTGTGGTAGGGTGTTTCTTTGCGCAACTGTAAAATATATTCTCCTAAATCTGTTTCAATCGCTTCAATTCCCTTTTTTTCAAGTGCTTCTTTCAGGTGGATCTCCTCCGAGACCATTGATTTTGTTTTTACTACCGTTTTCGCGTTTGCCTTTTGCATAATCAAAAGCGCCTCCTTTACAGCCTCCTCAGCATCCTGTGCCCAAATAACTTTTCCCCTGCGCTTAATAAAACCGGCTTCAAATTCTACCAGGTATTTTTCAAGATTTTCAATTGATTTGTGTTTTATTTCTGATATCCTGGTTTTGGCAAGTTCAATATTACTGAATTGCCCTTTGCCTTCAATTACGCTTTTATCGTACTGATCGATATTGAACATTATTTTTTTCCGATGATCAGTATCAAAGGCTTTTATTTCCGATGCCGATAAAAATGTTTCTAATGTTTTTGACATAATTTTGAAGAATTATAAAGGGGTTTTCTTACCTCAGCAACGTAACCCTCCCTTTGTATTCGTGTTCTGTTTTTTTAATATCAGTAATTTTAATAGAATATATATATACGTCTTTTTGAGCCAACTCATTCCCATGATTTGCTTTACCATCCCATGGTTTGTTAGGGTCGTCAGAATGAAAAATCAAATTGCCCCAACGGTCAAAAATACTCATTTCATATTTAATAATAAAAATTCCTTTCCCTGAGAAGTTATCATTTATACCATCATCATTAGGTGTAAAGGTATTGGGAATATAAAATGCGAAGTCGGGGTCAATAATAATATTTTGATAGGCAGTATCTAAACATCCGTATTGAGTGTTTGTAATGAGCGTTATTGTATAGGTACCCGTATCCTGGTAGGTATGTGGGGGCGGGTTAAATACTAAAGAGGTATCCTGATCGCCAAAATTCCAATTCCAGAAATTAGTTCCTGTAGATAAGTCTGTAACTGAAATGACAGGATCTATAATTGTTGTTGTTTCGGGTTCTACTTTAAAATCAGCAATCGGTTTGGGATAAACAGTTATAAAATTATTTTTAGATAATATACTAACACAGCCACTATCAGAAGTAACTGTAAAGGTTGGCGTGTAAAAAACGGGGAGGAATATCGAATCGTTGGAATAACAATAGATGGGCGTCTCCAAATTACTTGTCGGACTACCATCACCAAAATCCCACAACCAGCCAATATTAATACCTGTTATAATAGTAGATAAATTCTGAAAACTAACACAAAAAGGTTCACAGCCTATGGTATCCGGAGCTGTAAAATTCACAATCGGATTTGGGTTAATGATACTTGTTTTTGTTATGGAATCGATACAGCCAAAATAAGAAACAACTATTAACTGAACAGGATAAGAACCTGCGTCAGCATATAAATGGGAGGTATTCTGATTAGTGTTTAGCGGACTGTTATCCCCAAAATCCCATGACTGTGATTGTATCGTATCTGTCGCAGGTATTGTTGATAAATCAGTAAAATAAGCGATACTGTCGTCACACACATTTACTGTACTGTACTGAACATCAGGCAAAGGATGAACAACCACGTTCTTTGAAATAGTGTCTTTACATCCATAAACAGATGTGGCAATAAGTGACACAGAATAGGTGGTGGCATTTCCATAATTATGGGAAGGATTTTGAGTAGTGTCCGAAAGGCTTGTATCCCCGAAGTTCCAAGACCAATCCGTAATTGTACCAAGTGCAACGGTGGAGGAGTCATATAAATTCGTAGCTTGATGTAAACATACGTTCGTAAATCCGAAATCGACAATGGGCATAGGGTAGATAGAAATGGTATCTTTCAAAGTATCCGGACAACCAAGATTGGATGAATACGTAATTAATGTAAGTATGTAATTCCCGGTACCGGAGTATAAATGTGTTGGATTCCAGTCTGTAGTATTCAGAAAAGTGTTATCGCCAAAATCCCAGGACCAGCTTGCTATGGTACCCATTACAGGGTTAAGCGATGCATTTGTAAATAGTACGGAATCAAATAAACAAGTGTTGTTAACTGTAAAACCCGTTGTTGGCGGGTCAAACGTTTTTACAAGGATGTTCGCTACATTGGCGCAACCATCAACTGTGGTAGCAACCAATGTTACATTGTAAGTACCCGCCGCGGAATAAAAATGATTTGGATTTTCTAAATTACTTGTCGCGCTGCCATCTCCAAAAACCCATAAATAACCGGCAATCGAAGTAGAAGAATCAACTGATGAGGTATTGGAAAAATAAATTGTATCGCCCAAACAAACATCGTTATGTGTAAAGCTTACTGTTGGGTTGTAATAAATCTGGGTAGTTTTTATAATCGTATCTATACAACCAAAAGAATTACTTACAATTAATGTAACAGTATCAATTCCCGCGTTTGGATAAATGTAAAATGGCGCCTGAGCATTAACTAAAGGACTTCCATCACCTAAGTCCCATAACCAGGTGCTAATTGTGCCTGAAGCTGTGGTAGTGCTGTCATTGAATTGTGTCGCATTTCCATTGCATACTTTTGCCGAACTGAAGTCGGCTACCGGTTTTGAATTTACCGTTATTATCGCATCTCCTGTTTGCGGATGAGTACAAACGGCTGTGTTTGCATCCTGAACGCTTACAAGGCTATAGGTATATATACCGTCCGAAACCGTGGGTGCCGCAATAGTAATACTATCTCCACTTATTGTTACTACTGTTGGTTGTGTTATTCCATTTAATGTATAGGTAAAGGTATAAGGAGGCACCCCGCCATATCCGACAAAAGTAATTGCCGGCGCTATTGAAGCCTGACACAAAGTTGTTGTCCCCCCAATTGTTGCTGTAGGTAAAGGATCTACAGTTACGGTTGCGCTTCCGCTTTGCAGTTGAGAACAGGTGGTGGAGCTGGAGTCCATTACACTTACCAACACATAAATAAATGTGCCGGCAACAGTTGTAGATGCTGATACAAAAGCCGTATCGCCATTAGTAGAATTAACTGTTTGGTTTGCACCTCCATTGAGGGTGTAGGTAAAAGTGTAAGGCGCGGTGCCGGCGGATCCAATAAAAGTGATGTCAGGTGCGGCAGCTTCTCTGCATATCGCGATTGTTCCTGTTATTGTTGCTGTTGGTAATGGATTTACCGTTACGGTCGCGCTACCGGTTTGTGCCTGATAACAAAGCGTTGAACTGGCATCCTGCACACCTATCAGGTTGTAGGTAAATATCCCTGCTGTATCGGTAGGTGCGGGAACCATCGCGCTATCTCCATTTGTTGAAATTACTGAAAGGTTGGTTCCACCATTGATATTATATACAAAAGTGTAAGGCGCTGTACCCACAGATCCCGTAAAGGTAATAACAGGTGCCGCGTCTCCCACACATACCGCGATTGTTCCGCCTATTGTCGCGGTTGCTATCGGTAAAGGGTTCACAATAATGGTTGCGCTATCAAGTTGCGGTTGCGAGCAGACAGTAGCGCTGGAGTCCTGTATACTTACCAGAGTATAGTTAAATGTACCTACAACAGTTGTTGGTGCTGAAATAAATGCGCTGTCTCCATTCGTAGTTGTTATTGTTTGATTCGCTCCTCCATTAAGGGTATAGGTAAAAGTATAAGGTGCCGTACCAGCCGACCCAATGAAGGTAATATCAGGAGCTGCATCGCCTTCACAAACATCTATGGTTCCCGTAATCATACCTATGGGAATCGGATTTACCTTTACCACAACTGTATCTGTTGAAACACATGCAAGAGCTGTTGTTGTTACAATATAGGTAGTTATGCCCGGATTTGTCAGCGATACAGCCGGATTTGATATAGTTGAGTCGCTCAGGAATACTGTTGGCGACCAGAGATAAGCATAACCAATAGTAGTTGGCGTACCAATAGTATCTAAGATGCCAGTAACACAGGTAAGGATGTCGAAACCCGCATTGGATACGGGAATTGGGTTTACAGTTACCACCACAGTATCTGTCGTAAAACAACCCAAAGCAGAGGTAGTTACTATATACGTAGTGCTGCGGGGAGTAATTAATGATACCACAGGGTTTGAAATTGTTGTATCACTCAGGTAGGATGATGGCGACCATAGGTAAGCATAACCGGAATAAGAGGCAACGCCAATGGTATCGGGAGTATTGGAAGAACAAGTAAGGATGTCTGTTCCCGCATCAGAAACAGGTCCAGGGTTTACTGTAAGTATTATGGTGTCTTTTGAGGTACAACCTATACGATTTGTTGTGAGGATATATGTGGTTATAACAGGCACCGGACTTGAGTTTACGGATGTCAGCAAGGTATTTGAAATGCTGGCATCGCTCAAACTTGTCGGGGGCGTCCAGTTATAGCTATAGCCGGTTACCGGCAGTGAACTAAGTGTTAATAACTGTCCTGAACATAGGGTGGTATCATTGCCAACACTAATTAAAGAAGGTAAAAAAAGTAGCTGAGAGGAATCACAAACACAGGAGTTAACAGCCGGATCAATTAAAGCGATGATAGAGCAGGCTTGTCCTGCCGGGACGTTAAAGGTAGAAGAATACCGTGCAGTGCTGTCCTGGGGAATTATTAGTGTATCCTCCGCTAAAAACACATCGCCAGGATCATAGACACCATTACCATTGGAATCATAAAAAAACTGAATAAGAGAATCTGCATTCGTCAGGATTGCCTGACCTGTATTAGTAATATCATAGTTTAGTGTAACCGTTTCTCCACCCGGAGGGTTAGGTATTGATGTAGCGATTCCATTACCTAGCGAAAGATAGGCTTTATAGGTAAATACCGCAAGTGTGGTGTCGCCTGTAACTATTTTTGTAATACAAGTAGCTCCGGTTACAATACAGGTAAGATTACTAATACCATAGGTTTGCGCTTCAAAGAAAATAATGCCACAGGAAAGCGCTGGAGGATCACCGATATATTCAAAAGAAAATACAGAACTATCTCCGGCTAATGTACCAATAGGCAATTTCCACACCAAATAGCTTTCTCCATTAAGGGTATACTGTAGGGGAGCGCCATTAACAGGAGCATTATAAATACCCGCGAAAGAGCCATTAACAAAAGGGACACCAACAGGTAATTTAACAAAAATCGAATCCGCGTTACCAAAAGCGGTAGGTCCCTGATTGTGAACTGCCACCCGAATAGTGGAGTTACCTGCACAAGGGGAAACATACGTGGTGCTTAAACTGATAGCGGAGGCATAGGGATCCATTGCTCCGGTAAGATCTAAAGGTGGGGAGTTGGATATATCGGGTTCAGTAGCAAGTCCGCAAGCCGCGACTCCGGTAAGCGTAAAGTCAATGCCATCACCGGAAGTGTACCCACAACCGGTAGTCACTTTAAAGGTAAGCGCAAAGGAATTTAAAATAGTATCCAGCATTCCTACTATACCGTTTACACCAATAATACTGTCGATGGCTGAGATGTCCCATTTCCAAACATTTCCACCTACAAAGGCGGGGTCAGGGATAGAGATAGATGGATTTGAAACAGGGTAGCTGAACTGCGAAGATCCCATTACCAATGATGCTCCAACAGGCAGCGTAGCTGTAAGAATAACGTTAAAGCCTGTTCCAAGCTGAACGTTAACACCTTCGGCAGTAAATTCGGCGGTATCGCATAATGGAATGCTCCCCGAAGGACCGGTACTGTTTACCATAAATGCAGGAGTAAGGGGAGTTAATGATAATGTAATATCTTTAGGAGTACAAGGATAATTACCAATGTTTGCAGGGTAACCGGCAGCACAATTCCATCCTGAATAAATGACTATGCTGTCTTTGGCGCAAGAGGTAAAAGAGGCTGTTATTCGGAAATGACGCACAGCCGCGGCATTTACAGTCCCAACCTGATAAATGGTTCCTGTAGGAGGAATAATTACACTGCTATCCAAATCATCTACCTGAATAATGTCCACTCCGGAAATGGTAGGACCACTTAACCAGGTGTTTGAGGCATTGGATACATTAGACGTATTTGAAATGCTGACATCCCAGCTTGTGGTGGTACTTAAAGCAAAAACAGATGGCAAAACCGCTTGTAGAAACAAAACCGGCGGATCATAAATAATTTGATCCCCAGCGGATATCGTTGTTGGAAAACTACCTGAGCCCGTTAAATAAATAGCAGGTTCAAAAGTCCAGTCGTATTGTATTCCCTGAGATATTACAGGCGTAACCATGCAGCTTGGACGAATGGTTACTTCCAATGTGCCATGAAAACCATCATCCCCCAAAGGGGTGGTTCCCGGGAAATAGGAACCAACAGGAAAACTAAGTGTATCTGAATTGGGATTTACAGGTGTTAATGCCTGCCAAAGTGATGGAGAAGGATCGGTAAAGGTAGCGAGTGTTCCGGCAGTTCTAATCTGGTTGAAACGAGCTGAAATAAAGGTATAGCCGCTTGGAACAATAGCCGTTAAATTTTTAATGTGAGCCCAGTTGCGGTATTCGTAAGGAAACAAATTCCCTCCGGCATAGTTATTGTCACCCGGACCAATACTCAGGTAATAATTTTGTGATATGGTAATGTCATCGCAGGAATTTACATAATAGTTGTCGGCTCCATAGCTAAGAAAAAAATATCCTACTACAGAAAAGTTTCCATTAAAATTACTGCATTGTAATTTATCTGATGCTAAAGTAGGGTTAGCGATATTACTTGAATAAAATTTATTGGTGGAATAACAATTCAACATTGCCCCTCCGGGAGTATTAACAGTAACCTGATAACGAGGTTTAAATATCAGCGAGTCGCCATCTGTATTGGTGTACCCTCCGGGTAAACAACCGCTGGCAATTAAGGTAGGCGCACTTAAATCATACAAAAAAGTCCGGGTGGTGCCGGAAGTATTTACCGTAGGTGTAAAGCTGGTGCAGGTAGCAAATAATGATCCTCCCCTGTAAATAAATAATTTCGCATCCAGAAAACTTAACAGGTTTCCATTACTGATGGATGAATAGGCGTAACAATATTGCAAGGTAGGATGCGCGAAATTAGTATTTACTATCCCGGTAAAAGCGGCAGTAACAGTATCCCCAAACATAGCCCTGCTGGTTTTTATTTTGGTAAAATCTAAACTTCCGCTTCCATCAGGTATCCCGTTTCCGCCACCCGGCTCATTGTCAGGTAAGCCATAGCTTGTTCGCTTTATATCATAATTATTGAAAAATATTCCAGCCGGGCAGGGATCCGGACAAAGGATACTAACTGCCGCACTCTGACAGGAAACACCTACTTCACAGCCACACGTGTTATTGGGAATATAAAATGATTTAACACTAACAGCCGAGAGGCTGTCCGTTCCGCTACAGCTTGAACAGTTTAGAGTGAGATTAATCTTTAAATCCGCCTGATTAAGCCCAAATGGAGGTGGAGCGTTAAAGATTGCCGTTACTGTATTTCCAGAAGATGTTACTGTGTTTGGCGACCATGTGCTTACTCCGTTAAAATGTACAATCTTAATATTTGAGTACGCTAAACAAGGAAGAGGAGGCAGGGTAAAAACAAATTTCCAATAAGCTCCCGGTCCGGCAGGAAAGGTATTGTTATAGTTGGAAAATAAAAAATTAAAGGTACCTGTTTGTCCGTTTGTTAACGTGGAAGGCGAACCATCATTTATCAAAGCTCCATATATTTGTGAATACACCCTCCCCCATGCTTCCGGAATGATATAAGAATTCTGGCAGATATTCTGGTAGGTACCCTTGTATCGCCAGCCATTAATGTAGTTTTGCCCAATGTTTGTGCATGCGTTGGGACAACAACTGTAAGAATTCCATTTCAAATAAACGGTGTCTCCAGCATTGATAGTAGGGATAGTAAGTAACACTTTTCCTTTAGGGTTGGACATACATCCCAAGGTTGCCGTTGCCACAGTACTTGTAGGAGTAATAGGAGCAGGAGCTGCCCCTATTCCAACCTGTATTGTAAAACTCGCAGGGTCAATATTAGAGCCAACATTAGCATTATATCCACCACCCGTTGCTTGAAAAATCTCCAGCAGTACATTTGAAGCGATTCCTACCCCTTTGTTTATTATTTTTAGTTGCTGTGGACTGGCATTACCTGCACCAATGCATGAATTCAAAGAAGCCGTTGGGGTAACAGTTAAAATCGGGAGGTAATTAGGAAAAAGAACATTAGCACTAGAAAGTGAGGACTGGCAGGCATTCACACTACAGCCCCAAAAAGCTTTAAAAGCGGAGGAGGAAGAAATACAGTTAAGAATAGTTACGGTTTCGCAAATGGAAATACTTTCTCCATTTTCAAATAAATTATCCCCATCTCCGATGCTTGAAAAATCGACGCCATTCAATATTATTTTTGCCGTGAGCCCGATGTTAGTCAGTGTCCCTGTATTTGCCGCGGTAATTTGTATTCCGGCACCATGTATATCCGTTAGGGTAAAATCGGTAAGCTCGCCCGGACCGGCATTTACAACAGTGATGCAACGTGTAAATACATCCCCAATATTTCCAGAATACGATTGATTAGTAATGGAGGTGATGGTAAGAAAAGGCTGCTTTACCAGATAAAGGGAAGTGTTGCTGGTATTATAAGTATGACTACCATTAGCGGTATAAGCAACACGAATAGTGTTTTTTGTTATTCCGCCCCCCGCGATAAAAGCCACAACAGGACATTGGGCATTAGCCATATACGTTATATTAAGGCTTGTTAATGCGGGAATATCGGCTAACCAAACTTTTAATATTCCACCGAAATTGTTCAGAAAGGTACCGCCTGTTATCGAACCAGGTATGTATGCAATACCTGTTGGCATCGTTACAAATAATGTGTCTTTGGTAATTAAAAATGGAGATGGGTTGTAAACGTTAACAGTAAAAAGTTTTGCTGCGCCACATACGGTCATTTGTGAAGGCACAGTACTGCCGATAGTAATCATAGTACCCTGACTCCAGCCATTTATGTGGAAGAGAATAAATGAAATTATGAGTAGCAGTTTTTTCATGCTTTGCTATTTCTCTTTTAAAAAAACATTGTCCTAAAAAGATGCCCTTAGTTAAATTTTAGTTGCATCTTCAGCATCAATTAAGGTACAATACAAATACTGACAGCTTGTTTTTTGGGGGGGTATCAATGAGACAAATAAAAGCGACATTATGTACAAGATTTTTTCAGCCCCAATAACAGCTTCTTAATAACACGATAATATAGTCTGTAAAGTTAGGAATATTGCTTCGGAAAGCTATTGAAATGTTTGTATATTACAGATAGAGTTTATATACGTTAAGAAGCAATTCTGTTTTTTGTAACCTCTCCCCGCCCTCTTCTTGAAAAAGGAGAGGGCGAGTTTGGAAACAGCCTTAACTTATATAAACTCTAATGTTCCTATAATATTAAGTTGCCACTAAGACACAAAGCCGCGAAGGAACACAAAGAAATGTCTGTTGATCAGAACGTTTCGATCTGCTTTTATTAATAAGGCTTACAGCCTACTTGTGTTTTTTAATTGATTTATTGCTTGTTCTAAGTAATTTAATTGTGATTCTTTTCAAAAATATTATTCCGCTTTCAATTAGCATACTACGGCAGGATGCCGGTTAAAGAAAGCGGAGCGAGACT
>JAVHPE010000134.1:0-44662 GCA_036170475.1 Bacteroidia bacterium | reverse complement strand
TTAACTCTTAACTCTTAACTCTTAACTATTTATACCTATACGATATTCTGCCTTTTGTTAAATCATACGGCGACATTTCAATTTTTACTTTATCACCTGTTAAAATTTTAATATAGTGCATACGCATCTTCCCGGAAATGTGAGCAGTAATCACATGTCCATTTTCAAGCTCAACGCGAAACATTGCATTCGATAGTGCTTCCAAAATGATTCCGTCTTGCTCAATTGACGCTTGTTTAGCCATATAATTTAATTTGACAATTTGACAATTTAACAATTTGAAAATTAATTAGTACGTTTTCAAATTAAGCCATTTTCAAATTATTTTTTAATGCTTCTTCTATGTATTCAAAACTCGATAATATATCGGCTTTGTCTTTTCCAATAGTAATAGTATGTTCAAAATGCGCTGAAGGTAAATTATCAGCAGTACGTATTGTCCATCCGTCTTTTTCTTGAATAATCGCTTTTTTACCTAAATTAATCATCGGTTCAATTGCAATTACTAATCCTTCCTGAAGCTTTAATCCTGAACCTTTTTTACCATAATTAGGTACTTCGGGTGCTTCGTGAAGGTTTTGCCCTATACCGTGTCCTACCAATTCTCGAACAACGGAATAACCATTTTTTTCAGCATGAGATTGAACGGCATCTCCAATATCTCCCAATCGATTACCAACTATCGCAATTTCTATTGCTTTGTAAAGACTTTCTTTTGTGATTCTTAACAGATTCAACACTTCGGGTTTTACCTCGCCAACTGTAAAGGTGTAAGCTGAGTCGCCAAAGTATTTATTTTTAATTGTTCCACAATCAACCGAAACAATATCTCCGTCTTTCAACTCATATTTACCGGGTATCCCGTGCACTACGTTTGAGTTCACAGAAATACATAATGTATTCGGGAAACCGCTGTACCCTTTAAAAGCAGGCACTGCATTATTATCCAAAATAAACTCTTCAGCAATTTTATCAATAGATAAAGTTGTGATACCGGGCTTAATAATTTTAGCTACCTCAGCTAATGTTTTTCCAACAAGTAAAGAACTTTCTCTTATTAATTCAATTTCCTCTTTAGTCTTATAAAATAGTTCTTTTGACACTTTTTGCTAATTTGTTATGCGGTCGTCATACTCATAGATGAACGACCTTTAATTTTCCCCGTTTTCATTAATCCATCATAATGACGCATTAATAAATGACTTTCAATTTGCTGTAAAGTATCTAAAACCACACCAACTAAAATCAATAAGGAAGTTCCACCGTAAAATTGCGCAAATTCCTGTGTAATATTTAATTTAACTGCGAATGCAGGTAAAATAGCTATAATGGAAAGGAAAATAGAACCGGGCAACGTAATTCTCGACATCACAGCATCAATAAATTCAGCCGTTTTTTTACCTGGTTTTATACCTGGAACAAATCCACCGTTACGTTTCATATCTTCAGCCATTTGGTTGGGATTAACAGTAATAGCCGTATAAAAATAGGTAAAAATAATGATCATAAGTGCGAAAACTACGTTATACCAAAATCCATAATGGTTAGAAAATGTTCCAACAAATCCGGTTAATGCTTCGGACTGAGAAAAGCCCACAATTGTTAAAGGAATAAACATAATTGCCTGAGCAAAAATAATTGGCATTACACCTGCCGCATTCACTTTTAAAGGAATATACTGACGCACCCCTCCATATTGTTTAGAGCCTACAATTTTTTTTGCGAATTGTACGGGTATTTTACGTGTTCCCTGAACCAACATAATTGTTCCCATTACTACTAATAGCAACAATACTAGTTCTATTAACAACATAATTAATCCACCGCCTTCACCGCCTAAACGTGAACCAAATTCAGAAACAAAAGCAAATGGTAAACGAGCAATAATACCAATCATGATAATGAGTGATATCCCATTACCAATACCTTTATCTGTTATTTTTTCTCCTAACCACATTACAAACATTGTTCCTGTAACCAAAATCAATACAGATTGCAGATACCAAAAAGTGCTGGGGTCAGAAACAACACCTGCTTTATTAGAAATTTGTGAAGCAATATATCCAGGTGCCTGTAACATGGTAATTGCCACAGTTAAGTATCGTGTAATCTGATTTATTTTTTTTCGACCGCTCTCCCCTGCCATTTGCAACTTGCGGAAATAAGGTAATGCCATACCCAATAATTGAATAACGATAGAAGCGGAAATGTAAGGCATAATACCTAAACCAAAAACCGAAGCACGAGAAAAAGCTCCACCGGCAAATATATTGATTAACCCGACAATTCCTTCATTAGCTCCATTGTGCGTAGCAGCAAGTGCTTCCGAATTAACTCCCGGAAGTACAACATAAGAGCCTAAACGGTAAATTAAAATAAATCCAAGAGTGTTAAGAATTCTTACCCTTAGATCTTCAATTTTCCAAATATTTTTTAATGTATTTAATAAGTTTTTCATAAAACAGATTTAAGCGCTTTATTATTATGCTTTTTCAATTGATACAGCTGTTCCGCCTTGAGCTTCGATAGCCGCTTTTGCGGTAGCTGAAAATGCATGCACTTTTATATCAACTTTTGATTTTAACTCCCCCCGGCCTAACACTTTTATTTTATCATTTTTATGAGCTAATCCTTTTAAAATTAAGAACGCAATGTCAATAGTCTCTAATTTATTAGCTTCAACCAGTGATTGAATAACATCTAAATTAATCCCACGGTATTCAACACGGTTGATATTTTTAAATCCGAATTTAGGAATGCGTCTTTGTAACGGCATTTGCCCGCCTTCGAAACCTCTTTTAGAAGAATATCCTGAACGGGATTGAGCTCCATTATGTCCTTTTGTAGAAGTACCGCCTTTACCGGATCCCTGACCTCTGCCTAAACGTTTCTTAGCATTTTTAACTGAACCTTCAGCTGGTGTTAATTTACTTAAATTCATCTTTTTTTATTTTTAGATTTTGGATGTTGGATTATTGGATGTTGGACAATCTAACATCCAATCATCTAAAATCTAACATCTTTTTTTTATTTTTCTACTGTAATCAAATGTGCAACTTTTGCAATCATTCCATTAATTTGAGGGGTAGCTTCTTTTTCAAGAGTTTGATTCATTTTAGTAAATCCAAGAGCACGTAATGTACGTTTTTGACGTTCAGGACGATTGATACCACTTTTTATTTGTTTTATTTTAATTGTTGCCATCTTTTAAAAATTATGTTAAATTGTAAATGTTAAATTATAAATGTTAAAATTTAATGTAATCTTCAGAAATAATTCAACATTCAACATTTCTTTTATCCATTAAATACTTTATCTATTGAAATACCACGGTGTTGTGCAACCGTTGCTGCATCGCGCATTTTCATCAATGCATCCATAGTAGCTTTTACCACGTTGTGAGGGTTAGATGAACCTTTTGATTTTGCCAACACATCTGTTACACCAACGCTTTCTAACACCGCACGCATTGCACCTCCGGCAATAACCCCGGTGCCATGTGCGGCAGGTTTTAAAAATACCAATGCGCCACCGAATTTACCATATTGTTCGTGTGCAACACTCCCCTTAACAATTGCCACTTTAATCAAATTTTTCTTTGCATCATCAATTCCTTTAGTGATAGCATCAGTAACCTCTTTAGCTTTACCTAAACCGTAACCTACAATACCCTTTTCGTTCCCAACTACAACAATAGCTGAAAATGTAAAATTCCTACCACCTTTTGTAACCTTAGTTACACGTTGAATGCTAACAAGTTTATCTTTTAATTCGATGTCACTTGATTTTACTCTTTTAATGTTTGCGTTTGACATTTTTTAATTGTTGATTTTTTGATTTTTTGATTTTTTGATTTGGAAAAATTTTAATTTTAAAGCTCTCCAATTCTATCCTTCAAAGAAGAACTAAAATTTTAGCCCCGCTTCACGAGCACCTTCTGCCAGTGATTTTACACGTCCGTGATACAAATAGCCATTTCTATCAAAGCGAACTGTTAAAATACCTGCTTTAGTAGCTTTTTCAGCTATTGCTTTACCCACTAATTTAGCCTGATCGATCTTATTGCCTTTAATATCAGCCATTCCTTTATCAGCGGACGAAGCTGCCAAAAGTGTTTTACCTGAAACATCATCAATTAACTGAACGTAAATTCCTTTGTTGCTTCTAAAAACAGATAGTCTTGGGCAATTAATTTCGCCATGTACTACTTTACGGATACGTTGTTTTATTCTGTTTCTTCTGAATTGTTTTGTTACTGCCATTTTTTATTTAGATTTGAGATTTGAGATTTGAGATTTGAGATAGAGTCCTTTTTGTCTCAATCTCATATCTCATGTCTCACATCTTATTTATTATTTGCTTGCTGATTTTCCAGCTTTCTTCCTTAAAATTTCATTGGCAAACTTGATACCTTTCCCTTTATATGGTTCAGGTTTGCGTAATGAACGTATTTTTGCGGCAACTGCACCTAACAATTGTTTATCGGCGCATTCCATTATTATAGTTGGGTTTTTACCTTTTTCTGTTGTTGTTGCCACTTTTATTTCAACGGGTAATTCAAAAGCAACATTATGAGAAAAACCTAAAGTTAATTCTAATAGCTGACCTTTATTTGCTGCACGAAAACCAACACCAACAAGTTCCTGTTCGGTTTTATATCCTTCACTTACTCCTTTTACCATAGAAGCTATTAAAGCGCGGTATAAACCGTGCATTGATTTGTGTCGTTTTTGATCCGTAGCGCGGCTAACTATTACGGTACCATTTTCATTTTTAATGGTAATAGCCGCATCCATTTTTTGAGTTAAAGTACCTTTCGTACCTTTAACAGTTACCACGTTTTTATCTGAAACATTTACCTCTACTCCTTTGGGAAGTGCTATTGGTAATTTACCTATTCTTGACATCTTATTTTAAGTTTAAGAGTTTAAAGTTTAAAGTTTAAAGTTGTATTACAACTCAAAATATAAACTCAAAACAAATTTTAATATACATAACACAATACTTCGCCACCTACTTTTTGAGTTTTCGCTTCTTTGTCCGTCAATACACCTTTTGAAGTAGAAATAATGGCAACGCCTAAGCCATTTAATACACGAGGTAATTTTTGTGACCTTGCATATTGTCTTAGACCTGGAGTACTAATTCTCGTTAGATTTTTTATAGCTGACTGTTTACTTACCGGGTGGTATTTCAAAGCAATTTTAATAGTGCCCTGAGCGGTTGAAGTTTCGAATTTGTAGCTTAAAATGTAGCCTTTTTCAAAAAGAATTTTTGTAATCTCTTTTTTTAAATTAGAAGCTGGAATTTCTACTATTCTGTGATTTGCTTTAATAGCATTTCTCACTCTTGTGAGATAATCTGCAATGGTGTCTGTCATTTTTTTTGTTTTTATATCTTATCCCGCACGCAGGATAATTATACATTAATACTCTTTTTTTATTTAAACCTGATAAACTACCAGCTTGATTTCGTAATTCCAGGAATCAGACCATCCAATGCCATTTCACGAAATGAATTTCTTGAAAGTCCAAACTGGCGCATATAACCTCTCGGACGACCGGTTAATTTACAGCGGTTACGTTGACGTGTAGGAGCCGAAGCTCTTGGAAGTTTTTGTAATCCTACTGAATCACCTGCTGCTTTTAAAGCAGCTCTTCTGTCAGCGTATAGGTCAGCAAGTCTTTTACGTTTAACTTCTCTTGCTTTCATTGATTCTTTTGCCATCTTGTTTTAGTATTGAGATGTGAGATATGAGAATTGAGACATCTTATATCTCATATCTCATATCTCATATCTATTTTTATTTCTTCTGGTTCTTAAATGGTAATCCAAATTCACTCAACAAAGCCAATGCTTCGGCATCATTATCTGTTGTTGTAACTATGGTTATGTCCATTCCCATTATTTTATTTACTTTATCAATATCAATTTCAGGAAAAATAATTTGCTCTGTAACACCTAATGTATAATTTCCTTTTCCGTCAAACCCTTTTTCGTTGATTCCTCTAAAATCACGAATCCGGGGCAAAGCTACGGAAATTAATCGATCTAAAAACTCATACATCATATCCCCACGTAAAGTAACTCTAACTCCGATAGGAACACCTTTACGAAGTTTAAAATTAGAAATATCTTTTTTAGAAATAGTTGCAACTGCTTTTTGCCCACTGATAGTGGTCATTTCTTTAATTGCACCTTCAATTAATTTTTTGTCTGATACAGCATCACCAACCCCCTGGTTAAGGCATATCTTTGATATTTTGGGAACACGCATTGAACTGCTGTATCCAAACTTTTTTTGTAAAGCAGGTACTACACTTGCTTTATATTTGTCTTTTAATCGTGGTGAATATGCCATCTTTTTGATTTCGGATTTCGAATTTTTGATTTCGGATTATTTTGATTTCAGATTTCAGATTTTTTGATTTCGGGTTTAATATTCCGCAATCGCAAATCCGCAATTATTTTATCAGCTCGCCTGTTTTTTTTGAAAATCTTGATAGTTTGTTGCTTTTTTCATCTAATTTACGACCTACACGGGTTGGTTTACCAGTGCCCGGTTCTATCAACATTAAATTAGAAATGTGAACTGAAGCTTCTTGTTTTACAATTCCCCCTTGTGGGCTTTTAGTATTCGGTTTAGTATGTTTTGAAACCAGATTAACACCTTCTACAATAGCACGACTTTTTACTCTATCAATAGATAGAACTTTGCCTTCCTGGTTTTTTGAATCACCGGCAATAACTTTAACAGAATCGCCTTTTTTGATATGTAACTTTGTTTGCATTTTTATAATTTTTGATTTTTTGATTTGTAGATTTTTAATGTTATGTCTACAATTCGTTTTACAATACTTCCGGGGCTAATGAAATTATTTTCATAAATTGTTTATCCCTTAATTCACGGGCAACCGGGCCAAAAATACGAGTTCCTCTTAATTCATCTGTCGCATTTAAAAGCACAACTGCATTATCATCAAAACGAATGTATGAACCATCCGGCCGGCTGATTTCTTTTCTTGTCCTCACGACTACACCTTTTGAAACAGCGCCTTTTTTAATATTCCCTGATGGTATGGCATGTTTCACTGAAACTACTACTTTATCGCCAATAGAAGCATATCTTTTTTTTGTTCCGCCAAGTACACGGATAACTAATACTTCTTTTGCACCACTGTTATCTGCAACTAATAATCTTGATTCTTGTTGTACCATTTTTTTTTAGATTTTAGATTCGAGATTTTAGATTAAAGATTCTCACATCCCATATCTCATATCTCACGTCTCTTTTGTTATTTCACTTTTTCAAGCACTTCAACTAATCTCCAGCACTTATTTTTGCTGATAGGGCGAGTTTCCATAATTTTTACTGTATCACCCACATTGCAGATGTTTGCTTCATCATGAGCAGCAAATTTGGTGGTTTTTTTTAGAAACTTCCCATATTTAGGGTGTTTTACTTTACGTTCGACGGATACAACAATTGATTTATCCATTTTATTGCTGGTTACCAAGCCAATTTTTTCTTTTCTTAAATTTCTATCTTCCATTTTTATTTAGATTTGAGATATTAGATTTGAGATATTAGATAATGGATTTGAGAACATTTATTTGTCTCATTTCTCATATCTCGCATCTTACATCTTTTTTTCTGATAATTCTCTACTACGAAATTCAGTTTGTAATCTTGCTACTGTTTTTCTGCTGAATGTAATCTTCAGTGGATTTTCAATAGGAGATACAGCATGATTTAACTTTAACTTAGCTAAATTGCTTTTTTCATCTTTTATTCTTTCACGAAGATCACTCGTGGAAAGTTGTTTTATATCTTCTTGGGTCATATTACTTATTGATTTGTAGAATTTTTTATTTTCTGATTTTTGTTCTATAGTTCAAAAAATCTGTAATTCTAAAATTTTTCTTATTATAATTGTTGTTTCCTATGCATTAACAGTTTCAGCAGCATAATCTCTGCTCACAATAAATTGAGTTGTCAATGGTAATTTTTGAGCTGCTAAACGTAAAGCCTCTTTCGCAACCTCAACCGGCACACCTTCTGCCTCAAAAATAATCCGACCTGGTTTAACAACTGTAACCCAATATTCAGGAGCACCTTTACCTTTACCCATCCGAACTTCCGCAGGTTTAGAGGTAATAGGTTTATCCGGGAAAACACGAATCCAAAGCTGCCCTTCACGTTTCATAAAACGTGTTACTGCAACTCTGGCAGCCTCTAATTGGCGAGCTGTAACCCAGCATCCTTCAGTTGCCTTTAGGCCAAATGTACCGAATGAAAGTTGATCTCCACGTTTTGCGTTGCCCTTCATTTTCATTTTGTGCATTTTTCTATACTTAGATCTTTTAGGCTGTAACATTTTTTCTTAATTTTTGATTTGTTGAATTTATGATTTTTGAGGTTACAGATTTTAATTTCAAAAATCTGCAACTCTAAAATTAAATTAAATTATTTCCTTTTCTCTCTTCTATCGTCATTTCCACCTCTTCTTGGTCCACCGCCACCATTACGTTTATCAAATTTAGGATTTCCACCGGATGGTGCTCCTCCTTTTTTATCTTTTGATCCTTGTGCAGAAGCTCCAACATTTGGGGAAAGATCACGTTTACCATAAATTTCACCTTTACATATCCAAACCTTTACACCAATACGACCATAAGTGGTATGTGCTTCGCCAAGTGCATAATCAATATCAGCTCGCAATGTATGTAACGGAGTACGACCTTCTTTATATCCTTCTACACGAGCCATTTCTGCACCTGCTAAGCGACCTGAACATTTGACTTTAATACCTTCCGCGCCCATGCGCATTGTAGATGCCACTGCCATTTTAACTGCTCTACGGAAGGAGATACGACCTTCAATCTGACGGGCAATACTATCAGCTACTAAACGAGCATCTAATTCAGGGCGTTTAATCTCAAAAATATTAATTTGAATATCTTTTTTTGTGATTTTTTTCAACTCCTCTTTAATTTTATCAACTTCCTGACCACCTTTACCAATAATAATTCCGGGACGAGATGTGTTAATAGTAACAGTAATAATTTTTACCGTTCTTTCAATCACAATTTTTGAAATACTGGCTTTTGCCAAACGAGCTTTCAAATATGTTCTGATTTTATGATCTTCAACTATTTTGTCAGAAAAATTTTTTCCGCCATACCAGTTTGAATCCCATCCTTTAATGATGCCTAAACGTAAGCCTATTGGATTTGCTTTTTGTCCCATTGAAAATATTATTATATATTAGGTGTTTCTACTTCTTTTTTAGTGTCAACAACAATTTTTTTGCTGTCAACTATTAATGTAACGTGGTTCGAACGTTTTCTGATTCTGTTAGCGCGACCTTGTGGAGCAGTTCTTAAACGCTTCATTTGAAGCGCACTATCAACAAATACTTCTTTGACCACTAAGTTGCTGTCTTCAGATTTTTGCCCTGTTTTTGTTTCAAAATTTGAAATTGCAGATGTCAGCAATTTTTCTAATCTTACTGAAGCTTCTTTCGGATTGAATTTTAAAATATTCAATGCCAGATATACTTCTTTCCCTCTGATCAGATCCGCTAATAATCTCATTTTACGGGGAGACGTTGGACAATTATTCAATATAGCAAAATAGCTACTTTTCTTAGCTTCTTTGCGTGCGTCCGCAGTGTTCTTTTTTCTAGTACCCATTGTTTTATTTAATTTTTGGATTTGAGATTTGAGGTTTGCGAAACATTAATCGTCTCACATCACATATCTTATATCTCACATCTATTATTATTTAGTAGCTTTATCTCTGTTACCGGAGTGTCCTCTGAAAGTTCTTGTTGGAGCAAACTCCCCGAATTTGTGTCCTACCATGTTTTCAGTCAAATACACAGGAATAAATTTATTACCATTGTGAACTGCCACTGTCAAGCCAACAAATTCAGGGGAAATCATTGATCTGCGTGACCAGGTTTTAATTACTGTTTTTTTTCCTGACGCTTGTAAGTCAAGTAATCTTTTCTCTAACTTCCAATCGATAAAAGGACCTTTTTTTAATGAACGTGCCATTTTTATTGTTTTTTAGTTATGAACCCTTTCGCTAGAAAGAAGCCATTAAACTAGGTTAATTATTTTTTTCTTCTCTCTAAAATGTATTTATTGGAAGCTTTCTTTGGATAACGAGTTTTATATCCTTTAGACGGTAAGCCTTTGCGTGAACGAGGGTGTCCTCCTGATGCTCTTCCTTCTCCTCCACCCATTGGATGATCTACGGGATTCATAGCTACCGGACGTGTTCTTGGTCTGCGACCTTGCCAACGTGTACGACCAGCTTTACCGCTTATTTCTAAATTATGATCAGCATTAGAAACAGATCCGACAGTAGCCATACAAGTAATTAAAACCATACGAGTTTCACCTGAAGGCATTTTAATTACAGCATATTTACCATCTCTTGCACTTAACTGTGCTGAGGAACCCGCACTACGTGCCATAATAGCACCTTGTCCGGGACGTAATTCAATATTATGGATTGTTGTACCTAATGGAATATCAGACAGATATAGCGCGTTACCTATAGAAGGACTTGCATCTTTACCAGAAACAATTTTTTGTCCAACGAGCAGACCTGCTGGAGCAACTATATATCTTTTTTCACCATCAGCATATACTACTAAAGCAATACGTGCGGTACGATTTGGATCGTATTCAATGGTTTTTACAACGGCAGGAATACCATTTTTATCTCTTTTAAAATCAATAATACGATATTGTTGCTTATGACCTCCACCAACGTAACGAATGGTCATTTTGCCGGTATTATCACGTCCACCTGATTTTTTTACCGGCACCAACAAACTTTTTTCTGGTTTGCCAGCAGTAATATCAATGTTATCGCTAACTAATTTAAAACGTTGCCCCGGTGTTAAGGGTCTTAATTTCTTTAAAGCCATCTCAGTTTATTTTATTATCACCCCGACTGCTCGGGGTATAGTTACTTTAATTAAATGCTTGCGTAAAAATCAATTGTCTCTCCCTTTTTAAGGGTAACAATAGCTCTTTTATGTTTATTGGTTCTTCCGATTGCAATTCCTTTTGTAGTGTTGCGTGTTTTGATTTTACCAATGTAATTTTGTGTATTTACAGAATCAACAGTAACACTATAAAGTTTTTCAACAGCCGTTTTTATCTGAACTTTATTAGCATCATTATTTACCACAAAACCATAGCGACTATACTTATCGCCCTGTGCTGTCATTTTTTCGGTTATAACCGGCTTTATTATTATGCTCATCTTTTTTATAATTTGCTAATTTTCAAATTAATAAATTTTCAAATTAGTTGTATTAATTGCTTAATAAATTTTCAATTTCCTTCACTGAGCTTTCCACAAGCAACAGATTATTTGCATTCAAAATATCGTAAGTGTTTAAGTCCGAAGCGGTTACAACTTTTGTGTTGCTTAAATTTCGGGAGGACAAATATATGTTTTTATTTGATTCGCCCAACACTAATAAGGTTTTTTTATCTGAAAGCTTTAAATTATTAATTAAATCAGCATATTTCTGAGTTTTAGGAGAATCAAAAACAAAATCTTCTAAAATTGTAATATTACTTTCAGATGCTTTGTAGGTTAAGGCAGATAAACGAGCCAGACGTTTTAATTTTTTATTCAATTTAAAGGAATAATCTCTAGGACGGGGACCGAAAGCTCTACCTCCGCCAACCCTGGTTGGTGACTTGTCATTACCAGCACGAGCGCCACCAGTACCTTTTTGTTTTTTTAATTTTTTAGAAGAACCAGCAATTTCAGCTCTTTCTTTTGATTTATGTGTTCCCTGACGTTTATTTGCTAAATGTTGTTTAACATCCAAATAAATAGCATGGTCATTTGGCTCGATGGCGAAAATCGCATCGATCAGGCTTACTTTTTTTGAAGTAGCTTTACCGCTTATATTTATTACTGATACTTCCATTTTTTTAAATTTGAAAATTTGAAAATTTTTTAATCTGAAAATTAATTATCGCATTCTCAAATTGGCAGATTTTCAAATTGATTTATTTTTGAATTGTAATGTATGACCCTTTTGCTCCTGCGATTGAACCTTTTATTACTAAAAGATTTTTTTCAGCTATTACTTTAATTACCTGTAAGTTTTGAATAGTAACACGGTCACCACCCATTCTGCCGCCCATTCTCATTCCTTTGAATACACGTGAAGGCCAAGAGGATGCACCTAATGAACCTGGAGCACGTAAACGATCATGCTGACCGTGAGTTGTTCCACCCACACCACCAAAGCCGTGACGCTTAACTACACCTTGAAAACCTTTTCCTTTAGATGTTCCGACAATATCAACGTAATCGCCTTCGGCAAATAAGTCTACAGTTACAGTGTCGCCAAGATTTTTCTCGGTTTCAAAGTATTTGAATTCAACAATTTTACGTTTAGGAGTTGTACCTGCTTTAGCAAAATGACCTTTCATGGCGGAAGAAGTATTTTTTTCTTTCTTCTCATCATAAGCCAACTGAACTGAAGCATATCCGTCTTTCTCCAAGGTTTTTACTTGCGTTACCACGCAAGGACCGGCCTCGATAACTGTGCATGGCATATATTTGCCCTTGGCACTGAAGACACTGGTCATTCCAACTTTTTTACCTATTATTCCAGACATTTTTTAATTTTTGATTTTTAGATTAAATAAATATTTTCTGTTTAATTCTAAAATATAGAATTCTAAAATTTCTTTAAGAGGCTTTGATTTCAACTTCCACACCACTTGGTAATTCAAGTTTCATCAAGGCATCTACTGTTTTTGAAGTTGAATTATAAATATCCAACAATCTTTTGTATGAACACAATTGAAATTGCTCACGTGCTTTTTTGTTAACATGCGGTGAACGTAAAACAGTGTATATTTTCTTGTGAGTTGGTAATGGAATTGGTCCACTAACAACTGCACCCGTCATTTTTACAGTTTTAACAATTTTCTCTGCTGACTTGTCAACTAAGTTGAAGTCGTAAGATTTTAATTTGATTCTGATTTTCTGGCTCATAGTTTTTATAAAGAACGATTAAAATATTATACTTTTTCTGTTTTCCCTTTCGATTTTGCAATTACTTCATCAGAAGTACTACGTGGTGCTTCAGCATAATGAGAAAATTCCATTGTGGATGTAGCACGACCAGAAGTTATTGTACGTAATGTTGTCACATAACCAAACATTTCCGACAAAGGCACTTTTGCTTTGATTACCTGAGAACCAGCTCTGGTATCCATTCCTTCAATCATTCCTCTTCGCTTGTTCAAGTCGCCAACAACGTCACCCATATTATGTTCAGGAGTAAGAACTTCAACTTTCATAATTGGTTCTAATAAAACAGGTTTTGCTTTTGGTAATGCTTCGCGGAAAGCGGTACGTGCACAAATTTCAAATGATAACGCATCTGAATCCACATTATGATATGAACCATCCATCAACCGCACTTTTAAAGTATCTACTGGATAACCTGCCAATACACCATTTACCATGGCAGCTCTAAATCCTTTTTCAACGGCAGGAATAAATTCGCGAGGAATGTTACCACCGGAAATTTCATTCACAAATTGTAATCCACCCGCTTTTGTTGTAGGATCAAAATCCGCATCTACAGGAGAAATAATAACTGAAATATCAGCAAATTTGCCTCGTCCACCGGTTTGTTTTTTATAAAGTTCGCGGTGTGTAACTGTACCATTAATAGTTTCTTTGTAAGAAACTTGTGGTGGGCCCTGATTACATTCAACTTTAAACTCACGTTTTAATCGGTCAAGGATAATTTCCAAGTGCAACTCCCCCATTCCACTAATGATGGTTTGTCCGCTATCCGGATCCGTTTTAACACGGAAAGTAGGATCTTCCTCGGCAAGTTTTGCCAATGAAATACCTAATTTATCTAAATCAGCCTGAGTTTTAGGTTCAATAGCAACACCAATAACGGGCTCAGGGAAATTCATTGATTCAAGAACGATTGGGAATTTTTCATCGCAAAGCGTATCTCCTGTTTTAATATCTTTGAAACCTACTGCTGCTCCGATATCTCCGGCTTCAATAAAATCAATTGCATTTTGTTTATTAGCATGCATCTGGAAAATACGTGAAATACGTTCCTTGTTGCCACTACGAGTATTTAATACATAAGAACCTGCATCTAAACGTCCTGAATAAACACGAAAAAAGCACAAACGACCAACAAAAGGATCTGTTGCAATTTTAAAGGCTAATGCGGTAAATGGTTCTTTAACATCCGGTTTACGGGAAATTTCTTCCTCGGTATCAGGGTTAATTCCAAAGGTATTTTCTTTATCCATCGGACTTGGCATTAATTCCATTACCAGGTCTAACATTGTTTGCACACCTTTATTTTTGAAAGCGGAACCACAAACCATTGGAACAATTTTATTTGCGATACAGGCTTTACGTAGTGCAGTTAATATTTCAAGTTCAGTAATCGAAGCAGGATCTTCGAAAAATTTTTCCATTAAAGAATCATCAAATTCAGCGATAGATTCTAATAATTTTCCTCTCCACTTTTTTGCTTCTTCAAGCATGCTGGCAGGAATAGGTACTTCTTTAAAAGTCATTCCCTGATCATGCTCATTCCACTCAATTCCACGGAAATTAATTAAATCAACCACTCCGGTGAATGTTTCTTCGGCACCAATTGGTAATTGCAAAGGAATTGGATTACCACCCAATACTTCTTTTACCTGTCTGACAACAGCTAAAAAATCAGCACCGGCACGGTCCATTTTATTTACAAACCCAATACGGGTTACATTATAGTTATTTGCCAGACGCCAGTTAGTTTCTGATTGTGGTTCAACGCCATCGACAGCGGAAAATAAAAACACCAAACCATCAAGGATGCGTAATGAACGGTTTACCTCAACAGTAAAGTCAACGTGACCGGGGGTATCAATAATATTTACTTTATATTGTTCACCTTTATATTTCCAAAAACATGTAGTAGCAGCAGAAGTGATGGTTATTCCGCGTTCTTGCTCCTGAACCATCCAGTCCATTGTAGCAGCACCATCATGTACTTCACCAATTTTGTGATTAACGCCGGTGTAGTATAGAATACGCTCAGTACAGGTAGTTTTACCTGCATCAATATGAGCTGCAATCCCAATGTTTCTTGTATATCTTAAATCTGCCATTTATCTTTCTATTTCGGATTTCGGATTTTTGATTTCGGATTGTTCCTAATCGACTCCAAAATCTATTGTTTTATTTTTATTAATCCGCAATCGCAAATTCGCAATCCGAATTTGTTTTAAAATCTAAAATGTGAGAATGCTTTATTAGCTTCAGCCATTTTATGAACATCTTCTTTCTTTTTAAAAGCGGCACCTTCTTCTTTAGCTGCGGCAATTATTTCACCAGCTAATTTAGCGCTCATTGATTTTTCATTTCTTTTGCGAGCATATAAAATCATCCATTTAATTCCCATTGAAGTTTTTCTCTCCGGACGAATCTCAGAAGGAATTTGAAAAGTAGCACCACCCACTCTGCGGCTACGAACTTCAACTGCTGGTGTAATATTAGTCAGTGCTTTTTTAAACATTTCAAGCCCGTCCTGCTCTGTTCTTTTTTGAATTATTTCTATCGCATCATAAAAAACATCATAAGATGTACTTTTTTTACCATCATACATTAGGTTGTTCACAAAACGTGTAACGAGCATGTCGTTAAATTTTGGATCAGGTAAAAGAATTCTTTTTTTTGCTTTACTTTTTCTCATTACTCCTACGAATTACGAATTTTAAACGAATTACGAATCTGTGTTTATTTATTTCTCTTCAATTGCCCCATCTCTTGTGGAGAGGGGGTTAAGGGGAGAGGTGTTTTTTATTTCTTCTTAGCCGGAGCTGCTGCTGCTACGCCCTTAGCACCTGCCTTAGGTTTTTTCGTTCCGTATTTTGAACGTCTTTGGTTACGTCCCGCAACCCCAGATGTATCTAAAGCTCCACGAACAATGTGGTAACGAACACCAGGTAAATCTTTTACTCTTCCACCGCGAATTAATACAATAGAGTGTTCTTGCAAGTTGTGTCCTTCACCGGGAATGTATGCATTCACTTCTTTTTTATTGGTTAAACGAACCCTTGCAACTTTTCTCATTGCCGAGTTTGGTTTTTTCGGAGTGGTTGTGTAAACACGAATGCACACACCTCGTTTTTGAGGGCATGATTCCAGTGCCGCAGACTTACTTTTGTTATCAGCTTTTACTCTTCCTTTACGAACTAATTGCGATATAGTAGGCATTTTTTTTGTATTAAATTTTTATCAATTTCATATATAATTAAAACAATACCCCCCTTTTTGGGGAGCGCAAAGATAAGAAATATTTGTTATAAACAATCACAGTTTGAAAAAAAAGCGATTATTTTCGTATTCTTTAGATTAAAATTGCCTAAAAATTTGTAAAGTATCCATAAACAGTGAGATATAGCTCTTTAGCAAAAAAATATTAATTCTTTAAGAAAAAAAATTTTTTGACATTTTTTTTTGACATTTGAAAATTGTTGTGAAAAAATTTCAGATTTTTTTTTAGGAGGACAAAAATAATTACTCAATTATTTTTAGGAGGCAAGTCCCTCCTTTAATCTATGTTCATTGCAATGCTCTAACTTTAGTGTAATAATCCTACCCGTTGTATTACCTTTTTTAAAAATTTGAGTTTTTGGGAAAAGCCAATTTCCATTGCTCAGAAGCTATTTGAGCAAATTTGTATCGAGTGGTAATACAGCATCCACCCAATGACATCGTTATTGAAAACTTTAAGAATAAATTAGGAAATGCCTAATGTATCCGACGCCTTCGTTATTAAGAATTATTCTAAATTACATTTTTTGACAGTTCCGTGACAAAAACCTCTAAACTACTAAAGACCTTTGTATAGTTAAAACATACAACCGTGAATAAAATAAAAATTATAGCATTTACCCACAAAAATACCGATATTAATGAGATTGGTAAACTGCATATTGAAGAAAGTGCTTTGCAAAGTCGTTTGGAGTCACTAAAACAAGCACTTGGGCTTGATGAATTATTATACCTTTCCACTTGTAATCGTGTTGAATTTATGCTTTCTACTATAGAAAGTATAAATAGAACTTTCCTTAAAAAATTTTTCGCCGCATTTAATCCTGAATGGACTGGGGTTGAAAATAAATGGGCAATAGAAAATGCGCAGGTTTTTGAAGGAGATGAAGCCTTGCGTCATTTATTTAATGTTGCATCATCAATAGATTCATTGGTTGTGGGAGAAAGAGAAATTATTACTCAAGTCCGCAATGCTTATGATAAGTGCAGCGAATTAAATTTAACAGGTGATTACATCCGCTTGGCAATTAAAAGAACAATTGAAACAGCAAAAGATGTTTACACAAATACCAATATAGCTCGTAATCCAGTATCTGTGGTATCTCTAGCCTACCGGAAATTGCGGGAATTAAATGTAAAACAAGATGCCCGTTTTTTAATTATTGGCTCGGGTGTTACTAATACTACTATGGCGAAATATTTGAAGAAACATCAATTTACAAACTTCACAATATTTAACCGCACCTTGGCAAATGCTCAAAAATTGGCAACAGAATTAAACGGAAAAGCATTTTTACTTTCTGAATTAAAAGATTATAAAGAGGGTTTTGATATTATTGTAACTTGCACAGGGTCTTCTGAAAGCATTATTACTCCTGAAATATACAAAAGTATAATACGTAATGATAAATCAAAAAAAGTGGTAATTGACCTTGCTATTCCTAACGATTTGGATGCTGAAATATTAAATAATTATGATTTGAATTTAATTACAATAAATAATTTGCAGGAAATTGCCAAAGAAAATTTACAGTTGCGTGAGCAGGAATTACAGGCATGCAATATTATTATCGAAAAAAATATTATTGAGTTTAAACAAGTTCTGAAAACACGTAAAGTGGAGTTGGCAATGAGTGAAGTTCCACAAAAAATGAAAGAGATTAGAGTAACTGCTAATGAAGTGTTTGCAAAGGAAATATTGAGTTTAGATTCCGGTTCAAAAGAAATACTGGATAAAATTTTATCCTTCATGGAAAAAAAATACATCAGCGTTCCCATGAAAATGGCGAAAGAAATTTTGATTGAAGATATAAAAAATCATTAATTTTACCCTCCTAAATCCCTCCCCATAAAGAGGGATTTTTAATTCTTCCCTGAAATCATCGAAACTGTTTATTTTTATATTAAAACTTTATTTACCTTTCGCACAGGCTTCGACAGGCTCAGACTGACCATGCGTGAAGTCATATTAAGTTTGTCGAAATATGTGGAGGGCATTAAAAAAAACACTGCACTATATTTTGAATAAAAAATTTAAAAACATCAAAAATAATGGACAGAAAAATTATAATCGGCAGCAGAGGCAGTGATTTAGCATTGTGGCAAGCGAATCACATTTTACGCAAAGTTCAAAAATTAGGGCTTACTGCCGAACTGAAAATCATCAGTACTCAAGGCGATCAAATTCAGAACCTAAGTTTTGAAAAGCTTGAAGGCAAAGGTTTTTTTACTAAAGAAATTGAGGATGCTCTGCTAAATAAAGAAATTGATTTAGCTGTTCATTCCCAAAAAGATTTACCTACCACATCCCCTGCAGGACTTAAAATTGCAGCTGTTTCTGATCGTGAAGATGCTGCTGACCTCATTGTTGTTCGTAAAGAATGTGTTGACAATGCGCTGAAATTTTCTATCAAAAAAAATGGTATTGTTGGCACATCTTCACCAAGGAGAAAATCCCAATTATTAGCTTTCCGTAATGATATTCAAATTTCAGATTTGAGAGGCAATGTTCCAACACGTATTCAAAAATTACGGGACAAAAAATACGATGCCATACTTCTAGCTGCTGCCGGAATTGAACGTTTGAAAATTAATCTTAGCGAATTCAAAGTGATTCGTATTGATCCTAAAGAATTTATTCCCGCCCCTGCACAAGGTGTATTAGGATTGCAAATACGTGAAGATGATCATGAATTATTTGAATATATCAATAAACTTAATTCAGAAAAAGTTCAAGATATCATAGGTGTTGAACGAAAAGTTCTAAACCTGTTAGATGGCGGATGCCAGCTGCCATTGGGTGTTTATTGTATGAAAGAAGATAATAAATTCAAAGTATGGACTTCAAAAGCAGACACATGGAATTCAATGCCGAAACGAGTTTACTTTGAATCGTATAGTGATGAAGGGCTTGCGGAAAAAATTGTTGAAAAAATAAAATCAATACAGCCAACCTCCGTTATCATTACCCGTGACCTGAGTGACGATTCATTTTTTAAAAATGTATTACAAGGCAATGGCTATAAGGTGCATGGTATCTCTTTCATTGAAACAAAAAAAGTTGCCGTTTCTGAAACGCCGCCCAGTGATTGGGTGTTTTTTGCAAGTTCTAATGCGGTAGATTTTTTCTTTGAACAAAATCCTGAATTAAAACCTAAAACAAAATTTGGGGTAATTGGAAAATCAACTGAACAAATATTGAAAAAACATAATAGAAATGCCGCTTTTGTAGGCTCCATAAATGATACAAAAGTAGTTGGAAAAAAATTCGCAAAAGCCGTTGGTACTGAAACAGTTTTATTTCCTCAGGCAAAAGGCGGTTTGCGTACAATTCAACAACAATTTGCAAATGCTGAAAAATTAACTGATTTGGTAGTGTACGAAACAGTAAAAAAAGAAAGTACAACACTTCCTGAAGCGGAAGTAATTGTATTTACTAGTCCTTCGAACGTAGCTTCATTTTTTGAGAAGTGGAAAACTTCATCTACTCAAAAAGTAATTGCAATTGGAAAATCAACAGAGAAAAAATTATTAGAACTCGGAGTTGAAAACTGTGTATTGCCTGTAACCTTTGATGAAGTTGGATTAGCGGAAGCTGTTTTTGGGCTTTAATCTCATTCGCCAAAATATTTTTTTTGACACGAATTTCACGAATTTTATATTTTAATTCGTGAAATTCGTGTCAATTATTTGTTAAAGATTTTCAATTTCCTTATCACATCCTCCACTTTTTTTGAATTCGGATAAAATGAAATAATTTTTTGAAGCACAGCATCCACCAATGAATCAGGGCAGGATGCACCGCTTGTAAGAAGAATGTTTACAAGAGATTTTTCTGGTAAATAATTATCCGTAACTAAATGTTTTTGATCTGAAAAATGAAAATGATTGATGCGATTCTTCGAAACAATTTCTTCGGCAGATGAAATAAAATAGGTAGCTAATTTTTGCTCGCACAATTCAACAATATGAGATGTATTGGAGCTGTTGTACCCTCCCACTACAATTGCCAAATCGGCATTTGTTTCAAGTAAACCATAAGTGGATTCCTGGTTTTCATTGGTAGCATAGCATAAGGTATCACGTGTATCTGCAAAATGATTTTTCAAGTTCTCAACTCCATATTTTTCAACCATTATGGCTTTAAAATAATCAACTATTTCTTGTGTTTCGCTAGCAAGCATGGTAGTTTGATTAATAACTCCCACCTTGATTAAATTTTCTATTGGATTAAAATTATCAGAATATTTCCCTTTAAAAACTGTCTTAAATTTTTTCATTGAAATGTTGCCTAAAATAAATTCACCCAAAACTCGTGACTCCTGAATATCTTTAACGATAATAGATGGCGCATTTTTTTCACTGCGAGAAAATGTAGCACGGGTTTCCTCATGATTATGTTTACCATGAATAATTATTGTATATTTCTCATCACCCAACTTTTCCGCTTTTTTCCAAACACGCTCTACAAAAGGGCAGGTAGTATTGTATTTGCGGACTTCAATACCGATTTTATTCAGTTGATCTTCAATTTTTAAGGTTGTTCCAAATGCAGGAATTATCACAATATCCTCTTTTGTAAGTTCCGTAAATGGAATAATCTGATTGCCGGAAGTGTCCATTAAAAACTGAACACCACGTTGCAACAAATCCTTGTTAACATCCTGATTATGGATCATCTGGCTAAGCAAAAATATACGCTTGCCGGGATTATCTTCAATTGCCCTGTAGGAAATTTCAATTGCATTTTCAACGCCATAACAAAAGCCAAAATGGCGGGCAATATAGAATCGAACAGGACCAAAATCAAGCAAAGTAGGACTGAAATCTTTTTTTCGCGGGTCAGTTATTTTCTGAATTTCCTTAACTTTTGAGATGATCGGACTTTTATAAAAATCGGGGATATTGAAGCTTTTCATTTATGTTAGTATGCCATTAGTATAAATTTAGACTGATAATACCCAGCACGCTTTCTCGACTCCGCTCGAAATGACCCAGCTAGTAGTCATTTCGAGCGGAGTCGAGAAGGAGCAAGGGATAGCAAAGTTAAGAATGGTTATCATATTAGTATGCAAAAAATTACAAAACAAATTCAGAAAAAGTGAAAGCCTACCCTAATATGTGCCGTTTAATCGCTCTACCAATAAATCGAATTTTTTCATTGAGCGGGAAACGACTCAGGTTTGCTTTTACCACCCCTTTTGTAAGAAATGTTTTTTTTGAATAATCTATGTTTACATCTACCAAAACAGGTTTCCCTGTGGAAGAAATCACTTTTGCTTCTTTTATAGCATTTTCCAATTGAAAATCATTATTGATGGAAATATAATTACACCCTGTAGCAATAGCGATCCCTTCTATTTTAACATTTCCAATGATTGAGCAGGTTTTTCTGTTCATCGGTATTTCCTGAAATTTGCTAATCTGACCAAGTTCTCCATCGTGAAAAACAAATACCATTATTCCTAAATTGTGTGTAGCTGCTGTGAGCAATTCCATGCATGTCATCAGAAATGCTCCATCGCCAACAATCGCAACTACTTGTTTTTCGGGGTTCGATAATTTAACCCCTATGGAAGCTGGTATACAAAATCCCATACAATTAAAATCAGTTGGTGAAATAAATCCTTTAGCCTGATAAACAGGAAAAAGCTCAGCTGCTAAAAATGTGTGCCATCCGTCATCCACAACCATTATCGCATCATCATTTATTTGTGAACGCAATTCTCTGAAAAAGAAACCGGGAGAAACTATATCGTTCTTTTTTTCTTTGGTCCATTCATCGAAATAGGATTTTTTATCAGTTGCAATTTTTTCAATCAATGCTGTTTTGTTCACCATTGATTGAAATTTCCGGCTGCTCAATACTTCAAGCAGAGCATCAAATGCTAATTTTGAATCACTTTCGATGCTAACCATTGCAGGATAATTTTTATTGAAAACTGCAGGATTTATATCAATATGAATGAGGTTTTCAGGGACTGTTACTCCAAAACTTCCTGTTGCCAATTCCGAAAAACGAACACCAACACCCAATAAACAATCACAATTTTTAAAAGCATTTTGTCCGGCAGGAATTGCTGCCAAGCCAAAACCAACACCAGTATGCAAAGGATGATTTGCAGGAAATGAACTTAAGCCCTGCAAGGTAGTTGAAACAGGAGCATTTAAGGCATCCGCTAATTTCTTTACTGATTCAGTTGCATCCACGGCACCCCACCCAACATAGATTCCCGGATTTTTTGCAGCAACCAGTAAATCAACTGCTTGTTTTATTTTTGTTAAATCAGGCTTTGGAATTTGATACTTTCTGGCATAATTATTTATCTCGGAAACCGTACCCTGAAACATCTGGATCTCAACGGGAATCTCAACAAATACAGGACCTGGCTCCCCGCAAGTTGCAATTTCATAAGCTTCGTAAATAGTTGAAATAATATCTTCATGTTTCTCAATAAGAAAATATTTTTTAGTAATTCCCTGAACAATTTTACTCAAATCGATTTGGTGAAGCTGGTAATGTTTTCCCGTATCTCGCCTAGTACCACCGGAAATAATTAACATCGGGCTGCCATCCAGAAAGGCTTCCCCAATGCCACTCATTGCATGTGTAGTACCGGCTGCGGGAACTATAACAATTGTTCCAATTGTATCTGATGAACGGGAAACGCCATCCGCCATAAAAGCTGCACCACCTTCATGAGTCACTAATAGTGGTGAAATTATGTCGGAATTATTAAGTGCATCATATATTTCAGTAGTATGTACACCCGGAATCCCAAATGTGAATTTTACGCCTATTTGCTCAAGAGCATGAACGACTAATTCTGATCCTGTTTTTTTCATGAAATATTATTAGATTTTTTATTTTGAAATTGAGTTAGCGGCTTCTCTTCCGGTTAATACGCAAGTTCCTAAAAATGTACCTTCCAAGGAACGAAGTCCGTGAATCCCTCCCCCACCAAACCCTGCTGCTTCGCCAACTGCAAATAAACCATCAATAGGTTTTTGTTCTTTAGTAAGCACTCTGCAATTCAAATCTGTTTGAATTCCACCGAGTGTTTTCCTCGTCAGGATATGCTCCCGGATGGCAATTAATGGCAATGCTTTTAAATCAACAATCTTTTGAAATTTGCAGGTTCTAACCCGGTCTCCTTTATATTGCCGGGCATGTGCAATACGCCTTAATTGTTCGTCGTTATGTAGGGCTTGTCCCCTATCAATAGTGGCATCGTATGTTGTAACGGCTTCTCTTAATAAATTAATATTTACCTCATTTTCTCCAGTGAGTTCATTCATTTTTTTTACTAATTCTTCCAAGGTATCAGCAACTACAAAATCTTTACAATTAGCAATAAAATCATCCACTAGTTCTTTGCTGCCAAATAAAATAGTTTTTAAAAACAGGGGAAGATTTTTATCTCTTATTGCTCTGTTGGATTCAGCACCGGAAGCGGCTAATTCTTTCAAAGCAATTTTCATATTCAAAATCTGCCATGAATATTTTTTTTCCTGCTTACAAATTTCTTCCACCATAAACCGGGTATCAAATCCTGTAACAAGTGGAATAGGAAATCTTTCACCTGTAGTTTTTACCCAAAGCGCAGATTTGGGAGGCACCAGGCTTATTCCATGATTAGGGAAATGAGGTCGCGGATGATTTATTCCACCTGCATAATGCCAGCACTTATCAATATTAGTAATAGGGACGTTATGCTTTTCAACAACATCCTGTAAGAGTCCATCTGCTTCCAGAATAGAGCCATTAAGAATTGTTTCCGGTGGATTTCCCCATGGCTTATACCAGTTAGCTCTCACTTTATCAATGCTTCCACAAATTCCGCCCGATGCAATTACAACATTTTCAGCTTCAACAGAAAATTCTTCAGCAGTCAATTCATTTACGCCTGTCACACCTGATGCTCTATTTTGAGAAATAGTTATATCTGTTACTTTATGTTTGAATTTTAAAGTAAGATTGTTTTTGTTTTTATGATTTCTAAGTTGTTTTTCCAGTTCCCCGGTCAAGCTGGTGCCTGTTCCCCAAACCATGTGAAACCTTGGAACAGAGTTGCCGGGGTTATACAAACCTCTTTCTACCCAGTGAACAACGGGAAAGAAACTTACCCCCTGTTGTTTCAGCCAAGAATAAACATTATCAGTACATTCATTGACATATTTTTCTGCCCAGAGTTTAGGCCACTTTGCATTTTGTTCAAACTCTGCAAATGAATGCCAGTCTTTCAAAGCTAAGTCAGGACTGTCTTTAATTCCAGTTCTACGCTGCAATGGCGAATTTACGAAGAACATCCCGCCGAAGGATAATTTTGCCAAGCCGCCAAATCGTTGTTCTTCAGCTCTGTCAAGTAATAAAACTTTTTTGTCTTTGTTAAGCAATTCAAGAGCACAAGCCATTCCGGCAAGTCCGCCTCCGGCAATTATTACATCTGTTTTGTAGTTAGTCATGGTTCTGTATATATCCTTTCACATTTTTAGACTTGTAAAATTATACCCCTAAGACACGTAGAATGCAGAGAAACAATAAAAAAAACAGGTTAATCCTAATGTCAATAATAATTAAGAAAATTAAATAATCTGAAGATTATTGGGGAAAGGGGAGGTTTTAATTTTCTATTTTAAAAATAAAATCCCGCATGAACAGGAAGTTAACCTTACCTGATTAAGTTCCCATTTTTATCAATAAAACCTTCTTGTCCGCCAGCTTTCACTTTTGCTTTCCCATTTTCAAAATCAAATATCCATTCAAACATAGGTTTAACAATTTCTGATCCGGAAGTATTAATTAAACCCCAGCCTTTTTGACTCACTCTCACTCTGGCAAGTCCTTCCGAAAAATTTTCCACTTCATCGTATTTTGCAGAAACAATTAAAGTACCTGCTTCATTAATGAAGCCCCACTTTTTATTCATTTTTACTTTAGCAAGTCCATTACAAAACGGTCCTTGATAATCGTACATTTTTGATACCGCTGTTTTGTGGTGCCTCTGTCCGAAGCCAACATGAAAAGCAAAAACAAAAACGCAAAACAGCCAAAAACCTTTTAAGCTATATTTCATAGTTCTAAATTTTATTCTCCTTTGATTTTTTTTGAATTCGACATACCAAAACTAATTAAAATCTTTCATTTTTTCTAAATAAAACCCTCTGCCGGACTTAACGACACGGAGAGGCTAAAGTAAAAAAGTCGGAGCATCCTCTTTTGGCTTGTACTAGTCAGCGTTTCTGTCTTTCTAAAACTACGACTATCGTTAATAAATAATTCAAGAATTTGCAAAAAAAAATGGCGAAGCTAAAAGCCACGCCATCTCTAGTAATGTCAATAATCGATATTAAGCCTTAACTAAAGTTGGATATTTCAGTTGAGCCAAATAAAATACACCAAACAAAACGCCATTGAAAAATAAATCACCTAATAATGTTGGAGCAAAAAATGGAAGTCCCATTATATAAGCTGTATTCAAACCTGCAATTCCCATCTGAAAACCTGAAGCAGCCCAAAAACCAAAATTAGTGATAATGAAAAATAAGATGGATGCGGCAATGGATCCGGCTGTTACGGATAAAATAGAAACTTTACGTCTAACCATCATTCCTATCATTGAAGTCAAAACAAAGCCGATATAAACATAAATCATTGTATTATGAAAACCCCAGCCAAAGAGTAACTGCATAGCTATGTCGCTTAAAAGCATTGCTATTAAAGGAATAATAAATGCCAAGCGTTTGTCGGAAAAATAAACACCACCGAATAATGCCATTGCAGCAATGGGAGTAAAGTTTGGAATGTGAGGAATTAAGCGACTCATAGCAGCTAATAAAATAGCGGATGTTATAAAAATGAATCGGGCTGTAAAGGTTTTTGACTTCATGGAATATTTTTGTTTTAAACAAAAGTAAGTTTTTTTAATTATACTTTTTCAACAATTTTTTTAATTTATATATTTTCAAATTAAAATCAGGTTTGCAGGACACCAACATTATATGCTTTGGTAATAGGAGCATTATTTGCCATTTCTATGCCCATCGAAATCCATTTACGGGTATCTAGAGGGTTTATAATTGCATCTACCCAAAGACGTGCTGCTGCATAATAGGGCGTAGTCTGGCTATCATAACGATCTTTGGTTTTGTTGTATAATTCAGCTTCTTTCTCAGGTGTAATTATTTCCCCTTTTGCTTTTAGTGATGCTATTTCTATCTGTACCAATACTTTTGCTGCCTGAGCACCGCCCATCACTGCAATCTGAGCTGTTGGCCATCCAATAATTAAACGTGGATCGTATGCTTTACCGCACATGGCGTAATTGCCTGCCCCATACGAATTTCCTATCACAACAGTGAATTTTGGAACAACAGAATTTGCCATTGCGTTTACCATTTTAGCTCCATCTTTAATAATTCCGCCATGTTCAGAACGGGAGCCAACCATAAAGCCTGTTACATCTTGTAAAAATAACAGTGGAATCTTCTTTTGGTTACAGTTCATAATAAAACGAGCACATTTATCAGCACTATCACTGTATATTACACCGCCAAACTGCATTTCACCTTTTTTACTTTTTACCACCTTGCGTTGGTTCGCAACTATACCAACACTCCAACCATCTATACGAGCCAATCCGCATAGAATGCTTTGTCCGAAGCCCTCTTTGTATTCTTCAAAATCGGAATTATCCACCAGGCGATAAATAATTTCATGCATATCATATTGCTTATCGCGTGCATCCGGAATGATACCTATAATTTCTTTTTCATCTTTAACAGGGGCAGCAGATTCAATGCGATTAAACCCGGCTTTATCAAAATGTCCCACTTTACTCATGATGTTTCGGATGCGGGTAAGGGCATCTGCATCATCTTTGCATTTGTAATCGGTAACACCTGATATTTCGCAATGTGTAGTTGCCCCGCCTAATGTTTCATTATCAATATTTTCACCAATAGCAGCTTTCACCAGGTAAGAGCCGGCCAAAAATATACTTCCTGTTTTATCTACAATCAATGCTTCATCACTCATGATGGGAAGATAAGCTCCACCTGCAACGCAGCTACCCATGACAGCCGAAATCTGCAAAATTCCCATACCTGACATTACTGCATTGTTGCGAAAGATGCGACCGAAATGTTCTTTGTCAGGAAAAATTTCATCTTGTAAAGGAAGATAAACTCCGGCACTGTCAACCAAATAAATTATCGGCAAACGGTTTTCCATGGCTATTTCCTGCGCTCTCAGATTCTTTTTTCCTGTAATAGGAAACCATGCTCCGGCTTTTACTGTTGCATCATTTGCAAGAATAATGCACTGCCGGCCACTAACGTAACCAATAACTATTACCACACCACCTGCAGCACAACCACCATGATCCTTATACATATCATCGCCTGCAAATGCACCAATTTCAATAGTTTGGGAACCTTTATCAATGAGGTATTCAATACGTTCACGAGCGGTCATTTTACCCTGTTCGTGTGTTTTATCTATTCTGCTTTTCCCACCGCCTAAATAAATTTTTTCCAACTTCTTTTCCATTGCGGAAATAAGCAGGTTCATCTTATCTTCATTTTTATTGAATTCTAAATCCATTTTATACAATTAGTTTAATTTATAAAGTTCAAAGTTATAAAGTTATTGATTAGTTTAAAGTTATTAAGTCAAAAGTTCAAAAATAACTGAATGTTGCAAACTTTCTAAATTTAAACGGATGTACGACAAATTTCCCTTAAGTTTAAACCTCTCCCCTGCCCCTCTCCTTGAAAAAAGAGGGGGGTACAACGCACATGCCTATTGGGTCATGGCTCCCCTCTCCTTTTTCAAGGAGTGGGGGTGAGGTCTCTAAGATTCATAGCAAAAAAAGAAAATTTGTCATACACCCACTTTGAATTTTTAAACTGTTAATTGTTCCATCGCTCTTGATCCTTGATTAAATAGTAAATCGACGATACTTAAATTGGGAATAAATCCGTGTCTGGTTTCAAATACCTGAGTATATTTTTTTGATTGAAAAGTTTTATCGGATTCAAAAGAATTTTTTGGAGTAATAATGTTTCTGTAATCATCCGCGTCAGTATATATTTTAAGGTATTCGGTAGTAAAACTATAATTTGATTTTTGTTTCAACAGAATAAAAATTTCTTGTTGCAATGCTTCATTTAAATCGATTAAATAGTCGTATTTTTTATCATGATAGAAAGGAAATAAATCATCTTCAAAATATTCAAAATAAGGCGATCTTCTGTAACTTGATTCTAATGTCCGCCAGTGAAGTTTTTGCCAATCATAATCATACGAAATTTTTAAGTCCTTTACTGTTTGACGATGATCGCGTTTTACAAGGGGAACACTCAATGTTTTTAAGCCATTGGGAGAATAAATATCACAACGACTCCGATAGGTTTGTTTTGTAAAATGTTCAAAATGTTCAATTAAACTAGTTGGATATTGAATAAGTTTTGAATAATATTGAATAGGTGCAAGGTAGGCTGATGAAAGTATGGCTATAGAATTCATAATTAATAACATGTTAAAGAAATTTCCTAATATAAAAATCAACCCACAGTCTTCGACAGGCTCAGACTGACTGCGCGCTGGTCATATTGAGCCTGTCGAAATATTTGCGAAGGCTTCTAATTTGGGAACGGGGCGGAGGCTTTTTTATTTAACACTCTTTAACCATCGATCCCAGCGAATATTGCTGCCGGTATCTGATTTATCGATTGACAATATTACTAATACTGTTTTCCCAACAATATGATCTTCGGGTACAAAGCCCCAAAAACGTGAATCAGCGGAGTTATGGCGATTGTCACCCATCATAAAAAAGTAATTCATTTTGAATGTATAATGTGTGCAGTATTTATTGTTTATAAAAACCGAGTCGTTATTAATTCGCAAATTATTTTTTTCGTAAACACTGATTATCCTTTCATAGAGCGGAAGAGATTCGATATTTAATTTTACTGAATCACCTGCTTTTGGAATATAAATCGGTCCGAAAAAATCTACATTCCAAAGAAAGTGTTCGTTTTCAGGAAACATATAATCACTGTAACTGCCTTTTTTTTCAAGAAGAGGCGCTACACTTACAACATGGGCAATCTGTTTTATTTTATCAACATTTTCGGTATTCAGCGTAAACCAATATTCCCCCTTGTTGTGCATTTTCCCTCCTTCAGTAATTCCCGATTTTGTTATTAGTTCAGAATCAATCGAATCAGTATCCGTTAATACTTTATAATTGAATTGTAATTTTTCAGGAACATCATTGTATTTACCATTGATATAAACTTGTCCGTTTCTGACATCTAATGTATCACCTGAAATAGCTACACAACGTTTGATATAATAAATACGCTGATCAACCGGATGCTCCTCTTCCATAGGGTAATTAAAAACTACTACATCGTTTCGTTCTATATCGGGTGGGCCAAATAAACGTGTATAAGGAATTTTAATCCAATCGAAATAGGATTTAGTATTTTCTGTAAAAGGGAAACGCTGATGCGCAAATGGCAATGAAAGCAGGGTATTAGGAAGACGCGGACCATAACTTATTTTACTCACCAATATATAATCACCTGTAAGTAATGACTTTTCCATTGATGGAGAGGGAATAGTAAATGCTTCGAAAAAAAAAATACGAAAAAGAATAATTGTTACAAAAGCAAATAAAATTGCTTTTGCCCATTCTTTTATGGTTGATTTTTTTTTCAAATTTTTTATATTTCGCAAAAAAAGGGAATTAGACCTGTCCCTCTCTCCATTGCAGAGAGGGTAGGAGAGCATGGGTTTTTACTTCTTTACAATTTTATCTTTACGTTTATTTCTATAATATGTGTAACCAACTATACCAAAAACAATAATTAAAAAATGTACCAGATAGGATTTTGATAAACCATCTTTGGAAACGAATGTGAAAAAACGTTCTCTGCGAATCGGATCCTCGAACAATGAAGTTTTTAATTTTTTTATGAAACCACTTGCTTGTCTGGTATTAATATTCTTATTGTCTTCTTTAATACTCATCCATACAAATACTGGTTTCCCTACGATGTGGTCTTCCGGTACATACCCCCAATAACGTGAGTCAGCAGAGTTCTGACGATTATCGCCCATCATAAAATAGTAGTCCAGTTTAAAAGTATATGTTTTTGTTTCTTTTCCGTTAATGAATAATTTATCTCCTTTTATTTCTAACGTATTCCCCTCATAAATCCTGATTATTCTGTCGTACAGTATAATATTAGTAGTATCAATATTAATTGTTACACCTTTCTTGGGGATGTATAATGGACCGAAATTATCGTTGTTCCATTTGTAAGTTGGTTTGTGTGGAAAAATACGAGCACTATATTCTCCTGCCTGTTCGATGACAGATTCAAATGATTTTACATTGCTTAACAATTTAAATTCTTCCACTTTATTATTAGGTAAATTCACAAGATAATACAAACCTGTACTATCTTGCTCCGTACGAATAGGGTCAGTAATATCAAACTTTTCAATCACTTTCGGACCAAAACTTGTGCCGTCGGTTCTTACTTTGTAGGTATATTGCATTGTTTCAGCAACGTAAGCCGGTTTACTATTTAAAAATAATTTTTGATTTTTTATAAAGAGTGTATCACCGGCAATAGCCACACAACGTTTTACGTAGTTTTCACGTTTATCAGGCGGACGGGCTACTATTTTACCAAAATAAGGTTTGCCTGTTTGTGGATTGATTTCCTTACTGTTCCATACAAGATCATGTCCATAATCCCTCACAAGTTGGTAGTAGCTTTGATCCTGAGCACAAAGGGCTACAGTATCTCCATCAGGATAATTAAAAACAACGATATCATTATTTTTTACGGAGGCTAATCCCGGCAAACGGAAGTAGGGCAGTTTAAACCATTCTAAATACGATTTTGTGTATTCAGTAAACGGTAATGTATGATGAGCAAAAGGGAATGATAATGGGGTATTCGGAATTTTTGCACCAAAACTTACTTTACTTACAAAAAGGTAATCTCCAACCATCATTGATTTTTCCAATGATGATGTCGGGATAGTAAATGCTTCAAAGAAAAATGTACGGATAACTGTCGCAGCAATCACAGCAAATACAATTGCTTCCGTCCATTCATGTAAAATGGAAGGTTTCATTTTACTCCTGTCTTCGGGTCCTGCATACTTTGTATCTTTTTGAAATGCTAGGTATGGCAAATAAACAAAGCCAATAAAAAATGCAATAGTTTTATCCTGAAACGAACGTTTATTAAAAGCCTTCGCCATCAATAAACACATGATGCCAAACATTAAAAAGTTTACACCGGGAGTAATAATTAAAAAGATCCACCACCAGGGTTTTTTAATTAATTTTAACCAGATAATAAAATTATAAAAGGGGACAAAGGCTTTCCATCCTTCTTCTCCTGCCAATAAAAATAATTTCCATAGTCCGATAATAGTTGTAATGGAAAACAGTATCAGCAATAAATAAGAGGTATCCATAGATGCAGTTTAGAATTAAGAATTAAGAATTAAGAATTAAGAATTAAGAATTAAGAATTAAAAGTTAAGAGTTAAAAGTTAAAAGTTAAGAGCGAAAACAAACTCTAACCATTTTTATTGTTTTTCAATTGTTAATTTATGTGAATTTAAAAATTCATTAGTGAGGCGTTTCAGAAATGCATCAAATCATCCATTCCAAAAACACCTTTTTTTCCAATTACCCATTCAGCGGCAATAACAGCACCTAACGCAAATCCTTTGCGATTGTGAGCTAAATGTGTAATGCTTAATTCATCAACAGCAGAGCTATAAGTAACGGTATGTGTTCCTGGAACTTCATCTATACGTTTCGAAATAATACTTAATTCATTTGTATTATTAGTGCTACTATTTACCCACTTAGTTTTGCTTTTAATTTGCTCCATCACTTGATTAGCCAGTGAAATTGCAGTTCCGCTTGGCGCATCTAATTTATGAATGTGGTGAATCTCTTCCATTGTAACATTATAATCAGGATACTTGTTCATCATTTTTGCAAGATATTCATTTAATTTGAAAAACAAATTTACTCCCATACTATAATTAGAGGCATAAAATAATGTCTGATTTTTTTCTGCGCATTTTAATTTTACATCCTCGAATTTAGTAAGCCAGCCGGTTGTCCCTACTACAATGGGTATAGCTGCTTCAAAACATTTGTAAATATTATGAATTGCCGATTCGGGAGTGCTGAACTCGATAGCAACATCCGCTTTTTTCAACTCGTCAACAGAAGAAGTAGTTGAATTATTTACATCTACCTTCAAAACAATATGGTGTCCTCTTGATAAAGCAATTTGTTCAATTTCTTTACCCATTTTTCCATATCCGATAAGTGCTATATTCATAAAAGAATTAGAATTTGGTGGGCTAAATTACAATTTAATTCTTATTCCGCTGCTACCGAGTGGCTAAGGGACGAACGGCAATATAGCGTCGGCAATGTTATACATCATGGCATTTTTTAATGCTATGAAGCGCTACAAAATGAATTTTCAAAATACAAATTTGGAACCTGCGGATTTATGGCAATACATGAATTTTACTAATTTTAAAAACACTCACAACCTTCTTAACTATTAACTATTAACTATTAACTATTAACTATTAACTATTAACTATTAACTATTCCCTAAACATTCAATTCAATAAATTTTTTATCCGCTTTAAATTTTCTTGCAGTTCTCCCTTTTCGGATAATTTTAATATGCACAATAGTATCGCCTTGAACTGTGGCATTTACAATATCCTGCCCACTAATTACATGTCCGAAAATAGTATGTTTCCCGTCAAGCCAAGAAGTCGCGACATGAGTAATAAAAAACTGGCTGCCATTGGTTTTGGGACCTGAATTAGCCATAGCTAAAATACCGGGTCCGGTAAATTTCAATTCAGGCAAACATTCATCTTTAAAGGCATATCCGGGACCACCCATACCATTCCCTTGAGGATCGCCCCCTTGAATCATAAAATTAGCGATAACACGATGAAATTTTAATCCATCATAGAATGGAACACCTGGTTCTTTTGCGTTATTTTTAATTTTACCTTCCGAAAGTCCAACAAAGTTTGCAACTGTTAAAGGTGTTTTTTCATACTCAAGCTGTAAAAGTATTTTTCCACGATTGGTTTCTATCTCGGCATACAAACCTTTTTCCAATTTTAGTTTCTTTTCTTTAAGGGCAAAGCTGCTAAATGCGACTAATAAAAATACACTTGCTAAAATTATTTTTTTCATAAAAATCCGGGGTTAATTAAATTCTAAATTTTAAAAAATTATTTGCTTTTTTTTGTAGCTTCCATCAATACACATTTACTACATGCCTGCTTTTTTTTTAAACCTTTATAGAGTCGGTAACAAACATAAACCAAGGCAAGTGTTAATGCTATATATACTATTATTTGCTGGATCATTATAAATATGTTTTACAAGCATCAAATTTACGAAAAACATTTCCCTTTACAAATTGTTTATTTTACATAATTTTACGAAGCTTGTGAATAATAGATTATAAGGAAGAATTCTATGACAAAAAAAGAACGTTTCGAAAAAATAATCGCCTATTTCAGCAAACATCAACCAATTGCTGAGACAGAATTACATTACAAAAATCCATTCCAGTTACTGGTTGCAGTAATACTTTCAGCGCAATGTACCGATAAACGTGTAAATATAGTTACACCTGCTTTATTAAAATCCTTTCCTGATGCCAAAGCAATGGCAGCGGCAAGCAGTACTGAAGTATACCCGTATATCAAAAGTATCAGCTATCCGAATAATAAAGCCAGTCATTTAGTTGGTATGGCAAAGATGCTGGTAAAAGATTTTAAAGGAGTGATTCCATCAGATGTGGATGATATGCAAAAATTACCCGGTGTTGGGCGTAAAACTGCTAATGTAATTGCATCAGTAATTTATAAAAAGCCTACTTTAGCCGTTGACACACATGTTTTCAGAGTTGCTGCCCGATTAGGATTAACAAGTAATTCAACAACTCCATTAGAAACAGAAAAACAATTGGTAAAATATATTCCTATAGAAAAAATATCAATTTTTCATCATTGGATAATTTTACATGGACGTTATATATGCACCGCACGTTCCCCAAAGTGTGATACTTGTCCCCTTCAAAAATTTTGCGACTATTACGAACATTTGAAAAAGAAGTAGAGCCTCTCAAGCCTCTATTTGCGAGAAATAAATTTTAAAATTAATTCGACCTAATAGCATAAAACTATTCTGCTGAGTCAATTATATTGAGCAAAGTTAAAAAACGTAGTTTTGTAAAAAAAAAGAATGAAGAAATTTAAAAATTGTATTGGATGCTATAAAGCGCATGTATGGGATGAAGAACGTTTTATGCACTATGGTTATTGGAAACAACGAATTTCAAATGTCCTTTGCCCTGCTTGCATAAAAAGCAAAACAAATGATGATGAATTGTTTGATCTTTACCAAAAAGTTGTAGAAAAACTAACAGGAGAATCTTTTTAATTTTTTTTTTACTTCTGAACATTTATAATTCCGAAACAAAGACATTGTCATTCCGACCGATTCGGCTACGCTTAGGATATACTTCGTGGAGGGGGATCTTGTTTAAACAATCGGGAAAGCAAACTCATTTCAATAATCAAATAAAAATATCCTTCAGATCTGATCGGGGTGAAATCATTTTTATTTTTTCAAAAACACTATCCAAATTCTTAAATTGATTTCAGTTTCCTTTATCTGTCTAGGTCAACAAAACCTTTATATTCAATAATTTTATCAGAACAATTAGTTTTTCCACTTACAATCCAAAAATAAACTCCGGCATCCGCTTTTTTACTTTTTAAATTGTTCCCATCCCAACCTTTAGTAAAGTCGGTTGTTTCAAAAACTTTTTTCCCCCACCTGTCAAATATTTTTAAATCGTACTTTTCGAAATAATAAATTTTAATGGAATTTGTCAGTTCCACCATCGGGAAAAATAAATCATTTATTCCATCATTATTAGGCGAAAATACATTGGGCAGTGTTGTACCTAAAAACTGAAGATACACCGTGCTGTCAACCCCTGAAGTGGTATACATGCAACCACCATAATACCAAGTAAGGGAGTAATTATTTAAGTTGTTTATTGCGGCATTGTAACTTATCTGGTTTGCACTAGGAATTGCTGAGGTTAAATCATACCATTGGTAGGGGGCTTGAGCTATACCTACATCTGTAGAAGATAAGGAAAGCAGTGTAGACTGTTCTCCTTCGCAATAAGTAGTTTGTAAATTCAGTGTATCGATAATCGGGGCTTCGGGAACCACAAATACAGAGTTGGAGGTACAGGTACCGCTTGTAACAGATAAAGAATAAGTACCGGCAGATAAATTAGTTAAACTACCCGTTGTATTGCCTGGAAATCCTGACCAGTTGTATTGATAAGTATTTACAGTTCCTCCACTCACATTAGTCGTAATAGACCCACTGTTTCCGCTAAAACACGATTGGGTTATGAAACCAGTAACCACCAGAGGGCTGTATGTATCAATGGTATCCACAATAGTAGTTGTACATTGATTCGTATCTGTAACGGTAATGGTGTAAATGCCGGAACCAATACCACTCAAAGTATTAGTTGTATTTGACGGATAATTTGTCCATGAATATGAATACGAATTATTTCCACCAGATGCAGTAACTATAATGCTTCCGGAATTTAAAACAGCGCAATTATAGGTTGCTACAGATGTCGCACTTAACAATGCAGGTTGTGTTAAATTATAATTAAAAGCCTGCTCACATCCTCCGGCATCTGTGACAGTTCCAATATAACTCCCGGCTGAAATGCCATGGAGAGTTGCTCCTGTTGAAATTGGAGTAGTCCAATTGACATTATAGGGAGCCGAACCTCCGGAAGTAATTATATGTAATGATGTAGTATCATTAAAACAATTTAATGATCCGGTAAACGAATAACTTATCGTTGTAGGTAAACCAACTATTAATGAAAGATAAGTATTGGTACAATTTCCATTGTCAGTAATTGTTAATGTGTATGTACCTGGCGCTAAACCGGTAACAGAAGCTGAATTTGGTAATCCATTTGACCAGGTATATGTGAATGGAGATGCACCTCCCAAAGTTGTAACTGTTATTGCGCCATCATTTGATGAGCCTGCACAACCTGTTGTAATAGCTGTTGTGGAAGAAAACGCACCGGGTCCAGCCAGAATTGTAACGGTATCAATTATTGTTTGTTGTAAACAAGAACCCTCAGAAACAGTAACGGTATAGGTTCCGGGAGGCACGTTGCTGATAGTATTACCGTATTGTGGAGGGAATGTGTTCCAAATGATATTGTAAGGAGGACTTCCACCACTAATAACGACTGTTGCTGATCCTGTGGTGGTGCATGTTGCATCTGTAGAAGTTGTAGATAAAGACATGGAACCTCCGCTAAAGCAACTTATGGTGCCGGTTGGAGTTAAAGACGAAGCAAATCCTTCGCCACAAATATAAAGCAGTCCGTTATTACCCCAGTTAATGTCTGTAATTATATTGGGCATGATATAAGAATTTATCAATGTTAAAGTAGTATCATACTGTCTCACAATATTGCTATCAGCTAAAAAAAGATTTCCACAATCATCCGCTGAAATGCCTCCCCAATATATTTTAGATGAATCACCATAATTAGGATAATTTATGCGTTTATAGACGAGTAAATTACCCGTTGGTCCATCCCACTTTTTTAATACATAACTATCATAAGAATACACAATTGTATTGGAAGTGGTTAAACCATTATATCCATTTGCCGGACTATAACCGGATACATCATAGTACATTACGCTTGAAGCTTCCACAAACGCATAATTTGTATTCACATTGTAGGTTACAGGAAAAAGCGCTGGCAATGGTAGTTTAACTAACTGATTTTCGAAAAGACCATCCGGAAAACCGGCAGGAAGATTGGTTTCCTGATAACAGTTTCCATAGTTGTCGAGAGCCAACAAACCAACATCATGGCAGCAATTAGTGGAAGGAATATATTGCACAAGCGACATGTTAACAAGATTGGAATCTAAAAAGCAGGTTTGATAAGTTGGATTGGAGGTTCCACCTCCCGCAATAACCGCTTGATTTGAGCACCTGCTGAAAGCAATTCTCCACATTTCAGCATACTGCGAATTTCCTGGATAGGTAGCTAATACTGTCGCACTGGAATTAATTTTTATAGCCTGAGCGCCGGAAGAATAATTGAACCCTTCAACAATATAGATACTATTTGAATTTTTATCAACAGCAAAATCACCGTAATAACTTGAAAACAACGATGGTGTGTATGTCCAAATAAGTGTTCCTGCCGGATCATATTTTAAAAGTATAAATGGACCACCGGTTGTTCCTCCATAAACATAAACATTTCCTAAATTATCGTAATCAATATCATAGGCGCTGCTGGCGCCACTGAAACTGGGAGTAACCGTCCATGGGTCAATAACAATAGTTTTGTTGGAATTATTGTTTTCAATTTCGAAACCGATTTGATTTCCTGAAATTTTAAATTTACTTTTTACAAAAGATTTATTGTCGGCGGTATACGAGGTTGGCTGGTAATCAATTATTTTTCCGAATTCACTCGCTATTTCTATATTATTTTTCTTCAATTTGAATTTAGGGTTACTAGGGAAAAACATTCTGATTTTCTCCACATCAGCCCCGGGATGCAGGTAAATGCTGTATTCTATACCCGTTGAATCTTTTGGGAAAACAAAAACCACATCAGTATTGGGGTAAATATTTTTATAAATTAATCGGGTAAATGCAGCTGCTTTGATAGTTCCTTTTTTATCCTTGCTGTTTAAATCAGAATAAGAATAATAATTACTCACTTTATTTTCGGCAATTATTTCAACATTAGAATTGGTGTTTGCAAATTTTAATTCATGGAATAATTCAACAATTTTGAACTTGGATTCTTTTTCTTTTTCTTCAGCTTCTTCTTTTTCATTTTTTGCCTCAAAAGGTCTTTTTACTTTCTCCGCCATCTCCTTTTCAGTTTTTTTTACTTTTTCTTTTCTACCAATGGTATATCCGGCTTTTGTAAAATAATACTGTACTCCATCAATTTTTGCCACAAATAAAATCGTTTCAGCATTTGGTATTTTATTGGCATCAAACTGTCCTTTGTTTTCAATAAAATTCTTTTGTTCAAAAAGGTTTTTTTGAATCCATTTAGTTTGAGCATTTAGCTGGCTAATGCTCATCATAATAAAAATAAAACTTAATCGTTGAAACATGAGGAGTATTTTAAAATTATTTATTTTATCTAAAACGTAAAAATCAAGAAAAAATATTTTGCTGAAATGATAACCCATTTGGAAAACATGAAAAATTTTAAATGAAATTTTGAAGAGGAAATATAGACATTTTTTTTATAAATGAGAATTTTTGGAAATATTGTTTTGTATAAAGTTCAAGCCCCTATCCTCTTCTAATTTTCTGAATAGTAATCTTTAATTCGCTTTCAATGGTTTTTAACCTACCTATTTCAGAACTGGTAACCAAACTGATGGACAGTCCTTTTTTTCCGGCACGACCGGTGCGCCCGCTGCGGTGAGTATAATATTCCAATTGTTCAGGCAACTGGTAATGAATAACGTATTGCAGATTGTCCACATCTATACCTCTTGCTGCCATATCTGTGGCTACAAGAATTTGAACTTTTTGATTTTTAAAGGCGCGCATCACTTTTTCACGATCACGTTGTTGCAAATCGCCATGCAGGGCTTCCGCCAAATGATTACGTGCAATTAATTGTTTAGCCAATGTTTGTGTTCCGTCTTTGGTTTTACAAAACACGATACCTCTCCCTTTCCCTTGTGTTCTCAAAAACTCCAGCAAAGTTTCCAATTTATCTTTAGTATCAATGCACTGTACATATTGGTGTTCAATATCCCTGTTCACAATATTCTTCACATCAACATATACCTTATAAGCATCTTCATCCATATAAGCCTTGATAATTTCAGTCAACGATTCAGGTATAGTTGCGGAAAACAGCCAGATATACCTTTGTCCATTGGTTTGCTCCAAAATGGTATCAATACTATCTTTAAAACCCATGCTTAACATTTCATCGGCTTCATCTAAAACAATGGTTTTAACATTCTTTAAACTAATCGCTTTGCGTTCCAATAAATCTATCAAACGACCGGGAGTTGAAACAACAATGTGGGTAGGACGATTAAGCCTCTTAATCTGAATTTCGATTGGCTCACCACCATATACTGCTTCAACAAAAATTCGCTCCGGGTTATAGCGTGCAATACGAAATAATTGTTTGGCAATTTGTTGTCCTAATTCTCGTGTAGGACATAATACCAATGCCTGAATTTTTTCGCTGGAAGTATCTGTCGCTTGTAATAATGGTAGCCCGAAAGCGGCTGTTTTACCTGTGCCTGTTTGTGCCTGACCAATAAAATCACTGCCTTCCTTTAACAAAAAAGGAATTGATTTTTCCTGTATTTCAGTAGGACTTAAAATATTATTTTCGACAAGCCCTTTGATTAAATATTCTGTAACACCTAGTTCGGAAAAAGTTGACAAAATTATTTGAATTAAAATGAATTGCAAAAGTGCGGTTTTTATTCAGATGAATCGTATTATTTTTTTTAATTTCATTTTTAAAATATTATTTCTATATTTATCAGTACCAAACCTATTTGTGAAAATAAATTATTTGATTAATGAACAGTATTTGTTAATGTTTGCAGAATATTAATTTGAAACTGTTATCACTGTGTTTTAACATCAAACCCTAAACCTATGAAACCACTAAAAATATGTTTAACATTTATTGTTTTAGTTGCCAGCATTACATTTTCCAATGCTCAACGTTTCATAAAAAAGGAATCAGGAAAACCTTTGACATTCAAAGAAATGCAGCGGCAATTTGATGCATGGTCCAAAACAGTAGATCTGAAAACAGAGAAAAACTGGAAATATTTTAAACGCTGGGAAAATGAAATGCAGCTGCATACCAATGCCAGCGGAGAACCTGGTAATGCTTCTATTTATATTGATGAGGCAATAAAGGCTGCACAACAAAAAAACATACCACCTTCCAACCGTTTCACAACTTCCGTTTGGTCACCTGTCGGACCTTATTCCCTTCCGGGCAATTTAACCGGTTACATGGAAAATGGGATAGGGCGGATTAACTGTATTGCTTTTCATCCAAGCAATCCAAATATTTATTTTGTTGGTGTAGCTCAGGGCGGTGTATGGAAAACAGCCAATAACGGTTTATCCTGGACGCCACTTACTGATAATTTACCGATCACAAGGATTAGTGATATATGTATCGATCCCAATAATACCAGTACCATGTATATTTCGGTATGTGATTTTGAATACATTGATGTGGCACTTAATATTGATGGGCGCAAAAGGAATACACATTATGGACTTGGAGTTTATAAAACAACTGATGGTGGCTTATCATGGCAGCCAACAGGATTAAGCTTTCAATTAACAAATGGTGATGCTTCGCTTATCCGGAAAATTCTTGTAAATCCCGGGAACAGTGATCAATTGGTAGCTTGCGGTGTGAGCGGAATGTATACTTCTGCGGATGGTGGTACTACTTGGGCGCATCCGCTTGATTCATTATTCTGGGATATGGTACAGGATCCAATCACACCCACCACATTGTATGCCGCCACGGGTTGGCTTGCTTCCTCTAATTATGGTAATGCGGCTATTTATAAATCTGTTGATTTTGGTTCTTCATGGTCTCTTTTAAACACCGGTATACCGGCTACAGGCGCTGTTCAACGTATCAAACTTGCTATTGCTCCTTCCGACAATAATTATATTTATGCAATGGCTGTGGATGGTATGGATGGTTCGTATGGAATCTACAAATCAACTGATGCCGGTGGCAACTGGCAGTTTATTGATCCCGGGCTAAACATGCTTGAAGGTAATGATGGCTCCAATCTGGGTGGACAAGGGACTTACGATTTAGGCTTTTCTGTAAAGGCGACAGACAAAAACACTGTTTTTGTTGGCGGCGTAAATATCTGGGCATCTACTGACGGTGCACAAACATTTGACCCGGTTAGCCATTGGACATTAAATTATGGACCTACTTTGCATGGCGACATTCATTTTATTGAAACACAAGCATCAACAGGAAACATATTTGTTTGTAGTGATGGCGGGCTTTACAGAACAACAAATATTATTCCGCAAACCTGGTCAGATGCCAATAATGGTTCTCCATGGCCTACACAATGGACTAACATTGATAATGGACTGGCAATTACCTCTTTTTACCGTCTTTCGAGTTCAAAAAATGCTACCGGACGCTTAGTTGCAGGCGCTCAGGACAATGCTACTTTTTATTACGATGGTACGGCATGGAACACTATTTTCGGAGGAGACGGTATGGATAATTATTTGGATCCTTTAAATGATAATGTAGTTATTGGTGCAGCACAATTTGGGAGTTTTTATATCTCCCAGGATAACGGCTTCTCTGGTTGGGATCCCGGCACAAATGTTAATAATGAATCCGGCGAATGGACAACTCCAATCATCGCTGATTATAATCTGCCCGGTACATTGTATGCAGGTTATACCAATGTTAACAAATCAACGGACGGTGGAAACAGTTGGTACTCTTTAGCCCCTTTGCCTGTTAATGGAATTTATGATAATGAATTATCCGCTTTAGCGGTAGCTAATACCAATAGCGATGTAATTTACGCGGCACGGCGGATACGCTACGAATACAATTCTCCTGCAAGTATGTTCAAAACACCGGATGCAGGAGCAACCTGGCTGGACATTACTGCCGGACTGCCGGATTCATTGTACTTTACCAGTATTGATGTAAGCCAGACCGCCGAAAATACCGCCTATGTTTCCTTAGCGGGATTCAGTACAGGCAACAAAGTATTTAGAACAATTGACGGAGGTAACAACTGGCAAAACATATCATTCAACCTGCCTAACATACCTGTAAACTGTGTAAAAACAATGCCCGGCAGCGGAACTGTGCTTATCGCAACCGACCTGGGTGTGTATTCATTCAACTCAGGAACTAACTCCTGGACCAGCCAAAGCTCAGGATTACCTAATGTAATTATTTCAGATATTGAATTTAATCCTACATTAAATAAAATTTATGTCGCTACTTTTGGAAGAGGTATCTGGGAAAATGATTTGAGCACTATGGTAGGGACAAACACAATACCCCGAGGAACGGATATTGACATTGAACTATTTCCTTCCTTGAATAATGGTTCTTTTTCAATTAAAGTAGTAGAACAAAACGCATTAAACGAATCACTGCATCTGGAGATTATTGATATTACAGGAAAAACGGTTTATTCAAGTACATTAACCGGACAAGCAATCTACCCACAAAAGCTGAATTTAAAGCCTGGGATGTACTTCGCAAAAATCAGAAACAAAAAATTAAATGGCGTAAAGAGTTTTGTTGTGCAGTAGAATTCTTGAGTAAACTTAATTAATCTTAAATTACTAATAAACGATGAATTGTATAATCGTAGATGATGACGAAATAGCCGTAAAATCCATAAAACATTGTATTGAAAAGGTTGATTTTATTACACTTGTTGGCATAGCCTCCTGTGGCGCTGACGCATTGAGCCTCTTAGAAAAAAACAAAGATATTGATCTCGTATTTCTGGATATTGAAATGCCTGACATGAGTGGCATTGATCTGGTCAAAAATTTCAAACTGCCTCAGGTAATTTTTATTACCGGAAGTAAAGAATATGCTGCCGAATCTTATGATTTTAACGTTACAGACTTTCTCCTTAAGCCGGTTGATTTCCCCCGATTTTTAAAAGCGGTTCAAAGAGCAAATGATATTAAAGAGAGTATAAAAGTCAGCAAAAGTAATTCGGATGAATTATACCTTAAAAAAGATGCCCGTCTTATTCGGGTAAATGCTAAAGATATTTTATATGTTGAAGCCATGGGCGATTATGTATGTGTTTATACCGCCAAAGAGCGGTTTACCATTTTATCTACCATGAAATCAGTAGAAAACAGACTTCCAAAAGCTGATTTTGCACGCATTCATAATTCATTCATCATTAGGTTGGACAAAATAGTTGAAATTGAAGATGAAACTATTTCAATGGGAGAAAAAACGCTACCTATTAGTCGTACCTATAAAAACGCGTTTTTCCAAAAGCTTAATCTGTTTTAAAAAGACATATCTTTCGTTAGTTTTTTCTCTTTCCCCCGTTAACAACTTCTCTTTGATTTTCCTCTCCTCATTTCATCGAACAGAGAAAATTGGAAGAGTATCCGAACTATCTTACCATATATCGAAAATAGTATAATTCCCCACGGAAATATTACTAATTTTAAAAGTAATAAATTAAATCAATGTAATAGCGGAGTGAATATCTGAAAAAAACATCTGTTAGGATTTCGGCTATGATTTAACGGTGTTCATCAAAAATAAAATATATCCTGTTTTTTAGAGTGTATTTTTGATTAGTGTTAAAAAGCGATAAAGTGAAAACGTTAGCAAATCATAAATCATCTCCTGCAAAATATGTAAAATGCTTTAAACACTATATTTGAGTTGGAGATAAAAACATTAGAAAAATGAAAAATCCAATCCATATCAAAGAGAAAGAAAGGTTAATTCTGGAAACTGAATTAAATAAAGCAGCACAGGAAAAAATTGATGCGCTTGAAGATAAATTGCATGACTACAAAAATGCTCTGGATGAAACAGCTATTGTTGCAATTACTGATCAAAAGGGAATAATTACCTATGTAAATAAAAAATTCATTGATATTTCACAATTTTCAAAAGAAGAATTAATAGGACAGGATCACAGAATTATTAACTCTGGGTATCATTCTAAAGAATTCATTAGAAACCTTTGGGTTACCATTGCAAACGGGGAAATATGGAGAGGAGAAGTGAAGAATAAGGCTAAAGACGGTTCATTCTATTGGGTAGATGCCACTATCGTACCGTTTTTAAATAAGAAAGGGAAACCCTACAAATATGTCGCGATTCGTCAGGATATTACAGAAAAGAAAAGACTTGAATTAGAATTGGTAGATGCAAAAGAAAAAGCTGAACATTCCGTGATTGCAAAAAACATTTTTTTGTCCAACATGAGCCATGAGATTCGTACCCCAATGAATGCCATTATCGGGTTTGCCGATTTGCTCGAACAAAGCACCTTGGATGAAA
>JAVHPE010000133.1:0-3208 GCA_036170475.1 Bacteroidia bacterium | reverse complement strand
TATTATATCATACCTGTTCCTAACAACCAATAATTTATTTTTCCAATTTCTTTAGTCGAATGAAAACGATTCCTAAAAATAAGTTTTGACAGCAAACTCAAATTGATTTATAAAAATTTTCTTAAAAGCACTTATATTATTTTGCTCATAGAAAATCAGCATGGCTTTTTTGTAATCAATTGAACCAACTGTTCTGAAAGAAATAGGACAAAAATTGTTGTTCATCAGTATAGCATTACTAATGATTCGCGCTGTTCTTTTATTTCCATCAGCAAACGCTTGTATATAGGAAATCAAAACTAAGACGAACAATGCTTTAGCAAAAACATTTTTTTCTTTGTTTACAAGTGAACACATTTCCTCTAATGCTTCCTTGATTTGAAATTCATTATCCAATGGTTTATAGTTTGTTCCTGAAATTCCGACTTTACGTTTTCTGATATTACGATCAATTTTCAAATCTTTAACCAGAATACTGTGAATGTCTTCTATACCAGATAACGATAACGGTTTTACATATTTTGGGTGGACAATAATGAAATCCAATGCAGCCTTATGATTCAAAAGCATTGTTGCTTCATCTTTCGTTTTTCCTGAAGCAGTTTCTTTATCTTTTAACAAGCGTTCGGTTTCCAGTAAAGAATATGTATTCCCCTCAATTTGAGAAGACTTCCAACTTAAATCAATCGCCAGTCGCTCCAGTTCTTTTTTATATTCAGCAGCTGTTAACTTTGCAATGTTTTCTTTGTATTGGTTTTGCAGATCCGTTAAATATTTCAACTCTTCCTCAGTAAATAAGGATGCTTTGCTTAACGTGTCTTTGATAAGGAAATGATTAAATTGTTCTTGGATTTCTCTTTCGTCAATTTCCTTCTGAAAATATTCATCAACGTTAATGGATTGAATGAGTTCAAAAATCTGACTTATTTCATATTTCGTACCCTTCCCTCTGCCAGAAATGGTAATTAGATTTTCTACAATCAGATCTTGAATTGCTCTTTTTATTGTAGCATACCCAAAATCACTTTCAATACCATCATAAATTTCTTTTGATGAACGCAATGGATTTCGCTTGATGAAATCCAGTATTAAACCTCCTATTTCCTTTTTTAATTTTGCCATTATTTTTTATTTGTAGCTCACAAATATACAAAATGTAGCTCAAATATAAAAAACAATGAGCTACATTTGAATACTTGTTGAGCTCAAAAGCTCTTTCAGACATTTTTGAGTAGCCCCCAAAATAAGAAGCTAAGCAGATTGCCAATGCAGCAATTTCGAAGATTATTTTGAAAGATTATCAAAATAAATTCATCCAAAAAATTAATTAGAAAAATAACGAAATAGAATTTTTTACATAAATTTGCAAGCAAACAGAGTTTTAGCACAGCATGGAAACATAATTTTAGCACAGCGATGTAACATAATTATTGCACAACACGTAAACAGAATAATTGTACAACACAGAAACATAATTTGCCTTATATAATCCAAGAAAAAAAATGCAAACACCAAGCGAAAAACTGGCTGAATCACTCGAAGCTCTTAAAGAACTGCATGAACAAGAAATCATCGCAATCAAGACATCTGAGTTAAGTCGAATTCACAGGGAGCGCCTGCTTAAAAATGGATTTCTCAGAGAAGTAGCAAAGGGTTGGTATCTATCAGTCCCTTCTCATGAACGGCAAGGTGACAGTACTTCTTGGTTTACTTCGTATTGGCATTTCTGCTCCAGATATTTAACTGGTAGGTACGGCAAAACATATTGCATTTCTGCTGAACAATCCTTACAACTACATTCTGGTAACTGGACAGTACCACACCAGCTTATTATACGATCATCAAAAGGACCAAACGCCAATACATCCTTACCGTATGGAACTTCGATTTTTACTATGAAATCCCCACTTCCAAAAGCGGCAGAAATTGTTGAAATTGAGGGAATAATGGTATTGACATTACCTTCTGCTCTTATTCACTGTTCAGCAAACGTGTTTACTAAAAGTCCAACGGATGCCCGCACAGCACTTTCTATTATCAGGGATTCATCTGAAATAACAGGCTTACTCCTTGATGGCGGCCATAGCACGGTTGCAGGACGATTGGCAGGAGCTTTCCGAAATATTGGGAAGGAGAAAATTGCAAATGAGATAGTAAAAACAATGCAATCTGCCGGTTATAGTGTGCGTGAAACTGATCCATTTAAAAATATCACTCCTATAATTCTATCTACAAGAGAAAAGTCTCCTTATGTAAATAGAATTCGATTGATGTGGTATGAAATGAGAACAGCGGTTATTAAGCATTTTCCAAAATCTAAAGGTCTTCCGAAGAATCATGAAAAATATATGAAGCTTATTGATGAGATGTATGTAACGGATGCTTATCATTCATTATCCATAGAAAAATACAAAGTTACTCCTGAATTGATTGAACATGTACGAAGTGGAAAATGGAATTCTGGAAATAACAAAGAGGATAAAAAACAAAAGGATGCTATGGCTGCCAGAGGATATTGGTTAGCAACACAAAAAGTAAGAGGGAGCATCAAAAAAATACTAAAGGGCAATAATTCCGGTAAAGTGGCTGATTTAGATCATGGAGAATGGTACAGGGAACTATTTGCTCCAAGCGTTACCGTTGGAATATTGAAGCCATCTGATTTAGCCGGTTATAGAAATAGTCAGGTTTATATAAGTCAGTCTAAACATGTTCCCCTTAATATAGATGCGGTAAAAGATGCGATGCCTGTACTTTTTGAGCTATTGGAGAATGAGCCTGAGGTATCGGTCAGAGCTGTATTAGGGCATTTTATATTTGTCTTTATTCATCCATATATGGATGGTAACGGACGTATGGGGCGCTTTTTAATGAATGTAATGCTGACATCCGGTGGATACCCTTGGACTATTATTCCTGTTGAAGAGCGTAAGACCTATATGGATGCACTTGAAAAAGCAAGCGTTGAACAGGATATTGAAAAGTTTGCAAAATATTTAGCTTATCTTGTAAATCAAGGAATCAAAGGAACTCCCGTTGCTATTATTAAGAAATAGGAGATTAAGTACGAAAAGTGCAAAAGTTAAAAGTAGTTTACTGGAAAATTTATTAGTTTTTCTCACAAACGCCCCCTTCAACGCCCCCTAAAATGCCAACCCCCCCCTTGATTATCAAGGGGGGGGCTACAAAAAGCGGACCGGACGGGACT
>JAVHPE010000132.1:0-15309 GCA_036170475.1 Bacteroidia bacterium | reverse complement strand
ATAAGTGAAAAATATAACAATTACGCAAAAAAAGTGCTGGATTTGCTAAAAAATTACGATATTCGCGGGCTCGTTGACGAAAGGAACGAGAAAATAGGTAAAAAAATCCGGGATACAGAACTTCAGAAAGTGCCATACATGTTGATTGTTGGAGAAAAAGAAGAAGCTGAAAATAAGATTTCTGTCCGCAAACAAGGGGAAGGAGATTTAGGAACTTTTGGAATTGAAGAGTTTGCAAAAATCATTAATGACGAAATTAAAAAATTAGAGAAATAGAAAATGATAAAATACAGATGTTAGATTTTAGATGATTGTATGTTAGATTATCCAACATCTAATCATCCAACATCTGAATTCAACAAATCAATAAATTAAAAAATAGGAGGAACAACCAATAGCAGCACCATTTAACCCAAGTAAATTTAATAAGCCGGCACCAGCAGGCGGTAAATTTGTAAAACCAACAGGAACCAGTACTACACCACGACCTGATAATCGTTTTGGCAGAGGCGGACCAAGAAAAAAAGAAGATTTACATGCTATTAATGAACGCATCAGGGCACGTGAAGTACGATGTGTTGGCGAAGGCTTTGAACAGGGCGTTTATCCCATTGAAAAAGCCTTAGAAATTGCTAAAGAAATGGGCTTGGATTTAGTGGAAATTTCACCAAACGCTGAACCTCCTGTTTGTAGGGTAGTTGATTATAAAAAGTTTTTATACGATCAAAAGAAAAAACAAAAAGAACTTAAAGCAAAAGCTGCAAAAACAGTAATTAAAGAAATTCGTTTTGGTCCACAAACGGATGACCATGATTTTACCTTTAAAAAAAATCATGCGATAAAATTTTTGCAGGAAGGTTCTAAAGTAAAAGCCTTTGTGTTTTTTAAAGGAAGGTCTATTTTATTTAAAGAACAAGGCGAAATTTTATTATTGCGTTTTGTTAATGAACTGGAGGAATACGGGAAACCGGAACAATTGCCTTTACTGGAAGGAAAAAAAATGATAATGGTAATTGCTCCTAAGAAGAAATAATTTTGCCGATTTAACAATTTTTCAGTAGGCAATAGTCCCCCTTGTGTGGTGACTGTGTGGGAGAGAAGGGGGGAGTGTAAGATGGAGGGTAGCAGGGGGATGTAATTTTAATAACTCTAAAAATCTAAAAATCAAAAAATAAGAAAAGATGCCTAAAATGAAAACGCATTCCGGTGCAAAAAAAAGATTCACACTTACCGGAACAGGAAAAGTAAAAAGAAAACACGCTTTTAAAAGCCATATCCTGACAAAAAAATCTACTAAAGCCAAACGTAATTTAACTCACGTTGGCATGGTTGATAAAACTGATTTGCCTCGTGTTACAGCAATGCTTACTATTTAATGTAGCGCTTGCAATTGGGGAATAAAAAATTGCGGTTTGTTATCAATCCGAAATCGAAAATCAGAAATCAAATAATTACAGTTCAAATAATAATAATTAACCAGGTACTCAGTATTAAGTCTCTTTTAACTGTGAGAGCGCTGAACCCAAAAAACTAAAAAAAATGCCTAGATCGGTTAACGCAGTGGCTTCAAGAGCCAGAAGAAAAAAAATCCTCAAACAAACTAAAGGTTATTGGGGCGCTAGAAAAAACGTTATTACAATTGCCAAAAACGTTCTTGAAAAAGGTCTGACTTACGCTTACCGCGATAGAAAACAAAAGAAACGCAACTTTCGTGCTCTTTGGATTCAACGTATCAATGCAGGTGTTCGTCCTTTTGGATTATCATACTCTCAATTTATGGGTAAAGTTCATAGTAATAATATCGACTTAAATCGTAAAGTATTAGCTGATTTGGCAATGAATAACCCAGACGCTTTTAAAGCAGTGGTTGAGTCAGTAAAATAGAACTACCAGGTTTAAAATAAAAAAGGATTCAGTGAAAACTGGATCCTTTTTTGTTTTACAATAAAATCAATCTACCCAATGGTGTCACTCCCCTGTTTCCTGATCTGATTTATTTTTTTCCTTTAAAACGACAATAGTCGTTTCTCTATCAACCAATAATTCCGTTTTAAAATCGCTAATTTATTTTACAAAACTGACTTCAGTCATATTTTGATTTTAATACAAAATCTACTTTTATCGCGGGAATTTTCTGACACTCTTAATTTTTGATTTTCAAATTAATTTTAGTAGTCGGTAAAGTGTAAATTGGACATTACCTATTCTGTTTTTAAAATTACATCCGATAATTGCATGAGCAGATATTCTGTTAGAAAATCAAATAATTTTACAAAAAAATAATTTACTTAAAGGCAGTAATTTTACTCCTCATTTTAATTAAATAAAGCTAATTTTTAAAATCAGTTTTTTGAATAATAAAATAGAAAACAATATATTATGGAAAAAGAAGATGACAAATCAGACCGCCGAAAGTTTCTGAAACTTGGTGCTTTAGCAGGTGGAGTTGTTTTGCTTGGAACAGCAATAGGCAAAGCCGTTTCCTCGGGGGAAACTAAAGAAACCGGTGAAAAAGTTAAGGTACTTACTACTGATGGGAAAGTTGTGGAAGTTAATAGTAGTGCCATTTCACATCCCGCATCAAATCAACCAGTACATCTTCCGGTACGCGAGGGAATATCTGGTAAAAAATTCGTTAGGGTAATTGATTTAGCGCGTTGCGGAAACGCCAGAAAGTGCATTGAAGGATGCCAAAAATCGCATAATGTAATCGCTCCGGTTGAATATATAAAAGTAAAAAAAATGCAGGAAACGGAGGATTCTTCTCCGTTTTGGTTACCTCAAATGTGTTTCCATTGCGACAATCCTCCCTGTACAAAAGTTTGTCCTGTAGATGCAACATTTAAACGTTCTGATGGTATTGTTGCCATAGATAGCGACAGATGTATTGGTTGTAGGTTCTGCATGGCTGCATGTCCTTATTCAGCACGTGTTTTTAATTGGGGAACAACAGTACAATCAAAATATACAACAGACCATCAGGATACTATACCTGAGAATTATTGTCCAACCCCCCAAATACCAGTAGGAACCGTTTCAAAATGCGACTTCTGCCCAGATCGTGTTTCAAAAGGAATATTGCCAGCCTGTGTAATGAGTTGTCCAAATGGTACTATTTTTCATGGTGATCAAAATGAAGATACCGTTACCAATGGCGAAGATACATTCCGGCTTTCAGAATTACTTAAAAACAGAGGAGGGTATCGTTTGATGGAAGATTTAGGAACAGAGCCACGCGTTTATTATTTACCGCCGGTAAATCGTAATTTCCCTTTCGAAGAAGACTCAGAAAAACATAATACAGAAGACTATAAAATTATCTAAAATAAAAAAATATGAATCAGGAACATCAAATTTTAACTCCCGAACTCATCGAAAAACAATCGATAAGACGGGAAGAAATGCGAGCCGACCTTTTGCGTCCTCTTGACAAATTGGGGATGTTGGGCAAATTGTGGATAGCATTTTTATTAATTATATTTTTAATAGGTTGTTATGCTTATTATCTTCAGTTAAAACATGGTTTAATTGAAACAGGGTTACGTGATTACGCATCATGGGGGCTTTACATCTCTACCTTTGTTTTTTTAGTGGCAGTGAGTTTAGTAGGAGCATTAATTTCGTCTATCCTGCGGTTTACTCACTTCACTTGGAACCGTCCAATCATGCGAATATCAGAAATCGTTGCTGTTGCAGGTGTTATATGGGCAGGGCTGATTATCATTATCGATATGGGACGTCCTGACAGAGTATTAAATTTATTCATACATCCTCGCCTTCAATCTCCTATCCTATGGGATGTGGTAGTTGTTTCAACTTATTTAGTAACCAGTGTTCTCTTGCTTTATTTGCCATTACTCCCTGGTATCGCATTTTTAAGGGATCGTTTGGTAAAAATACCCAAATGGCAAAAATGGATGTATAAATTTTTATCCTTAGGATGGAATGGTACTCAGGAACAATGGACAATTTTGAAACGAGGCATCCGATTGCTTGCCATCATTATCATTCCTTTAGCATTATCTATCCATACGGTTACTTCATGGTTATTTGCGATGACTTTACGTCCGGGATGGGATAGTACCAATTTCGGTCCTTATTTCGTTGCAGGAGCATTCCTTGCTGGAACAGCAGGCGTTATTCTTGCTATGTATGTTTTCAGAAAAGCATATCATTTGGAAAAATATATTACTGAAGTACATTTTGACAATATGGGTAAACTATTAGTTTTGCTTGCATTTATCTATGCTTATTTTAATGTTAATGAATATTTTGTACCCTATTATAAAATGAAAGGCGCAGAAGCCGCAGTCTTAAACGATTTATTTTCAGGTAATTTTGCAGGATTATATTGGTCAGCACAAATATTCGGTATGTTTTTACCAGCGGTGTTCTTAATGTTTAAAAAAATGAGAACACCAGGATTTGTTACTTTAATAGCAGTTCCTGTACTTATTTTCGCATGGGTAAAACGTTTTTTAATTGTAACGCCAACTTTGTTACATCCATATTTACCCATACAAAATGTTCCTGAATCCTGGAAAAATTATTTCCCTTCATGGGTTGAAATTTCTATTGTTTCCGCATCATTTGCAGGCGTATTATTAATTATTACCATTTTCTCAAGATTTTTTCCTATCATATCAATCTGGGAAACATTAGAAAATGAAGGAATTGAATTAGAGGATTTGGATAAACTAAAAAAAGAGAACGTATGACAAATAATTTTAAAACCAATTGGATAGGAAAGCTTCTGATAGCAGCTACCTTTTCTATGCCTATATGCTTGTTTGCACAGGATAAAAAAACCTCAGAAAAAAAAGATGCAACACCAGTTGCCGCATCTATGAAGTTGAATTTTGCTGAAGTAGACAGCGTAAAAGTTATTAACGTTAGCCTTGCTGCTGGGGAAAAACCACTTGAAGGTATTGAGGTAAAATTTTATGTAAAACGCTCCCTTAGCTTACTTCCTTTGATTTCTAATGGGAAAGGGGTCTCCACCGATGAGAAAGGGGGAGCAAGCGTAAAATTTCCGAAAGATTTACCGGGAGATTGTAATGGCACAATTGTTGTAATTGCTAAAGTAGAAGACGACGAAAATTATGGGAGTTTTGAAACTAAAGACTCTGTAAAATGGGGAACCATTATTTCCATAAGTGCTCAAGAAGAAGAGTGGGAAAAGAGGTCAATGTCGGGAACAGGGAGCAGAGTGCCAACGTTTTTAATTGCTACGGCAGGTGTGATAATAATAGTTGTTTGGGGAATTTTACTTTATGTAATATTTTCACTCGTAGGAATAAAAAAAGCGGGAATAATAAAGAAACAATAAAAGTTGTAAAAAATAGTTTAGTTTTGCGTTTCATAAAAATTTTCAATTACATCAAATAATAATTCTAATAATTAATTTAAAAAACAATCTCTATGAAAACAATTAATCGAATGGCTCTATTAATGGGCGCTGGTGCGTTTCTTGTGACTTTTTCTTTTGGTACTGTAAATGCACAGGATAAACCAAAAGGTAAAGAATGGAAAGTGGCGGATGCTGATGCAAAAAAGAAAAGTGCTGTAAAAGAAGATGATGCTTCTGTTAAAGCAGGTAAAGACATCTGGGCACAACAATGTAAATCTTGTCATGGTATTAAAGGATTAGGCGATGGTCCTAAAGCGGAAAAACTTGAAATTACTCCCGGAGATTTTTCTTCAGCTGAAACTCAGGCTTTAAGCGACGGTGCACTTTATTATAAAATTACCGAAGGAAGAAAACCAATGCCTTCTTTTAAAGAAAAATTAAGCGATACAGAACGTTGGCAAGTGGTTGCTTTCATGAGAACCCTAAAAAAAAAGTAAGCTCAACTAGTGTAACTCCAACTTCCACAAGCACTACAACAAACAAGGGAACAAAGGATGGCGATACGCAAAAAAAAGAGAACAACGTTGTTAAGAAAGATACACTTACCACTGTTGTAGGTTCAAAAAATTCAAATACAGAATACCCGGTAATGACAGATACTTTAAAATCTATCAAATCCGGGTATTTTATTTTAAAAAATGATATAGAGGTATTGAAGAATGAAATCATTGCTCTAAAGGCAGAAAACAAGTCCATAATAGAAGACACTAAAGCATTGAAAACAGAAATTGGTACCCTGAAGAAAGAAAAGGATAAAAAATAATTCGGAAATTCCTATAAGCCTTGTTTTCTTTTTTATTTCAAATTTTAATTTTTCAAAACAAATTTAAAAGAAGACTTTCTCTTAGCTTAGTTTTTTCATACCTCCTCCGAAAAGCAGAATACATTCGTAAAAAAACGTTTGAAGTGGCATTACTCAAAGTCTGGAACTTCAACAAAATAGAAATCAATGTAGTGGATACAAAAAAAGCTCCCCGATATTTCGGGGAGCTTTTGCATAAATTATTCCTGCTGTTTATTATTTACGGATAACTTTAAATGTTTTGCTTATTCCTTCTTTGCTTGTAATTGTTGCAAAGTAAATACCTTTAGAAAGACCTGAAATATCAATAGTCTGTAGTTGATTATTCAGTGGACTATTCATTACAATTTCTCCCATAACATTCACTATCGAAAGTACTGGATTTGATGCAGAATTTAGGTTATGCTTAATAGTAATGATTCCGTCAGTAGGGTTTGGATAAACAGCAATTGATGATAATGTGATAGCCTTTATTCCTGCCGCAGCGTCATTTCTTATAAAAATAGTTCTTGTACTTTGCTCTACCGGAGAACCATTATCAGTAGCAAGTATGTTTATGGTATACAAGTTTGAAATAAGATTTTGCTCCATAAATTTGCAGGCATACTCTTTATATGTAGGAGTGTTTATACTTGTGGTATAAGAAAAAAGTCCGGGCTCACTGCAAGTAATTGTTGCATTTACAATTTGATTTATTTCCGGAGTGCTAACTCCAATTCTAAATTGTATCGAATCAAGTCCGGCACGGATTGTATCTCCGGTAAAAGTATCAATAGTATCGCAGATATTATTATCAATGATTAATGGAGGAATATTACCAATGCTGGCTACATCAAAATACATTCCCTGATTGTCCAAAAAGTCTACACTATCCGTGCTATTGTATGGACCATCGAAAAAGGTTCCGGCATTATCAAATCGTCCTACCTGAAAATAATCTGTTCCATTCCCCTGGTTAACACCTACGGTAGCCGGAACTCCTCCAAAACCGTTAATTCCAGAAGATGCATCCCCTGTAGTCCATTGCATATCACCATAACAAAAAGAAACATTGTTTCCACCGGGTAAAATAGTGTCAGCGCCGTTAGTTATGATTAGTTGGAAGGTGCTTCTTTTATCAGAATGATTAGCATAATATCCTACATTTTCCCATTTTACTACCATAGCTGTAGGGGTTATTTTATAATATACCAATCCACTTAACGAATCACGTGTATCAACATCTCCCCAGAAAGGAGCAATCATGTTGAAGTTTGTGCTTGGAAACGAGTCCGCCGTAAAATTATAATATGGTGCTGTAAAGGAAATATTTCCATTGTTATTGATAAATAACGAATCATAGTTTACACCAAAAAAATTAAATGTAAATGGTAATGCAATTACATTGGTTGAGGCATCATCATTCCTATAACCTACAGAATCGTAATTGCCAAGGGAGTCAGTGCCAATATTGAACGGGACAACAGAAAAAGAACTGTCCAATGAAATCATACAACTGCATATTGAATTCCGGCTTTGTGAAGCTAAAACTTCATGAGATGGTTTAACCAATTGATGGTTTGTAGAATTACCAATGAAAAAATAGTTCTTTGATAAATCAAGTTGGTCTGTCTTTTTCAAATGATCATACTGTTGCGGATTAATGTTCACGCTATTTTGAGCCGTAGCTAAAATAAAACTTGAGCATGCTAAAATAAGTAGGAGTTTTTTCATGTGCGTAGGGATTAGGAGGTTATGTACAACGAATATAATATTTTTTTGAGCTTTGTCCAATTTTTTTGTCATAATTTTTTGTTTTTAAGGAATTGAAGAAGAAATTAAAGAAAATCAACCAAAAATCACTACTGATTTTTAAAGCTTTGTATTTAAAAAAAAGGTAAAATTGTACTCTTGTAAACATATAAATTGTCTTGACACGTAAAATAAAAAAATGAAAAAGATTTTAATAGCAACGGAAAAACCTTTTGCAGCAGCAGCTGTGGAAGGTATAAAAAAAATAATTACTGAAGCGGGCTTTGAAACTGTCCTTTTGGAGAAATACACTGATTCCAATGATCTTATTAAAGCCATTGCAGATGTTGATGCACTTATCATCAGAAGCGATAAAGCTTCCCGTCAGGTAATTGAAGCTGCAAAGAATCTTAAAATTATTGTTCGTGCCGGTGCAGGGTTTGATAACATTGACCTTACAGCAGCTACAGAAAAAGGCATTGTAGCAATGAACACTCCCGGTCAAAACTCCAATGCGGTTGCAGAACTTACATTCGGTTTGTTGATTTTCATGGCAAGAGCAAATTTTAAAGGCGGTTCCGGAACTGAATTAAAAGGAAAAAAACTTGGAATTCATGCCTATGGGAATGTAGGAAAAAATGTAGCACGGATTGCAAAAGGCTTTGATATGGAAGTTTACGTTTTTGATCCGTTTGTTTCAAATGAAACTATTGAAAAAGATGGGCTGAGAGTAGTTAATAACGTTGATGAACTTTACACTACCTGCCAGTATATTTCTTTGAATATTCCTGCTACTGAAAAAACAAAGAAGTCAATTAATTTTGAACTTTTATCAAAAATGCCAAAAGGTGCAACAGTAGTAAATACGGCAAGGAAAGAAATTATTGATGAAGAAGGATTTAAAAAGTTTTTTGCCGCAAGACCCGATTTCAAATATGTTTCAGATATTGCACCAGACTGTCATTCGGAACTATTACAGTTTGGAGCCAGATATTATTCAACACCTAAGAAACAAGGTGCAGAGACTTCCGAAGCTAATATTAATGCTGGTTTAGCAGCAGCCAACCAAATTGTTAAATTTTTTAAAAATGGAGATAAAACTTTTCAGGTAAACAAGTGAAAAGAGTTTTGAGTTTTGAGTTAAGAGTGCTGAGTTAACTCCAAACATTAATACTCTAACCTATTAACTCGTAACTATTAACTCGTAACTCATAACTCTTAACTCATAACTCTTAACTCTTAACTCTTAACTATTAACTCATAACTCATAACTAAATAACATGGCAATTTTAAAAGCATTTAAAGGAATCCGTCCACCTAAAGAAATAATAAAAGCATTAGCATCACGTCCGTATGATGTTTTAAATTCCAAGGAAGCAAGAATAGAAGCACAAGGCAATGAAATGTCATTACTTCATATTACTAAACCAGAAATTGATTTGCCTGAAAGCATCGATGAGCATGATGAAAAGGTGTATGCAACTGCAAATAAAAATTTCGAAAAATTTCAAAAAAACAAATGGCTTGTTCAGGAGGAAAAAGAGTGTTTATACATTTACGCGCAAACGATGAATGGTCGTACTCAATACGGACTGGTGGGTTCTGCAGGAGTGAGTGATTATATGAATGGCATCATAAAAAAACATGAATTGACAAGACCGGATAAAGAAGAAGACAGAATGAAACATGTTCGTGCAACGGATGCAAACATAGAGCCGGTTTTCTTTACTTACCCTGCTGTTAAAGAAATTGACACGATTGTTGAACATATTGTGAAAACTCAGAAGGCAGAGTATGATTTTGTTACTAATGAAGGTTTCGGCCATCATTTCTGGGTAATTAATGATGATGCTACCATTAAGCGTTTAATCGATTTATTCGCAAAGGTGCCCTATACCTATGTTGCAGATGGTCATCACAGGACTGCTGCTGCTGCTTTGGTGGGCAATGAGAAAAAACGAAAAAATCCAAATCATAATGGAACAGAGGAATACAACTACTTTTTGGCTGTTCACTTTCCCGGTAATCAATTAAGTATTATTGATTATAACCGTGTGGTAAAGGATTTAAATAATTTAACATCCTCCGAATTAATTGAAAAATTGAAAAAAGTTTTTGATGTAGTAGAAAAAGGATCTGAAGTTTATAAACCAAATAAATTACATAATTTCAGTATGTATCTTGAAAACAAATGGTATTCAATGACTGCAAAACTGGGAACTTATAATGATAATGATCCTATCGGTGTGTTGGATGTTACTATCCTTTCTAATTTAATTTTAGATAGTTTATTAGGAATTAAAGATTTACGTACTGACAAACGAATTGATTTTGTTGGTGGAATCAGAGGCTTAGGGGAATTAAAAAAACGAGTGGACAGTGGTGAAATGAAAGTCGCTTTCGCTCTTTATCCTGTTTCCATGCAACAATTATTTGATATCGCTGATACAGGTAATATAATGCCACCCAAAACTACCTGGTTTGAGCCAAAACTCAGAAGCGGTTTGGTTATTCATAAATTAAGTGAATGACAATTTCAGAAAATCTTCGTAAAATAAAAACATCATTACCTACTGGTGTAACATTGGTTGTTGTTACCAAAACACAACCTGTTGAAAAAATAATGGAAGTTTATTTGGCAGGGCACAAATTTTTTGGGGAAAATAAAGTGCAGGAGATGCTTGATAAATATGAACAAATGCCAAAGGATATTGAATGGCATTTAATCGGTCATTTACAAAGCAATAAAGTAAAATTTATTGCTCCCTTTGTATCGCTTATCCAGTCTGTTGATAGCTTAAAATTATTACAGGAAATCAATAAACAAGCTGAAAAAAATAAAAGAATTATTAATTGTTTGTTGCAAGTATATATCGCAAAAGAAGAAACAAAATTCGGTTTGGATATTAACGAAGTTCAACAATTGCTTCATTCGGAAGAATTAAAACAATTAAAAAATATAAAAATCGTTGGTTTAATGGGAATGGCAACCAATACAGATGATCATGAGCAAATCAAAAAAGAATTCCAATCATTAAATACATTTTTTAAAAAACTCCAAACAGCTAATTCATCCATCCATATTCTCAGTATGGGTATGAGTTCCGATTTTATTGTTGCAATTGAAAACGGGAGTACGTTAATCCGGGTTGGAAGCTTTATTTTCGGTTCTCGTTCCTGAAGGTTGTTTCTCCCCACTGTTAGGTAAGAACTCTGTGTGTATTTTCAACCCTGACAGGGTCTTAAACCCTGTCAGGGAAGTATAAAATTTCAATTTGTTTTTTTTCGTACTTTTAATTACCTGTTTTTTTTTGTAAACAAAACTTGAAATACGAATTAAATATATTTTGAATTATGATCTCAAAAATGTCGGACATATTTACAAAAATTTCTGATTTCGGAATTAAACCAGAATTGTCTCCCGATAAGGCTGAAAAGATGCGCCTTGTAAATATCATTTGCTTTTTGGGTGTTCCTATTTGTTTGTCTTATTCCATCTTATTTGGAGTTACGGCACATTATTTCCATGCCTTTGTTTTCATTTGTGGGTTGTTTATTTTTATTATCCCAATTATGGTAAATGCATGGAAGGGTTTAAAACTATCGAGACCTATTGCAACAATTTCGATTCCATTTTTTTGGGCTTTTGTTACAGTAATTTCAGGTAGGGATACTGGTTTTTATTTGGGATTTATTGTGTTTTGCTTACCTCCGATATTGTTTTTCTCTACATTTCGTGAAGCATTATTTTATTTATGGACAAGCATTTTTTTCTTCATTCTTTCAATGATAGGAATGATGATATTCCCTCCTTTAGACACATTCCCATTCGCTATGGAAATTTTTCTCACTAATTTGTTTATGGTTTTTACGACAATCATTTTAATAACCTATTTTTTTAAAAAAGAATTAGACGAAAGCAGGGAAAGAGTTCAGGAGAAAAATCGTGAAATATCAGACTCGATCAATTATGCCAAACGAATTCAAAATGCAATGTTACCTGCCGATAGTTTTTTTCAAAAAAAACTCAAAGATTATTTTCTTCTTTATAAACCTAAGGATATTGTCGCCGGTGACTTTTATTGGATGGAAGAGGTGGATGGCAAAATATTGATTGCCGCTGCTGATTGCACTGGTCATGGAGTTCCAGGAGCTTTAGTAAGTATAGTCTGTTATAACGCTTTAAATAAAGCCGTCTTTGAATATAAGTTAGCCGATCCCGGTAAAATACTTGATTTAACAAGACAATTCGTAATTGAACAATTTTCAAAAACAGATGAAAAAGTGAAAGATGGTATGGATATTTCGTTTGCTTCAATTGATTTGACAACTGGTGTAATTAAGTGGGCAGGAGCTAATAATCCACTTTGGTATGTACAGAGCGGTAAACTAAAAGTAATTCCTTCTGACAAACAGCCTATTGGAATTACAGAAAAACCAGGTTTATTTACTTCAAATGAAATACAATTAATACAAGGTGATTGTATTTACCTTTTTACAGATGGCTTTGCCGATCAATTTGGTGGTAAAAATGGTAAGAAATTTATGTACAAACAATTGAAGGAAATTATTATTTCAAATAGTAGTAAAACAATGAATGAGCAAAAAAATATTTTAACTAATGCAATTGATAAATGGATGGGTAATTTAGAGCAGGTGGATGATATTTTAATAATTGGAATAAAAGTATAATTTTAGGTTTTTAAACATTACTGGTATTTTTCTTCTTAAAAATTAAGTACAAATTAAATGAAAAAGATTTTTCTTCCCTTATGTATTATTTTTATAGTTCTTTTTCAGAATTCTGTTAGTGCACAGCGAGATAGAATTGACTCTCTCCTGAATGTATTAAAAATTTGTACTGAAGATTCTTCCAAGATGAATACGTTGAATTTACTCTGCAGGCAATATATAAATGTTGGCAATTATGAACAAGCAATGCAATATGCGCACAAAGCGCAGCAACAATCCAGAAATATCAATTACCAAAAAGGAATTGCTGATTCATATAATAATCTGGGAATTATTTATTGGTATCATGGAGACTATGAAAAAGCATTGGACAATTACTTAAATGCCCTAAAAATTAGGCAGGAAATAGGAGATAAGAAAGGGATGGGAAGTTCCTATGGTAACATTGGTAATATTTATGAACAACAGGGAAATTATGAAAAGGCATTAGACAATTACTTGAAAGCATTAAAAATTCAGGAAGAAGCAGGAGATAAAAATGGAATACCAAATTCCTACAACAATATCGGAGGTATTTATTTCTCTCACGGCAATTACGAAAAAGCTTTAGATAGTTTTTTGAAATGTTTGAAGATATTTGAAGAGCTTGGAAATGCCCGAGGGGTTGCCGTTTCATATAATAATATTGGTGATATTTATAGGAGGCAAGGCAAATTCGAGAAGGCATTAGACAATTACTTGAAATCATTAAAAATCAGCGAGGAAATAAAATTCAAACAACTAATTGCAAGTTCCTATGGAAATATAGGACTTGTTTATTCTGATCAGGGCAATTATGGGAAGGCGCTGGATAATTATTTTAATTGCTTGAAAATTTCTGAAGAAACTGCTGATAAAAGAGGTATAGGATTAACGATGGTCAATATTGGAGTTGCCTATTTAAAGCTGGACAAATATGAAGAAGCATATAATTATCTCAGCCAGTCATTAATCTTATTCAAAGAAATAGGAAACAAAAACGGTATCAAAGATGTTTATTCTAGCTTATCTGATTTGTATGACAAGAAAGGGGATTATAAACAAGCATTTCAGTATCACAAACTGTATGCTGATATTAAAGACACAATCCTTAATGAGCAATCTAGCAAACAAATTGCGGAAATGGCTACTAAGTATGATAGCGGGCAAAAAGATAAAGCTATACAATTATTAAACAAAGATAAGGAAAGGCAGGAAAGCATTGCTGTTGAAGAGAAAAGAAGACAGAGGATAATTTTGTTTTCGGTTTTAGGATTTTCTTTTCTGGTTATTCTTTTTGCAATTTTTATTTACAGGAGTTTCAGACAAAAACAACGACTGAATACTGAATTAGAAAAACTTTCCATTGTTGCCAGTGAAACAGATAATGGAGTACTGATTTGTGGTTCTAAAGGCGAAATAGAGTGGTGTAACGCTGGTTTTACCCACATATTGGGTTATACCGTTGAAGACCTGAAACGAAAAGGAAATACCTTAGAAGAAATAAGTACAAGTCCCGAAATAAAATCATTGATTCATCAAAGTATAGAAAACAAAAAACCATCCACCTATCAGGCATTAAACATCACTAAAGACGGTAAACGGCGGTGGATGCAAAGTACGCTGACACCTATCCTGGATAAGCAAGGCAATATAAAAAAATTAGTGGTGATTGATATGGATGTGACCCAACGAAAACAAGCTGACGATGAAATTAAACAAAAGAACCAAAATATTACTGACAGCATCAATTACGCAAAGCGTATACAACAAGCAATCCTTCCATCGGATGAAATAATTAAATCATGCATTCCTGATTCATTTATTTTCTTAAAACCAAAAAACATTGTAAGCGGAGATTTTTACTGGATGCATGCAATCAATAAACAAGAGGTATTACTTGCGGCAGTTGATTGTACAGGACATGGTGTACCCGGAGCATTAATGAGTATGATGGGGTATAACTTGTTACAGCAGATAGTAAAAGAACATCACATCTATGAGCCTGCAATGATATTAAATGAATTAAGTTCCTTGGTTATAGAGTCATTGAGGCAGACTGATGCCTCAGATCCTGTTAAGGACGGTATGGATATTTCTATTTGTAAAATAAACTACCAAACTTACGAACTGGAATATGCCGGAGCGCATAATCCTTTGTATTTAATAAGAAAAGGAATATTGATCGAAGCAAAAGCAGATCGCAAATCTGTTGGTTTTTCAGCAGCCAAATCCTGTTCATTTTCAAATCATAAAATAAAGTTAGAAAAAGAGGACTGTTTGTACCTTTTTTCAGATGGATATGCAGACCAGAAAGGAGGTCCTCACAATGAAAAAATTTTCTATCAACCCTTCCGTGATTTGTTAATGCGGATTCATCAATTGCCGATGAAACAGCAGATGCAACAATTAGAAAAAGTTTTTTTTGAATGGAAAGGCGAGCAGGAGCAAATTGACGATATACTCGTGATTAGTGTAAGAATTTAATTATAGAATGAAATAATGTAAAGTAACCAGCTCAATGTTTTTGCCCTGATTCCCGTCTCTTATTGGTCCATTTATCTTTGCCGCATTTGAATACTAACTGAACCGCTTTTGTTTTTCTTTTTTTGAATATTCATACGCAAAAGTACAGCGGGTACCCCAAACTCAAAAC
>JAVHPE010000131.1:0-3228 GCA_036170475.1 Bacteroidia bacterium | reverse complement strand
GATAATGCATTAAATCAACGTTTGGCCGTAAAAGTACTTTCTAAAATGGGTTTTGCAGTTGAAATTGCTGATAATGGGATAATAGGAATAGAGAAGTTAAAGAACGGAAAATATGATTTAATTTTAATGGATATACAAATGCCTGTAATGGATGGCAACGAAGCGACCAAAATTATCAGGAAGGATTTGAATCTCCAGATACCAATTATTGCAATGACAGCGCATTCACTAGTTGGAGAAAAGGAAAAATGTATTGAAATCGGGATGAATGATTATATTGGAAAGCCTTTTAAACAGAATGATCTATATCAAAAAATACTGAACTTTTTACCAGAAAAAAAAGAGAATTCGAATTCTGTAAGTAAATTTATAATCAAAAAAGTGCCTGAAGTATACTCCGAATCAATAAATCTAAACTATCTGAAGGAGCTCTCCGGTGGAGATAAACCGTTCGAGAAAGAGATGTTAGAATTGTTTTTAAATAAAGTTCCAAAGGAAATTGATATGTTAGACAGTGCCTTTATTGATTCTGACTCAGCACTCATTAAAAGTATCGCTCATAAACTGAAGTCTTCCATGTCAATTGTAGGACTATCTGTCCTTTCTAACTATCTTAGTGATATAGAAAGTGATACTTTAAACAGGGAGTTATGTCTGGAAAAGTTTACTTTCGTTAAATATCAACTTAACAAACATTATGAATCTCTTCAAAAGATATTAATTAATGAGTATTAAATTTACAAAAGCATTTTTGATATTTTTACTTTACGATTTATAAATGTATAGACTTACTTACACACTATCTACGAAATACGAATTAATACGAATTTACGAAACCCTGATCAATTCTTATATTGGTATCGATTCGTTATCATAGATATTAACAAATTTTTCGAGAACCTATTTGTTTTGGTGTAACACTATTTTAGTTTAAAAACTTAATCAACATATTTCATTATTCCAAGTTCAGAATCCAAACACCAGAATATTCCTTTTTGTAGCTGAATGCGCCAGCTTCATCCAGACTACCTGAATTTACCGAAAAAATATAATAAAGTTTTGAAACCTTATTTTGAATTATTTTTGAAGTAGTGTGTCCTTTATGAATAACATCTGCTTTAAATTTATAGGCATTTTTTTTATTACCGAATGTACCTAAAACAATATAAAATCCTTTATCCGCTGGTTTTTCTTTTTCATTCACAAAATCATCACTTTTAAATGCACGAACAGCCACTTTTGGGGGACTCTCAGAATTCGGAAGGGTTATTTTGGCTGTTGGTAGATTTTTTAATTCTGCTTCAGTTTTTTTTATCTCGGACTGAGCAACAACTGGTGGTATATCCCTTTTTCCAACAGGTGTATTATTAATAGCAGGAGAAGTCGTTTCTGTAACTAAAGCAATTGAATCGTTCGGTTTCGCAATAGAATCATTATTCAGAATAAGGTTGTTTGGCATACCATCAGCGATAGCACCATCATTTTTTTGTAAATATTTATCAAAAACGCTATCAAAGAAAAACCAGCTTTTGTTGCTTGACAGGTAATTTTCGTAGGTACTAAATTTATCAATCCTGCTTTTTTTTAATAAGAAACTTATAAGAAAAATTACTGGAACTATCAGTGCCATTATTTTTGCTCCTTTGGAAAATAGAAATGATGACTTACAGATATAATTTATATAATATGCAAAAAAACCAATTAACATAAGTGAAAGGAAGAAAACAATAACCACTAAATAATTGAATTCGATGGCTGAACTGATAGCAGCTATAATATTCTGAGGAGAATAATTAAATAAATTGCCTCCAAGCAAAACTTTCGATTTGAAAAAATAGATAGTTAAGGACAAATGAATTATAATTAAAGAAAAATAGACTAAGCTGGTAGCGTAATTCATCGCTTTTTTTCCAAATACCGCAAATACCAAAGAGACCGGGAAAAATATCATGGCAATGAAAAGAGAAGAATATAAGTCGTTGAGAAATGAATAATAAATTACTTCGGGAACAACCCAAATTTGGTTCAAAATTATTTCAAAAACATGCGTAACAGAAAAACTAAAAAATAATACTATTGCTAAAACAGAGTTTTTTTGGAATGTTGATAATAAAACTGAACCCCATTTCTGCTTAAATGAGTTTGAAACTTTTTTTGGTTCTTTAATCGCTGCTTTTTCCATAATTGCTTTTGGTTTAATTTCCGGGAGAATAACATTTTCAATTTCAAAAAAGGACTCATTGTTTTGTTCGTAATAGGTTTTTAGCCTTTACCCAGTTTATTCTGATTTGAAAGAAAATTGAAAAAAATTAAAGACGTTAAAAGCTTGGGGAGAAATGACCAGAGGAGGGTTTAAAACCCAACAATAAAACATCTCGCACAATAGGTGCAATTGCCTATACTAAATTAAATTTATGTTTTCGGTCTGATAGAAAATACCAGAGGCATTAAAGAATGGAATTATTATTTATCCAAATCTTCAAAATTTACATCTGAAAAACTGGTATCCGCTTTTTTGGGTTCAGATATTGATTTTTCGGAAGTATCTTCTTCAACAACAGGAGATATTGATTTTATATGTGCAATTACTTCCGTAAAACCTTCAGCAAATTTTTCAAAATCTTCCTTATACAAAAACAATTTATGTTTTTCATAAAAGAACTTACCATCATCGCCGAAACGCTTTTTGCTTTCTGTAATTGTCAGATAATAATCATTTCCTCTGGTACTTTTTACGTCAAAGAAATAAGTTCTTTTCCCTGCTCTTACTGCTTTAGAGAATATTTCTTCTCTGTCCATTCCATTTTTTTCCAATCCTTCTTCCATCCTTTTAATAAAATTGTTTTTTATTTATACTAAATTGTTTGGCAAATGTTTACAATATAAAAACAAAAAACAAGGCTTGTTAATAACTTTTCATTAATACTAACAAAGAATATTAGCGTACGAATAACGAAATTAGACTTACGAATTGGAATTTTAATAATTCCGCAATTCATAACACAAGGTATTGCAACTACTATAATTTAACAATTTGCAGCTGGCAAGCACCACTCCAAATATTGTTAAGGATTTATTTTACAATTTTACAACAGGCAATGTTTAATTTAGCAATTAAACAGTAGGCAACAAACAATTAAGCAGTTTAGTCGTGATTTGTTATTTTTAGCTCCCTATTATTTTGCTTTTACCATCTTTTTCGTTTCAACTATTTGTCCGTCCACAATT
>JAVHPE010000130.1:0-15437 GCA_036170475.1 Bacteroidia bacterium | reverse complement strand
CAAATCTCTGCACTATAAATTTAGATTGCAATATGTAGTTAGTAGGATGGATACAATTTGTCAAGAGTTTCATTGTTGTTTTCAATTAATGATTTTGATAGCAAATGATTTACCATTAGAATATCATTTGAAATTACTTTTAACCCTTTTATTTTTGCTTGGTAACTAACAGATCCTCCTCCAGAAAACGCATCGAAGACACTTTTTGCATCTTCGGGAAAGAAATCGGAAATCCAGTTTGCGATTTTTTCTTTGTTACCAATGAAATTTATTTTTGGAAATTTATTCATCATCTTTCATCATCTTTAAAATGTTATTTGCAATTACTTTAGCCAATAATGGTGGAACTGAATTTCCAACTTGTTGTTGTTGTGAAATTGTTGAACCTTTGAAAATAAAATTGTCAGGAAAGGATTGAATACTAGCCAACTCTCTTACTGTTAAAGCCCTGTTTTGTTTATAATGAAAAATTTTTCGCATATCGCCTGTAATACAGACAGAGGGCTCATCACTTTTGTAGCGAATATATTTTCTAACATCGCCACTGCTAGGTCTAAATTTTGTTGGAATTTCATTTCTATTTCCACCGTCTGAGACAAAGCTCATTTTGTGGAGCATTTGTTCAGAGTGCTTCATAGCAATATGATTAGGAATATTGGACACTTCTCCTGAATTTAATATTGGAAAATGTTTAATTACATCTTTTATTGCTTTATGTTTAGCAGTGGTTTTTTCTGGAAAATATAAATTTTTGGATATTCTATTTCCTATAAAGATCACTCTATTCCGTTTTTGAGCAATGCCATAGTCTACTGTATTAATTATTTTGCAATCAACATTGTAACCCAAATTCTTGAACAAGTCAATTATTTCATTTCTCGTTTTCCCTTGATTGTGCGTGTATAGTCGTGCAACATTTTCCATTAAAAAATATTTTGGCTTTGCGATTGATACGATTCTTGCAAACTCTTTGAAGAGTTGGTTTCTAGGGTCGTCAATAAATTTTCTTCCAATATTTCCGGCAATACTAAACCCTTGACAAGGCGGACCTCCGATTACAATGTCTATTTCTTTTCCTTGTGTTAATTTTTTTACTTGTTTATCTGTAAGATTCGAAATATTATCTTGAATTAAATTGTGTTTTGGAAAGTTCACACGATACGTTTCACAAAAACTTGATTCAATGTCGATAGAAAAGGAATTCTCAAATCCCATTTGGTCGAAGCCCAATGAAAATCCACCAGCACCACAAAATAAATCTATATAGGTCGGCTTTTTTTTCATAATTCAAGATTCGTTTGTTTTACGTTTATTGAACGTAAGTATTCAACTTTTTTTTCCGCAACCATTAAAACATCATTAGAACATTTATTTTCGTATAATTTTTTCGCAAAAAGATGTCCGTAAAATTCAGTCTTTAGTTTATTCAAATCCAATTTTAAAGCGATAGAAAGTTGCTCTAATCTTTTTTCATCAAAATCCCTTTTGCCGTTTTCAATCTTGCTTAGGTTTGCGGAATCTAAGTCAAGTTGCGCCGCTAATTGAGTTAAGGTTAAACCGCTTTCGTTTCGCAACCCTTTAATATATGCTCCAAATGTTTCCGTCATTCGACTTGTTTAATTTGACTTGTCATTATTTGACAAACATAGAGAAATAATTTAAAAATCCAAAATAAAGTTCGTGTGCGAGAAAATTTTATTTTCAGTCAGTTTGTCTTTCACGGACATGTCGGTCTTTAGAATGCCGCCTAAATAATTTAGACCCAATTTACAACCAATTATTTGATTAATTTTGTTTTCAGCAAAACTTCCAAAATGAACAAAATTTTTCGTTATTTTATTCAGGGACTAGTTATTACTGTTCCTGTTACAATCACAGCTTTTGTGGTGTACAAACTAATTGATTTTGTAGGATCGTTTTTTAGTATTTTCGGAATCATTGTAAGTCCGGTAGTTGATCCATTTATTGTGTTAGGAAGCGCTATCGCATTAATTTTTTTAATGGGATTACTCGGCTCCTCCATCATTCTGCGGCCCTTGTTTATTATGTTTGACAATGCGATGGAGAGTACTCCCCTCATTAAAACTTTATATTCATCCATAAAAGATTTATTAGCGGCATTTGTAGGAAGCAAAAAACGTTTCAATAAACCGGTATTAGTTACCATTAACAAGGAAAACAACATTCAACAGTTAGGTTTTGTTACTCAGGAAAATCTGACTGAACTCAAAATAAAAACAGGAACTGTGGCAGTATACATGCCTTTCTCTTACTCATTTTCCGGCAATTTGTTAATTGTTCCTATTGATCACATTACCTACGTTGATGCTTCTTCAACAGAGGTAATGAAGTTTATTGTATCAGGCGGTGTAACTGATATTGATGAATAATTTTAATTGGGAAAATATTTTTTCATACCTTTGGCATACAAATATTTAAACCTCTCCCGATGAAAAAAAATATACTAATTTTTTGCATGATTTTCTGCTGTTTCGTTTTCAATAATGCGACAGCTCAGATAAACTACCAATGGGCAAAAGCTATTCATTCCGGCTCGCCCGGTCCGGATGCAGGGAAAAGTACTGTTGTAGATGATTCGGGAAATGTTTATGTGACCGGGCAGTTTGATTTGTCAATGAGCGAACCGGCAGAGTTTAACCCCTTTGGAACAAGTGGTTCCGTTCTCCTTACAAACCTTGGAAAGAGTTGTTTTGTTGCAAAATACGGCGCTGACGGAAATTGTGTATGGGCAGGAAGTTTGGGATTAACATCTGGGATTGGATATGCTGGCGGCATGAGTATTGCCGTTGATGGCGCACACAATGTTTATGTTTTAGGCGTGTATAAAGGCGCTGTCGATTTTGACCCAAACCTGTCATCTGAACATTCTCTCATAAGTCAAGCTGGAACACAAGATTGTTTCTTTGCAATGTATAATGCCTCCGGAGTATTTCAATGGGTAAAAGCTTTTGGGGGTTCTGGCGAAGAATGGGGGATGGGCATTACCGCTGATGGTTCAGGTGCGGTATATGTAACCGGATTTTTCAATAGTCCAACGGCTTCTTTTTTTGACGAATCCGGATCTCCAACGAATACGCAAACAAATTCAGCTGGTGGACAGAATAATATATTTATTGCGAAATACAATAATAGCGGCGCTTTGCAGTGGGCTAACAGCTATGGCAGCACGGGGGATGATGAAGCTTTGGATATTGCTATCGGCGCAAATGATAATTGGGTAACAATAACGGGATATTTCCAAGATACTGTTGATTTTGGAGGAGGAATAACCCGTTTCGCTACCGGATCTAAAGACGCATTTTTTGCAAAATATGCAACTGGTGATGGATCCCTGGGGTATCCATTTCATATTTTGGGGCAAAACGCAAGTGTAGCCTCTGGAACCAGTGTTGCTATGGATAATAGCAGTATATATATTGGGGGGATATTTAAAGACACTATCAATTTTACGGATACACTTGGTGGTCCAATACTAAAATCATTAGGTTCGGTAGGTCGTCAGGATGTGTTTTTCACTAAATACGAGATTAGTCATTCTCTGGATTTTGCAAACAACATTAAATGCGTTAGTTCATCCGACAGTATAATTTCATCCGATATTGTTGTTGACAATTCAGGTTTTATATATTTAGCAGGTGCTTTTGGTGGCGGTGCGGATTTTAATCCAATGGGAGGAGGAGATATTCTTAATAGCTCTGGAAATTTAGACATCTTTTTCGCTAAATATGATGGTAGCAGCGGTATTGAAAAATGGGCTAAAAAGATGGGAAGCATCAAAAAAGACATGGGCTATGGTATTGCTGTTGATACCTCTGAAAATGTATATCTGACCGGAAATTTTGGAGATACTGTCAATTTTGATCCTAACGGGACAGCAAATCGGATATGTACTGACCCTAATAATATTATTGACGGAACCGATCTTTTTATTGCAAAATATAATCAGGGAACTTCTACAATCATGGGAACTGTTACATACAATGGTTTATCAGTAAATTATGGAAATAATAAGGTAAATTTATATACTCAAACTTTAGGGGACGGAAATGCCGCAATGCATTTAGTTGAAACGGCTGAGATTACCAACGGGGGGTATTCTTTTTTTTATGTACCAACAGGCAATTATATCTTATTGGCAATAATAGAAGAAAACAGTAATTATTATCCAGGTGCTATTCCAACATATAGCGATAGTGTTACATTTTGGGATCAGGCACAACACATTATTACAACTCCCAATCAAATCTTTTATGCAGATATTGTGATGCAATATTCAATACTCCCTCCAGGAGATGCTAAAGTTGGGGGCAGAGTTACTGGAGAAAATGGTTTTGACCGTACCGTTAAACCAATTGCAGGAATTCCTATTGGCTTGGAGGGAGATCCTGGCAGCATCATTATTGCAAATACGGTAACCAATGATCAAGGATACTATTCATTTAAAGATTTATCTGCGGATACTTGTTATAAAATTTATGTAAATATTCCCGGTTTACCAATCATATCTAACTATCACGCTTGTCCGCCAAGTTCAGATTCTATCATGACACTTAATTTTGTAGCCGATTCCAGTTCGATAGACACTGTTTCACATTTAGCGAATTCTGTGTTGCAAGTAGCGGCATCCAAAACAAAAATACTTTTATATCCTAATCCCAGCATGGGTTATACCACTATAGAATTTACAATGGCTGAATCAAATTGGGTGCATATCGAAGCATATAACTTAATTGGGGAAAAGGTAACAGAACTAATAAACGAACAAAAACAAGCAGGAATTGTTAAACTTGGGTTTAATGCTGCTGACAAAGGATTAAAAGCGGGCGTTTATTTATTGAAAATAAAAATTGGCGATGAAACGATTACAAAAAAAATTATACAAACAGAATAAAAACATTTAGTTTGCTTACAGGATAAATAACCCCCGATAAATTTTCTATAAAGAAATTTATCGGGGGTTTTAATTTTTATTCTTCAAAGAATAGCAGGACAAAAATTTTGATGTAAATTGCATCGTTATTGTTTAATTAAAATCTTAATCATAAAAAACGCAAAGAAATACAAATTATAAGCTAATATCGTTTACGGCGAAATTTATATGTGTACGTCATTGCCAGTGCCGATTAATAAATTAGCCCTTATGCGGGATCGGCTAAAATCTATTTTTCTATGAAGTCTTTTATAAATTCTTTTCTTTTCTTTCTTTCCTTTTTCTTTTATTCTTCATTTTGCATTTCCCAATCGAATCATAAAATTGACAGCCTCGAAAACGAATTAAAAAAATCTGTTGACACCTCAAAAGTAAATGTGTTAAATGCTTTGTCAACTGAATATCGAAAAAAAACCCCTGCAAAAGCATTGAAATATTCTAGTCAGGCATTATCACTTTCTATGAAAATTGATTTTAAAAAAGGAATTGGAAACGCTCATAGCACAATGGGAGCTGTTTTTTTTCTTCAGGGAGATTTTGATAATGCATTTGCGCAATATTCTAAGTCATTAATCATCAGAGAAAGTATTGACGATAAAAATGGCATCGCTAACAGCTTAAATAGCTTAGGGAATGTAAATATCAATCAGGGGAATTATGAAAAAGCATTGGCTAATTATTTAAAATCACTTGACATTTGTGAATCTATTGGAGATAAAAAATCAATGCCCCTTAATAATATTGCTGCCTCCTATTTTTATCTTGGAAATTATGAGAAGTCATTGGTCTATTATATCCGGACATTAAAATCGGTTGAAGCTCTTGGAAAAAAAGATGCAATGATTAATCCCTCTCTTGGAATAGGGGGAGTTTATTATAATATGGGGAATTATAATAACTCCTTAATTTATTATAAGCAGGCTTTAGCGATAAGCAAAGAGGTAAAAGATCAATCAAAAATTGCTAAATCACTAACAGCAATAGGAAATGTATATAATGAACTGCTTGACTACGATATTGCATTAATATATTATCTGAAATCTTTAAAAATAAATGAAGAACTCCTGGATAATTCAGCAATAGCGCTTTCTGTAATGAATATAGGAAATTTATATACCGCAAAAAAAAATTTTGAAAAGGCATTAGAATATTACAAGAAAGCATTACTAATAAATCAAGAAATTGGAGATAAAAACGGGAGTGCAAAATCATTACTCAACATAGGTCTTTTGTATTCACAAAAAGGCGATGTTGAAAAAGCGATGCCCTATTTTAAAAAGGGATTAGTATTGGCAGACTCTATTAATAGTAAAGAAATAATGGAGAAAAGCAATGAGGCTCTTTCAGAAGTGTATGTAAAAAAGGAGGATTATAAAAATGCATATAATTATTATAAACTTCATGCCACTATCAAAGATTCCTTGATGAATGAACACAATTCAAAAAGCATGGCGGAGATACAAACCAAATATGAAACGGATAAAAAAGAAAAGGCAATTGAACTTCTCACAAAAGATAAATCGCTAAATGATATAAAGCTAAAAAACCAGAAAATAATAATAGCTTCATTTGTTATTGGTTTTTTGTTCTTACTATTGTTGGCGTTCCTTGCCTATAACCACTATCGCAATAAACAAAAGGCGAATGAAATAATTCGTCAACAAAACAAAGAAATTAATGATAGTATAAGTTATGCCAAACGCATTCAGACTTCTTTTTTAACATCTGAAAAATACATCTCCAAACGTTTGCCCGATCATTTTATTCTGTTTCAGCCCCGAAATATTGTGAGTGGGGATTTTTACTGGTTAATGGAAAAAAATAAGGATCTTTACGTATGTACTGCCGATTGTACCGGTCATGGAATACCCGGCGCATTCATGAGTTTGATTAGTATGGGAATTCTAAATGAAATTATTCATTCCAAGTCTCACCTTAAACATACAGATGAAATTCTTAACGAACTGCGCAAAATAATAATTTTAGCTTTAAACCCTGAAGGTTCTTCAGAAGAAGGAAATGATGGAATGGATACTGTTTTTTGCCGTTTTGATCTTCAAAAAATGGAATTGGAATTTTCCGCAGCTAATAATTCATTTTATATTGTCAGAAATGGAGAACTTCTGGTATTCAAACCCGACAAAATGCCTGTTGGGAAATATATTGGTCTGGAAAAACCTTTTACTCGAACGACTATTCCAATTGAGAAAGGCGATTGTATTTATACTTTCAGTGATGGATATGTTGATCAGTTTGGTGGACCCAGAGGGAAAAAATTTCAATCCAAACAATTGAAAGAATTGTTTTTAGCGCATTGCCATAAGCCAATGAGTGTACAAAAAGAAATTTTAAATAAAACACTCCACCAATGGAAAGGCGATTGTGAGCAGGTGGATGATATTTTGGTTATTGGGATAAGAATATAATTTGATAATGTGCTAATTTAATACCTTAATACATTCATCTTCAAATTAGCACATTGGCACATTTTAAAATTATTTTTATGGAATATTAATTTGCGTTGCATCTTTATTAAAATTTTCAAATTCTATGTTAAAAATTTTCAATCTTTCAACCCTTACTAAAGCGATTATTTATGAATTCAAAGAAACTGTTTCTACTTGCATTAATAGCAATTTCATTGCTTGCAACAGCATTTACAATTACTAATTATAAAAAAAACAAAAACACTATGTTATTAATTTTCCCAAAAGGCAGCAACTATGTTAAAGAATGGAAAAAAGTAGATTCCCTTACATCAAAAGGATTAAACAAATCGGCATTGGAAGTGGTAAATGGCATTTATGATAAAGCAAAAATCGAAAATAACGCTCCCCAATTTGTAAAAGCCATCATTCACCGGATGAAGTTTGAACAATATATGGAAGAATATTCCTTAGTTAAAGCACTTAACAAATTAAATGAGGAAGCTAAAGATGCAACCTATCCCGTTAAGCCAATTTTGCAATCCATGATTGCTGAAAGTTATTGGCAATATTATCAGAACAATCGCTGGAAATTTTATAACCGCACTACAACTGTTAATTTTGATAATGACGATATTACTACCTGGGATTTAAAAACCATTTTTACACAAGTCGTAAAAAATTATCAGGCTTCACTCGAAAGTGCTGACAGCTTAAAACGCACCCCGCTGAATATTTATGATGAGGTATTAATAAAACAACCCGACTCCCGTAAATTCAGACCAACCCTATATGATTTTATAGCGCACCGTGCCGTTGATTTTTATATGGGCGAGGAACCGGATATTATTCGCCCGGCTTATAAATTTGAGTTAAGTGATATAAATTATTTTAATGATTTTGAAGCGTTTTCAAAATTAAAAATCGAATCAAAAGACACCTTATCATCAAAATATTATGCACTGAAAATTTTACAAGACCTCATAAAATTTCATTCCGATAAAAACTCCCTCTCCTTTGGAGAGTCCCGGGGGGAGGTCGCTTTAATTGATGTTGATTTAAAACGATTAAAATTTGTAAAAAACAAATCTGTTTCCGAAATAAAAGACAGCCTTTATTTAAAGGCATTACAAAATCTGGAAAAACATTTTACTAACAATCCGGCTTCTGCAGAAGTAAATTGCGAAATAGCAAAAGTATATTTTGAAAAAGGGAACAACTATAAACCACTTCAATCCGATGAAAATAAATGGATGAAAAAGCAAGCGCTTGAATTGTGCGAAGCAGTTATTCAAAAATATCCAAAAAGCGAAGGAGCAATTAATTGTGAAGTATTGAAAGCCCAGATTAATGAACACGCGGTTGATTTTATTACAGACAAAGTAACACTTCCGAATCAACAATTCCGGGCACTTTTAACCTATAAAAATTTAAAAACGGTTTATGTACGCATCGCCCAAATGGATATTGATAAATATAATAAATCCATTGAGCGTTATTATGGCGAACAATTAGTTAAACAATATTTAAAACTAAATGCTGTAAAAGAATGGACAGTTGAATTGCCTGATGATGGCGATTTTCAATCTCATTCATTAGAAATTAAAATTCCTGAATTACCATTCGGGCATTATGTGATACTGGTAGGTTCTGAAAAAACATTTTCCTACAAAAATAATGGCGTAGCGTATGCGGCAACATGGGCTTCAAACATCAGTTATCTAAATCGCAGAATGACCAATGGCAGTTATGATTTTTATGTGCAACATCGCGGAACCGGTCTTCCATTAAAAGGTGTTACTTCACAATTGTATTACGAAAAATACAACTATACTTTACGTAAATATGAATATGTAAAATCGGAGAAATTTACAACGGATGAAAACGGATATTTTAATGTTCCCTCCGTTGGCGATTACAGAAACTTTAGCATTGATTTTTCATACAACTCTCCTTCTGCAGGAGGGACAAGCACTGATGTTGACCGCCTTCAAACCGAAAATGCCATTTATCAATACAAAACATATATTGATGAAAAACGAAAACAGCCCAAAACCTTTTTCTTTATGGATAGAGCGATTTATCGCCCGGGGCAAACAGTTTACTTCAAAGGCATCATGATAAATTCGGATGGAGAAACAAATGAAATAATGCCGAAAGCATCTACCACTGTTACTTTTTATGATGTAAATTCCCAAAAGGTGGCGGATGTTGATTTAGTGACCAATGAGTACGGAACATTTACAGGCACATTCACTACCCCAAGTGGTGTACTTAACGGACAAATGAGTTTAAATAATGGCAGTGGATCCATTTATTTTTCGGTGGAAGAATATAAACGCCCGAAATTTGAAGTGACTTTTAATCCTGTAAAAGGCAGCTACCGTTTAGATGAAATGATTAAAGTGGAAGGGCTTGCAAAAGCGTATTCGGGAGCAAAAATTGATGGCGCCGAAGTAAAATACAGGGTGGTAAGAAACGCTACATTCCCTTATTGGTGGTATTGGTGGAGAGGTTATTATCCTCAATCTCCACAAATGGAAATTACAAATGGCGTTTGCACGTCAAATGATACCGGTGCTTTTTTTATTGACTTTAAAGCAATACCCGATTTGAGTATTCCAAAAACGTATCAGCCAACTTACTCTTATATTGTTTATGCTGACGTTACAGATATCAATGGAGAAACGCATAGTTCACAAACATACGTGAGGGTTGCATATACTGCATTGGATCTGGATGTTAATATTCCAGCCCTACTTGAAAAAGAGAATAAAGACGCCTTTATAATTTCTACAAGCAACATGAGCGGACAGTTTGAGGCCGCTCAAGGGAAAATAGAAATTTACAAATTGAAAGAACCTGAAAAAACCTATCGCACGCGCGCATGGAGTCAGCCTGATAAATTTTTAATGAGTAAAGAAGAGTTTGAAAAAACGTTCCCGAAAGATGAATACAAGGACGAAAACAATATGTACAAATGGGTGCGCGGAGAAAAAGTTTTTGAAAAAACATTTAAAAATACCTCTGTTTTAGTACCCTTAAAAACAGGAAACTCCAGAACCGTAAACACAAACGATTCTGTAAAAATCACTAATCTGTCTACCTGGAAGCAGGGCGTATATGTGATGGAAGCCCATAGTAAAGATGCGTATGGTAAAGATGTGAAAGATGTAAAATATTTTACAGTCTATTCAAATAGCGGAAGTGAAGTGCCGAGCAACGAAATCAATTGGTTTAATATGCTTACAGTTCGAGCCATTGAGCCTGGTAACAAAGCTCAGTTTGTAATTGGTTCGAAAGAAAATAATGTGGAAGTGTTGTATGAAATTGAGCATAAAGGCGAAATTGTAAAAAAAGAATATATCACACTAAACAAAGAGCAGAAACTGATTGAAATTCCTGTTGAAGAAAAGCACCGTGGGAATTTTTCATTTCATTGTATATTTATAAAAAACAATCGCACTTATTCGCACGATGGTGTAATTACTGTGCCTTATACAAATAAAGAGCTGGATATTGAATTTGAAACATTCCGCGATAAATTACTTCCCGGACAACAGGAAGAATGGAAAGTGAAAATCAAAGATAAAAAAGGTGATAAAATGGCCGCTGAAATGATGGCTACTTTGTATGATGCGTCATTAGATGCTTTCAGGGCAAATAGCTGGTATTTTAATATTTACAATAATTACTATTCTAATTTGTATTGGGACGTAAATAGTGGTTTTGGTACCGCGAATGCCCAGGTATTTAATATTGACTGGAACAAATATCCAAACGGAGCCTATCATTATTATGATCACTTGAATTGGTTTGGTTATAGTAACGGTTATTACGGCTATGGTGGTGGTGGTATGGATGATGAAGGCGGTGTTAGTAATTACCGTTCAAGAGCCATGCCATCTAAAAGTGCAAATGCACCGGCTGGCATGATGGCACTGGAAGAAAAATCTACAGTAGCGGATAATATGGATGCGTCTAAAAAAAGTAAAGATAAAGAAGAATCACCAAAACAAGATGCCTATGGCGGTAAAAACCTAAGTGATGCCACTACCACTGCAAGCACAGGAGAATCGTTAAACAGGGAGCAAAGTGGAAAACAGGGTGGCGATGAAGACATGTCGAAAGTGGCTGCACGCAGTAATTTTGCTGAGACCGCATTTTTTTATCCGCAATTAGAAACAGATAAAGATGGAAATGTAATTATCAAATTTACTATTCCGGAAGCACTTACTAAATGGAAGATGAAGGGTTTAGCGCATACCAAAGATTTAAAATTCGGAACCATTCAAAAGGAATTGGTAACACAAAAAAGTTTGATGGTGATACCTAATGCTCCCCGCTTTTTCCGCGAAAATGATAAGATGGAATTCAGTACAAAAATTTCAAATTTGTCAGATGGAGATTTAACAGGTACAGCTCAATTATTTTTGTACGATGCTGTTACGATGCAGCCTTTATTGTCCCCCTTTGAAGGGGGCAGGGGGATGAATACCTCTCTGCCATTTACTTCTAAAAAAGGACAAAGTTCCGCGGTAAGCTGGAACATAACTATTCCTGAAGGCATTGGTGCCATCACTTATAAAGTAGTTGCTAAAGCAGGCAACTTTACTGATGGTGAAGAAATGGCTTTACCTGTTTTAACAAACAGAATGCTGGTTACAGAAACAATGCCATTGCCTATCCGCAGCAAACAAACTAAAACATTCCGTTTTGAAAAATTCATCAATCAAAATAATGGTTCCACTACTTTGCGTAATCATAAACTTACTTTGGAGTTTACTGCAAACCCTGCCTGGTATGCAGTTCAGGCATTACCCTACTTAATGGAATATCCTTATGAATGCGCGGAACAAACCTTCTCCCGTTTTTATGCAAACAGCATCGCTTCACATATTGCAAATTCTTCTCCAAAAATAAAAGCGGTATTTGATTCATGGAAGAACACGCCGGATTCAAAAGCGTTGTTATCTAACCTGGAAAAAAATCAGGAATTAAAATCATTGATGCTCGAAGAAACACCATGGGTGCTGGATGCAAAAGATGAAACAGAACGCAAAAAACGTGTTGCAGTATTATTCGATTTAAATAAAATGAGCAATGAGCTGGCAAGTGCCATGAAAAAATTGCAAAAACAGCAATCCTCAAATGGTGGCTGGTCCTGGTTTGTCGGAATGCCGGACGACCGTTATATCACTCAGCATATCATTACCGGAATGGGACATCTGGATCATCTGGGAATAAAAAATGTTCATAATGATGCTGCTGTCTGGAGCATGGTAACCAATGGTGTAAAATATCTGGATAACCGCATCCGTGAAGATTATGAATGGATTTTGAGACACGATAAAGCGCATTTAAATGATAATCATTTGGGATATGAGCAAATTCAGTATTTGTATGCACGCAGTTATTTTAAGGACATCTCCATTGATAATCGCAATCAGACTGCTTTTGATTATTATAAAGGACAGGAGAAAAAATATTGGTTGCAAAACAGTCGCTATATGCAAGGCATGATTGCATTGGCTTTGAATCGTTATGATGATAAAGTAACGCCAAAAGATATTATGAAATCACTGAAGGAAAATTCAATTAACAGTGAAGAAATGGGAATGTACTGGAAAGAAAATTACGAAGGATATTACTGGTATCAGGCTCCAATTGAAACGCAAGCACTGTTGATTGAAGCATTTGATGAAGTTGCTAATGATAAAAAAGCGGTGGATGATTTGAAAGTATGGTTATTAAAATCAAAGCAAACACAGGATTGGAAAACTACCAAAGCTACATCTGAAGCAATATATGCCTTATTGTTAAAAGGAACCGACTGGCTAGCTACTGAAAGCAATGTGGAAATTAGTTTGGGTGACATGAAAATTGATCCTAAAAAAATGCCCGATCCTTCGGCAAGCTCAGGACAAGTTGTAAAAGTAGAAGCGGGAACCGGTTATTTTAAAACATCCTGGAGTGGCGCTGATATTAAACCTAAAATGGGTGAAGTAACCATTGTTAAAAAAGATGAAGGCGTTAGCTGGGGAGCCTTGTATTGGCAATACTTTGAACAATTGGATAAAATCACACCTTCAAAAACACCTTTGAATTTGAAGAAACAATTGTTCCTGCAAAAAAACACAGATGCCGGTCCGGTAATTGAACCCATCACAGATAAAACGTTATTGAAAGTAGGTGATAAAATTAAAGTTCGTATTGAATTACGGGTCGACAGAGATATGGAATATGTGCAGATGAAAGATATGCGTGCTTCCGGTTTTGAACCCACCAATGTTATTTCAACCTACAAATGGCAGGATGGTTTAGGCTATTATGAAAGCACACGTGATGCAGCAACCAATTTCTTTTTTGATAGATTGCCAAAAGGAACGTATGTCTTTGAATATCCATTAATGGTAACACATAATGGTAATTTCTCAAATGGTATTACATCTATTCAATGTATGTATGCTCCTGAATTTACAAGTAACTCTGAAGGTATCAGAGTGAAGGTTGGGAAGTAGTTTGTAACGGGATAATAATTTTTATTTTCTGTTGTGTCAGTTGTCTGTGATTACTAATTTGTCTGTGTAGATTTTATTTTCTTCTGTCAAGCGAAGAAAATAAAGTCCGCTTGAAAGATTCTCTCGGTAAAAAGTAACTGTCTGCCCCGAAATGTTTTTTATTTGTTTTACTGTCTGCCCAAAACAGTTAACCACAGTAAGAGTTGCGTTGCGGAAAAGAGTGTTTGTCCGTAAAGTTGTCTGTGAAAAAAAAGGGTTAGGGAAAATTTTAATTACAGAATTATTAGATAGATTTTGAACTGAAGTATTACAAGCAACATTTATTAAAGAGTCGTACTTACCAATATTCCAATTGAACAAACTGTCATACACAACCACTTTAGCGGCATTTCTAATGTCTGCTGCATCAGTAGCTGATAGCCCGGAATTAAAAGAAATAAGTGTTGGGTCTTTTCTAAATAATGTCGTATAAAAACAGCATGCAGCTGCATAAGTACCTGCTTGAGAAGGATGACTTTCATCTGAATCAAATAATTCTATTGCTGAATAATTTCGCCTAATATAGCGCCAAACAGCACCCACAGGCGATGCCAATGCCTTGAGGCTATCAGCTACAAACATATAATTTAATTGTATTGTACTATCCATTTCGTAATAAGTGCGAGTTATCCATGTATTGGTGTCGCATGCAGGTGGCGCGCATAAATAAGTATCACCATTTTTTCTCCCCCAAGTAATATAAAACATTGTTTGTCCGCAATTATTAAAAGTTTTCATAATGCTATCCAGTTTGAATGCTGAGGGCATTTGATAGAAATAGGGTGGAGGGTATGCGTATGACAAGCTTTGATCTTGTAATACAACACAGTCCCAATTACCAATCTTAATTTTATTGAGCGAAACACTGTCTGTTGCGTGTTGTTCTAAGTAATAACCACCAGGAGTGTTGCTGTCATATATTAATATATCGCCCATAGAAGTTGCAGCACCTGCAATCATTTGGGGTAAATTATTTACATAAGTATAACTGTTACCAAGAAATAATACCCTTTTTGTTTGGCTTTGGGCTGTAGCCAAAATAAAAAAAACTGTCAAGCCAAGTAAAAGTCTTTTCATGCCGTCAAGATGCAAAGTTGCGGTCAAACGTTGCTTTGTCTTTTGTTGTTCTGGCGTTATTGCTGACGATTAGCCATCTGCTTTTCGTCATTCTTTGAAAACTTTGAAATGGGGGCGCCAAAATTAAATTCTCCAAAAGCAATTTTCGCTGTCATGGTGCTTGCCAAAATATTTTTGGATTGTTTGTCTTGTAAGTTACCATTGTTGATTTTGTCTGCGAATTATTTCCCTCCGGTTTGTCTGGTGATTGATTAAAGTATTCCAAAGGAAGAAGTCGAATATAAGTAACCACTTTCCCTGGTACTTTTGTCTCCATGTCATACTCACTACTTACAGGGCATTCCAGCATGTATAAATTTTTTGCCATATAATTATATAAATATTCTTCTTTTGTTTTTGCTAATTTATGGTTCCAGTTAGCAT
>JAVHPE010000129.1:0-3251 GCA_036170475.1 Bacteroidia bacterium | reverse complement strand
GCTGATTGGAAAAATTGGAGTAATAATATACAGCATTCAAAGGAAATGCGAAAGGAACCAACACCTGCCGAAGAAAAATTATGGGACGTATTACGTAACCGAAAATTAAAATATAAATTCAGAAGGCAACAACCAATAGGACAATTCATTGCAGATTTTGTTTGTATTGAGTTGAAATTAATTATAGAAGTTGATGGTAAAATACATAATCATCAGAAAGAATATGATGATAGAAGAACTTACATGTTAGAAGATATAGGTTATAGAGTAATTCGTTTTACTAACGATTCTGTATTAAATGCAATTGACGAAGTAATTGAAAAAATTAAATCGGAGCTATCTTCTCCCCTCTCCTTCGGAGAGGGGCTGGGGGGGACAAACGAAAATGATTATATTGGAGCTTTCGCCCTAACAACAGGAATCGGCATTGATGAACATGTTGCACGTTTCGAAAAAAATCATGATGATTATTCAGCCATTATGCTAAAAGCCCTTGCTGATAGGATGGCAGAAGCATTCGCTGAATTGATGCACCAAAAAGTTCGTAAAGAATTATGGGGTTATGCAAAGGAAGAAACTTTGAAGAATGAAGATTTACTTAAAGAAGAATATGCCGGTATTCGCCCGGCACCTGGTTATCCAGCACAACCTGATCATACTGAGAAAATAACGATTTTCAAGCTATTGGATGTTGAAAAAAATACAGGAATCATTTTAACCGAAAGTCTGGCAATGTTTCCAACAGCATCCGTAAGTGGTTTGTATTTTGCTCATCCTCAATCTCATTATTTTGGAATAGGTAAAATTCAAAAAGATCAGGTGGCAGATTATGCGAAACGTAAAGGAATGCCGTTGGAAGAAACAGAACGCTGGCTTGGATCTAATTTGGCATATTGAAAATAATTAATCACTCCTGTTAATATGAAAAAAACAACCGAATCCGACTCGAAATATAACGCACTCGAAAAAATGAGTGTACGTGAATTGCTTACCAATATTAATAAAGAAGACAAAACAGTTCCATTCGCTGTTGAAAAAGTTATTCCTAAAATTGAAAAATTAGTGAATGTAATAGTAAAACAGATGATGCGGGGCGGCCGTTTATTTTATATGGGAGCTGGTACCAGTGGGCGATTAGGAATTGTGGATGCATCGGAATGCCCGCCAACATTCGGTGTTTCTCAGGGCTTAGTTGTAGGAATTATTGCCGGAGGGGATAAAGCTATTCGCAAAGCGGTTGAATTTGCCGAAGATGATAAAGAACAAGGATGGAAAGATCTTCAACATTACAAAATATCAAAGTTGGACGTAGTAATTGGAATTGCAGCGTCTGGTTCTACTCCCTATGTAATTGGTGTTTTAGAAGCTTGTAATAAAAACGAAATTATTACCGCCTGCATTGTCTGTAATAAGTCAAGTGATATAGCGAAAGTGGCTAAACATAAAATTGAAATTATTTCAGGTCCCGAATTTGTTACCGGTAGCACACGCATGAAATCAGGAACCGCGCAAAAATTAGTGCTGAATATGATTTCAACATCTGTTATGATTCAATTAGGAAGAGTAAGAGGCAATAAAATGGTGGATATGCAATTAAGCAACAATAAACTCGTTGATCGCGGAACATTGATGATTGCTGATGAATTGAAGGTTTCTTACAAAAAAGCAAATGAATTATTATTGAAGTATGGAAGTGTTCGCAAAGCAACAGATGCTTTTCGAAATGGATAGCAAAATTTTCTTCATTTATCAAAACTCCACCTTTTTTTATTAAAGTTCGATAGTTCTCTTTTTTCTTTAATCGCAGATTCGTAAATTCGTATAAATTTCGTATTTCGTACTATGCAGGATATTGAGCCATATTACAATTGGAGAGACTTCTACATTGCTTCCGAGGATGAGCAATCACCATTTTATGGCAGAGAATACAGCGAATTTGAATACACCAATTCCATTTATAATTACCTAATTCATCCGCAATGGGATACTATTGATTCCTCTACTCTTTACATAAAAATTTTGTTTGTCGATTACGATGAAAAATATGCAATCATTGAATTGATAGGTGAATGGAACGATTGTATCAATAATGATATTATGTTACTTAAACGTGATGTGATTGAAAAAATAATGCAAAATGGAGTAAATAAATTTATTTTAATTGGTGAAAACATATTAAACTTCCACGCCTCAGACGATTGTTATTATCAGGAATGGTTTGAAGAAGTAGAAGATGGCTGGATCGCATTTTTGAATTTCAGAAAACATGTTTTGGATGAATTTCAAAATTCCAATATTGATTATTATATATTATCCGGCGGTAAATTAAATGATGTGACATGGCGTACTTCAACGCCCCAACAATTATTTGAGAAGATCGAATATTTTGTTCAGAAAAGAATTGGTTAATAAATTTAGAAAATGATTATTTACCCCGAAATTTTTAAAAACCAACCTGTCATTGCCGCCCAAAGCACCCGACAAGGAGGAATGAGTCTTCCCCCATATTCATCAATGAATTTGGGTTTGTTTGTGAATGATAAATGCGAAAATGTAATTAAAAATCGTGAACTGTTTTTTGGGAAATTAGGAATCGATCCTGAGCATATAGTATTAAGTAAACATGTTCACGGTATTAAAGTATATGTTGGAAATTTTCCAATTGTTACTGAAGGTTATGATGCGTTAATCACAAATAAAACCAATTTATTTTTGGCAGTTTCCATTGCGGATTGTACGCCCATTTTAATTTATGATAATAAGAATAATGCAGTTGCCGCTATTCATGCAGGTTGGAAAGGTACAGTAGCGGGAATTATTAAACATACTTTGCAAAAAATGAACGAAATATATGGCACAAAAGGTGCTGACTGCTTAGCGTACATTGGTGCCTGTATTGGTTGCGATAATTTTGAAGTGGGAGAGGAGGTGGCACACCATTTTGATGATGCTTTCAAAAAAAGTAATACTCAAAAACAAAAATGGTTTGTAGATTTGAAATCTACCAACAAAAAACAGTTGCTTGATTTTGGGATTCCTTCAGAAAATATTGAAATATCACCCTATTGCACTTTTAAAGACGAAACTCTTTTTTTTTCTCATCGGAGAGATAAAGGAATGACTGGGAGAATGATGGCTGTGATTGGGATGAAAGACAATAATTAATTTCTTACCTTTGTCGCTCCCTTTTAATCAAAACTTTTAACTTTTAACTTTTAACTTTTAACTTTTAACTTTTAACTTTTAACTTT
>JAVHPE010000128.1:0-45219 GCA_036170475.1 Bacteroidia bacterium | reverse complement strand
CTACAAAATAAATTTTCAAATTACAAATTTGGAACTTGCGGATTTAAGGTATTACTTTAACCGTTACTTCAGATAGTGGCTGTGTCAGCACTTTATCTAAAAATAATTATATCACGGTGTATCCCAATCCGGTTGCGAGTTTCATTGTTCATCCGCAAACAACATCAATTACAGACCCCATCATTTCAATTACGGATTTATCTACTGGAACTAATTTTTGGAACTGGAATTTTGGTGATACGGATACTTCTTCTTCCATTATTCCATCTCCCCATACTTATGCAGATACGGGCACCTACACCATAACATTAATTACATCTACTCTATATAATTGTATAGATACTACATCTCATACTGTTATTATAGAGCCTGATTTTTTATTTTATATTCCTAATGCATTTACGCCTAATGATGATGGCATAAATGACATCTTCTCCGGTAAAGGTATTTTTATTGTCAACTATGAAATGAGTATTTTTGACCGTTGGGGTAATTTGATTTTCTTTTCTGATGATATCGCTAAAGGATGGGATGGCAAAGCGAATCATGGAAATGAAATTGCTCAAGGCGATGTATATATTTATTCAATTAAGATTACAGATATTAATAAACGAAAACATCTTTACAAAGGCATTGTTACGCTGGTAAGGTAGAGCAGAGTCAATTTGTGATTTTATTTTATCCTCAAACTTAATAAAGGTTACCATATCTCTACTGAATCTTTTCAATAATAAAATAGTAAAAACTTTCCGATTTAAAATTTATTACCTTAGCCATTCCATAAATTAATTTCGCTGATGTCCATCTTAAAAACTAAAATAAATTCACATTCCGAATCCTTCAAAAGCAACTATTTGCTGATGAAAGAAAAAATCGCCGAGCTGGAACAAGCTATGCAAAAAAGCTTGTTTCAGGGGGAAGAAAAATATCTTGAAAGAAACAAAAAAATTGGAAAGTTAACAGCACGCGAACGCATCGAACTTTTATTGGATCAGGATTCTCCTTTTTTAGAATTACTTCCTTTGGCCGGAATTGCCGGTGATGGTTTTGCTGTTGGAGGTACAGTAGTAGCAGGAATAGGAGTTGTAAGTAATAGGTTGTGTATTATTACAGCAAATGTAGGAACTATAAAAGGTGGCTCCATTGATTATACTACACTTCAAAAAAATCTCAGGATAAATGAAATCGCTTTAGAAAACGAACTTCCTGTAATAAATCTGGTAGAATCTGCAGGAGCTAATTTGCCTGATCAGGCTAAAATATTTAATTATGGCGGAAGTATTTTTCGGGAAATAACACGTAGATCAAAAAAAGGAATTCCAACTATCTCCATTGTTTTTGGTAATAGTACTGCTGGAGGTGCCTATGTTCCGGGCATGTCGGATTATGTTATCATGATAAAGAATCAGGCGAAAGTTTTTTTGGCCGGACCTCCTTTGGTTAAGATGGCAACTAATGAAGTGGTGGACGATGAAGCACTTGGAGGAGCTGAGATGCACAGCCGCATATCAGGTGTTTCTGATTATCTGGCGAATGACGAACAGGATGGAATCAGAATAGCAAGAGAAATAATGTCGTTTCAAAAAATTTCTGAAAAAGAGAAAGTTAAACAATGCATTCTTGAACCGGTATATAACCCCGAAGAAATTTTAGGAATCGTTTCAGCGGATGTTCGTATTACTTTTGATTCCAGAGAACTGATCGCAAGAATTGTTGATGGCTCTGAATTTTCAGAATTTAAACCAAACTATGGGAGTACATTGATTACCAGCTATGCCGCAATCAATGGTTACCAAATTGGCATTATTGCAAACAACGGAGTTCTTTTTTCTGAAGCCGCAAATAAGGGAACACAGTTCATTCAACTATGTAATCAAAATAATATTCCTCTTTTATTTTTACAAAATATTACCGGATTTATGGTTGGGAAAAAATATGAAGAAGAAGGAATAATAAAACATGGTGCCAACATGATTAATGCTGTATCCAATAGTAATGTGCCTGCAATCACTATTATTATTGGAGCTTCGTATGGAGCCGGTAATTATGCCATGTGTGGAAGGGCTTTCAAGCCAAGGTTCCTGTTTTCTTATCCGAATTCAAAAATTGCAGTGATGGGTTCCGAACAATTAGCAGGAGTGATGGAAATTATACAACGTGAAGCAGCGCAAAAATCAGGGGTTTTGTATGATGAAGGAAAGGGTTCTTTTATAAAGCAAAAAATCACTTCGGAAGCTGACAAACAATCCAGTACATATTATGCTACAAGTCAACTATGGGATGATGGAGTTATTGATCCAAGGCAGACACGTAATTATCTTAAAATTTGTCTTGAAGTAATTCATACTACTGATATTAAAGGCACAGATGGATATGGTGTTTTTAGGATGTAGAGGGAGCAAATCCCTGACAGGGTTTCAAACCCTGTTAGGGTTAAATAAAAATTAAATGAATATAAAAAAAATACTTATTGCCAATCGTGGTGAAATTGCCATCAGGGTGATGAAAACCTGTCATGAGATGGGTATTGCAACCGTTGCTGTTTATTCTGATGCGGACAAAGATGCATTGTTTGTCAAGCAAGCTGATGAGGCAATCGCTATAGGAGGTTTACAAGCTTCTGAACCCTATCTTGATCAGGAAAAAATAATTAATGCAGCAAAAGTAACAGGTGCAGATGCTATTCATCCCGGTTATGGGTTTCTTTCAGAAAATGCAGGTTTTGCAAAAAAATGCAAGGAGGAGAATATTATATTCATTGGACCTTCGGCAGAAGTAGTTGAGATGATGGGATCTAAAAGCAGAGCGAAAGAAATAATGCAGAAAGCCGGTATTCCTTGCGTTCCAGGGTATAATGGGGTTGATCAATCTATTGAAGTATTTAAAAAAGAATCCGAAAAAACTGGATTTCCTCTCCTTGTAAAAGCTGCTGCTGGTGGCGGTGGTAAAGGGATGCGGATTGTTTATAATAAGCAGGAAATACCTGCCGCAATAGAAGCGGCTAAACGGGAAGCTCAAAAAAGTTTTAGTGATGATACTTTGCTAATTGAAAAATATTTTGAATCCGCCAAACACATCGAATTTCAGATATTCGGAGATCAACATGGCAATTACACTCATTTTTTTGAAAGAGAATGTTCCGTCCAAAGAAGATATCAAAAAATAATTGAGGAAAGTCCGTCTCCATCGCTGACACCGGAGTTGCGGGCGAAAATGGGGGAAACAGCCTTAGCTGTTGCTAAATCCATTCATTATACAAATGCCGGCACAGTTGAATTTATTTTAGATGCTGAAAGTAATTTCTATTTTTTAGAAGTAAATACACGATTACAAGTGGAGCATCCGGTTACCGAAGAAACTACGGGAATTGATTTGGTACGACTTCAAATAGAAGTAGCCCAAGGAATGCCGCTGAAACAAAACTCTCAAAACACTGACCAACACGGTCATGCCATTGAGTTTCGTATTTATGCCGAGGATCCTGAGAATAATTTTTTCCCAGCCACAGGAAGTATTTTAAGCTGGAATGAGCCAGTCTTAAATGGAATTCGATATGATAGCGGAGTTGCATCAGGCTCAAAGGTTGATGTTTATTATGATCCTATGATCGCCAAAATAATTGCGAAAGGAACTAACCGTGAAGAAGCTATTCAAAAAATGCAGCATGCGCTCGAAAAATTTGTCATTTTAGGCTTAACTACAAATAAAAATTTTCTTCTTGAAATTCTAAAACATCCTTCGTTTAATGATGGAACCTTTGACACCCATTTTATAAATAAATATTTTAAAAATTATTGTGATATAAAAAAAACAGATGCCGGTATAATAAATGAAATAGCTGTTGTAGCAATGCTCTCCGAATGGAAGGAGAGAAATATCCAAAGAAATTTCAAACAACTTCCTAATGGTTGGCGGAATAATTTTTATCAGAATAACTGGACTGAATTCGATATTTGGGGAAGTAAAATTAAAGTGAACTATCATTATAAAAACAATAACATGTTTGAAATAACTATTGGCGATAAGTGTTTCAATGCTGAATTGATTTCATTCGGAAATAATAGTTTAACATGTGTTATTAATGGTTACCGGAAATCATTTGTTTTTGCAAAATCAGAAGAAAAATTATTTATACATCATCCAACTGCCGGAAGCTTCAAAATTTTTATTGTACCCCGATTTCCGGATGCCGTATCAGAAGAAAAATCAGGTGGTTATAAAGCCCCTATGCCAGGGGAGGTTGTGAAGCTTCTGGTTAAAACAGGTGACAAAGTAGAACAAGGAAAAGGGTTGCTTATATTGGGTTCTATGAAGATGGAAACCACCATAGAAGCACATTCAAGCGGAACTGTAGAAGAAATATTTATTGCCGAAAAATCATTCGTGGAAGCCAATACCATTCTATTGAAAATTTCGAGTAAGGAAAATTAATTTTTTATTTAAAACGAGCATGATGTTATACACTGAAAAAGAAGCAGGTTCTTTAAATGGTCTCATCTTTGCGCATCTTATAGTAGAAGAAAAGGATCACCTTTTAACCATTACCCTCAACCGTCCTGAAAAAAAAAATGCAATGAACCCTGTTATCTTTAGGGAGCTTGCATATACTTTAGCTTATGCACATCATAATTCAGATGTTTGGGCAGTGGTTATTGCTGCTAAGGGAGATGTGTTTTGTGCAGGCGCAGATTTAAAATCATTTGCAAATAAGAATCCTGAAATTACCATTTCAACAATACCTGAACCCAAACAGGAAATTGTAATAGGAGATATTTTTTCACAATTGCATAAACCCTGTATTGCAAAAGTCAATGCGTCTGTTTATGCAGGAGGGTTTTTAATAATATGTGGTTGCACACATGTTATCTCTGTTCCTGAGGCTAAATTTGGTTTGCCGGAAGTAAAGCGTGGTATCTGGCCCTTTCAGGTAATGCAAAGTATGTTACAAGTTATGTCTTCACGTAAAGTTATTGATTTCTGCATGAGAGCGAGAACAGTGGATGCGCAGGAAGCAGAAGCATTAGGGCTTGTATCGCAAGTTGTATCAGCGGATAAATTAGATGAAACAGTACAAAATTTAGTAAACGAAATTTTTCAATATTCTCCTTCTGCCATTCGCTTAGGTTTAACAGCGTTTGATGAACTCGGAAGTAAAACTGCTTTAGAGTCGCACCCTTTTCTTAAACAAATGCTCTCCGAAGTAATTAATACAGAAGATGCAAAAGAAGGAATTGCAGCATTTACTAAAAAAAGGAAACCCGTGTGGAAGGGGAAATAAGTAGAATTGAGATAGGAGAATAATTATCCCCTGACAGGGTTTCAAACCCTGTTAGGGTTTATTAAAATGTTTAACCGTTCACCCTTAACAGTGTCTAAAAACCTGTCAGGGTTGGATCAACAGTTTAAAATAATTTAATTTTTTATAAAATTTAAACGAACACGAAATTAATTATAATTAATAATGAATATCAACTCTATTAAAATTGCCGGTGCACAAGGGTTTTATGGCGATAGCCCTTTAGCGGCTATTCAAATTGCGAAAGAAAAAGGTGCTGATTATCTCGTTATTGATTCTTTAGCTGAGCTTACACTTTCGATTCTTCAGAAGGATAAATTAAAGGATGAAAACCTCGGTTATGCCCGTGATATTGAAGCAATGGCGTATACACTTTTTCCAATAGCATTTAAAAATGGAATAAAAATCGTAACTAACTCCGGCGGATTAAATCCTGAAGTTGCAGCAAAAAAAGTTTCCGCACTATTAGAAAAACAAGGAATAAAAGGAATTAAAATTGCATTTATCACAGGTGATAATTTATTGCCACAACTGCATGAGATGCAACAAGCGGGACTTACATTGGAAAATATTGATAACGGTCTCCCTCTTTCAACTTCTACATCTGAAATAACACATGCCAATGTTTATACCGGCGCTCATACAATTTCAGAAGCGCTTGATAAAGGCGCTAACCTTATTCTTGCCGGTAGGGTTGCGGATCCATGCCTTACACTTGGTATTTTGATTCATCATTTCAAATGGAACCTCCTCCCCTTTCCACTTGGAGAGGGGCTGGGGGTGAGGTGTCAAAATGATTTGAATAAATTAGCTTCAGGAATCGCCATCGGACATTTATTAGAATGTGGTGGTCAGGCTTCCGGAGGTAATTCCTATGCTGAATGGCCCATGGATTATTCCATCAGTAACTTGGGATACCCTATTGCAGAGGTATTTGAAGATGGCTCAGCAATTTTTTCAAAATTAGAAAGTCAGGGAGGAAAGATTAGTAGGAATACAATACGTGAACAACTTATTTATGAAATCCATGATCCCTCAAACTATATCACGCCGGATGTAATAGTTGATTTTACTGCTGTTAGAATTGAAGAACTCTCAACAAATAAAGTCCGGTTTTCCGGGATAAAAGGTAAACCTCGTCCTGAGAAATTAAAACTTAGCATAGGGCAAATGGAAGGTTATATGAGTGATCAGTTCTTTTTCTTTTCATGGCCTTATGCTTATGAAAAAGCATTGCGATTTATTGAAACAGTAAAAGAGATATGGGCTACTCTCCCTGTTAAAATTGAAAGAGCAGAGTATTCATTAGTAGGCATTAACGGAATTCACGGGAGCGCTGCTCCTCTTCCTTCTAAAGAGGTACTTGACGAAATGAATGAAATTGGAGTACGATTAGCCATTAAACACAGTGATTTACGAACAGGAAAATTAGCCATGCAATCCATTATTTGTCTTGGCTTGAATGGACCTCCCGGATTAATAGGCATTCCGGGCTGGGGAAAAACAGACAGAATTATGTTAAGTCTCTGGCCCACTCTTATACCAAGAGAATGGGTAAAAGAAAAAGTTGAAATAATTGAAAGTTAATAGTAAGATTACACAGATTTTCTATTGATTACACTAATTACCAGTGTGCGGTATCGGTGTAATCATTTTAAGAATCGGCGTAATCATATTCAAGAATGAAAAAAATAAAACTAATTGAAATAGCAAGTGCCCGTTCAGGCGACAAGAACGATGTTTGTAATATTGGTCTTATGGCTAAATCACCTGAATTTTATGCACTTCTCAAAGAAAAAGTAACTCCTGAAAAAGTGAAAGAGCATTTTAAAGATCTTATCAAAGGTCCGGTAATAAGATATGAATGGGAAGCAATAGAATCACTTAATTTTATTTGCCATCAGGCATTGGATGGTGGAGCATCACGTTCATTACGGATGGATACATTGGGCAAAAATTTTTCCAGCCACTTGCTCAGAATGGAAATTGAAATTGATGAATAACTCGGAAAATACGTTACCGTCTTTAGCTTTTCAGTTATCACATTTGAATTGATGTTTTCTAAAAAAGGATAAAACAAAATTGTTTTATCCTTTTTTTTTAAACTAAATTTGAGTACATTTTAAATTTCTTAAAATAAAAAAACATGACAACAAATCCTTTTACAGAAGAACATGATATGCTCAGATCTTCATTCAGACAATTCATTGCAAAAGAAATTGCACCTTATGTGGAAGAATGGGAAAAAAATAAAATTTGCGATCGTGATACATTCCGAAAGATGGGTGAACAGGGCTTTTTTGGTATAAGTTTTCCAACAAAATATGGAGGAAGCGGAATGGATTTATGGTCAGCTGTTGTGATAGCAGAAGAATTAGCTCAGGCAAATGTTGGTGGTTTGGCAATGTCGTTTTTTGCTCATACGTATCTGCCTTTACCATTAATTAATGCCTTAGGTACTGAAGAACAAAAGCGCGACTATCTTGTACCTGCTTTAAATGGTGAAAAAATTGCTGCCTTGGGCATCACTGAAGCATGTGCAGGTTCGGACGTTGGAGGAATAAAAACCACTGCCAAAGATATGGGGGATCATTATTTGGTAAATGGTTCTAAAATGTTTATTACCAATGGAACTATGGCTGATTTTATAGTATTAGCAGTACGAACAGGAGAAGGACATAATCTGAGTTTACTTTTATTTGATACTTCCACAACCGGATTTTCTGCCCTTCCTGTGCATAACAAGCTGGGCATGCACACTTCTGATACCGGACAATTATTTTTTGAAAATTGTAAAGTGCCTAAATCAGCATTGGTAGGCAAAGAAAATGCAGGTTTCTATTATATCATGAATAATTTTCAGGAAGAGCGCTTAATTGCCGCTATAAATGGCACTTCGTCCGCGGAATGGGCTGTGGGAAAGGCAAAACAATATATGAAGGAAAGAGAGGCATTTGGTAAACCCTTGGAAAAATTCCAGGTGCTGAGACATAAATTAGCACAGATGGCTATATCCGTAGAAGCTTGTCGCTCTTTCTCCTATCGTGCAGTAAGCGAATTTATTGAAAAAGGACCTGAAGCAGCGTTGATTATTTCTATGGCGAAAGCTTTTGTAGGAGATCAATCTTTTAAAATTATTAATGAAGCATTACAGATTCATGGCGGTTGGGGATATATGGAAGATTATGGTGTTGCCCGTGCATTAAGGGATACCCGCCTTTTATCAGTTGGTGCAGGAACTACCGAAATCATGCATGAAATTATCAGTAAAGTTATTATCGATGACGTTCAGCACAAACGACAATTGATTAATGTTAGATCATAAAAAATTAATTTAAAAATTATTCAATAAGAACACTGACAGATTTCAAAAGCTGATCAATGGCAATTTGTGATACACCCTATGGAATTACATCAAATTAGCCGACCTTAATTTTTCGTATCTTTGCATTCCTTTTTAAGGACCAGTGACTAAAGAAGATATTTTACGCAAATACCGTGATTCCAAAAACAATTTATTATTAAGTGATGAATTGAAAGGGAGTTCTGCGCACATTCGGTTAAAAGGAGTCATTGGATCCAGTGCTTCATTTATTACTTCAGCAGCATATCATCACTCCGGAAAAACTCATTTACTGATACTTACTGATAAAGAAGAAGCCGCTTATTTTCTGAATGATTTGGAAAACTTATTGGGGGAAGAAAATGTATTGTTTTTCCCGGCATCCTACCGTATGCCCTATCAACATGAAGATATAGACAATTCAAATATCTTATTACGTGCCGAAGTATTAAACAAATTAAACCACCTTACCCCTACCCTCACGGCAGGGAAAAGGTATTGTATCGTCACTTATCCCGAAGCGCTAACCGAAAAAGTAGTTACAAAAACCCAACTCAGCAAAAACACACTGGAATTAAAACAAGGCGAAAAAATTTCAATTGATTTTATTTCTGAAATGCTATTGGAATACGATTTTAAACGGGTTGATTATGTAATAGAGCCCGGACAGTTTTCTATCCGTGGTGGTATTGTTGATATATTTTCATTCGCTAACGATAACCCTTATCGCATTGAATTTTTAGGCAATGAAGTGGACTCCATTCGAAGTTTTGACTCAGGTTCGCAACTCTCGCTACAAAAATTAGCCTATTGCACTATTATTCCTGATATTCAAACAAGACTTTTGCATGAAAGCCGGCAAACATTTTTTGAATTTATTCCTGAAAATTCCGTCCTCTGGTTCAAACATTTTCAATTAACAATTGACAGGATAGAAAAAGCATTTGAACTTGCTGAAAACTCCTACAAAAATCTTGATTCCGTTATTGAACAACTTGAACCTAAAGAACTTTATATTGATAAAGATACTTTTACAAAACAAGTATCGGGGTTTCCTTTGGTGGAGTTTGATACTAATTTCATTCCGCTTCCCTTCTCCTCCGAAGAAGATGCCCAAAGGAAGGATGATGTTCATTTTTCATTAACGTCCACACAAACTATTACCTATAATTTTTCACATCAACCCAATTTTAATAAGAATTTCAGTTTTCTTAACGATAATTTTAAAAGCAATATCCGTAATAAATTAACGAATATTATTTTTTCGGATACCCCAAAACAGATTGAACGTTTATACAAAATATTTGAAGACATTTCTCCTTCCCCCCTCTCAAAAAAACTAGTTCCGCCTCCCTTCTCCTTTGGAGAAGGTGCCCGAAGGGCGGATGAGGTAAGAGGGGATGAGGGAGATGTCTTCACTCCTATTTTACTCTCTATCCATGAAGGCTTTATCGATAATGATTTAAAACTTGCCTGTTATACCGACCATCAGATTTTCGACCGCTATCACCACTTCCGTTTAAAAAATAGTTTTAATAAAAAGAATGAAGCGCTTACCCTTAAAGAACTGAAAGGCTTGAATCCGGGAGATTATATCACACATATCGATTATGGTATCGGGCGTTACGGCGGGTTGGAAATTATTGAAGTGAATGGTAAAACACAGGAAACAATTCGATTAGTTTATAAAGATTATGATATTGTAAACATTAGTATTCAGTCCTTACATCGCATTGCTAAATACTCAGGGAAAGAAGGTGCAGAGCCTAAAATTAATAAGTTGGGCACTAATACATGGGCGACATTAAAACAAAAAACAAAGAAAAAAGTTAAAGAAATAGCCTTTGATTTAATACAGTTATATGCTAAACGAAAAACATTAAAAGGCTTTCAGTTCAGTCCCGACAGCTATCTGCAAAATGAGTTGGAAGCTTCGTTCATTTATGAAGATACCCCCGATCAAATAAAATCGACATCGGATTTTAAAAAAGATATGGAGAGTGAATCCCCTATGGATAGACTCATTTGTGGTGATGTAGGGTTCGGGAAAACGGAAATAGCTGTTCGTGCCGCCTTTAAAGCGGTTTGCGACAGCAAACAAGTGGCAATACTCGTTCCCACTACAATTCTTGCGCTGCAACATTATAAAACTTTTAAAGACCGGTTAAAAGATTTCCCCTGTAAAGTTGATTATATCAATCGTTTTAAAACCGCAAAAGAACAGAAACAAACGCTGGAGAAACTGGGAAAAGGCGAAATAGATATTTTGATTGGAACCCACGGTATTGTTGGGAAAAATGTAAAATTTAAGGACTTAGGATTGATGATTGTTGATGAAGAACAAAAGTTTGGAGTTGGTGTAAAAGATAAGCTGAAAACATTTAAAACAAATTTGGATACCCTAACGCTCACTGCTACACCTATTCCCCGCACCCTGCAGTTTTCAATGATGGGGGCACGTGATTTATCTGTTATCAATACACCACCACCTAACCGCTATCCGGTACAAACAGAATTGCATACGTTTAACGAAGAAATTATTCGTGACGCTGTGATGTTTGAAATATCACGTGGCGGACAAGTATTTTTTGTACACAACAGAGTACAAAACATTATGGAAATTGCCGGCATGATTCAACGCCTTTGTCCGGATGCAAAAGTAGCGATTGGTCATGGACAAATGGATGGGGATAAACTGGAACAGGTAATGCTTGATTTCGTTGAAGGAGAGTCCGATGTGTTAGTTGCCACCACTATTATTGAATCGGGACTGGATATTTCCAATGCAAATACCATCATCATCAATCAGGCGCACATGTTTGGTTTGAGCGATTTACACCAGATGCGCGGGCGTGTGGGACGTTCCAACAAAAAAGCGTTTTGCTATTTACTTACTACCCCAGTTTCACTTCTTACCAATGAAGCACGAAAAAGATTAAAAGCAATAGAAGAATTTTCAGACCTCGGAAGCGGTTTTAACATTGCAATGCGTGACCTTGACATACGAGGTGCAGGTAATTTGTTAGGAGGAGAGCAAAGCGGTTTCATCAACGAAATTGGTTTTGAGATGTACCAAAAAATATTGAATGAAGCCATACTGGAACTTCGTATAGAGCATGAAGAGCTAATAACAACAGAGGTTGGAGGCTCACACAAATTCACAGGCACTGCCCATACAACATTTATAAATGATTGTAATATCGATACCGATATGGAAATTTTAATTCCGGATGAGTATGTAAATAATATCGCCGAGCGATTGACCTTATATCGTGCATTGGACGACGCTAAAGACGAATCGGAATTAATAACTTTTGAAACCAATCTGGTAGATCGTTTTGGTCCTGTGCCTGAACAAACAATGGAATTAATCCACACTATCCGCCTGCGTTGGCTGGCAATGGAAATTGGATTTGAAAAATTATTATTGAAGAACAACCGCCTGACGGGATACTTCATCCAGAATCAAAAATCGCCTTATTATCAAAGTGAGTTATTTACTCAAGTACTTAAATTTGTGCAAATGAATGTCCGGCTTTGCAAAATGAAAGAGAGCAATGGAAAGCTGACACTCTCATTTGAAAATGTTAAATCTATTGATGACGCTATTATCGCATTAAAGCCGGTAACTGGTTGAAGGGGTTGAAGAAAAAGTACTATTACGGTTTCCAAAAAGTGCAGTTCCATTACACCTTTAAAATAATATTTTCATATAAAACCTCCGGAATCCAAAATAAACAGTATCTTTGCGAAAGTTTTTAGTCAAAAAGGAATTTTTGCCGGACGAATTTAACAACAGTTTCTTACCTGTTATGAGTACCCAAAGAGGCCATGCGAGCCTGGTACCAAGAAGAGTTACTTTGTACAATTCAACTCATTTTCCTACAAGTTGATTAAAGTAATAATAAACTTAATAAATAGTAAATGAACAAATTTGAAGCGTTAGGCTTTAACAATGCTATTGTTAAAGCAGTAACAGAATTGGGTTTTGAAAACCCAACTCCAATCCAGGAAAAAGTAATTCCTGCATTATTAAAAGGTAATACCGACCTTGTAGCATTAGCACAAACAGGTACAGGAAAAACAGCGGCATTTGGTTTGCCACTTACCCACCTGCTCAATTTCGCATCACGCGATACACAGGCTGTTATCATATGCCCTACACGTGAATTGTGTATGCAGATTACACGCGACTTACAGAGCTACACCAAATATATTGATGGTGCAAACATTGTAGCTATCTACGGCGGTGCAAGTATCGATAATCAATCTCGTGACATTAAAAAAGGTGCACAAATAGTTGTTGCAACTCCCGGTCGTTTGAACGATATGATTGACCGCAGACGAGTGAATTTAAGTAATGTTCGTTATGCTATTCTTGATGAAGCTGACGAAATGCTTAACATGGGCTTTAAAGAAGATTTGGATACCATTCTTTCTCAAACTCCAGAGGGAAAAAATACCTGGTTATTTTCAGCTACCATGCCTGATGAGGTGTTGCGCATTTCTAAAAATTACATGAATAGTCCTATTGAAATTACAGCAGGAACTAAAAATGTGGCGAATGAAAATATCGAACACATTTATTATGTTGTACACGCACGGGATAAATACCCTGCCCTTAAACGTATCGCGGATTCAAATCCCGATATTTTTGCGATTGTATTTTGTCGTACCCGTATTGAAACACAGGAAATTGCTGATAAATTAATTAAAGATGGTTATAATGCGGATGCCTTGCACGGTGATTTATCACAATCGCAACGCGATCATGTTATGAAGCGTTACCGCAGCCGTTCACTCCAAATGTTGATTGCTACTGATGTTGCAGCTCGTGGTATTGATGTTCAGGACGTAACACACGTTATCAATTATTCATTGCCCGATGAGATAGAAAACTATACGCACCGTAGCGGACGTACCGCACGTGCTGGGAAAACAGGTATTTCCATTGCTCTCATTAATATGAAAGAAGTTGGAAAGATCAGGATAATTGAACGGTTGATTAAAAAGAAATTTACCCAGGCAAGTGTTCCAACAGGTTTTCAGGCTTGCGAAACACAGCTTTTCAGTTTAGTGAGAAAGATATACGAAGTGGAGGTAAATGAAAAAGCGATTGCTGAATATATGCCAAAAATTTATGATGAATTAAAAGAATTAAGCAAAGAAGACATTATAAAACGTTTTGTTTCTACTGAATTTAACCGCTTTTTGGATTATTATAAAAATGCACCTGACCTGAATCTTTCTGTGGGAAGAGATCGCCCTGGTGTTTCTGTAAATGGCATTACAAAATTATTCATCAACTTAGGTGAGTTGGATAATTTGAATAGTAGCACCATGAAAGAGTACATCAGCGAAGTGTCGGGTGTACCAATGAATTTGATTGTGAACATAGATGTGAAAAGTAGTTTTTCTTTTGTAGAAGTAAAAACAGAAGTTGCTGAAATTATCACCGGTACATTTAAAAACATACAATACAATAATCGTAATGTACGTATTGAATCTCGTGGAGATAATGCCGGAGAAAAACGTTCCCCTCGTGGTGGAAATGATAGTTATGGCGAACGTAAAAGCTACGGAAACAGATCTGACAGAGGCGGTGACAAAGGCGGCTATTCATCAAGAAGCCACGGAGGTTCAGGTGAACGCAGAAGTTATGGTTCAGGATCCGGTGAACGTAAAAATTATGGCGACCGTTCCGAAAGAAGCGGTTATGCTAAAAGAACCAGTAATAGTGGAAATAGTTCCGGTGAGCGCAAAAGTTATAGCGACCGTTCTGATAAAGGAACCTTCGTAAAAAAAACAACAAGTGAATCAGGGGATAGAAAAAGCAATTTTTCGCGTGAAAAACGTCCGAGAAAATCTTTTTAAAAGACCTTACCCTTAGCTCTCTCCATAGGAGGGTACCTATAACAACAAACAAAAAGAGATGGGGTGTACGACAAATTTCCCTTTTTTAGAATTGTTCCGTAGGAACATTATATCGGTAGAAAAAATAACAACGAAACAATAAAAGTTCCGTCAGGAACGAAACATTCTATATTCCGTGTCTACGACACTTTTATTTCTATAGGAATCAGAACTTCTACCAATATTTAACTCCTAACGGAGTTGGTAAAAAATAAACTAAATGGGATATTTGTCGTACACCCAAAGAGATGTTCTTCCATAAAGAACATCTCTTTTATTTATATACGTTTCATGTGGGCATTATCTTCAGCCTGAATAGCTTGATCTGATCATCTTATTTTATTTTGCAAACTACTCCAGGCGCCACCATTGTGAACCTGTGTATAGCCATTTGATTTCAAAATGCTTTTTGCCGATGCACTTCGCATACCAGATGCACAACAGGTAATAATAGGTTTGTCTTTATCCTTCAGTTTAGATAAGTTGTTACTTAATTGATCCACTGAAATATTAATTGAACCTTTTATATGACCACCGGCATATTCGCCTTTGCTACGCACATCCAAAATAATTGCGCCTTGTTTTACCAGTTCCGAATAATCCACTTTTGGACCCAATCCGAAAAAATTTTTTAATGTGTTTATCATTTAATTTAAGTATTTTAAGATTGGTATTGATTTACATCCAGCCAGGAACCACCATTATAACATTCGATGCCTTGCTGAGCAAGATAACCGTGTGCTTGTCCGCTCCGCCCTCCCGATGCACAACACAATACTAATGGGGCTTTCATATTTTTTAATTCTTCTAATCGTTGCGGAATTTCCTGTAAAGGAATATTTATTGATCCGGCAACATTACCGCCCATAAACTCTCCCGGCGAACGTACATCTACGATAGTGCCTTTTTTTTCTTTTATAATTTTTTCAAGATTCATAATTATTGTTTTTAGAGATTATTGATTTTACCGATCATACAACTGGTATAACTTTTTAATTGCAGAAGCAATCCGTTTTTTTCGGTAGCCTCAGGATAGCCCAGAGAATGAAGCTTATTTATTATTACGTTTCTTTCCACATCCTGATAGGATATGCTAATACTATCCTTTTCAATATTCACATCTATGCTTTTTATGCCTTCTAACTTCAATAATTCTTTTTTAATTGTACCGGCACAGCCCTTGCATTTAATATTGGCTACAATAATTTCTTCTGTTTTCACTTTTCTTTTTTTAATATATTCAACAATAGCCCTCCCATAAAGGCGCCATACAATGTACTATTCAATGGCTTTGAAGTAATCGCACAAGTTCCGCTCGCGCAACCAACAAAATAGTAATAGAGATAACCGCCTGCTGCCCCTATGATTACTCCTATTATAGGAAGTTTATTGTTGTTTATAAAGTTCATTTTATAATTTCTATTATTTCTTTCATTACACTATTTGATGAGAATTGCATATACAAAATCCACCTGATTTTATTCCTTTTTTTTCGTGGAAATACCAAAAGGCAAATATAACGGGCAAAAACTTATAAAACTTGTGAGGATAAATACACCGGCAAAAATTAAAAGAATGATTGCCGCAGTATTGGAAATATGATGAGTAGCGTAAAGAAATACTATTACGACTGCTGCAAGTATCCTAACCACTTTGTCGAGGGTTCCCATATTTGGTTTCATTTGTTTGACAATTAAGGTAAATAATTAATTACACCACAAATGTCAAACAATTAAAAGTATACCACAGCTACTTTTGTTACATAAGAGAAATTTTGTTTCTCCCCAGCGTTACCAAGCCTTCATCTTCCATTTGTTTTAATAGCCTTGAAACCACTACCCTTACGGTTCCTAATTCATTCGCTAATTGTTCGTGAGTAATAGTAAGGGTGCGACTTTGTGTTAGTTCACATTTCTTTTTGATGAAATTCAATAGCCGTACGTCCATTTTTTTAAATGCGATAGCGTTAACCACATCTAATAATTCTTCAAAACGTTTGTGATACAATCGAAAAATATAATCCAGCCACTCGGGATATTCTTTAATGAGTAAACTAACTTTATCGATGGGAATAAAAAGTATTTCTGTTTTTTCTTCCGCAATTGCTTTTACTTTGCTTGTATCCTGGTGCATGCCACCCAAAAAAGACATGATACAACTTTCGCCGGATTTGATATAATACAACAAAATTTCTCTTCCGTCTTCATCTGTCCGCATCACCTTGATACTTCCGTGTATTACAATCGGAATAGCTTTTATATAGGCATTTTCATTTAATATTACCTCTCCCTCTGAAAATGTTTTCGCAATTCCATAGGCAAAAAGTTTTTCCTTTATTTCGGGTGAAGCGTTGAATTCAGTTAAACTATCTAATTCCATTGAGGTAAAGCTGTAAGATTAGAATAATAAATTAATTTGTTTTTCGAATTCGTCATTTCTCAACACAAATGAATACTTCCCAACAAAATATTATTATATAAAAAAATTCCGAACCCTTCATTTTCAGCAAGGTTCAGAATTTCATAAAAATTTAACTTCTATCATCCGACAAAATCAATCTTTGTTGAATTTTATTGTTTGTTAGGATTTATTGGCATCCTTTTACCTTCCATAAGGGAACTCATTGCCATCATTTCTTTCATGGTACGTTGCATCCCTTCACTGGATCCGTCAAGGAAAATAACATTTCCTTTTCCGTATTCAGCAAAGTTTTTAATGGCTTCAGTCCACATAGAAAATAAAATTACAGAAGTATCTAAATTAGCCTGTTCCATTTCTTTTGCTGCTTCACTCATTCCTTTGGCGACTTCCTGTCTGAAAAGCGCGACACCCTGTCCACGCAGTTGTGCGGCTTCTTTTTCGGCTGTAGCGGCAATTCGGGTTGCATTACCATCAGCTTCAGCTGATTTTGTTTTTGTGATCAGCAAAGCTTGTCCTTCGTTTTCGGCGGCAGCTTTCAGGTTATTTGAAGCCACAACTCTTGACATGGAAAGCATGATGGCTTCATCAAAAGTGATGTCGTTCAATTGCAAATCCTGTAAGTGATACCCCCACTCTGCAAGTATTTTGTCAATTTGTTCTTTTACATGTTCTGTAATATCCTTTCGTAAACCCAATACTTCAGCTTGTTTTTTTATTGCGACATAACCGCGAATCGAACCTTCAATTGTTCTGATGAGGGCAGACATAAAACTTCTGTCGTCAATGAATTTGTAGGCTACGTTCATGATTGTTTTTTCCTGCGAATCGAGCACAGAATAAAGAAGCATAGCTTTAAAATAAACATTCGCCTGATCAATAGTAATGGCTTGAAATTCCAATTCTACCGAGCGATTTTGAAAAGAGATGCGTTTGTAAATAGCTTCAATAAAAGGAATTTTCATATTCAATCCAGGTCCCATTACCCTGCGGTATTTACCAAAAATGGTAACAACACCAATAGAACCCTGCGGAACAGTAACGAAAGAGAGGGACAAAATAAATAGAACAAATACGACGGGAATAATAATTATTGTTGGTATCATTTTTTGAGAGATTAATTGGTTGAATACAAATGTATTAATAATTAAAATAAACACACCCATATTTTCTGAACTTTACGTTATGGCAGATTCAACAAGGAAAGTAATGTTGGGCACGATGAAATATGGAAAGCTCTTATGTTAAAACAATATCGAAAAAGGAGGAACAATTCCGTTCCTTTGCAATTATTCAAAAATAAAAATCGTTAAAATGTATAAAAAAACGATACTTTTGTTTATGTTCCCGGACAAGGTTAAACAAAGAATTATGAAAAAATTCTGATAAATAAAAATGTTAAAATAAATTTTTGAAGATGAAAAAAATAATAGCAGTAGCAATGGTAATCTTTTTTTTCATAAACGGATTTGCCCAAAAAACATCCACTACAGAAGGTAATACATCTTCGTCGGCAAAACTAAGTTCAGGGTCAGATTCTATGCAGTATATATTAGGTGCTTATCTTGGTCAATACATTACCGGTAATGGTTTTGAAATCAGTAAACCCACATTATTCAATAAAGGACTTGATGATGTTTTGAAAAATAAGTCATTATTAGTCAATGTGGATAGTCTTCAACCCTTGATGAACAAATATGTGAAACTTACTACCAAAGAACGCAATAACAAACAGGAAACAGTGTTGTTTGAAAAGATTAAAGCGCAGCCCGGAATGGGGGTATTACCAAGTGGCGTATGTTATACTATTGTTAAGGCAGGAACAGGAAATCGTCCGCAACTTATGGATAGCGTAGAACTTCACTTAAAAGGTTATTTAGCCGATGGGAGGCAGTTTGAGGATACTTATCCCAAAAGCATTCCGTATAGAACCACACCCGGCAATGTAATACCCGGGATGAAGGAAGTTTTACAAATAATGCCAGCCGGTTCTTTATGGAGGGTTTACATCCCATCTAAATTGGGGCTTGATGAGAAAGGGTTATCAGGAATAATTCCACCCTATTCAGCGTTGATTTATGAAGTGGAATTATTAAAGGTAACCAGCAATCCTCAGAAAACTGAGGGAAAATAAATTATAATTAGCTAATTGAGAATTTGTTAGTCTGTTAATTTGAAAATTGGCGCATTTTAAGGCGAAGAACTTGTTTTCAAAATAACAAATCAGCACATTAGTGCTATGTGGAAAAAAATAATAGTTGGAATTGTTATCGCATTTTTAGTTGCAGGAGGTATCTATTGGTTTACTTATACTAAGGAGTTACATACTCCCGTTAGTGAAGCGATTAACGCTATCCCATGTAATGCCGCAATTATTTTTGAAAGCAAGCAATCGAAAAATACCTGGAAAAAATTAGCGCAAGCTAATATAATGTGGGAAGAACTACTCGGCACAGAAACCTTTGCAAAACTTAATTTTGAAACGCATTATATAGATTCGTTGATACAAACAAATGCCGCTGTTTCGCAATTGCTAGACAATCGCTCTGTATTTATTTCGGCACATGTTTCCGGTGCAACCACTTTTGATTTTTTATTTGTCTACAGTTTACCTAATAGCCGGTACAAGTCAATAATTGATGAATTTATTAAGACAATAAATAATAATTCTACTCCATCTTATCGAGAATACGCAGGAGAGGATATTGCTACTATTCATCCTTCAAAAAAAGATTCAATAAGTTATGCTTATTTAAATGGCATACTCATGATGAGCTGCAAACAGAATTTAGTGGAAGACGCTATCCGGCAACAACAGTCAGGCATTTCATTGGCAAAGGATAAAAACTTCAGTAAGGTAATAAACACAGCGGGGAAAAATGTAGACGCAAATGTGTATGTTAATTATAAAAACTTTCCAAGCATTTTAAATCATTTTATTTCTCCGAACTTTAAAAAAGAAATCGCTTCTTTAGCTGATTTGGCTAATTGCTCGGGCTGGGATGTTTCTGTAAAATCAAACGCTTTAATGTTAAATGGTTTTACACAAGCGGAGGATTCGTCTACAAGTTTTTTAAATTTATTCAGAGAACAAAAAACGCGGAAAATTGAATTAACGAAAATAATTCCTTCGAAAACAGCATTATTATTATGGTTCGGTATCGACAACATGAAAACATTTCACCATCGGTATAAAAAATATTTAAACGCTCTTTCACAAGGCAGGGCGACGAGCTATGAGCAATACATTGAAAGTTTGAATAAAAAATATGGCATTAATATTGAACATTCCATGTTGGAATGGATGGATAATGAAATGGCATTGGTAATCACAGAGCCTTCATCAAACGATTTTACAAACAATTCGTTCGCTGTTATTCATTCTGATAATATTGAGAATGCAATTAGTACATTGAATGGTTTGTCAGATTCAATAAATAAAAAGAGGCAGCCCCATCCGGCTGAACCCATACTAAAATCTACCAAAGAAAAGGAAAGATACCCCACAAACCATAAAGTAACTAACCCTTTAATTGGTACTTCTCCCAACAAGAGTGATCGGGAGAAGCTTCAGTTAGGATGTGTCTATCGCAATCACACTATCCGCTACCTTAATTTACCCAAATTATTGCCTCAATTATTGGGTTGGCAGTTCAATAAAATAATAAATAATTATTATACTGCGATTGACGATTACATTGTTTTTGCAAATACCAAAGATGCCTTACAAAATTTTATTGATGATTTTGAAAACAATAAAATACTGGCGGAGGAAAAAAACTATAAAGTTTTTTCTGAAAACATATCAACGGAAGCCAGTATGTATCTTTATTCTTCAATTGCACGATCCACCAATATATACAGTACGTTCGTTACTGAAGACTTAGCAAAAGATATTGAAACCAAATTAAATTTATTTCATAAATTCGAAGCCGTTGGCATTCAATTTTCAACTGCTAACAAATTATTTTACAGTACCGCATATTTAAAATATAACCCTAAATTCAAACAGGAAAGCGGTACAATGTGGGAATCAAAATTAGACACCACCATCAGCTCCAAACCATTTATTGTAATTAACCATACCACCAAAGAAAAAGAAATAATAGTACAGGATGATGCTAATAAAATATACCTTATCAGCGCTACCGGAAAAATTATCTGGACCAGACAATTACAAGAAAAAATAATGAGTGATATGGTTCAGATTGATGTTCTGAAAAACAACAAACTCCAACTTCTTTTCAATACACGTACTGCCATTTATTTGTGTGACAGAAACGGGAAAGACATGAAAGATTTCCCTGTCAGGCTGGAATCTCTTGCTACCAATGCTATTTCGGTGGTTGATTACGAAAAAAATCGTGACTATCGGATTTTTGTCGCTTGTGAAAATAAAAAGATACGATGCTTCAAAACAACTGGAGAAGAGGTTAAAGGTTTTAATTTTAACAAAACAGAAGCTCGTGTATATTTACCGCTTCAATATGTAAAAATCGAGAATAAAGATATATTATGCGCTATTGATATGAATGGAAAAATATATTTACTCAACCGGCAAGGGGAACAATTTATGACGTTGAGGGAAAAATTTACTCCGTCTATTCGTAACTTTTTTATTGAAGTCGGAAAAGATTTTGGTAAATCAACTATCATCGCAGCTGATACATTGGGGAATATTATTAAATTGAGTTTTACAGGAAACAAAGAAATCATTAAAATGGATGATTTTGAAACATCGCCTTTCTTTGAATATAAAGACATAAATAATGATACTATAAAAGAGTATATTTTTCTTACACGTAAAGAGTTAAAAGTTTTTTCACAAAATAAATCCACGCTATTAAGTTACGAATTTAAGGAGAACATTTCTCAGGCTCCTTTATTTTTCCCTTTCCCGGATGGAACGGGGAAAATTGGTGTATTGTCAGAAATGACAAATGAGTTGTATTTGTTCGATGCTACAGGTTCACTATACAATGGATTTCCACTGGAAGGTAAAACTCCTTTTAATATTGGTGTTTTAAACAAAGAAAACAAATGCAACATCATTACAGGATTTGATAATACAATCTATTTGTATCAACTGGACTAAATTAATTTTAATTGTGTTGATTTTAAAATGTGATTTTACTGTTTTTTATCTCCTGCAAATGCCGAAAGACCCCATCCATTGAGCATAGCGAGACGTAACACTTAACTGAGAAACATTCAGCTAAGAAAATCGACCTCGTTTTCTGGAAAGAATTTCTCAAAAAAGTTATCGAAAAACATTTTTCAAATTTACGCAGTATCAAATTGATTTTGTATTTTAGCAACCTCAAAAAAAACATAAATTATGGAACTATTTAAGGACAAAAAAACGGCAAATCAGATTACAGCATTTTTTCTTGTTGTTGTACTGATTTTTACCATTTCATCGTGTGTGAAAGACAATTTTGAGTTTGATAAACTTACTAAAACACAATGGAATCCAAATCTGGCTGTTCCTTTAGTATATTCTTCGCTTACTATTGAGGATTTATTGGTTAATAAAAATAGTGGGGGACTTATTGTTGTTGGTGCTGACAAGTTTTGCACATTGGTATATAAAGGTAATTTGTTTTCACTAATGGCTAAAGATGTGATAACTATACCAAACCAACAACCTACTCCTTTTTCTGCCTCTCTTACTGCCGGAGAAATTTCAGCTTTTACCGGAGCAGGCACCATTACATTACCTTACAGCCAGACTGTCACATTTGATTCAGGCGTAAATGGTCCTAAAATAGATTCTGTAATCTTCAAAACGGGAAATCTCGATATTGCACTTAGCTCCGACTTTAAATACAGCGGACAAATAAAAATAATAATTCCCAATGCAAAAAAAAATGGAGTCGCTTTTACTAAAACACTTCAGTTTACATATACAGGAACAGTCCCTGTATTATCCACTACTAGTGGCGATTTGGCAGGCTACAAATTTGATATGACAAATGGAGGAACGGCATTTAATGAATTTGTAGTAAATTTAGAGGTAACACTTTCGGGCACAGGATCAACTCCTTTAGTTACAGATCAGATCACGCTTACCCAAACATTAAGTAATATGACGTTTGACAGGATTTTTGGGGACATCGGGCAAATGTCTTTGTCGCCAGATGTTGACTCCGTAGATATATCCATCTTTAAAAATGTGTTGGGTACAGGAGCTTTTACATTAGCGGATCCAAAAATAAAATTTCTGATTTACAATTCTTACGGAGTACCTATCAATGCTTCCCTCTCTCAGTTTGAAGGTTATACTCCCGGAGGAGGTTCTTTCGCAATTACAGGAGCTCCTACCCTACTTCCAATTCAAAGTCCAGGTTTTAACCAGATAGGTCAAATGCTCTTAGATTCTTTTTCATTAGAAAACAGCACACCAAGTAACATTGCTTCGGTTATTAATAACACACCAAAATATTTAATTTATCAGTTGGCATCACAAACAAATCCTGCCGGAGGAGCAACACATGCTAACTTTGTGCTTGATACCAGCCGCTTAAAAGTGGATATGGAAATTAATCTCCCTCTATATGGAACAGCAATGAATTTTGTCCTTCAGGATACTATGCCATTTAATTTTGGAGAAACCATGCCTGATGAAGTTGACTATGCTTTAATCAGAACCTTTAATTCAAATGGTTTTCCTTTTGATGTTGATTTACAAATCTATTTTGTTGACAGCCTTTATAATAAACTAGACTCATTAGTAGTTCCCAACCAAATAATATTAAAATCCGGTATCGTTAATACAACAGTAGGAGACCCTAATTACGGAAAAGTGATTTCGCCTTCCGCGACAACACTGGATGCGGTGCTTACCAGAACAAGATTAGTGAATTTGAAACCTGCGAAATATCTATTGATAAGGGCTCTTGCTAATACCGCTAATGGAGGCACTACCAATATTAAAATTTATTCGAATTACAAATTAGATGTCAAGCTAGGACTACAGGTTCAGGTAAAAGCAAAAATATAATACAAGTTCAAGTTTAAGATTTAATAAATTCTCAAATTTTATTTTATGAAAAAAACAATTCTTTTTCTTTCCCTCCTCATAAGCATATATACTATTGATACCACATCTGCACAGCAAGATTTAACAATGTACAATATGGAAATGATTCCTCAACGCATGTATGCTAATCCTGCTCTAATTCCCTTGAGTAGGATAAACATTGGGCTTCCTGTTTTTTCTTCCCTCTATTTTAATTTTAGCAATAGTGGTTTTAAATATTCTGATTTAATCAAGCACAGAGGCGATTCTCTTTATCTGGATTACGATAATATGCTTAGTAAACTTTCTAAAAATAATTATTTTTCTACTGCCATCCAACCGGATCTTCTTTCCTTCGGTTTCAGAATCGGAAAAAATTACATCAGTTTTAATGCTACTGAAAAAATAAATTTTCAGTTTCGCTACCCAAAAAACTTTATGGAATTTGTTTGGAAAGGAAATGGCGGGCTTTTAGGAGAAGAGGTAAAATTTAATTTTGGCGTAAACTTTATCCATTACCGCGAATATGGTTTAGGATTTGCCCGTGAAATAAATGACAAACTCACTGTTGGTGCTAAGTTCAAATATCTTTATGGTATGGAAAACGTGTGGACAGAAAAGGCTGATGTCTCACTTACCACAGACCCAAATGACTTTTCTCTTACTGCTAAATCCAATATTATAATCAATACTGCTGGTGTGGATAGCAGTTCAACTTCTGATATCAATGTGAAGGATTATCTTTTAAAAAAGAAAAACAAAGGAATGGGAATTGACCTGGGAGGGGTCTATAAATTAACTAATAAAATCACTTTATCAGCAAGTGTAATCGATTTGGGTTTTATTAAATGGAAAGATGGTGTAAGCAATTATGTAAGCAATGATCCAAATGGGCAATTTACCTATCAGGGGTTAGATCTGAATCAGGTATTTAATAGTGATTCTACAAATAATCCAACAAGTGTGATAACAGATTCTTTAAGCAAAATCTTTAAAATAAATACAGTTCATAACGAATACAAAACAAAATTATCTACCAAAATTTATTTAGGCGCCAATTATAACTTTGCGGAAAAAAGCAATGCCGGACTATTGATATATTCTCAGATATTTGATAAATCAATACATCCTGGGCTTGCTTTATCATTTAACCAAAGAGTTGGAAGATGGTTTAATGTTTCAGCATCCTATTCCATCTATAACCGCAGTTACAATAATGTTGGTTTAGGTATTGCAATTAGTGGTGGTCCGGTTCAATACTATATTGTCAGTGATAATGTGCTGGGCTCATTTTTTCCTCAAAACACAAAAAACTTACATCTGCATTTTGGGTTTAACATTACATTGGGCAGAGAGAGTAATGACAGGGATAAAGATGGAGTAATAGATAAAAAAGATGATTGTCCGGATGTAGCCGGATTAAAGGATCTGAAAGGTTGTCCGGATAAAGATGGCGATGGCGTTGCAGATAAAGATGACGCTTGTCCGGATGAAAAAGGGTTGGATAAATTTAAAGGCTGTCCCGATAAAGATGGTGATGGCGTTATTGATAAAGAAGATGCTTGTCCGGATATAGCAGGTTTGGCTGAATTAAAAGGCTGTCCGGATAAAGATGGCGATGGCGTTGCTGATAAAGATGACGTTTGCCCGGATGAAAAAGGGCTGGTTAAATTAAAAGGCTGCCCCGATAAAGATGGTGATGGTATTGCTGATAAAGATGATGCTTGCCCTGATGTAGCCGGATTAGAAGCGTTTAAAGGTTGTCCGGATAGAGATGGCGATGGTGTGGAGGATAAAGTGGATTTATGTCCTGATAAGCCGGGACCAGCTAGTAATAAGGGCTGTCCTGAAGCAAAATTATTATTAGTGGATCTTCAGGGAAACACGATGGGCACTGCTGTACGCGCAAAAAATGGCAATTTTATTTTTGATGGTTTGCCTTTTGATCAGAATATGATATTTAAGTTGGAAGGAGAGAATACAGATAGTATTCTGGAACTAACAATTGTTGTGGGCGGAGAACCAAGAAAAACTGTTCGGTTGGCTTCTGAAAAAACATTCCATTTTGTACTGCTTCCTCCGGATCTAAATACCCTAAAACCAACGGAATCACAAGACGTTGCTGTTAAGTTGGATAAACAAGAAGCTGAAGTGCTCAAAAAGGCATTTAATAACCTGGAATTTGCTACAGGGAAAGATATTATCAAAGAAGGTTCTTTTTCTTCACTTGATGAACTGGCAGGCTTGATGGAAAAGAAACCGAATTGGAAATTAAAAATTTCCGGACATACCGATAACAAGGGTGATGCAGTAGCTAATTTAAAACTATCTCAAAAACGTTCCGAAGCAATAAAAAAATACCTGGTAGGGAAAGGTATTGTAGCTGACAGGTTTAAAGTAGAGTGGTTTGGTTCAACAAAACCAATTGCGGATAATAAAACCGAAGATGGGCGTCAGAAAAACAGGCGTGTTGAAATGTTGATTATTGAGTAAGAAAATATTTCCGGTTAATATGTTTGTCGCTATTTTTTCGTTCTGCGTATGGCATCAAACTTGATACTAAAAATCTGGATTTATAAGTTGATGTATTGTATTTTAATTTTTAGGTTTATTGTATCGCAACAATTATGAAACTATTTTTAATTGCTTTAAATAATTAATAAAAAATAAAATGATAAAACTATTTTTAATTATTACGCTGACTGTTTTTTCAATTGTTCCTAACAACAAGAAAGATATTAAAATAACAAGCCCTCCATTGTCCTGCCATGCCTTGCTCCAGGAGGAACAACTTAGTACTCATAAAATAGGTGAACGTTTTGGCGGAGGTATTGTTTTTTATATTGATGCAAGCGGAAAACACGGATTAATAGCTTCCGAAAAAGATCAGAAAAAAGCAAAATGGTATAACGGCGATTTTAAAATAACAAATGCAACCGGTGCGGCTGTTGGCACAGGACAAGCAAATACAACCGCTATTGTTGAGGTTCAGGGAAAAGGTATTTATGCTGCAAGTGTATGCGACCAATTAGAACTCAATGGTTTCAGCGACTGGTTTTTGCCTTCAAAAGAAGAACTTAATTTATTACGCAAACAAAGATATGTTGTGGGCGGTTTTGACAATCTTTCTTATTGGAGTTCAACAGAGTATGGAATAGACTATGCATGGGGACAAAATTTCCGCAGCGGAGCTCAGGACTATGGCAATAAAAATTCAGCTCCTGCTTTCCGTGCAATTAGAGCATTTTAGCATTTTTGAAATTTGATAAAATTTTATTGTTGAACACGGATTCTTAAATTTTTATTTTTTTACCCAAATTACCGCTTTAACAATTATTAACATTTTTATTAAATTCATATTTTATTAATTTGTAAAAAAAACAATAAAAAGCAAACCATGAAAAAGATAATTACCAACCCAAGGGTGACCACCAGCAGAGTAGCACTAGTACTGGGTATTTTTACCTCAGTAGGTTGCATAAATGCACAAAGTGCTAAGGACGTTTTTAGTGCCAAAGAAATTGTATGGTACGGCATGGATTTTACAAAAGCGAAATTTGTAGGACAATTTGATCAGGGAATGGGTGCTAGTCCGGCATCGGGTTCAGATATGCGCAGGAAATGGATTCCTGAGTGGAATGCCCTTGTCCTAAAGGAACCTCAGCATTTTGACCTTAAAAAATCTTTCCGAAAAGACAATGTTTATAATGATGTAGCTCCCGTAAATGTCGTAAACAGCGATATGGATATTGAAAACTGCATGGTTTTTAACCCCGGTAAAATTGAGAAAGCTGATATTGATGGGATGGTAAAAAAATATAAAGGAGGAGATAAAAAAGAAGGAATCGGGCTGGTTTTTATCATTGAGAATTTTAATAAAGGAACTGAAAATGCGGATGTTTATGTGACCTTTTTTGATATCGCTACAAAAAAAGTTCTTGTTTGCGAAAAAACAAGCGGTAAAGTGGTAGGCGTGGGAATGAGAAACTACTGGGCAGGAGCCATTAAAGCAATATTAAAACAAATTGATAAGTTTGATTATCAAACCTGGAAAAGTAAATACACCAGCTAAAATATACTTGATTAAGCCCTTTCTGTTCTCATAAACAGAAGGGCACTTAATTAAAAAAACATGAAAAAACACACAATTCCTTTTTTCTTTATCTCCATACTATTTTCTTGTTCTCAACACACAATCAATAATGAATCGCTTTCAAACCATGATTCCTTAAACACTACTGTGCCATTAGTGAGAGTATTGAGGGAGTATAAAGGGGTTTACCTTCCCGGACAATTTAAAAATGCTGAAAATTCAGACTTGTATACTTTTTCTGGCAGGGATAGAAAATTTTTAGATAGTGCTTACAACAAAATCCTACCAAGTCCATATCTAAACCAAACGGTGCTGCTTAATTTTAAAGGTGTTGTTGATTCCCTTCCAACAAATTCAGGTTTCCGTGCTTCCCTCACTGCACTTATCGCAATGGAATTAAAAAACGCTTTCAATTCCTGTATTCCTTATGATTATTGGTGTATGGGAAATGAACCTTTTTGGCAGATACAAATTTCGGGAAAAGAAAACCTGATTGATTTTTATGATCCAATGATACCAAAATTTTATCACTTCATTTTTTCAAAAGCGGAAATGAAAGGTGGAACTACCATTTATAATGCTGAAGATAAAGCAAGTAATAATAAAATAAAAGTCACTATTACGAATGAAAAATGTAGTGATGGAATGAGTGAACGTAACTATCATTATAAATCGGAAGTAGTTCTAAATAGTAAAACATACAATGGTTGTGCAATGGCTTTTGGAGATGTTATACAATAGACAATTTTGCAATAGGCAATTAATTGCCGCTTTATAAATTGTTAATTTTTTAAAAGTTGCCTACTGCAAAATTGTTAAATTGATAAATTGTTTATATGAAACTACACACTATAAATACAGGAAATTTTAAATTGGATGGAGGTGCAATGTTTGGTGTGGTGCCAAAAATGCTGTGGAGCAAAACAAATCCTGCTGATGAAAATAACATGTGCAACTGGACCATGCGTTGCTTATTAATAGAAGAAGGCAGTCGTCTTATTTTAATAGATAATGGTTTGGGCAACAAACAAGATGCTAAATTTTACAGTCACTATTTTTTGAATGGAGATGATACACTTGAAAAATCAATAAAAAAAGCAGGTTTCAGTCCTGATGATGTCACTGATATGTTGTTAACACATTTGCATTTTGATCATTGTGGAGGTGGCATAAATTATTGTAAGGATAAAACTTCTTTTGAACCTGTTTTTAAAAATGCAACCTACTGGAGTAATAAAGATCATTGGGAATGGGCTACCAAACCTAATCCACGCGAGAAGGCAAGTTTTTTTAAAGAAAATATTTTACCAATGCAGGAATGCGGGCAACTGAAATTTATTGATACGGACAGAATTGAAGGGGATTCAGGAACAAACGAATATTGTTCCAGTACACAACTTGGAGACTCTGTTTCAATAATGCTCACACGCGGACATACTGATGCAATGATGATTCCGCACATCCAATATAAGGGGAAAACACTGGTTTATATGGCTGATCTTTTACCTTCAGCAGGTCATATTCCATTGGTGTATATTATGGGTTATGATACCCGTCCTTTAATTTCACTTTCTGAAAAAGAAAAATTTATGAACCGTGCGGCTGATGAGGAATTTATTTTATTCTTTGAACACGATTCTGTAAATGAATGCTGCACAGTTAAAAGAACTGAAAAAGGAATTCGATTGAAAGAAACTTTTTCACTAAATGAATTTTTGGGAGAGTAATGCCAAAAAAATTTATTTTTTTATCCAAACTATAGCTAATTTTTTATCCTTCAATAGCAAAGCACTCTCAAACTATTTTTATTCCTTCGGAAAAATAAAAATTGATTAAACTGTTTTTCATCGTTTCAATCTCTTCTCCCATACGCCTTTTAAAATCTTCAGCTTCATTCGCCATTTTTGGAATAAGCTCTTTGTAATATTCCATCCCTTGTAAAAGATTGGATTTGAAAGAAGAAAAATATTTCGTTTGTTTATCCGTCAATGAATCTAAGTGCTTCTCCACCTCAGCTTTAAGGTAATCAATATACATTTTCAACTCATTGATAAACATGTGTGAACGATGTAGTACATTGAGGGCATTTAATCTTCCATAAATATGATCCACCATTTCTTCCAAAGAAAAAGTCTTGGAAAAATAAGCAAGATTTGGTCCAGGACAAATAGCTACAGCTTCCATAAGATGAGGAATCGGCAAATGATTTTTCAACAAAACTGTAGAAGATAACCCATCACAAAGACAATCCTTTGTTGTGATTTCTTCAAATCTTACTCTAAACTGCTCCTTTGTTAATTTAAGTGTTGCTAATTCCTTCAATTTCAAATTTTGATATTCCCGGGAGGAAGTACAAATTGCTTTTGGGGTAAATTCTGTATTGAAGGAAAGATAATTTTTATAGCACGGACTTCCTGCCCTGTTTTTTTCTATTCGAGATTTTCGCTGTTCTTCCGAAGAGCTTTTTCTGAAATTGTTAAACGGAATACCAAGTGGTGATGCGGTGCTCAAAAAATAATCCTCTTTTTTGGCATTAGTAAGTTGTTGCAACGTAGTATCATCAACATTTGTAGCTTCGGGAACAAGTAAAAAAGGACTTCCCCACCCTGTTCCATCTACGTGGTAATATTCCCTTAAAAATAAATCTTCTTTAGCGGTTCCTATCCCCCCCTGAACGGTAATACGAAATTCAGTTGATGCTGGCAGAATGGTGACTTCTTTTTCTTCGAGTGACTTATTGCACATTGTAAATAGTTCTGCCCTGAGCTCTTCTTTTTTATTTTTGAACTCTTCTAATATCGGACCCAGTAAATAACCCTCTGTTGGGAAAGCATGTCCACCACAATTTAAGCCCGACTCAATACGAAACTCAGAAATCCACACTCCTTTCTTTGCCAGGAATTTTCCCTGAATAAGTGCCGACCTAAAATCACTTACCTTCAAAATAATTTTCTTTTTTATATTTCCGTTCGCATCCGGGAAAAAATCTTTAAAACTTTCAAGATATGCATACAAGCGGGGGTTTAAACCCGCCGATAATACTATTGATGATGCCAGATTGCTATTTGCGAAACCCCGAAAGGCAGCCATAGCATCACAATATTCAACAGGAAGAAGCTCATTCTCGTTTGAATAGTTCGGATTATCAATCTTCGTCATGATGTTTACGTCAATGGCTCCTGCTATAATTTTATTCCGTAATTGTTTTTGAGCAAGTTCCCTGGCTTCTCCACTCATCTCTTTCATTGATGTATAAAGTTGCTTAACAGAGGAAGTATCCGGAAGAAGTCTGAAATATTTTACAATATCTTTTCCCTCTTCAAAAGGTTCTTTTTTCAATTTTTCCACCTGTCTATCCACGATACGTTGTAGCAGATTTAGGTAAGCGGTAATACGTTTTGCCCTATGGTCAATATCATCCATTGGAATATGGATGTATTCTTCCCCTTCCTTCTTACAATAAAACTCGCGCATCTGCTCAACTAAAATGTCTTGTATTATTGAAACCACAGACGATATACCAAATCGAGCCACTTTTACGGGCGTGTCAATTGTATATCCTAATCCCATCACAGGAATGTGAAAAGTATGTTCTGATTTATTATTCATTTATGGAATATTAGAAGGGAATCTCTTAATCGATTTTTTGATTTTTATTTGAACATATCCGAATTTTTAGAACGAATAAAATCAAAAGGCTACAAAACCAAAAAGGCTACAATTACGTTTCCCTCTATGTTAATGTACAAAGATACGAAAAAACCCGCAAAAAAGCATGATAAATATCATAGTTATTTTTTCGGTAAATGAGTTTTTAGTACGCCATCGATTTCTTACCTGCTAAAATGAAAAATAAGTTATTAAGCTGAGGATACTTATTCAATAACCTACGGGCTTAATAACTTATTAGCTCAATAATTTAATAATTCAATAAATAATAAAAAATAGGTTTAACCACATTTGGAATGCCCGCAATTTTTGCACTTCTTACATCCTTCTTCATAAATCAAACCATCGGGACTTCCACATTCAGGGCATTTGTGATCCGCCGCAAGTGTTCCATCGGGAATAAATTTTTTGAGTGCTCGCTCAACCCCTGTTTTCCAAGTGTTAATGCTATCATTGTAAAGATTAAGATCTCCAATTAATGAAACTACGTGAGGCAAAGGCATTCCATGACGAAGCACGCCGGAAATCAATTTCGCATAATTCCAGTATTCTTTATCAAATGATCTGGAGAGTCCTTCAATAGTAACTTTGTACCCGTCTTTATCCAGAAATCTGAAATCATATCGTTTAGAGGAATCTTCCGCCACATTTTTTATTACCCATCCTTTCTCAACCCACTTAGGAATACTTAAAGAGTCTTCGGAACGCCCGGTAAAAACTTCGTACGGTTTTCCTTTTAATATTCCTACAACAGCCATCCATTTTTCATCATGATTCATAAAACGAACCACTTCCGCTTCCAACATTTTAGGACGTTTGGGCGGTTGTGTTTCTCTGATATCAGTTGATTCTGATTTCTTTTCAGTAGATACAAGTACCCCTGTTCTTGAACCATCTCGATATACAGTAATACCCTTTAACCCGCTTTTCCAAGCTTCCAGATAGATTTGCCCTACTTTATCAACAGAAACATCATTGGGTAAATTAATAGTTGAACTGATAGAATGCGTGGTATATTTTTGAACAATAGATTGTAGTTCAATACGTTTTTCCCAATCGATCTCCGGTGCTGTGGAGCCACTGTAAGGACTTTTGGAAATGTCAGTTTTACCGGTTATTTCCATCCATTCTTTCAATTTATGGTGATACACTGTAAATTCCTGCCATGAATCGCCCATCGGATCAACAAAATCAACCCGTTGATTTTTATCCTGTAAATTTACTTTTCTTCTGCGCTTGTACGAAAGCATGAATACAGGCTCAAGTCCGGATGATGATTGTGCCAACATGCTGAGTGTGCCGGTTGGAGCAACAGTACTGATAGAAATATTTCTTCTTCCAAGTTTCATCATCCGTGTATAAACCTTCGGCAATTCTTTTTTCATCATCTGAACAAATTCAGACGTATTTTCTATTTCAGGATCAAACGCTTCAAATTTTCCACGTTCAAGTGACATATCTATGGAGCTGTCAAATTCAGCTTCACATTTTGTTTTCATTATTTTCTCTACTTCTTTAATCGCTGCTGCCGAGTCAAACTTTAAACCTAATCCGGCAAGCATATCGCCAAGAGCGGTAAAGCCTAATCCTGTTCTTCTTCCCTTTTTACCTGCATTGTAAAGGAGTTTCCAGGTGCTAACTTCCACTTCTTTAATATAATCCGGTTCAGGATCGCTGGCAATTTTAGCTAATATTCTTTCGATGGCTTCTAATTCAAGATCAACCAAATCATCCATCAGGCGCTGAGCTTCATAAGTTGTTTCATGAAACTTTTTATAATTGAATTTAGCTTTGGGTGTAAATGGATTGTCAATAAAATTATATAGGTTAAGCGCGATTAATCTGCAACTATCTCCACCTTGCATAGCAATTTCTGAACAAGGATTAGTTGAAACATTTTTAAATCCGGGGTATACCGAAGAGGTGGAATAATAATGTTGCCTGTCCCAAAATATCAAACCTGGTTCTGCTGAACTGTGTGCACATTTAACAATAGTATTCCATAATTCCTGAGCTTTAACAACTTTAGTATATTTTGGATCAGGGGAATCAATTGGCCAACGCAACGTATAATCGGTATTATCAGATACGGCTTTCATAAACTCATCAGACAGACGGATAGATATATTTGCTCCCGTGATCTTTGAAAGATCTTGTTTAACAGTAATGAATTGTTCCACATCGGGATGTGCAATATCTATAGTTATCATTAATGCTCCTCGTCTTCCATTTTGAGCAACTTCCCTTGTGGTATTCGAGAATCGTTCCATGAAGGAAACTGCTCCTGTTGTTGTTCCGGCAGCATTGGAAACAGACATTCCGGAAGGTCTTAAGGTGGATATATCAACCCCTACCCCGCATCTTCTTTTGAAAAGTTGCGCCAACTGTTGATCGGTATAAAATATGCCACCATACGAATCGTATATTTCAGGAAGCACAATACAATTAGATAGTGATGCGATAATGTGACGATTCCCTAATGACGACATCACACTTCCTTGCGGTATGATATATTTAAAGTCCTTGAAATATTGAAAGATTTTTTTCTCATCCAGCAATTCTCTTTCTTGACCGTATTGTGAAAGCAATTTGAAACTGCCATTAAGATGCGCTTTTTCTTTATACTCTATTTCTTTTCGCGCAAATTCTTTTGCCATGCGCAAGTGCATATCATCGGGAGTTAGTTCTACAAAATTTCTCTCTCTGTTTTTCATTGCGTATTTATTCATCCAGGTAGTCGCCGCTAGCTCATCACCCTTAAAATAAGTAATACATTTTTCTAATACTTCGTTGTAAGTAAACGACTGTTCGTCCTTTGCCACGGACTTTTTAGGCAATTCTAAGGTTAACATATGCGATATATTTAAAGATTTTTTTTTGATTTTGTTTCGGGAAAAATTCGACTGCAATTTAGGATTGTTAATTCATTTTAATTTTACTAGTTCTTAACATTTCACTTAACTTTTTAACATTTCACTTTTTAGCATATAATTTTGGGTGCGCTATGTTGATAACAAAGTCGATTTGTTAATATGAAAATTTGTTAATATGAAAATGAATTTTTATGACCCTTCAGGCAACGTGATATTAATTTTTTAAAAAAATTATTTTAAAAAAATTAAGGACTTTAGCTCCTCTGAAATAGTATATCGAGTTATCTGTACTTGTGTATTGTTTGCCACTAATGATAATAACAAATTGCTTAACTGCCCCCGATGCGGAGCGTCAATGTATTCATTGTATAAAAACGGATTACGAAAAATATTTATTTTATCTGTGTGAATCAATTATTAAAGGTTAATTTAATTTTGATGTGCTGAACTTTTTTTATATGTCCCGGTAGGGACAAGACAGTAGAAAGAAATTACCACCTTCCATAAAAAGTGCCGTAGGCACAAAATAATAATCTATCAATATTCTATAGGTTTGAAAACATACCGTTCGTCGTATTTTACGCCAAAGGCATTTAAAAATTCTTTGTATTCAACTATAAATGTTTTTTTCTTGTGATGCTCCTCCTGTCTTTCAATATATTGAATTACCTGTGGAATTTGAGATTTTCCATAAGAAAAAGCACCATATCCTTCTTGCCATGAAAATTTGCCATTTACAAATTTTCTGTTATTTATCCATTGAAATGAATTGCCCTTAATGTCCTGTAACAAATCGGATAAAGATTGTGATGGCCGCATACCGAATAAAACATGTATGTGGTCTGGCATGCCATTAATAGCGAGTAATTTATGGTCGTGATTTTGAATAATGCCAGTAATATATTTGTACAGTTCATCCTTCCATTGTTTACCTATAATACAGTCACGGTTTTGCACCGCAAAAACCGCTTGAATATGAATTTGGGTGTAGGTATTTGCCATGGTTATTTATATTCCGTCCCTGACGGGACTTTGAGGTTAATTCATTGCTGATTTTCTACCAATATTCTGTTCCTAACGGAACAAATATAGATAATATGGCATGTCAAAATTCATTCATTCCAGCACTTCAAAATTATTTTAACCCATTATTAATATGAATTGACGTGGGTTCATAAATTCTTCTTAATTTCGCCACTTATAGTTGGAACTACTCAAATAACTCTATTTAGCCAACGATTACACAAACGAATCACACAAATTTTCACAAATTTTATTATTGTGACATTAAAAAAAACAACTTTGTCAAACATGACACGCTAAAGCCATTTAGTAATAAGCAACACTGACTACTTCTATACTAAAAATAATCGTCGTTGATATTAGAGTTTATAGAAGTTAAAGCTGATTCCAAACTCGTCCCTCTCCTTTTTCAAGGAGAGGGACGGGGAGTTGTTAAAAAACAGGCACTAACCAAATCTTTCACAACAAATAACAAATAATAAATAATAATAATAATAATAATAATGGATACAGATACTTTTTTGTTTGATAAAATTATTTTCGGACCTGTAAAAAGCCGAAGACTCGGGCTTTCTCTGGGTATTAACCTTTTACCCACTGATTCGAAGCTTTGCAATTTCAATTGTATTTATTGTGAGTGCGGATGGACGGGCATAAAAAACAGTTCGGGCAAAGCATTTCATTCGAGAAGTGATGTAAAGAAAAACCTGGAAGAAAAATTGATTGAGTTAAAATCACAAAATATTTTTCCTGATGCCATTACCTTTGCCGGTAATGGTGAACCTACCATGCATCCGCAGTTTTCAGAAATAATTGAGGATACAATAGAATTAAAAAACAAAATTTTCCCTGCCACAAAAATTGCCGTCCTTACCAATGCAACTATGCTGAACAGAAAACAGGTAGCGGATGCGCTCAAGAAAGTGGACTTACGCATTTTAAAATTAGACGCAGGTATTGAAGAGTTATTTCAGCAAATAAATCAACCCCATTCACGAATAACCCTGAGTTGGATAGTTGATCATTTACAATATTTCAATGGAGATTTAATAGTGCAATCAATGTTTTTAAAAGGAACAATAAATGGAATTTCTATTGATAATACTACAGATGAAAATGTAAATGCCTGGCTGGAATTATTAAAAAAAATAAATCCCAAACAGGTAATGCTTTACTCGATTAACAGGGCAACGGCAGGAAAAGGATTAGAAAGTATTTCGCATGAAAAACTTAAAGAAATTGAAATGAAAGTGATGGAATTGGGAATTAATACGATGGTAAGCTAAAATTATAGATATATGAGTATTGAGATGTGAGATGTGAGATTAATATTGATACTCTCATATCTCAACTCTTTTTTATTTACCAGTTGTTAGTAATTTTGCCTCTTGTCTCCTGTTTTTTTCTTCAATTATCAATCGTAACTCTCTTCCCATCTGACCAGCGATACCTGTATTTTCTTCGGCTCTTCTGATTAAATAGGGCATCACTGAATTAACCGGTCCATAAGGAAGGTATTTAGTAACATTGTAACCTGCATCAGCCAGATTATAGGTAATATGATCACTCATACCATAAAGTTGTGAGCAGTAGATATGCGGGTGATTATTGGGTAATTTTAATTCTCCCATTTTATGGATCAGGTGCATCGTACTCTCTTCATTATGTGTGCCGGCACACAAGGTAATAATATCTATATTTTCAAGACAAATATCAACGGCTTTGTCAAAATCAATGTCTGTAGCCTCTTTGGTTGATTGTATCGGTGATTTATACCCCATTTGCGATGCGCGTAAGTTTTCTTTTTCAATATACGCTCCACGAACAAGCTTAATGCCAATGAAAAATTTTTTTTCTCTCGCTGTTTTTATCAGTTTTTTCAGGTAATCAATCCTATCCCAACGATACAATTGCAGAGTGGTAAGCACAACCGCTTTTTCCTTATTATTCAACTCCATCATTTCTTCCGCTATGGTGTCAATGGCTTCCTGAATCCAGGTCTCTTCTGCATCTATATAAACGGGAACATCAGACAGGGAGGCATTAGTACAAATCTCTGCCAGTCTTTCTCTTACTTTTTGATACTCAATTTCTTCTTCTTTATTTAATTGCTGTTTGAAATTTATTTTTTCAAGCAATGCAAAAGACGCTATTCCAGTTAGTTTCAGACATGTATAAGGAATCGCCGGATTATCTTTTGCTACCTTGATAATTTTCAATATCTCATCCTTAGTACGAACAAAATCTTCCTCCCCTTCTTTTCCCTCAATGGAATAATCCAGAATAGAACCAATATGAGATTTACCAAGTTTCTGCACCACATCTTTACTTTCTTCAATTGATTCTCCACCGCAAAACTGTTTAAAGATGGTTGCTTTGACAGGTAACCTGACAGGTAGCCCTACTTTAATTGCAAAAAGAATAAGTTTGGAAAAAACTTTTACCAGTTTGGGGTTACCCATTAATTTAAAGAGCCAAAGGGAATATTTCAGTTCCTTGTTTCCTTTAGCGATAAAAGCCTTTTCTGTGTTTTCAAATGAAATTTCTGAAGTGGACATATTGTTAATTTTTTAATGTGCTGATGTGCTGATTTACCGATGTGCTGATTTAAAGAAGCACGGATGTATATTGATGTGTATAATAATGATTTTCAAAATTATTAATTTTCAAATTAATTTATTAATAAAATACATTCATTAGCACATCGGTAAATCAGCGCATTGGTTTTTATTTTTTTCTCAAATACCTGACAATTACTATCAATGGCGGAACAGTTGTCATTAATAAGCCAATGAAGATTGCTAAACCCGACCAGGCGAATGATTCAAGGTAAGGATTAATTTTTAGCATAATCTCCTGAAAAATAAGTTGATTTTCAACGATTAACTTTCCTTTTTCAGCTCCGGAAATAATCAGGAAAATTAAAAATACCAGCAGTGAAATGTTGGTAAGCCAAAACCCTATTCTTATGATTAATTTATATACTCCCGAAAATTCATACTTTGTTACATCAGTAATAATAAATATTACCGATGATAATAAAATCATAGTGTTGATGCCTATTGAGCTGCCCATAGCGTGAGCCACAGTAATATGTGTACCGTGGGTATAAACATTAACAGCCGGAATGGAAATTAAGATAGCCAGCAATAAATTTAAAAATATCCATATATCGGAGGCTACAAGGAAACGAAAAGGTAAAAAATAAAAATCTTTTTTAGCCTGCTCCAAAGAGCTTCTCCAGTTCCAAATAATTTTTGACAGTATCAATAATTCCGACATGCTTATTACATAAGAAAGATATCTTATCCACGGCGCTGTGGGAACAATATAAATATGGTGCGCCCACCCAAACATCAGGTTGGTAAGCCCCAGCAGGTACATCCAAAATGCCAGTTTAGATCTGGCCATACTTTGATCGCCTTTTATTCGCTCCATCACAAAAAGAGCCGTGCCATAAACCAACATGTTCCATGATCCAACTAATGCGCCACCTGCCTTCCATTGCACTGTAAGTTCGAGGATAAGATTATTCCTGAAATACGGAAACACCCAAAGATACGATTCGGCAAAGGTCATTAAAAAGAAACAAATCCCTGTTGCCCACATCCAAAGATATACAGGCCATTGTCCCACTTTTTTTAAAACAGTCTTGAAAAAATTAAAAGCGAAAATAATCCAGGAAATAAAAATAGGAATTGCCAGAATCACTGGAAATTCCCAATATTCACGCCCTCCAAATTTTCCAAAAAAGTAACTTGTCAGAATAAGCACTCCGGTAATTACAAACATCCAGACATGAACAATAGCCATTTTTCTGGAGAAAAGCGGCAGATTACAATATTTTGGCAGGTAGTAATAGATACCGCCTACAGCGCTCAGGAATATCCATGAAACAACAAGGGAAACGTGAAGAGGCCTGTTTTTATAGAAAGGCAACAAATCGAAAAATCCGGGAAAAACAAATTGAAATGCACTTAAGCATCCAAAAAACAATCCAGCTAATAAAGCTATAATGGAAAGAAAAATAAAAAACACTCCAATTTCTTTTTTCATCGAACATCTTTTTGGGTAATTGTTCCGTCTAGTTTTATTTCAAAATTCCGGACGGGAGAAATACCTGTTTTATCAGTATAATTAAGGTATTCTGATAATTCATTTACCTCACTTTCTGTCAGGTGGAAATTAGGCATACGCTGTGTACCGCTTTGCATAAATATTTTCACAAAAGACTCGCCTTTGCCGGGAGCAGACATAACATTAGTAAGATCTGGTCCCATATAGCCACCCAAACCATATAGTTGGTGACAGGCGATGCAATTGTATTGTTGAAATAATAATTTCCCTTTTTTTGCTCCCTCTGTTAAAAATTCTTTCCCGGGATCATTATCAGCGCCCGAAGTATATATGATATATCCATCTACAACAAATAACAGAAACAAGCTCCAAAAGAAAATTCGTTTTAACCGGGTTGACATATTACTAAATCATTTGAAAATTAAACAATTTTGAAAATTTTAAAATTAAACAATTTTAAATTAGCACATCAGCAAATTATCAAATTATTTTTCGTGTCCGGAAGCAATTGATGAAAGAGCGTTTATGTTATGAATAAACATTTTACGATTACGAACCGAAAGAATTTCTTTGTTGTTGAAATCCTCCAAAACTTTATAAAGATAATTTTTTGTGGTTCCAACGAAACTTGCCAAGTCCTTAACCGAATAGTTGATAGTTAGTTTTTTGTCATTATCAAAACTGTTTTGTGTGACAATAGAAATAAGCAATTCGGCACATTGTTCTCTAACACTTTTTTTGGAAATGCTGGTTATGCGACGTTCAACAAAATTTATTTTCTGGCATAAATTTCTCATCAATCGCACAAATGCGATAGGCTCCATATTAAGTAAGGTTTTCAGCTCGTATGCTGGTAGAAAACAACAGGCTGTTTCATTTAAAGCGGCAGCCGAAAAAGAATAAGTTTCATCATTAATGAATGAATTTAAGCCTATCATATCTCCTTTGCCTGCAACCCACATTATAAATTCCTTATTTCGCATTCCCTTTTTGAAAACTTTAACATTCCCTTTTTGAATGCAAAAAACCCCGGCAACCAAATCTCCATTTTTTATTAAGTACGCCCCTTTTGTATATTTTTTTTCTTCCTTTTTCAATAGTAGGTTTTTCTGCACCTCAACTGAACAATTTTTAAATTCCGAAAAGTGTCGAACCCAACAATTTGAACAACAAAATGAATCAGTTGAAGAAGTAATAGTACTCTTAATTGTATCCATTATCGAAATAAGATTTAAACAACAAAGCTATTTATAGGGATATATCCAAACAATGATACGAGTCATAAAACCAAACAAAGAATCCGAATGAAATTAGGAATCTTCTGTTTTTTTCTTCTCTCAAACAATTATTATAAAAATTTTCAGCAAACAAGATATGGAGGAGAAAAGGTTACGGAAAGATGATAACAGTCACATTTCTGTTTTTTTATTATCGAAAGCTGGATTTCTAAAAAAATATGAACTCTGTTTAGATGTTAAATTGCCTTATACAGGGCAGAATAAAAACATCAGGCAGTAATGTTATTCTGACCCAAGTATGATACTTATCATTTTTTTGACACATTCGTTTTTTCACTTTTGTATAATTAGCGAGATAAAATAATTGTCTGATGTTATCTGAAAAAGAACTGGTTCGTTACTCACGTCATCTCTTACTTCCTGAAATAGGCTTAACGGGTCAGGAAAAAATCAAAACCGCAAAGGTGTTAGTTATAGGTGCCGGAGGGTTGGGATGTCCGGCATTAGTTTACCTTACGGCTATGGGAATTGGAGAGATTGGTATTGTCGACTTTGACAAAGTGGAAGAATCTAACCTACAGCGGCAGATACTTTATTCGGTTGATGATATTGGGAAACTGAAAATCGAAGCTGCCGCATCTAAGCTTAATAAGCGGAATCCATTTGTGAAATTTAATTCTTATCCTGTTCGTTTTTATAATGAAAACGCTCTTGAAATTATTTCCAACTATGATATTGTTATTGATGGAACGGATAATTTCGCTACACGGTATCTTATAAATGATGCATGTGTATTAATGAATAAACCATTGGTTTATGGAGCTATCTATAAATTTGAAGGACAAGTTTCTGTTTTGAATTACACGGATAGTTCGGGGAAAACCGGTCCCACATACCGTTGTTTGTTTCCAACTCCACCTCCATCAGGAAGTGTTCCTAACTGTTCTGAAATTGGTGTTCTTGGTATTTTGCCGGGTATTATTGGCACTCTTCAGGCAACAGAAACAATTAAAATTATTACAGGTATTGGCAAACTGCTTTCGGGAAAGCTTTTATTATTTGACGCTCTTAGCATGAATTTTCAAACAATAGAAATAGCCAGAAACAATGAATGGAGGGGTTCTGCACCAAAAAACATTCTGGAATTTCTCAAAACAGATTACGAATATTTCTGTGGTAACAAAAATAAGGAATCGACTGTCAAATCAATTTCAGTAAATGAACTTCAATTGATGATTGAAAATAAATCAGAAATTCAACTGTTGGATGTCAGGGAATCTTTTGAACAGCCTCAAATAGAAGAACTTATTGATTTACAAATTCCTCTGGCGGAACTCTCTACTCAAACACAATTAATTTCAAAAAACAAAAAGGTAATTGTATTTTGTAAAAGTGGGGGTAGAAGCAAACGTGCAATAGAACTGCTCGAAAAAGAGTTCGGATTTACCAACCTTTATAATTTAGAGGGTGGAGTTATGGCATGGAAAAAAACAAATTAACAATTTGGCAATTTGACAACAGGGACTAATCCTTTTTGCGGGATTGCTTCTGTATCGCAAAGCTGAAGGAATAGTGCTTTTATTTTAAATAAAACAATTGTATATGCTAAAGGAAACTGAAGGCAGCAAAAAAACAAATGAACAGCCTGTAAATGCATTCGAAGCATTTTTGGCTAAGTATTGCTCTAAAGAGTGGTTGTTCTTGTTAAAAAATTATTTGACAGTAAAGTGTTTCAAAAAAGAAGAACGCATTATCAATGAAGGAGATGAAGTTACTGGTGTTTACTTTATCAATAGAGGGATGGTAAAAGTTGTTTCCTTTTTCGATAAAAGCAATGAGCGAATTTTGCGTTTGGCTAATACGGGCTCTTTAGTTGGTCACAGGGGCTTGTATTCAAAATATTATCCCATTTCCGCTATTGCATTGTCCGATACTGAAATGACTTTCATTCCCATGGATATATTCACTCAGTTAATAAAAACAAATCCTGATTTCAGCATTTTTCTGATCACTTTTATTTCTGAGGAATTGAGAAAGACAGAAAACCAGATGAAACACATGATTCATGGAGAGGTAATAACGCGTATTTCAATAATCATTTGTATGCTGATTGATGCTTTTGGCTATGACCCGAAAGAAAATTTTAAATTAAATTATACACTTTCCCGTAAGGATATTGCTAATATAGCAGGTACCACTTACGAGAGTGTGATCAGAAATATCTCTCAACTGGAAAATAAAAACATAATTAAAATAGATGGGAAACATTTTATTATTACAAGTGAATCTGAACTCAGAAAATCAGCCGGTCATCTGAATAACAGAAGTTAATTGTAAATTTATTTTTACTAAAATGGTAAATATGAGTTTCCTCCTAAAAGAGTTTTTGACACGAATTGCACGAATTGTTTTTTAAAATATAATTGATAATCAGCGTATTAAATTAGTGAAATTAGTGTTAAATAGAGTTTAAAGGGGTTTTCGGAGTGGACTCAAATATTAAAATTATTCCGGAAGATTTTTATTTGTTAGTATGAACATTCTCTAATCCATCACAATCAATACATTCAAGCCCCTGTTGTGTCATTTTCCATTTACGGTTTACCATATCACTGTCCATTGCATCGTTTATATTATCGATATCAAAAATTATTTTTTCCATTGATTTACTTAAAAACAACATTTTGTTTACAGGAACCTTTAAAATCAATTTAACATCCTGTGCCCGTAATTTATCTAGGCTTTCAATATCGAAATAACTGTTGAATTGTAGTGTTGAGTCAATCTGAGTGAAGGAGTAATTAATATTTTTAGCCCGATTACTTGCTTCTTTTTTATTAAATCCCTGTGCTGATTTAACGGCAATTAATTCAAAATTATCAGTTGTGCTGGCAACAATATTCAGTGTTGGATAGCCTAAGCGAAATTTGTTTTCATCTTTCGAAATCATTGTCCAGTCGCCAATACGTATGTTGCGGTGATGAGTATAGGTTAAAGCCAAATCATCTTCCGCTATTGGTCGTAAAGCCAGATAAAGTATGTTTCCTTTTGGCTGTATAATATTAATATTCTGTTTGGTAGTGACTTGTTCCGAAAAATCGGATCCGACTTGAAGCCCAACATAAATAATTAATGCCAGTCCGCATACCCATAAAATATTGGCGGTATATTTTACAATTCTGTTTTGTTGTTTAATACCAAATAAAAATTTAATGCCGCCATAAATCAATAATAATAAAGGAATGCCAAGGAAGAGAATTAAAGCAATTACAACAACCGGAACAGGTAAATCATTTGGTAATACAGCAGAACATAATTGGTACAACGAAAAATGAACGGAAGTGCCCTGAGTACCAAAGATAGAAATGGTGCCCCAGCCAAATAGTGTTGCCAATAAACCTATGATAAGTATAATACCAATAAAAATCAGAAAAAATGCTACTCCTTTCCCAAGAATTTTCAGGATAGTTTGAAATAGTTCAGCAATAAAATCAACTGCCTTTTGTACCGATGATCGGATTCGTTTTTTATTTTCGGGAGATTTTACTTCATTACCAAAATCTTTCATCCGTGTTTTAAACTCTTCAAATTCTTCATTTACGGCTTTCCCAATATTGTTGATGTCCACTTTCTCTCCTCGCATTTCCAATTTTTCAGCAGTAGTTTTAGCTTTCGGAATAATTATACATAAGATGATGTATAATAATAAACCGGATCCAAACACAAAAAAGCTAATCGCAAAAGCGGCACGTAACCATATAGGGTCAATATCGAAATAACTAGCTACACCGGAACATACACCTCCCAGTATTTTATCATCCGGATCACGGAACACACGCTTTCTTTTGTTGTTACTATATGAATCTTTGTTTTCTCCGTCTTCATGACTAGTATCTGCATTGCTTTTAGTATTTTCGCTTTCACCCGCAAAATCTTCGGGTTTGCCCATAATAGCAATCATGCTTTCCACATCCGCCATCAGAATAGCTTGTTTGATACTGCTTACCTTTCCCTGAAGCATTTCCGCAATGCGTGCTTCAATATCACTCATAATTTCATCACAACCCTCCGAATTTTTGAAATAACCTTTTATGGTTGAAAGGTAGCTGTTGAGTTTATTATAAGCATCTTCTTCAATATGAAAAATAATACCACTCAGGTTCATTGTTATTGTACGGTTCATGTTTTTAGTTTTTTAATTTATTTATATAGTTCCTTTCGGATTATCATTCTATATTGGTTATTTGCTGCTGTT
>JAVHPE010000127.1:0-15582 GCA_036170475.1 Bacteroidia bacterium | reverse complement strand
ATTTTTAAAACAAGAATAACGAAGAAATCGGACATTATAGACAGACTCTAATTAAACTTATCCTTTAATGCCGTTAATTGCGACGCAAAATCATTTACAGGTGGCACAATTTTCCCATTTTTGTTTGTTGCCACTTTGTTTGGATTAGCTGCTGGTACAGACAATACCGCATTATCCTTCATTGATAATGCGATACGTTTGCGTGGTATATCTATTTCAGTAACAGTGACCATCACTTGTTGTTGCACTTTCACTATTTTATTCGGGTCATCAATAAATGTATTTGAAAGCTGACTGATATGTACCAGACCATCCTGGTGAACTCCAATATCAACAAAAGCTCCAAAGTTGGTCACGTTAGTCACAATTCCCGGTAAACGCATTCCGATTCGCAAATCTTTCATCTCATGAACACTATTATCGAATGCAAATATTTCAAAAGATTTTCTGGGATCCCGCCCCGGTTTATCCAGTTCAGCTAAAATATCAGTTAAAGTAGGCAAACCAATTTTATCAGTTATATATTTTTGAAGTACAATTTGTTTCCTTAGCTCTTTTTCAGTCATTAATTGCTGAATAGTACAATTCAAATCAGCAGCCATTTTCTCAACAATAACATAACTTTCGGGGTGTACTGCACTTTTATCCAAAGAATTTTTACTACTCAGTACACGTAAAAATCCGGCAGCTTGCTCGTATGCTTTTTCCCCCATGCGAGGCACTTTCATTAATTCTTTTCGTGATTTAAACGGTCCGTTTTCATTGCGGTATTCAACAATATTCCTTGCTAATTGCGGTCCTAAGCCCGACACGTATGAAAGCAACTGTTTACTTGCGGTATTAACTTCCACACCTACTTTATTTACACAACTTTCAACCACTTCATCCAATTTTTTCTTAATCTCATATTGATCCACATCATGCTGGTATTGCCCTACACCTATTGATTTTGCATCAATTTTGACCAACTCAGCCAATGGATCCGCTAATCTGCGACCTATAGAAACCGCACCACGAACAGTTATATCTTTATCCGGAAATTCTTCACGAGCAACATCAGATGCCGAATAAATAGATGCACCACTTTCGTTTACCATTATAATATTGATCTCTTTCGGCAAGCCCTCAATGCTGCGAATGAATGATTCTGTTTCCCGCCCTGCCGTTCCATTTCCGATAGCGATTGCTTCTAAATTATATTTTGAACAGAAGGCAAGTACCTTCTGTTTTGATTCAAAGATCTTATTATTTTCGTGAGGATAGATAACAGTATCCTCCAATAATTTCCCTTGTTTATCTAGAGCTACAACCTTGCATCCTGTACGAAATCCAGGGTCAATAGCCAACATGGCTTTTTGCCCTAGAGGTGATGCCAACAATAACTCTTTCAAATTTTCAGCGAATACCTGTATCGCTTTTTCATCGGCTAATTCCTTTGTAAATATTCGCATTTCCGATTCAATGGAAACTTGCATCATCCGGTTGTATGAATCTTCAACAGCTAATCGTACTTGCTCTGATGTGCTATTTTCAGCGATAATAAATTGCTGGTACAAAATATCCAGAGCGACATCATCAGGTGGTGCAATGCTGATAGAAAGAATATCCTCATTCTCTCCTCTGCGCATGGCAAGCATACGGTGCGAAGGACAAGACATCAAGCGTTCTTCCCATTCAAAATAATCTTTAAATTTTTCACCCGCTTCTTCTTTACTTTTAAAAACTTTGCTTTTGATAGTTGCCTGTTCTTTAAAAAGTTGTCGTATTTTTTCACGAGCCTCCAAATTCTCATTTACCCATTCAGCAATAATATCACGAGCTCCTGATAGCGCTTCGTCTATTGTTTTCACTTCTTTTTCTTCCGATATATACTTCTCTGCTTCAGCTTCAATGTTTATTTTTTTCTGTTCAAATAATAGTTGCGCCAATGGTTCCAGACCTTTTTCACGGGCAATTGCAGCTCTTGTTCTACGTTTTGGTTTGTATGGTAAATAAATATCCTCGAGTTTTGAAATTGTTTCTGCCCCTCTCAATAGTCCGATTAATTCAGGTGTTAATTTACCTTGACTTTCTATGGACTCAAGAATTGCTTCTCGTCTTTTTTCGAGCACCTGCAAGCGTTCCATTTCATCTCGTACATTCGCAACCTGAACCTCATCCAGACTCCCCGTCATTTCTTTTCGGTAACGGGCAATAAATGGAATTGTGGCACCTTCATCTAACAACTTAATCGTTGCATCTACTTGTCGTTCTGCAATACCTAACAGAAGCGCTGTTTTTTTTGAGAAATGTAATTCTGACATAAATTGATTTTTATTCTTTCGCAAATATAATTATCTTAAACTTGCCGTGTTAAGAATGTTTTCAACAGTTTTAGGGCTTCTGTATAAACTAATTTTCAGAAAAACTTCAATTAATTTTTTTTCGATTGAAAGAGATCTAAAATAACAAAGCAGAAAATAAGATGAGATTATATTGAAAGAGGATGCGGAAATAAGTCTGAAAATGATGTCATTTCAATGATTGGAGAATAAATTAACAATCATACAAAACTCAAACATCCTACTAATAATGATTAATCACCAATTTTTTAGTACTCACTATTTTATCATCTACCAGAAATGAATAGAAATAAATCCCGGAATCCATATCAAGTACATTGATTTTTGCTGTGCCATGCTTATCATTAAGAGTAACTTCTTTAACAGATTCTCCTAACATATTATAAAATATAATTTTGCCTTTCTCTGAAGATTCATTAACATCATATTTAAAGGCTAAATTCGAATTAGCAGGATTTGGATATACATCAGAGATAATACCGCCTGCCTTGGATATCTCATCTACCCCGGATGCGCATAAATAACGCAAAGTAAATCCTGTTGAATCTGAAAAATTGTGAATATTATAAAATTTATAATGAACTAACCTTGTAACACAGGCGGCACCGGAATTAAAGATAGCATGAAATCCATTTTGTTCAAAATCAATCGTATCCCCGGGTGCAATTATTGCGGATAAACTGGAAGTACTTGTTGCAGCTAAATAACATAATCCTCCCCAGCAAAATTTGGTTACATCGTCCACATCTTTTGAATATATTGTACGAACTACCTTTAAGGTATCGGAAATTGATCCTGCATTTTTTACAAGAAATTCATCCGTAGAACTTGTATTTGAAGCAATATTAATATCTACAATAGTGTTAGATATTATATTTTTATTTAAATCCAATAATACTATGCCTTGACTATATCCGTAAATAATACCGGACAATAAAACAAAAAGGGTAGCTATTTTTTTCATAAATTATTTTGTATTTATTACCGTTTCTTACTGTTTAATAAACAAATGTAACTTTTTATTATTTTTAATCAAAATTATTGCGGGTTGATTTCAGTTAATAATTGATTGCAATTTTTAATGAAGGGAAAAAATAGAACTTGTAGAAATAAACCGATTGTTGAAATCGAAAAAAGCAACCTAATGGGAAGTATCATCATTTCACAATGGTAACATTACCAATATATCTATGACCTTTATTTTTGTTGTCTAAAATATTTACAACGTATACATATACATCTTCCTGACCTGTTTCAGTTCCCCTGTTAATTCTTCCATCCCAGTGTTTGTCAACATTATCAGTATAAAAAATCAGGTTACCCCAACGGTCATAAATTTGCATGGCAAATTCTTTAATATTCCCTCCTTTACCAAAAAATCCATCATTTTTACCATTTCCATCCGGTGAAAATGAATTTGGAATATAAAATGAAAATTCAGGTTCTATTTCCAAACACAACTGAGCAGTATCATAACATCCGCTTGAATTACCAACAATTAGATTGATGTAATAATTTCCTATATCTGAAAAGGTATGCGAAGGGTTTTGGATGATACTATTATTGTTGATATTCGTTGCCAGACTATCTCCAAAGTTCCAATTCCATGAGGTAGCCCCTGTTGAATTATCAATGAAATTAACAGTAGGTTCAAGGATTCCCGTTGAAAGCGGAGCAGAGAAACTGGAAGAAGGGAACGGAGAAACAGTTATCATATTTGTGTTTGTTAAGGTAGAAATACAACCATTATTAGATGTAACAGTTAATGTGACCGAATACGTCCCTTGATTTGTGAAGCAGTATTGAGGATTTGATCCTTCAGCGCCAAAATTCCAATTTTGTGTTATTATTGTTCCTCCGGCAACGGTGGATTGATCAGAAAAATTAACACATAAAGGAGCGCACCCTTGAATAACATCAGCATTAAATAAAACAATGGGTGATGGTAATACAGTGATCGTAACGCTATCGGTAGCAGGAGGAGAGCATCCATCATTCGCTGTGACGGTATAAGTAGTAGTTATAGTTGGTGATACAACTACGGATGAGCTTGTATTTGATACTCCAGGAGCCCAGGAATAAGTATATGATCCACCACTTCCATTTATTGCATTAGCACTAATAGTAGCAGAACTACCCGGTCAAATTGAATCAGTGCCTGTTGCAGTTACCGTAAGAAAAGGATTTACTGTGACTGTGCTTACAGCCGTACCTGAACAACCTGATGAGGTACCTGTTACAGTGTAAGTGGTAGTGGTGGTGGGCGAAGCGGTTATAGGATTCAAGGTAGCACCAGTTAAATCCAGCCAATACTGCCGCAACCCAATATTGCCATTAGGGTAGAAATTAAGGCAGTTCCCTAAAAAATAAACGCCAGCATCAGAAGTACTGTTTGAAAAATCAATTACCCTTGCCCAGCCCCCTAAAGTACTAAACCTGAAAAACATATTTATAGTAAAACTGCCGGTAATTAAACCGGAATTAGGATATTGTAAACCACCTCCATCATTAAAGCAAAAAGAATTGGAAGTAAGGCAAGCGCCACCTGTGGTACCGGCAGTTTGAACACCATAAGCACCTGCTCCGGCACCGCATGCCAATATTTCGGTTAATGCGGGACCTCCATTGAGTTCATTTAGATTATTGTTAAATATGTATTCATGCGTTTGCGATTTACCTAAAAAGGGAACAATTATTAACAGCGCACTGATTATGTTTTTTATATTTTTTTGCATGAAAAATGAAAAAATAGATAACCAGGTTAGATATCAGAAAAAAAAGTAGGAGAATTTGATAATTAGAAAAAACAAGAAGTTTTTATACCGTATTCTGCAATATAAAAAGAAGATTCAGAAAATACAGATTCTATTAGTACGCTATTTCAATAGAGTAACATGCCCGATAATGTTGCGCTTTTTACCCGTCAATTCCTGGTAACTTAAATGATATACATAGGTATTCATTTCCAAAACATCTCCAACATTATTTAAGGCGCCATTCCATCCTTCATGAAGGTTATTTGTCTTAAAAACACGGTTACCCCATCTGTCAAAAATTAATAATTCATAATTATCAGGAGATATACCATAGGAGTATATGTTAAAAACATCATTATGCTCATTTTTATTTGGTGTAAAGGCATTAGGTATGTAGTTTGTAATGATATCTTTAACTAACAGCATATAAGTAATAGAGTCAACACAGCCATTAATAGTCGAAGTATATAATGTTACCGGATATGTTCCAACATCAGAATAAATGTGTTCTGGATTTTCCTCAACAGAACTTGTAGTATCTCCAAAATTCCATAGCCAACTTGTTGCGTTAATAGAGGTATTTGAAAAATAAGCGGTAGGTGCTATCATATCAATTTCGGCGGGAGCCATATTAAAGTTCGCTTCCGATTGAGCAAAAACAGTAATCATGCAAGAAAGAGAATCTGTAGTAGAACAACCTTGTCCAAAACTTGCTGTTAAAATAACTGTATGGCAACCGGGTACAGTATAAGTGTGAGTAGGTTCAACTCCACTGCCAGTGGCACCTTCGCCTAGATTCCAGGAGTAGGACGCTCCTGCATTTCCAATTGTATCAGCCATAAAATTAACAGAAAATGACCCACAACCATTTACTGTGTCTGCGAAAAAACCAACTGTTGGCGGAGGGAAGGTTGTTACTATTGAAGTAGCTGTATCGGAACATGTTCCGGTTGTCCCAATTACAGTATAGCTTGCCGCAACCCCACTAATCATAATACTTGCCGTTGTTTCGCCGGTAGACCACAAATAACTGGTAGCTCCACTTGCTGTAATAGTAGTGGGCACACCAATACATGTATGTGCAGAGTCAACAATAATAGGACAATCGACATAACACGGTGCAGGAGAAGTAAAAGTTTGTGTAAAAGTACAATTAGGGTCAGCTGAAAACACAGCAGTAACAGTACAACTGGCACCATTAGAAGATAAACCTGTAAGTGTATAGCTTTCAGATGCTGCATCAAAAGGTGCATTAAACACTTGTGTAGCACCGGAGCAACTATTGGTAACAGTTAATGTTCCCGTTGTTGGAGGAGCTGAATATGTTATAGTTCCAGAGAGATCATAAATGTTTGTAGGACTTACACAAGCACCCGGAACAGCGGTTATAGCAGTCATAGCACATACAATGTTACAATTGGTAGCACCGCTTCCTCCATTTTGAGCAAGAGAAATAGTAGTAGGTTGATTTGAATAGTTGGTAATTAATAAAACATAAACCTCTCCAATAAGAGCGGAAGGAATAGTGCCGGATTCAGTAGCAGATGATGAGTAGCTGCAATCAACAGCTGTACCGGTCAATCCGGATGAACATGCTGCTGCCGGAGATGTAAAGGGACCCCAAATGATGTAATCAATATCGACACTCGCCGAATTACTCATATCTAAAGTAACAGGACCTGCGGTTGAAATTTGTAAATAAAACCAGGCAGGGTTGGGTTGTGACCCCAGGCAACCGTAATTAGGACCAACAGGAGCGGTAGTGTTTTGCTGTGCAGGGAAAGTAGCGGGTACCGCTGTACAAAAGGGACTGGCTGTGGAACAGTCTGTTCCTTGAGCTATCGTATCCTTAGCAAGTAAATTAATTACAACAAAAATAATCAGGAATATTTTTTTCATATAATTAAGTCAACAAAATTAGCAAAAAAAGGTTTAAAATTACCTACGCAGATGAATAAAATTAGTTATTAGTTGCATGAAATAAAAAATTGTTAGTAAACCAAAAAACAGTTGATAATTTTTGCTGTATTCGTTTTTCTTGTATACTTTAGCACACGAAATTTTTTTTGTAAATGTATTCTAATATATAATGATATGAAAGTAACTGTAGTAGGAGCCGGAAATGTTGGTGCAACATGCGCCGATGTTATTGTCCAAAAAGAGCTTGTAAATGAGCTTGTTTTGCTTGATATTAAAGAAAACTTTGCCGAAGGTAAAGCTTTAGATATTTGGCAAACATCACCAGTAAATTTGTATGATACCCGTATAACGGGATCTACCAATGATTATTCTAAAACAGCGAATTCCGATGTGGTAGTAATTACCTCCGGTTTGCCGAGAAAACCCGGTATGAGTCGAGATGATCTTATTTCAACAAATGCCAGTATTGTAAAAATTGTTACCAGTAATATCTTAAAATATTCACCTAAGGCAATTATCATTATAGTTTCTAATCCTTTGGATGTAATGACTTATTGCGCTTATCTGACTGCGAAAATTGATTCAAAAAGAGTATTTGGAATGGCTGGCATTCTTGATACTGCCCGTTATCGCTCATTTTTAGCGGAAGAATTAAATTGTTCTCCTAAAGATATACAAGCAGTATTGATGGGTGGCCATGGAGATACAATGGTTCCATTGCCACGATATACTACTGTTTCAGGAATTCCTGTTACAGAACTTATCTCAAAGGAAAAATTGGATGAAATTATTGAACGTACTAAAAAAGGCGGTGGAGAAATTGTTAATTTATTAGGTACTTCAGCATGGTATGCTCCGGGTGCAGCAGCTGCACAAATGGTTGAAGCAATTATACGTGATCAGAAACGGATTTTTCCTGTTTGCGCCTGGCTACAGGGTGAATATGGTTTAAAAAACATTTACCTGGGGGTTCCTGTTAAATTAGGAAAAAATGGTATTGAACAAATCATTGAACTTAAATTGAATGCGGAAGAAAAGAAATTATTGAACGATTCGGCAAAATCTGTCAAAGAAGTGATGGCTGTTTTGGATAACATGAATAATTCTACTGTCGCGAAATAAATTTTTTTCTTCCTATTAAAATCCACCTGAATGAATTAATTCAGGTGGATTTTTTTTGTCCGAATTATTAAATTATTTTTGGTTATTCCAGTTGAATAGGTAGATTTACTTGTAATGATAATGCTTTTCCATTAAGGGTTCCGGGTTTCCAGTTCGGCATAATGCTCAACACTCGTAATGCCTCTTTGTCTAATTCTGAATTTATTCCTTTTACAATTTTCGCTTTTTTGATTTCCCCTTTTGTATTAACGATGAAAGTCACAACTATTTTGGTTGAGCTTAATGTTTCTTTTTTGAAATTTTCGGGGTACTTAAAATTGTTATGAATAAAAATAATTAATGAATCCTGCCCCCCTGGAAATACCGGCTCTTGTTCTGAATTGGCTAAAGTTGTTGCTGTTTCATAATTTGCATCATTTGCCGCAACACTTTGAGGAGCAGAAGCAACAACCTTGGAAGCATCCACACCAGGATTTTCTTTAGGAGCTTCTTTTTTTTCTTTAGACTTGTTAGCCCTGTACATACTATAATTTCCAGTAGATTTTTTCGCCTCTTCACGCTTTACATCCTCGGGCTCATTTTTGCCACTGGCAGGTGCTTCGGATAAAGCTTTTGAAACAGTTGGCTCAGACAATTTTTCAGCACTCTTATCAGATATGCCAGCCAGTCCGGCGGATTTTTCCATTTCATCAAGTTTGTCGTCATCTTTAGTATGTTGAGTAGTAGACTCCTTTTGGGGAGCTTCGTAGAAGGATTGCGCCGGAGGTATTGTAATTTCATTTACATTTCCCTCAGTCTGCATAATTGATCTGCGAGTATCACCAGCATTGCTAGTTGCACCGGCTCCGGTAGAAATGCTAGTCTTATAATCAGGTTGAATTGCCTGTTCTTCTGCAAGGGCTGATTGTTGATCCCGTATTATTTTTTTATTTGAACTGACCTTCGCTTTTGTTTCTAATTTTCCCACTTCAATAGATGTTTTTAGAGCAATTGAGTTCCCTGATTCCGTCATCTTTTCATCATTAGATATAGAAGAAAAAGGAGGTGGTGGAGGTGGTGCCGGTGGTTGTGATAAGGATTGCACAGCGTCATGTTTGAATTCTGCCAGTTCCTGTTTTTGATTAAATTGATTAAAGAAAAATACACCACCAATCAACAGTAATATAGAAGCAGCAATGGATGCAAATAGTTTATAATAAAAAACAATTACTTTGGTTTCTTTTTCCGGTGCAGCAATGCGTTCGTTTATTTTTTGATTAATAGCAGTAATTCGCTCTCTGTTTTTTGTAAGTTCCAGACCTTCCATGGCATCAGAACATAAATCACACTGGAGCAAATGCTTTTCAAGGGAATGACATTCCTTTGCACTGAGTTTTTTATCAATGTAATCAAACATAGTTTCTTCGGGAATGCAATCCGTTTCGAGAAATATTTTATATTTTAATGAATCAGCCATTAGTTGTTATAAATCACTTAGTACGTGACTCGATACAATTTTTTAAATTTCGTTTGCCATTTTGTATATAACTCTTTACGTTATTCATTGTAAAATTTGTAGCTTCGGTTACTTCCTGGTAACTCTTTTCCTGTAAGAAAAACAGTTCAATACATAGCTTTTGTTCGTCATTCAATCCTTTCATACATTCTTCCATGTGTGTTAATTGGATTTCTTTTGTATTCTGAACTGTAAGATGCAATTCATGATCAGATTCCATAAGTCCGGCAAAATCTTTATGCATTTCCCTGTCACGTTTGAGTTTGGAAGCACCTGAACGTAATTGCATCAGGCAATAATTCTTACAAACCATGTGTAACCAAGCTTTAAATTGTTGCACTTCATGTTTTTTTAAATCCACCAAAAGCTTTTCAAAAATCTGCATACTTGCATCCTGCGCATCATCTTCATCCTTTAAATATTTTACACATACACCAAATATTAAATGGGTGTAACGTTGAAACAATACACCTATAATAGCATTGTCGTTGGTTTGCTTGAATTTAGCAACCAGTTCTATATCGTCGAAAGTATTTAACTGTGTAGAGTGCATTGTATATTTACAAAAATACAAATTTTTTGTATTAATTGACCCAATAACAGAGTCAGGGAAATTGTAAAGGGTGGAAATAATTTCAGATGCAGAAGGGAAGGCAAAATTATCTATTTTTGTGAAAATCACACATACCTGTGAAAATCGCTTTTGATCTTTTTTTTGTATGTTGTGGAATTACAAAAAAAAAGCATCTCTTAGTCGAAAATCAATCAAATAAATAGTTTAGTTATTTACTAAAAAATAAATTTATGAAAACAGGCTTATTCAATATCAATAGTTCTAAGAGAACTGTAATAGCGGCATTTGTCGGCATCTTCTTTTTTTTATCAACGACTATTTTGGTATCAGCCACTGCCGAAAAAAATGTTAAATCAAAAATTGAAAGTGTAACAGTTTTTACAAGCGGTGCACAGATGTATCGATCAGCAACGGTAACGGTTAATGCAGGAATTACAACATTAGTTTTTGAAAATCTGGAACCCGCCATTGATGCACGCAGTATCCAGGTTGGAGGAACAGGTAATTTCATAATTATGGATGTACAACATAATATTAAATATCCTGAGTTGAAAACAGATCCGGCAGGTCAAAGTCCAAAAAATTTAAAACAGATTAAACTTTTGCAAGATTCATTGGTAAATATTGCATTTGATTTGGAAGAAATTGGTAACAAAAAAGATGTATTAAATATCGAAAAAAACTCGTTATTAAATAATAGGCTTATTAAAGGAGAATCAAAAAAAGATACACTTAATTTACTTAAAGATGCAATGACCTATTTGAGAGAAAAATTAAATAATATTAATTCTGAATTATTAAAATTAAAAAAAGAAGATTACCGGGTAAATCTAACTCAACAAAGAATGTTAAACGATTTAACACTGTTGCAAAACTATAATGCAAACACAAATGATGTTGTAAAAGATGAAACAAAATACCAGATAGTTGTTACTGTATCAGCTGATGCTACGGCAAGCGGAACCGTTAACATTAATTATATGTTACAAAATGCCGGATGGACCCCATCCTATGATTTAAGGGCAAAAGGAGCAGGAGGGACTATGCAATTAACATACAAAGCACAGGTTTATCAAAATACAGGTATTGACTGGAATGATGTAAAATTAACACTTTCAACCGCTAATCCAAACCAAAGCAACGTAAAACCAACCTTGAATGTATGGTGGTTGAGTTTTTATAATCCATATCAATATCAAGTACCTATTTCGAGACCATCGGCGAAAATGGATGATGCGGCAGGGGCCACATACTCTGTTGAAGAATCCGTTGCTAAGACTTCCATGGACAAAGAGAAAGCACCGGAGCCAATAGCACAATCCATTGCAGACTATACTACTTCAGCAGAAAATTTAACAAATGTGGAATATGAAATAAAATTGCCCTATACGATACCAAATGATGGTAAAACACATTTCGTAGCGATACAAACAAAAGATATTGCCGCCGATTTTACTGACTTTTCCGCACCTAAAATGGATAAAGACGCTTTTTTGGTTGCAAAAATTACCAATTGGGACGAATTGAATTTAGTTGCAGGTAGTGCAAATATTTATTTTGATGGAACATTTGTAGGCGAAACCTATATCAATCCGAATAATTTAACTGATACACTTGATATAACATTGGGTCGTGATAAAAATATGGTGGTTACACGAGTTAAACAAAAAGATAAAACAAAAGAAAAAGTTATTGGAGAGGATAAATTAAAAACTGTAACATATGAAATTACTGTCCGTAACAGCAAATCAACAACTTCTAATTTTAATTTACAGGATCAAATACCGGTTTCTCAGAATAAAGAGATAGTAATACTTTTAGAAGAGTCAGGTGGAGCAATGGTTGATGAAAATTCGGGAATTCTAAACTGGAAATTGACTATTAAACCAAAAGAAACAAAAAAAATAACTTTTACATACAGTGTAAAATATCCAAAAAATAAAATAGTGGCTGGTTTGTAAAAAATTATTCTGTTTACCTCCATATTTTTGTCCTGAAATTTTTTTTCATATATTTACAATTAACAAGGGCAATATTTTTTCAAATAATTAATTTCTGTCTCTTTTCTGTATAACCATTTTGCAAAAGCAGATTTGAAATTTGAGTGCAAAATGCACCTCATGGCTATTAGAAGAGTGGGGGAGAGGACGATCAACATAAAACATAATCTTCATTATCAATGAAAAAAAAAGTTACATTTTTGACTCTTATTTATTTGCATCTGATAGTCATTGGGATTTCTTTTTCTCAAACAGGTAAACAAATGAAACTGGGTTTACTCCCCACTCCTGATAACAATATACCACCACTTCATAAATCCATTCATCAGGAAGAAGCAGAAAAATATGCACACTATAATTTTAATACCGATGCTCAATGGGACAGTTTAAGGAGTGTTCAAACGGGAGTACCCAAAAGTGTTACGCCAAAAAATAATCGTACCTGCAATTTAACTAAACGTGTGTATGGCTGGCATCCATACTGGAGTAATGGTTTGCAAACAAATTACGACTGGGCGGGATTAACTGATTTATGTTATTTTGACTACGCGGTAAATTCAGCAAATGGAAGTGCAACAACTACAAATGGTTGGGCTACCGCCCAGGTAGTTACTGATGCGCAAGCAAATGGCGTGAATGTAACTTTGTGCGCCACATTATTCAGCGGCCATACTACCTTTTTTGCCAGTTCTTCCGCAAAACAAACACTAATTACCAATTTAATCAATCTGGTTCAATCCCGTAATGCACATGGGGTAAATATTGATTTTGAAGGAATGGGTGCTTCACACAAAGCTGGATTTACTGCATTTATGATTGATCTCTGTAATCAAATGCATACTGCAATTCCTGGTTCCGAAGTGAGCATTGCCTTATATGCAGTAGATTGGAGCAATGTATTTGATATGCCCGCCTTAGATCCTTATGTTGATTTATTTATCATTATGGGTTATGATTATTATTACAGTGGAAGTGCTACCGCCGGTCCTGAAGATCCTCTTTACAATTTTCAAACATCCTACAATTATACACTCACAAAATCAATTACTTTTTATTTGAATAAAGGTGCATCTCCCTCCAAATTGTTGTTAGGTTTGCCTTATTATGGACGTGAATGGTCAACCTCCGGAGGAACAATACCGGGTTCTACAGCCGGAAGCACTAATTCAGTATTCTACAATAATTTCAGGATCAATACCAATGGATATTACAGCAACAGGTCTTGGGATGCAAATAGTTTTTCCGCATGGTACCCTTCACAAAGAAGCGGGCAGTGGTGGCAGTGTTTTATTGATGATGCTTATAGCATGGGTAAACGGTTTGATATTGTTAGTCAGATGGGGATTGGTGGTATTGGCATCTGGGCATTAGGATACGATGATGGTTACAACGATTTCTGGAATCTGATACGCGATAAATTTACTGATTGTGCAACTGTTCCGTGTAATGACACCATCTACGATATGGGTGGTCCCAACAGAAATTATTATGACAATGAAAATTATACCTATACCATTTCACCTACAAATGCAATAGGTCTTACACTTAATTTTAGTTCGTTTGCTACGGAGTTGAATTTCGATACTCTTTGGATTTATGACGGATCAAGTACCTCATCGCTATTGATAGGTGCTTATTCAGGAACAAACAGCCCTGGAACCATTACCGCTACTGGTGGAACATTAACAATTACATTTAAATCAGATGTAGGTACAGTGGCAGCAGGTTGGCAGGCTATATGGAATTGCAGCATGGATAATGTAGCTCCTACAACACAAATTTCAGCTCCGGCAAATTGGGAAACACAAAATTTTGCAACAACCTTTACGGATACGGATAATTCTGGTGGTTCTGGTATCGAAAAAAGTTTTTACCAGGTATTGGAATACAATGGTACCGAATGGAGAGCTAACAATAGTAACGGTTTTTTTAGTGATAATTTTGATAGCGCTATTTATCCCGATTGGACTATTGGAAGCGGTGCTTGGGCAATTAATGGAGGATACCTCGAACAAAGTGATCAAACAAATACCAATACAAATATTTATGCTCCTCTTACTCAAAATTTATCCAATCGGTATTTATACAACTGGCAGGGGAAAATAGATGGAACAGGTGCAAACAGACGGGCTGGCTTCCATTTCTTCTGCGATAGCGCTACTCAAACAAATCGTGGAAATTCCTATTTTGTCTGGTTCAGAGCCGATCAAAGTCAATTACAAATTTATAAGGTTGCTAATAATAATTATGGTGCTGCAGCCTATAGCACTCCGGTTACAATCACTCCCAATATTTGGTATGATTATAAAGTCTTATATGATCGTATTTCAGGAAAAATGGATGTATATATGAATAATGCTTTGGTAGGCACCTACACTGATTCCACCCCCTATTCAAACGGTAATTATATTTCATTCCGCAGTGGTGATTGTAATTATATGGTAAATGATTTAAAAGTATATCGTTCTCGATTGCCCTCTGTAACAATAAGTGTGGGAGCAGCATCTACTAATGATGCGCGGTACCAAAATCTCAACTCGGCTACTCCATCCTGCAGAATAAAATCAATAACAAAAGATGTTGCCGGAAATTTATCAGCGGTTGCTTCGCAGAATGTGAACATTGACTGGACAATACCAACAGGTTTTACGGTAAATGATGGAACCTCCACAGATATTGACACAACAAACTCATTAACACAACTTTCAGCTAACTGGACTATAAGTGCAGATACCAATTCTGGTATTGAGAAGTATTGGTATGCGATTGGAACAACACCCGGTGCAACTGACATTGTGAATTGGACTACTAATCTGAATACTTCAGTAACGAAAACCGGATTATCGTTATTGCCAAATCAATATTATTATTTCAGTGTACAATCTAAAGATAGTGCAGGCTTGCTGTCAACAATAATTTCAAGTGACGGACAAATGATCTTGTCCACTTCCATTGAGGAGCAAACAGCTATTTCCGGTTTGTTTATTTTTCCGAATCCCTTTTCTAATTCAACAAAGATTAGTTATCAGATAGTAGAAAATTCAGATATAAATATTTCCTTAAGTGATGTCGTTGGCAAAGAAATTATTTTAGATGCAGGTAAGCGTCTTAAAGGTCGTTATGAACTAACAATAAATGCCACCGATTTGCACCTTTCTAAAGGAATGTATTTTTTGAAATTAAAAATAGGCAAGGGGCAAAAGGTGGTAAAAATTGTTGTGAATTAAATTTAGATAATCCCTATCGTGATTTAATGTATTGCTATGTGTTTCGATTTTACCAAAACAAATAGGTTCTCGAAAAATTTGTTAATATCTACGATAACGAATCGATACCAATATACGAATTGATAAGGATTTCGTAAATTCGTATT
>JAVHPE010000126.1:0-97229 GCA_036170475.1 Bacteroidia bacterium | reverse complement strand
GAGTTAAGAGTTGATAGTTATGAGTTAAGAGTTGATAGTTATGAGTTAAGAGTTGATAGTTATGAGTTAAGAGTTGTGAGTTAAGAGTTGAATGGTATGGGTTGAATGTAATGTGTTTTTTCAATTTTTAATTCTGCATTCTTAATTCTAAATTCATAACTCTTAACTTTTAACTCTTAACTTTTTTCTTAAATTTCATTCGTGTAAAAGTAAAAATAATTGCCAATGTTACTTTAAACATATAATATATGGATGCAAAAGTACCAATAGAAGAAACACCACCTTGCCGCTCTTTCATCGTTACCGATACTTCGCCAATTTTAAAGTTATTTAGCGAATAGATAATAATTGCTTCAGGTTCTGGATATTCATCCGGATAATATTCAGCGACAATTTCCATTACCTTGCGATTAATTAATCGAAAGCCCGATGTGCTATCATTAACAATGGTACCTACTAAAAAATGATTCAACCATTTAAAATAATTAATTCCAATTCTACGAAAAGCGGATGACTGAAAGCCCTCTTTTGATATAAACCGTGAACCTATTATCACATCGAACCCATTATTTACAGCCGCATTTACAATCTTTGGGATTTCCGACGCTGGATGCTGCCCGTCTCCGTCTATTTGTATCGCATAATCATAACCATTCTCCAAAGCATATTTAAAACCTGTTTGCACAGCTCCGCCAATTCCTAAATTAATAGGTAAATTCAGTGGAATGCAATTTAACTTGGAAATTACTTCTGCCGTGGAATCTTTAGAACAATCATTTACCACAATTACATCTATTAATAAGTGTTGAGATTGAGCCAGAAAATTAATATCATTCACAACAGATGCTATTGCTTCTTCTTCGTTATAAGCGGGAACAATGGCTGCAATTCTCTTAGTCATTTGTTATCAGTACATTAGTATATCGGCTCATAGGGAAATTTGTTCTTTGGTTCATTAGCATATCCACAAATCAGCACATCAGCACATCAAAAAAATCAGCACATCTAAATAATTCCTTCTTTGAGTAAATCGTGCAAATGAACAAAACCATGATATTTACCATTAGTAGTAACAATTAATTGAGTGATATTATTTTGTTCCAATAATAACATTGCATTTATTGCCAACTCATCCGCATCTATTTTTTTAGGAGTTTTATTCATAATGTCCGAAGCTTTTAAATCAGCGATAGAATCCGACTTTTCAAGCATTCTGCGTAAATCGCCATCGGTAATTACACCTACCAGTTTATTGTTGTCAACCACAGCAGTGGCGCCCAATCGTTTAGATGAAATCTCCAGGATAACTGATTTTATTGAATCATCTGGCTTTACCTGTGGCGTTTGATTTTGAATGGAAATATCTGAAACTTTTAAATACAGTTTTTTTCCCAATGCTCCACCGGGATGATATTTAGCAAAATCTTTTGGCGAAAATCCTCTGTAATCAAGCAAACAAACTGCCAAAGCATCTCCCATAGCCAATTGTGCCGTGGTGCTTGATGTTGGAGCAAGGTTATTCGGACAAGCTTCTTTTTCAACGGTAGAGTTTAATATATAATCCGATTGCTTCGCCAAATAGGATTCAACATTACCAACCAGTGCAATCAATTTATTTCCACCGGTTTTTAAAAGAGGTGCCAATACCTTAATTTCAGGAGTATTGCCACTTTTTGAAATACAAATTACAATATCATCCTGCTGTAGGGTTCCCAAATCACCATGAATAGCGTCTGCTGCATGCATAAATATTGCAGGCGTGCCGGTTGAATTGAACGTAGAAACTATTTTCTGCGCGATAATAGCGCTCTTGCCAATACCAGTAACTACAACCCTTCCCCTGGATTTATAGATTAGTTGAACACAGGCAACAAAATCATCATTGATGTAACCCAGCAAATTACGAATAGAGTCCGCCTCAATAGTCAAGGTAGATTTAGCGAGTTCAATTATTTTATCGATAGATTTATTCACTTGGTAGAATATTTAAAATAAAGTAGAGAACTCTTTCTCATAAGAACAAATTTTATTATATATTTACAGGACAAATATAAAAAAGCGAATTTTATAGATTCCGTAAACGGTATAAAATTAGTTTATTTCTTTAATAATCTCATTTACTCTAATTAATTTTTTAAATCAAAAATATTAAAACAATGCTCGATGTAGAAACCTCCCTTCAACAATGTCTGCAAAAATTTTTCGGATTCGATAGTTTTAAGGGGCAACAAGAGGCGATTATTACAAGCCTGATGGAAGGTAAAGATACATTTGTAATTATGCCAACCGGTGGTGGTAAATCATTATGTTATCAGTTGCCTGCTTTAGTGAGCGAGGGAACTGCCATTATTGTTTCTCCACTTATTGCTCTGATGAAAAACCAGGTGGATGCTTTGCGTAACTTTGGTAATGAAGAGGGTATCGCTCATTTTCTTAATTCATCTTTATCAAAAGTAGAAATAACTAAAGTAAAAAAAGATATTACTGATGGGAAAACAAAACTACTATATGTTGCACCGGAAAGTTTAACAAAAGAATCGAATATCGCATTTTTTAAAGAAATTAAAATTTCATTTTTTGCAATTGATGAAGCGCATTGTATTTCTGAATGGGGACATGATTTTCGCCCGGAATACCGCAGATTACGCCAAATTATTGAGCAAATTGGGAAAGTGCCAATCATGGCATTAACCGCCACTGCTACTCCTAAAGTACAACAGGATATCCAAAAGAATCTGGGGATGACCAGCGCTAATCTCTATAAAACCTCATTTAACCGTCCAAATCTTTTTTACGATGTTCGTCCTAAACAGAATGCGATAAAAGAAATTATCAAATATATTAAGGGACACTCCGGGAAATCTGGTATAGTTTATTGCCTGAGCCGCAAAAAAGTTGACGAACTTGCGGAAACGTTACGCGTAAATGGTATCAAAGCATTACCCTATCATGCCGGTCTTGAAGCTAAAGAACGTGCAAAAACACAGGATCTTTTTTTGATGGAAGACATTGATGTAATAGTTGCTACCATAGCCTTTGGAATGGGTATTGATAAACCGGATGTCCGTTTTGTAATTCATCATGATATTCCCAAATCATTAGAAGGTTATTATCAGGAAACAGGCCGTGGCGGACGTGATGGAGGAGAAGGCAACTGTGTTACCTTTTATAGCCATGATGATATTTTGAAATTAGAAAAATTTATGAAGGGCAAGCCGGTTTCTGAGCAGGAAATTGGTAAACAACTATTACATGAAACAGTTTCCTATGCTGAAACATCAAGCTGTAGGAGAAAATTTTTATTGCATTACTTTGGGGAAGAATTTGATGAAGCGGATTGTGGGGGTATGTGCGACAATTGCCGTAATCCCAAACAAAAATTTGAAGGGATGGACGATGTGGCATTAGCTATTGAAGCTATATTGGATGTGAAAGAAAAATTTAAAACTAAAGATATAATTAATGTATTATTAGGAACAATTAATTCAACAACCAAAGCATACAAACATAACGAACTGGAATGTTTTGGTAAAGGCGCGGAAGATGAAAAAAATGAAAAATATTGGAATGCTGTTATTCGGGAAGCATTAGTTTGCGGACTCTTGGCAAAAGATGTTGAAAATTATGGATTGTTAAAAGTTACACCGCAAGGTAAAATTTTTATGGATGAACCCCACAGCATGATGGTTACTAAGGACCATGATTACGAGGGAACTGAAACGGATGATGATGTAGGAGCTGGAAACAAAGGAGGATCAGGAGCTGATGCCGCTTTATTCGCTGCTTTAAAAGATTTATTAAAACAAACCGCTCATAAATTAAAACTTCCTCCTTACGTTATTTTTCAGGAATTGTCTTTAGAAGAAATGGCTATCCAGTATCCTATTAAAATGGATGAACTGGTTAATATTACAGGCGTTGGACAAGGGAAGGCACAAAAATTCGGTAACCCATTTCTTGACCTCATCGCACAATATGTTGAAGAAAATGAAATAGACCGACCATTGGATATGGTGGTAAAATCAATCGTTAATAAATCAGGATTAAAAGTTCATATTATCCAAAGCATAGACCGTAAGCTACCTCTGGAAGATGTGGCAAGTGCAAAAGGGCTGAGTTTATCGGATCTGATTTCCGAAATTGAAAGCATTGTATCTTCAGGAACCAAAGTAAACATCGCTTATTATATAAATGATACTATGGATGAGGATAAACAACAAGAAGTGCTGGAATATTTTAAAGAATCTCAGTCCGATTCGATTGATGCAGCTCTACTTGAACTTGGTGAAGAAGAATACACCGAAGAAGAAATTCGCTTAATGCGTATTCGATTTATGAGTGAGTTTGGAAATTAATCAGCGTTCTATCCTTCATTTTTTATCCATGACCAGTTCAAAATGATTAACAGAACTCAAACTGCTGATTTATTAAAAGGAATAGCCGCGCTATTAATGATTCAGGTACACATTATTGAGTTATTTGCCACGCAAAATATTTTTGACAGTAACATTGGTAAAGTATTGCTCTTTTTAGGTGGTCCTCCTGTAGCTCCAGTGTTTATTATTATTTTCGGATATTTTATCGCAGCATCAAAAAAATCAACCATTCAGTTAATCTTAAGAGGATTTAAAATTATTTTATTAGGATTATTTTTAAATATTGCTTTAAATTTAAATCTGATAATTTCGGTTAACAAAGGAATTTTTAACATCGATATCTGGCCTTACATTTTTGGTGTGGATATTTTGCCTTTGGCTGGTATTAGCATCATTATTATTGCCGCATTAAAAAAAATTATAGATAAAAGCCTAATTGTGATAGTTGCGTTGATTATTCTTTCCGCATTCCTTGGTAATTTCCTTTTAAATTATATCCCTGAATCGCCTATTTTAAAATATATTTTTTCGCCATTTTATGGAGTTGCGCCATGGTCTTATTTCCCTTTGTTCCCATGGTTATCATACTCATTAGCCGGGATTGCATTTTATAAAATCAGACAACACTCTTTTTTTAATTTATTAAATTCAACAAAAACCAAAATTATTATTGGTGTTTTGTTTCTTTTATTTTTGGTAATTACTATCCAATATGCCATCGCTATTTCATCTAATTTACAGGACTATTACCATCACGGTCTAATCTTCTTTTTATGGGTTATTTCGTTTCTCTCTTTCTATAGTTTCTTTATCAATGAAATAGAAAAAAAACTTGGAAATTCAATTGTTTTCAAATACATAAAATGGCTCGGGAAAAACATTACCGCAGTATATGTTATTCAATGGATAATTATTGGAAACGTTGCAACGGAAATATATAAAACTGTCAGTAATCCACCAGTTTTATTTATTTGTTTTTTAGCAGTAACAGGTGTTTCAAGCGCCATCTGTTATTTATGGATAAATATAAAAGGGAGGCAGATAAAATAGGTAATGGAAAGTTTGTTAATTAAATCATTTGCTGATTGATCTTTTAAACCAACACAGATTCGTAAATTCGTGTTAATTCGTAATTCGTAGATATATGTATCATAAAACATCCGACAATCTGAACCTTTATTATGAGGTACATGGAAATTTAAAATCAAAAAAATGTTTAATTTTCCTGAATGGATTATCTCAATCAACGTCAGCATGGCTATTGATGATTCCTGCTTTTGCCAACGATTATAAAATTATTTTGTGCGATTTTATTTTTCAGGGACAGTCTGATAACAAAGGAAGTGAGCGAGACTTCGACCAACATGCCGCCGATGTTTACGGATTGCTTAATTCTTTGCAGATCAAAAAAGTGGACATGGCAGGACTTTCCTATGGAAGTTTGGTTGCACAGCATTTTGCACTGAATTATCCTGAAAAAGTGAATAACCTGATATTGCTTTCCTCGTTTGCTCATAAAACATCCTATTTTGAGGCAATATCCTTAGCTTGGCAAAGAGCATTAGAAACCGGTGGATATTCACTTATGCTCGATGTAATGCTACCTACTGTGCTAAGTGAAGCGTATTTTGAAAACCCTTTGATACCTATTAATATACTTAAAACCTCCCGGCAAACTACAAATACTGATGCCGGAGCTCTTAATAAATTAATGGAAGCGACTTATAACCGGGGCGACTATCGCGAAAAATTAAAAGCAATAAAAAATCACACAATTGTTATTCATGGTGAAATGGATACTTTGTTACCTGTGCACATGGGCAAAGCAGTTGGTGATTCAATACCCGGCAGTAAATTCGTAGTTATTTCAGGGGTAGGACATACGCTCAATCTGGAAGCGATTCCTCAAACAGTAAAATTAATAATGGAGCACCTCGCCTCTTAATCTCCTCTCCCAAAGAGAGGAGGCAAAAGTTGAGTTTCTTAAAAAGTATTTGAAAAAGAAATGAAAAAGAGAAATGCAAAAGTTAGCGTAAAGCATCTCACCCAATCTCCCCTCTCCTTCGGAGAGGGGATTCAGGGGAGAGGTTCTGTTGTTTTAATAACGGGCAGCACCAGCGGTGTTGGCTTAGGAATTGCTAAAGAGTTTGCTAAAGCCGGATATTCTATTGTTTTTAATGGTTTGGAAACCGATGGACCGGCAATTGCTTTAGCGATAGGGAAAGAGTATCATGTGAAAACTTTTTTTTCTCCCGCAAATATGCTTAGTCCCTACGAAATCCTTGCAATGGTTAATGAGGGAACAGCTAAATTGGGCAACATCGATGTTTTGATAAACAATGCTGGAATTCAATTTGTATCGCCCATTGAAGACTTCCCTTCAGAAAAATGGAATGATATTATTGGGATTAATTTAACAGCTGCATTCCACACCTCTAAAGCTGTTTGGAAAGAAATGAAAGAGAAAAAAACAGGAAGAATTATTAATATCGCATCCGCTCATGCGCTGGTCGCCTCAGAATATAAAGCAGCTTACGTGGCCTCAAAACATGGATTAGTGGGATTAACTAAAGTGCTGGCACTGGAAGGTGCCCCTTTCGGAATAACTGCAAATGCAATATGCCCGGGATACGTTAAAACACCTTTAGTTGAAAAACAAATATCCGCACAGGCTATTTCGCATAACATTTCGGAAAAAGAAGTGATTGATAAAATTATGCTTACAAAACATCCGGTCAAAGAATTTGTAAGTACTGAATCTATTGGAGCCTTGGCTTTATTTTTGGCTTCTGATGCTGCCTCCATGATCACAGGTACAGCAATCCCTATGGATGGTGGCTGGAGTGCACAATAATAATTTTAAAACTCTATACGATACCCACCATAAGGAAATAATCCGAATTGATATTCCGTTTTAATTGATTTTGTGTCTGCATTATAGGATTGCATAAGAATGTTTTTTGTATCAAAAATATTTTCCACGCATACATACATGCTTTGAGAGGTTTTTTTTCTGTTGGATTTATAAGTAAGCTTTAAATCTAATCTGGTATAGTCCTTTAATTTTTTTGAAAAAGATTCACTATTAATATAATAAGCCTTTCCAATCAGATTTGATTTTTCTAAATCTATTGGTGTATACCTGTTTCCACCGGCTTGGGTATATTTTAAATCGAATGAAAGTGATTTATTTTTGCCTTCCCCCAGTCCTAATTCATATCCGCCAAGAACATTAAATACATAGCCACCATCATAACTGGTGTGATATTCGATGTTGTTGCGCCCTTTGTATTTTGATTCATATACAGATGCAGTAGTTAAAAAATAGTAATGTTTGCTGAAGAATTTTTCAATAGTAAATTCTACTCCGTAATTCTTGCCGCTTCCTTTATTCACCAAGCTGTCAACTAGTACAAGTCCATCTAATGAATTGCCTTCATTAATCATGGAAAAAGATGAGTTTAAATTTTGCTGCACAGGAATATTATATAGATATTGGTAATAGGTTTCAAACCTGAATCTAAAACCACTTGCAAAAATATAGTCGTAATTTAAAATAACATGTTGACTTTTTGATAAATCTAAATTGCGATTGCTTCTATAATAGCTGTTAGTAGAAGGAATATAGTTTTCATAAAAATAAAAAATAGTAGGCTGCATCTGACTGTGCATTCCATAACCGATATTCAAATTTTGTCTGGGAGTGAGTTGAAAGCGCACTCCTAATCGTGGTTCCAATGCCCAGGTATTATTCAATAAAAAATTCTGGTAATGTATTCCACTATTGATTGTGATTTTTTCAGTGGGGCGAAACTGCCATTCTACAAAGGATTGTAATAACCCCGATGTAGATTTATTTACGTTAAGTTCTGTAATGTTTTTACCATATAATGCGGAATAACCGGAGGACTTTGCATTGAAATAAAGCGTCTGATAAGTGGCACCCACTTTAATCAGGTGACTTGCATTTACTTTATCGGTAACTGTATAGTTGGCGATAAGATTTGTTTCTATTGAACTATTGGTATAAACCCTGAATTTTGAAAGAGTAATGGGGGCAAGTGTATCTATCGTTATTTCAAAATCAGTCCCGGAAGCTGATAGCGACAATTTCCCTGAAAGATTACTTTTGAAAAAATAGGTATTGGACAGTCCCGCTGCTCCCATAAGGGATTTGAAGACTAAGTCCTGTCCTTTTGAGGTAAAAGACCAGTCGCCTGCTTTCTTCTTGCTGTCTAAAATAGATATGGAACTCATCCCTCCGATACCCCAAAAAGTAAATATACCTGCCTTTGCAGTCGGAATATTTAGTTTGTAAGATAAGTCCTGATAGGCAGGGCTACCGGAAACACCAAATGAAACGCCTATTTTATTAAAAAACTCCAGAGAGGAATAACGATAATTCACAATATATGAACTGCCTTGCTTTTTTGAAATCGGGCCCTCTGCACCTAATTCAATACCATTAACACCAAGTTGCCCAGTGGATTCCCTTTTTTCATTGTTCCCATTTCGTAATTTCAAATCGAATACGGCAGCCATTTTATTCCCATATTCAGAAGGGAAAGCGCCTGTTAAAAAATCACAACTGCCAAGTTGGTTATTATTTAATATGCTTACCGGTCCTCCTGTAGCACCTTGTGTCGAAAAATGATTGGGATTGGGAATGTCAACTCCCTCTAAGCGCCATAATACTCCAAGTGGGGAATTGCCTCTAACAATTATATTATTCTGAGCATCGTTGCCGGATGAAACGCCCGCATAGTTGGAAACCATTTTGCTTGGATCACCTCTACTTCCTGCATATCGACTCGTTTCTTCCGCCTGAAAATTTCTTGCGCTTACACTTACCATGTCATTATTCGCTTTTGTTTTATCTTTTTCCGCTACTATTTCAATAACGTCAGCTGAATATACTTTTTCCCGTAATTCAACTGTTAAAACTATCTCTTTGGCTGATGTTATTATGATATTGTTAAGCACCGTTTCCTCGTACCCAATGGAAGTCACTTTTATCGAACGTCTTCCAATAGGGACTTTTTCCAGCCGAAATTTTCCATCTACATCGGATGTTGAACCAATTAAGGTATCACTATTCAATAAAATAATGTTTGCTCCAAACAAGGGTGATTTAGAGTCGATATCAATAACTTTACCGCGTATGGTTTGTTTATAGATTTGTGCAATGCCCTTATTGTAGCTGCAAAAAATTACAAACAACAATAGAATGACACGTTTATTCATTTTTTATTTTTTTAGATGTAGTTTTTTTGGATACCGAGGTCAAAAATAACTTTTGGTTTTAATATTTGTTGTTATTTGTTAAAATAAATTAAGGTCGCTCCAAATTATTCTGAAATTGCGTTAATTTGATTTTCAAAACTATAAATTATCAAATTAAGTTTAACTTTACAACGCAAAATCTGCGTTCTACACAATAAATGGGTAATTTTTATTTTTGCTATAGCCGTCGCTTTATTGTTGTGATTGAAACGGAATAACATTTTTTGTTTTTTTGTGATAAAATGTATGCGTAAAATAAAAATATCTGTAGTATCCTATCTAAATTCAAAGCCATTTATTTATGGATTAAGTCATTCTAAACTAATCAATGAAATTGATTTGCAACTGGATATTCCATCTGTTTGCGCTCAAAAATTAATATCAGGGAAGGTGGATATTGGTTTAATTCCTGTGGCGGGGCTGCCTAAATTAAAAGAGAAGTATATCATCAGTGATTTTTGCATTGGCGCTGAAGGTAAAGTCGCATCTGTAATGTTATATAGCAATGTGCCATTATATGAAATAAAAAATATTTTGCTCGATTACCAATCCAATACTTCCGTATTGCTGGTAAAGGTTTTGGCACACAATTTTTGGAAAATAAACCCACAATGGATTCCTGCTAAAACGGGTTATGAAAATGATGTTAAAGAAAACACCGCTGCCGTTATTATTGGCGATCGCACATTTGGGATTGAAAACAAATACGCTTATTCGTATGATTTAGCTGAGGAATGGCAGAAATTCACACAATTACCTTTTGTGTTTGCCTGTTGGGTCGCTAATAAAAAATTACCGGATAACTTTCTAAAAGAATTTAATCAGGCTTTGAAATATGGAATCGACCACCGTAAGGATTTAATTGTTGAATTAATTAAACAAAAAGTGTATCCTACGGATATTAATTTCTATCTTAGTCAAAATGTGAAATATGATTATGAGGAAACTAAAAAACAGGCTTTATGCCTATTTTTGGACTATAGCTCAAAAATCGATTTTTAAATTTTTGCCCTGGCGAATTTTATATATTATTAAATCCTTGAAACAAAACTTCAAAAAATCAAAAAAAGCTATGAAGTATGGCTTTTTTTATTAAGTTTGCACTAAATAAAGTGAATTTTAGATTTTTAGATTCGGAGAATTTTAGTTCTTCATAGAAGAACAACTATTCAACAATCCAACAATTCAACAATTTTAATAGTTCAGTTATGATAAAAAAAATAATGTATTTGTCGGTTCTATTGATGCTTTCAATAAATACCGTGTCCGCTCAAAAAAGTCTGCTTGAGAAAAGCGAAGATCAAGTAAAGTTGTTTAATGCGCAACAACGTTTTTTTGCCGGAGATTTTCAAGGAGCATTAAATATTTATAACGATTTGCTCAAAAGTATGCCTAATGATGCCGGCATCCTTTTTCATACCGCTGAATGTTATTTTGGGATGAACCAATTTGTTCAGTCGCTTGCCAATGCTAAAAAAGCGAAAAGTATTGATCTTAAAGCAAATGAAGATATTTCAATGTTGCTGGGTAAATTATATTTTATGGAGGGGAATATAGATACCGCACTTGCGGAGTTTACAGCTTATAGATTTGCTGTAGGCGCAGGTAAAAAAGCCACAGAAAGTGGTGTAGATGTATTCATTGCTCAAGTAAATCACGCGAAAGAATTAATGGCACATCCTGTTGATGTTAAAATTTCAAATTGTGGCGACATAATTAACTCGGAGTATGATGAAAAAAATCCTTCCATTACCGCTGATGGCAGAACAATGATTTTTACTTCCAGACGACCAGGAAAATCAAGCGCTTTAGATGTTGAAGGCGATAAAAAATATTTTGAGGATATTTATCTTTCAAGATGGGATTCAGTAAAAAAAACATGGTCAGATGCTGAATTAATTCCGGGCTCCATCAATACGGAAGGTCATGATGCTTGTACAAGTATTTCACCTGACGGAAAGGCCATTTTCCTTTATAAAAATGATATGGAAGGGGAATCACGCGGAGGTGATATTTATTATTCAAAATTAAGTTCTTCCGGTAAATGGGGAGCTCCAAAATCAATTGGCACACCAATAAATACTACTTTTTTTGAAGGAGGCGCCTGTCTTTCGCCTGATGGTAGCATGCTTTATTTTGTGAGCGAGCGTCCGGGTGGTTTCGGTCATGCTGATATTTACGTAGCAAAGCGTAAAAATTTTACTGAATGGGACATCCCTGTTAATCTTGGTCCTGATGTGAATACGGCTGAAGATGAAGGAGGAATTTTCTTAGCTCCTGATGGGAAAACATTATTCCTAAGTTCTAATGGATATAACTCTATGGGAGGATATGATATTTTAAAAACAGTTAATGAAAATGGTAAATGGTCAAAACCGCTTAATCTAGGCTATCCTATTAATACCTTGGATAATGACATGAGTTTGACTTTATCCGTAGATGCGCAAACAGCCTATATTTCCAGCGATAGAAAAGGTGGTAAAGGGGATCTCGATATCTATAAAGTAGATTTGGCAAATTACCCGATACTCGAAAAAGATATGAAACGTAAAGTGGTAGACTCTTTAGCTATTTTGAAAGGTACCGTATTTAATGCTTCTGTGGGGAGTGCATTGCAGGCAGAAATTGTAATTTATGACCCAAATGGAGTAAAAATCGGAAGCACATTCTCAAATGCGGGAAGTGGCGATTACTTTACAACTGTTGTATCCGGTAAAACCTATCAGGTAAAAATAGATTTGGAAGGATACAAACCTCTTGACGAAAAAGTGGAAGTTAAAGCAGCTAAAGAAGGGGCTACCACGGTGGTGAAACATTTCTTGTTATATACAAAATAAAAATTTCTTTAGCCCAGCCTTTGAGATATTCTTTTGATTGGAAAATAATTTTCTAAACTAATAAAGACAATCCTTTCAGGAAACTGAAAGGATTGTTTGCGTTTTTATCCGGTACAGCCAGCCATAACATTGATTACCAAAAGAATTACATCTTTCCCTGTCAATTATAATATCCGGAGCACCTGGACTTCTTTCAAACGATTTCTACTCCTCACAAATTATTGGAACTTTGTTCCCGCTTTATGCAAAAGAAAATAGAATTATTAGCTCCTGCAAAAGATTTACCCAAAGGAATAGCAGCCATAAATAGCGGTTCTGATGCGGTTTACATCGGAGCGCCTCTTTTTGGAGCACGTGCAAATGCCAGTAATTCTATTGCCGACATTGAGGCATTAGTAAAATACGCGCACCTATATAGAGCAAAGGTATACGCAGCCGTAAATACTATCCTTTATGATAATGAACTGGAAACATGCCGAAAAATGATTTTCGATTTATATCATAGTGGTGTTGATTCGATAATTGTTCAGGATATGGGTATCCTTGAAATGGATTTGCCTCCTATAGCTATACATGCCAGCACCCAAGCGAATAATCGTAGTGTCGGTAAAATTCAGTTTCTTGAAAAAGCAGGAATTAAACGTGTTGTTTTGGCCCGCGAACTAAATCTTCAGCAAATAAAAGAAATTAGTAATGCGACAGATGTTGAACTTGAGTTTTTTGTGACAGGCGCATTATGCGTGTGTTTTAGCGGCAATTGTTATTTGAGTGTTTCGCGGGGCGGACGAAGCGCCAACAGAGGCGAATGTGCCCAAAGTTGTAGGTTACCTTATAATTTAGCAGACAGTACCGGTAAAATATTGATTTCTGAAAAACACCTTCTTTCAATTAAGGATCTTGATATCTCTGAACAAATCCCCAATTTAATTGAGGCGGGAATTACTTCCTTTAAGATAGAAGGACGGCTTAAAGATAAGATGTATGTAAAAAACAATGTATCATTTTTAAGAAAGAAGATAGATGCGTTTTTGGATGGGAACTATAACTATATAAAAGCTTCCTCCGGAAAGAGCGTTTACGGTTTTGAACCCGCCTTAAATCGTAGTTTTAATCGGGGATATTCGAGCTATTTTGTGAATAGCAGAACAAGTAAAATTGGCTGTTGGGTAAGTCCGAAATCAGTAGGGCAATTAATAGGGAGACTCATTCAAACGAATGCGAATGCTTATTTAATTGAAAACGGAAACCTTCTAAATAAAGGTGATGGATTGTGTTTTACAAATGATAAAAATGAAATTAATGGCATTCAGGTTAATAATGTTATTGGTAATTTAGTGTTTCCAAATGAGATGAAAATTATAAACAACGGAACTGCCATCTATCGAAACAATGATTTAGCATTTTCTAAACTTGTTGAACGTGAAGATAGTGCCGTTCGGAAAATTTATACGAAACTACTATTATCTGAAACTGAATCGGGCTTTCAATTAAGGGTAAAAGATGAAGATGGATTTGAATGTATTACAAACTGCGTGCAGGCAAAAGAGAAAACAAAAAACAACGAATCTGCCATCGCAAATATAAAAAAACAACTTTCCAAAACAGGTAATACACCTTATGTTTCAGGCGAAATTGAAATTCAATTCTCGGGAAATTGGTTTATCCCCATTTCAAAAATCAATGAATTAAGAAGATCTGTTTTTGAGCAATTGACGGTACTAAGATTAACTAATTATAAAAGCGAAGATTTTAAGAATATCAAAACATCTTACCCTTTTCCTGTTACGGATATTGATTTTACACACAATGTTTCCAACCAACTTGCTCGTAAATTTTATGAACGTCATGGAGTAATTAATATTGAACAGGCTTTCGAATTACAGGTGCCACAGCCAAAAGGGCGTGTAATGACAACCAAGTATTGTTTAAAATACGAATTGGAACAGTGCCCAAAATATCATAAAAACAAATTGGAGAAAAAGTTAAATGAGCCACTTTATCTGATTCAGGGAAACAAAAAATATCTATTAATTTTTAATTGTGCCGAGTGCGAAATGGAGGTCTGGGAGAAGAATAATCAGGCAGTGTAAAACCTACCTGTTAAATTCAATGCATAGAAGGATGGATGCTTGAGCCTTCCTTTTTTTTATCATTAACGTTAGAAAAAATCTTTATATATTTGCTCAAATAAAATAATATTCAACAAAATGAAGAATAAATCAAAAACGATAAAAAAAATATTTTTTTCTTTTCTTACAATTACTCTTGTAGGACTATTCCCATCCTGTAAGCAAGAAAACAGTACAATCGAAAATAAAACTGTTGTATCTCAGGACTCCACAAAAGTAGTATGGGCTGAGTTGGTGGAGTCGAAAACAATTTTGATAAAACCGGAAAGCTGGGAAGATGATTATTGGAATTCCGTAAATAAAAATATGGATAAAAATAAGTTATTCAATACCATGGTAGATGCTGTTCTCAGCGGTAAAAAGCAAGCGTATGACCTTTTTACGGATTCATTATTAACAATCGAGCAAGTGAAAGAAAAGCTTGCTAATAATGGCAATGCGGGAAAGAAAATAAATGCCGAAGATCTTTCAATGATACGAATGAGAGAAAAATGGTTTTTTGATGATGCAAAATTCAAATTAGAAAAACAGGTTACCCGTATAGATTTACTCTTAAAAAAATTGGATGAAACAGGCGAATATGTTGGAGATAAAGCTTTGTTCTATGTTAATTTGAATTAATCAGAGCCTGTTTATAATGCCCGGTTTACTTCTAAATAAATTGTTTTAAAGGTATTCCTGAATTCGCTTCTCTCGGTTTTCTTCATTAGAGTTTATATAAGTTAAGACTGATTCTAAACTCTCCCTCTCCTTTTTCATGGAGAGGGCTGTGGAGAGGTTACAAAAAATAGAATTGTTTCTTAACGTATATAAACTCTATTATTCTTGCTTTAAAAATCTCCATTAAAAAAATTATCTTTTCGTTGATTGTAGTTTTTTTAAATTAGTAATCATATCAGCAATCATACCTGGTAAATCAAATTCCGGTTTCCAGCCCCAATCTGCAAAAGCCCTGCTTGCATCTATGCTTTTAGGCCAACTGTTTGCTATTTGCTGACGAAAATCCTCTTTATAAGACATCCTGAAATCAGGAACAAGTTTTGAAATTTCTGCGGCAATTTCTTTTGGCGAGAAGCTGAACCCCGACAAATTATAACTCGAACGTATTTTTATCTTTTCAGCATCAGCTTGCATAATTCCAATGGTTGCATTAATAGCATCAGGCATATACATCATTGGTAAGGTAGAATTTGCTGATAAAAAACATTCGTATGCGCCCGATTTTAATGCCTCATGAAAAATATGAACGGCATAATCCGTTGTTCCACCTCCGGGTGCCGATTTCCAGCCTATTAATCCGGGATAACGCAAACTCCGTACATCTACATTATATTTATTAAAATAGTATTCGCACCAGCGTTCACCGGATAGTTTACTGATTCCATAAACTGTACTGGGCTCCATTATTGTGTACTGTGGGGTATTTTCTTTTGGGGTGTTTGGACCAAAAACAGCAATAGAGCTGGGCCAATAGATTTTTGCAATGACTTTTTCCTTCGCGAGATCGAGCACATTTAATAGCCCTTTCATATTCAAATCCCAAGCGAATTTTGGCGTCTTTTCTGCGGTTGCCGAAAGTAATGCCGCTAATAAATATACCTGATTAATTTTGTAACGATTTATTATTTCTAGTAAGCCCTGAGTATTCAATACATCAATTACTTCAAAAGGACCTTCTTTGGATTGTTCCGTTATTTTAATATCCGAGGCAACAACATTTTCTACTCCATAAACCTTTCTAAGGTTTTGAACCAACTCTGTTCCTAATTGGCCGGATGAACCGATAACCAATATTTTTTCATTCGTTTGCATAATCGAAATTAAATAATTGAAAAAGCAAAATACCGTAATTAATGACGACTTTAATTCATCGATTTTGTTTGGGGCTAAAAATAGTTTTTTTTTGCAATATATTCTATGATGCCAATGTTTTTTTCAGCAATATCGGCGAGTATAAACAACAATAACTCATTGAACCATCAACTTCCCTTCATATAAAGCATGACCGGAATTAGTAATACGGTAAATATAAACTCCCGTTTTTAAATCCCCTTTATTAAGCAAATAATCAATTTGATGATTATTGAACACAGGTAATTTTAATTCTTTTACCTCTATTCCTTCGGTGTTAAATAGTTTCAAGGCGCAGTCCTTCAGATTATTAATTTTTGAAACAACCTTTATGGATGTATTGGTGGTAAATGGATTTGGACCGATTGTTACGTCTACAATTTTTTTTTCAATTTGGTTTATTCCAGTTTCTGTTGTAAAAAAAATATCTAAAATGGGATGGAGTTCAATATTGTTTGGTGCTGCTCCGGTTTGTCCATGTGGAGGGTCAATAAAAGCAACGCCAGTTATTGTAACCGAACCAATATTTACATTATATATGTTACCCGTTGCGATATTTGTATTAATAAAATTGCGTGTTGCGATAAATTGATTCACATGTGCCGAAGACGCTGCTGCTGAGCAAGCCGGATCGGGTATTTCACCAATTAAAGTATTTGTACCATCACTCAACACCAAATGAAAGTCATTATCTGATTCATCTTTTTTAATAGTTATATTACAAACAATTTTATATGTTTTATCTTCAATGCCTGCAACTCTGCTCATATAGGGGTCAGCAAAAGGAGTAGTAAGTGTAACTAAATTTTGAACGGAAGAATTGATGGGGGAAAAATCAACTGTACTTGCTAAAGCGTCTGTTAATACTTTTATACTCCATCTCTCTACACCACCACAAAGTACATTTTTTTTGTTTTCAGAAATCCCTTCGTTTTCTGAACTGATTGTTTGAGCCTGCATTGAAAATAAGCTACTATAAATAATTACGCTGGATATAAAAAAGATTTTTTTCATGGGTTGGATTATTATACAATGAAGGTAACCCTTTTTTTGATCTTTCTTGGGGGTAATAGACAAATGAAGCATTCAGGCTCATAAAAGCCAGGGTTTATTTTACCAACGTTACTGTTCCAATATATTTGTGTTTTTTATTAAACACATCCGTAAGTGCGACTTTCCAAACATATACATCTATTTGTGCTGCATCTTTACCACCATTTGCTCTGCCATCCCATTTGGCATTTTTCGCAGGTACATCGTCTCCATGAAAAATCATGTTTCCCCACCTGTCGAATATCCATATGTCATATTTTATAATACCAATGCCTGTCCCGAAGAAATAATCATTAATACCATCTTCATTAGGTGTAAATGCATTTGGAATATAGAATACAAAATCCGCATCAATCTGAATAGTTTTATATGCAGTATCTTTACACCCATTCTGAGTAGACGTAATCAACGTTATTGTGTATGTTGCAATATCTGCCGGATATGTATGGGGAGGAGGAGCGGAGGCGGTAGAAGTAGTATTATCTCCAAAATCCCAGTTCCAAAAATCGCTTCCTGTGGATAAATTAATAAATGAAATAACAGGATCTACAATAGATGTTATTTCGGGATCAACAGAAAAATTCGCATGGGAATTAGGATATACTGTTATGTAATTGTTTTTAGTTAAAGTGCTGACACATCCGCTATCAGAAGTTACGGTTAGTGAAATATTGTAGGAAATTGTCGAATTAATTGAATCATTGGAATAACATTGCTCAAAATATTGCGAATTGCTTGGTGGACTGCCATCACCAACATCCCATGTCCAGTGGATATTACTGCCACCGCTGACAGATGAAGAATCACTAAAAGAAACACATAATGGTTCGCAACCTGAAACAGGACTTCCAGAAAAATTTACTACCGGATTAGGATTTATTGTAATTGGTTTTGTAATGGAATCAGAACATCCAAAATTAGAAACCACTATCAACTGCACTATGTATGAATTTGCAACTGCATAGACGTGGGAAGTATCCTGGTTAAAGTTCAATGCGCTGCCATCGCCAAAATTCCATGACCAGGATTGTAAAACATCGGGTGCAGCTATTGTTGATGTATCGTTGAACTGAACGGTAGTGCCATAACAAATCCCAATAGAAATTGGTGTTGTGTAAAATTGTGCATCGGGTAAAGGGTGAACAATAACACTTTTTGCAATTGTATCTTTACAGCCATTGTTGGTTGTAGAAATTAATGAAACACTATACGTTCCCGGATTATTATATATGTAAATAGGATTCTGCGCGGTGTCTGAAGGACTGCTGTCTCCAAAGTTCCATAACAAGGTATCAACAGATCCGCTTGAAACAACTGATGAATCATTGAAATGCATACCCTGATTTAAACATACATCTTCAAAACCAAAATTAGCAATAGGTACTGGGTTAACAGTTATAGTTGCACTTCCCGTTAATGATTGAAAGCAGTTGGTTGAACTTGAGTCCTGAACGCCTGTCAAATTATAAATAAATATTCCGGATGAATCCGTCTGGACAGAAATACTTATACTGCTTCCATTAGTTGTACTTATGGTTTGATTCGTTCCATTATTAATATTATACGTAAATATATAAGGTGGTGTACCGGCAGCTCCTATAAACGTGATAATTGGTTCAGGTGCATCCTTACATAACGATGATGTGCCCGTTATTGTGGCTGTTGGTAATGGGTTCACTGTTACGGTAGCGCTTCCGCTTTGTGCCTGAGAGCAAGTTGTTGAACTGGCATCTTGTACACTTACAAGACTGTATACAAACGTACCGGCAAAATTTGTACCCGCTGAAATAATTACACTATCAACCCCATTAGTAGTACTTATGGTCTGATTAGATCCTCCATTGAGTGTATATGTGAAAGTATAGGGTGCCGTACCGGAAGCTCCTCTAAAAATAATGCTTGGTGCAGTTACGCCTTCACATACATCTATAGTTCCTGCTATCGTTGCTGTTGGCAATGGATTTATTGTTACAGTAACGGTATCTTTTGAAACACAACCAAGTGCTGAAGTAGTTACAATATAAGTGGTTGTATCTGGGTTAAATAATGTTACTGTTGGATTTGATACCGTTGAGTCGCTTAAACCTATGATTGGCGACCAATGATAGGAATACCCTAAAGTGCTTGCTGTACCAATATTACCCGGAATGTTGGTAGAACAGGTAAGAATGTCTGAACCTGCATCGGAAACCGGAATAGGATTTACAGTAACCACAACAGTATCTCTTGAAAAACAACCCAGAGAAGAAGTGTTAACAATATAAGTGATTATGCCTGGATTTGTTAATAGTACCGATGGATTTGATAGTGCTGTATCGCTCAAGCCTGTCGCCGGAGACCAATGATAAGCGTATCCCGAAGTAGGTAAAGTTCCAATCAGCTCTGAGATAGCAGGGCAAACAGCAATATCGGGCCCAGCATCAGATATTGGGACCGGATTTACGGTAATCGTTATCGTATCGGATGAAATGCAGCCTATCCGGTTTGTCGTGAGCAGATAAGTGGTTGAAACAGGCAAGGTCGTATTATTTGATGTAATCAGTCCGGGGTTTGCCGCAGTGGTATCACTCAATCCTGTGGGTGGTGACCAGCTATAGGTATAGCCTGTTACAGGAGGAGAACCAAGTGCTAATGATTCGCCTGAACACAAGGTGGTATCATTGTCTGATTCAATTAAAGGAGGCTGAATCAATAGCTGCGATGGATCGCAAACACAATGGTTTACCGCAGGATCAATAATTGCGATAATTGAACATGCCTGTCCTGCCGCCACATCAAAAGTGATGGAGTAATGCAGTGTATCCTCTTTAGGTATAAGAACCGTATCTTCTATTAAAAACACATCGCCTGTATTGTAAATTCCATTATCATCTGCATCATAATAAAATTGAATAATTGAATCAGCATTTGTCTGAATTGCCTGACCGGTATTTATTATATCAAGGTTAATGGTAACTGTTTCGCCACCGGGCGGGTTGGGAATTGCTATACCAATTCCGTTACTGAGGGATAGATATGCTTTAAAGGTAAAAACAGCAAGGGAAGTATCTCCGGTAGCTATTGTTGTAACACAACTATTCCCTGTTCCAAGGCAGGTAATAATGCTTACTACAGAGGTATGTCCTTCAAAATAAATAACCCCGCATGGAAGAACTAAAGGATCTCCTGTATAGTCAAAAGTAAATACAGTGCTGTCCCCGCCAATTACCCCTATTGGTAATTTCCATTTTAAATAAATTTCTCCATTAAGTGTATATTGCACCGGAGTTCCATTACCCGGAGCATTATAAATTCCGGAAAAAGATCCGTTAACAAAACTAACGCCGGCAGGTAATTTAACCACAACCGAGTCAGTATTGCCAAAAGATGCCGTCCCGATATTGTGAACCACCACCTTCATGGTTGAATTTTCAGCACAAGGCGAAACATACGTAGTTTTTAATACAATTGCAGTATTGTATGGGGCTGTTGCTCCTATTATATCTAATGATGGTGACATGGTTATATCCAGTTCGGTAGCAAGCCCGCAAGCAGCTTCCCCCTGCACAACAAAATAGATACTACTGCCGGTAATATAACTACAATCGGGAATAATTGTAATTTTAAACTGCACCTTAAACGAATTTAAAGAATCTTGCAGAAGTCCTTTCAAACCATTGATTCCAATAAGAGTGTCAGTTGCTGAAATATTCCATTGGTAGGTGTTCCCACCCATATTAGTAGGATCAGAAATACTGATATAGGAAGCCGAATCAGGATAGCTGAATTGAGAAGAACCTGGAACCAATGCTGTTCCAGCAGGCAAGGTGGCTCTGAATAAGACATTGTATGCTGTTCCTAACTGTACATTAATTCCTTCCGAGGTATAAGTTGCTGTATCGCACATCTCAATGCTGCTTGGTCCGGTGCTGTTTATCAGAAATGCGGGAGTAAGAGGAGTTAATGTTAATGTGATTTTTTCAGGTGTACAAGGGTAAGTTCCTACGCTCGTCGGGTATCCGGCATAGCAGTTCCATCCTGAATAAACAATTATGCTATCCGCTGAACAGGAAGTAAAAGTGGCGGTAATCCTGAAATTCCTTGTTGCCATTGCATTTACGGTTCCAACATGATAGATACTATCTGTGAGAGGAATAATTATATTACTATCCAAATCAATTACCTGAACAATAGTTACTCCTGAAATTACAGGACCTCCCAACCAGGTGTTTAAAGCGGCGGATACATTGGAAGTATTGGAAATACTTACATCCCAGCTCGTAGTCGTATTAAGGGCAAAAACGGATGGTAATGCTGATTGTAAAAATAAAACAGGGGGCGCATAAACTATATAATCATCCACCTTTGATAAAAAAGTGGTGTCGCTGCCAGGTATTTGTAAAGAAGATGTAGTTGAAAAAGTCCAGTCATTTTTTATCCCCTGGTATATTGCCGGAGTTACTTTACAGCTGGGTTCAACGGGTACCTCCAGTGTTCCATAAAATCCATCATCACTCAAAGGAATAGTCCCTCCAAACCCAATAAAATACTGTTCAACAGGAAATATAAGAGTATCTGAATTAATATTGGTTGGTGTTAAATTTATCCAGCTGCTGCTACTTGTACCTAATGTTCCGGCAGTTCTAACCTGGTTGAAACGGGCAGGGGGTATAAAAGTATATCCGGGAGGGATTATGGCAGTCAGGTTTTTAATATGCGCCCAGTAACGATATTCGTAAGGAAATAAATTTCCTCCGGCATAGTTATTATTATCCGGACCAATACTTAGATAATAATTTTGAGTTAGGGTAACATTGTCGCAGGATTTTGTATCATAACTTTCTGGTCCCCAATTATGAAAAAAATACCCTATTACAGTACAATTGCCATTATAATTGGCGCATTGGAATTTGTTGGCTTCTGGTGTTGGAGGATTAGGAAAAGAACCAATATCACTCATATAATATTCATTTGAAGAATAACAATTTAAGGGAGTCGTATTACCAATATTGGTAGTAACATTATAGCGTGGTTTAAATACTACGGAATCATTATTTAAATAAGTGAAACCTGTCAGACAGGGATGTGCGGGAACACTTAAATTATACCTAAAAATTCTTGTGCTTCCACTATCTGTAACAACAGGGTTCCCCGGTGTGGTAAAATCGGTGCAGGTTGCTATCACTATACCTCCGCGGTATATTTCTAATTTTGCATCTACAAAATCTAAAAGGTTACCATTTGAAATAGAAGAAGTAGCGAAACAATACTGCCAGGAAGGATAAGTGATGCTGGTTTTAACCCTGCCATTAAACGAGGCAGTAAGAGTATCACCAAACATAGCCCTGTTGGTTTTTATTTTCGTCAAATCCACACTTCCTGGTCCGTCAGGTATACCGTTCCCTCCTCCCGGTTCATTGTCTGGGTAACCATAGTTGGTACGTTTCAAATCAAAATATGTAAAAACCATTCCTTCAGGACACGGGGTTGGACAAAGAATGCTGATGGGAGCATTTTGACAGGAAACGCCTATTTCACAAGTGCAAGTGTTGTTGGGAATATAAAATGATTCAACGCTGACACCTCCTAAACTATCTGCACCACCGCAACTTGAGCAATCCACAGTTAAATCAATTTTTAATTCTGCCTGGTTAAGATTCCATGGAGGGGGCGCAGTAAAAATAGCTGTTATTGTGTTCCCGGAAGGAGTTATGGAAAAAGGAAGCCATGTATTTATTCCGTTTGAACGAAGAATTGAAAGGTTGCCGGAATAAGTTAAACAGGGAGGTAAAGTAAATACAAATTTCCAGTATGCCCCCGTTCCAACCGGATAGGAATTACCATAGTTGGAAAACAAAAAGTCAAAAGTTCCTGTTTGCCCATCTATTAAAGTAGAAGGAGAACCATTGTTTGCCAGAGCCCCATAAATATTTGAATATACTCTTCCCCATGCTTCGGGGATAACATAAGTTCCCATGCAGATACTCTGATAGTTGCCCCTGTACCGCCAACCGTTAATATAGCTTTTGCCAACACCTGCGCAGGCATTATAACAACAGCTGTATGTATTCCATTTTATATAAACTGTATCTCCTGCATTAATAGAATAACCGCTCAGAGTTACTTTCCCATAAGCGCTTACCATGCATGCTAAGGAGGCTGTCGGGATTAAACTTGTAGGAGTAATAGGGAGAGGTATACCGTTGAAGCCTGTCTGATAAGTAAAACTACCCGGATCTATATTTGATCCAACAGTATTATTATAACCTCCACCTGTAGCCTGAAAAATTTCAAATTGCACATTTGTTGCATTTCCAAAGCCGGTATTAATTATTTTTAACTGCTGCTGGCTTGCGTTTCCTGCCCCTATGCATGAATTCAATGAAGGGATGGGAGTAATAACTAAATTCGGAATGTAATTCGGAAAAACAACATTGGCAGTAGAAACAGAAGACTGGCAGGCATTTACACTACATCCCCAAAAGGCTGTAAATGCGGATGATGCGGAAATACAATTAAGAACAGTTACAGTTTCGCAGATTTCTATGCTCTCTCCATTCTCAAATAAATTATCCCCATCTCCGATACTTGAAAAATCCGTACCACTCAATATTACTTTTGCAGTGGCTCCTACATTAGTTAATACCCCATTATTTACAGATGTAATTTGTATCCCTGAACCATGAATATCTGTTAAAGTGAATTCGCTAAGTTCGCCGAAACCAGCATTTACAATAGTGATGCAACGTGTAAACACATCACCTATATTTCCAGAATACGATTGATTAGTTACTGTTGTAATAGTAAGATAGGGTTGCTTTATAAGGTAGGTGGAGGTTATACTGGCATCAGTATGTTGATTATTGTTAGCGGTGTAATCAACATTAATAATATTTTTTGTAATTCCTCCTCCGGCAATATATGCAAGAACAGCACAATGGGCATCCGCCATAAAAGTGATATTCAGGTTTGTTAATGAAGGTATAGGAGGCAAAGCAATTGTAAGAATTCCTCCCATAAAGTTTGCACTGTCTCCGCCTGTCATTGTTCCAGACACGTAACTTATGCCGGTAGGTAAAGTTATTTTTAAAATGCCGTTGGTAATTAAAAAGGGAGATGGATTGTAAAGGTTAACAGTAAAAACTTTAGCTGCACCGCAAATAGTTAACTGAGAAGGCACCGTACTGGTAATAGTAAGCATATTTCCCTGACTCCGGCCATGCAGGCTGAAAAAGGAAAGAAAAATTATAAATAGCAATCTTTTCATACATTGCTATTTCGTTGATGTATCGTATGCTTTTTGAAAATCTAATTTCATCCGGTTGAATTAAAATTTGAAGATTAATTTTGTCAGTCTTTAATTTAAAATTTAGCAACGAATTTCTCCAAATTACACATTGGAAAATGGAACTAATAAACCAACGAAAACGAACCTTTTTCAAAATATTCTTTTCCATCATAACCGATTGCACTAACAATGTAATAATACGTGCCCTCAGAACACAATATACCACTAGCAGAGCGACCATCCCACCCTCCATTGGTAGTATGCCATTCATATAATTTTTCTCCCCAACGATTATATATTTCCGCATCCAATTTTTTCAATCCTTTTGATTGTATTGTAAATACATCATTTATACCATCCCCATTAGGAGAAAATACATTTGGTATCACAAACACCGAATTAACATAAACATCAATTGTTGAACAGGCAGTGTCAACACAATTACCACCATTATCAGCAAACAAACAAACCGTAAATGTTCCTAACGGCATATAAATATAGGTAGGATCCGAATCAGTAGAAATATCGCCTGTACCAAAAGCCCATAAATAATTAGTGGCATTAGCACTATTGTTTGTGAAATTCACTGTTAAAGGAGTTTCCCCTGATGTTGGATTTGCTGTAAATGCAGCGACTATCATGGATGTTGAAGTCATTGTGTATACTCCTGATGAAGCTGAACAGCCATTTGCATCTGTTGCTGTTAGTGTATAATTGCCGGTGCCAACGTTACTCAGGTCAATACCTGTTCCTACAACGTTACCTGCCGAATCTGTCCATACATATTGAAATGGACCCTGACCGGAAGCAACAATAATACCCTGAATAGAACCTGTTGTATCATTACAATTTGCCGGTGTAATTACCACTGAGGAAGTATCTAAAACAGGAATTGGACTAATTGTGATTGGCACTATGATTGACAATCCGGAGCATCCATTTGCTGTTGAAGTGATAGTATAAACAGCTGTCCCCTGATTTATCCCTGTGAGTGTTAAGGTTTGGGAAATGCTTGATCCCGAACCTCCTGAAGCTCCGAATACTCCTGTTTGCGTTACGGTCCAGACAAAAGCTGTACCCGGAATAGAACTTGTTAAAGTAATGGATGCATTGCCTCCTGTGCAAATATTTTGAGCAGATGGTGTTGCTATCGCTATTGGAGCAGCATCAATAGTAATAGTGTAAGATGCTGTTGCGGAAAGACACGTACCACTTGCAGGAATATAATTTGTAACAACATAAGTACCCGGTGTACTTAATGCTAAATCAATCTGCCCTGTATTAACCTGCACAAATACTAAACCTGTTGGTGTTGCAGAATAAATACCGGCACTTGAACTTCCTGCATAAATTGGAAATGGATTATTTCCATATTGACAAAAAGGAGAGCCTGCATAACTGAAATCGGCACTTGGTGTAACATTGGTAATTGTCATAGTAATAGTACTTGTATTGGGACAAACTCCATTTGTGGTATAACTTAATGTATAAATATTCAATAAACTTCCTGCTAAATCTATCGTGCCTGTTGATGGATTAATGGATAATCCTGCCGGACTGGATGAAAAAATACCACCTGCCAAACCTGTAATGGTAGGTGTTGGGTTAGTTCCTGACTGGCAATAGGTTGCTGAAGTATAGAAAAAAGACGCATCATCCGCAGGACTTATAATAACTATTGTGGATGCGCTTGCTTCCAAACATGTACCACTTGCAGGAATAGTATTGGTAACAGTATAAGTACCGGGCGTGCATAATGCTAAATTAATTTCTCCGGTATTCAGATTCACAAAAACTAATCCGGCAGGAGTAGCCGAAAATAGTCCGAAATTTGTACCCGGAACAGGCGCAGGATTCGACCCATTTTGGCAGAATGGTGAACCCAGATAACTGAAAGTGGCAGAAGGCGTAGTATTGCCAATTGTCATAACAATAGAACTTGAGCCCGGACAAGCTCCATTTGTTGTATAGGTAACAATATAGCTTCCAAGTGTGCTTGACGCTAAATCAATAAGGCCAGTTGATGCACTAATTATTAATCCTGTTGGACTTGATGAAAAAGTACCGCCTGATAAACCTGTAATTACTGGCGTCGGATTAATTCCCGATTGACAATAGGTTCCTGAACTATAAGTAAATGAAGCATCATCAACATTTATTGTAATTGTAGTTGTCGCACTTGTAGCGAGACAAGTACCACTAGTTGGAATAGTGTTAGTGATGACATAAGTACCGGGTGCACTTAAGGCTAAATTAATCTCGCCAGTATTAACATTCACAAATACTAATCCTACCGGAACAGAAGAAAAAATTCCCGCACTTGCGCCTGGATCAAAAATAGGGAAAGGATTATTTCCTGATTGGCAGAATGCGGAACCTGCATAACTGAATGTAGCCGGAGGTGTGGTATTTGCTATAGTTATGGTTAATGAACTTGCATTAGAGCAAGTACCATTTGTTGTATACGTAACAGTATATATACCCAATGCACTTAAAGATAAATCAATAGTACCGGTTGCCGGATTGATTGATAAACCCGCAGGAGAAGATGAAAAAGTGCCGCCGGACAATCCTGTAATAACAGGTGTTTGGCTAGTACCAGACTGACAGTAGGTTCCCGATGAATAATTAAAAGAAGCATCATCAGATATAGTTATAACAACTGTGGTAGTTGCAAGTGCTGCAAGGCATGTACCACTCACAGGAATAGTATTAGTAACAGTATAAGTCCCCGGTGTACTTGCCCCTAAATCGATTTCGCCTGTGTTGACCTGAACAAATACTAATCCTGCCGGAGTAGCGGAAAATATTCCGGCACTTGAACCTGAAACGAAAATTGGAAGAGGGTTAATTCCATTCTGGCAGAATGATGCATTTGAATAACTGAATATTGCAGAAGGATTTGTAGCATCAATTGTCATCGTTATTGAACTTGTTGCAGAACAAGTGCCGTTTGTTGTATAACTTAGCGTGTAACTACCCAAAGCACTTGATGCAAGATCAATTGTGCCTGTGGATGGATTTATTGATAAACCCGCAGGAGTGGATGAAAATACTCCTCCCGGTAATCCGGTAATGGTAGGTGTTGGATTTGCGCCCGACTGGCAATAGGTTGCTGATGTATAAAAAAATGATGCATCGTCAAGTGTTATCGTAACTGTAGTAGTTGCAATAGCCGCGAGACAGCTACCACTTGCAGGAATTGTATTAACAACTGTATAAGTACCAAGGGCACTTAGAGATAAATTAATTTCACCTGTTGCTGTATTCACAAAAACTAAACCTGAAGGTGTTGCTGAAAAAGTACCCGCACTTGCTCCCGAACCAAAAATAGGGATTGGATTACCTCCATTTTGACAGAAGCTAAGACCGGAATAGCTGAAGGTAGCCGAGGGTGTGGTGTTTCCAATCGTTATAGTCATGGAACTTGAATTCGGACAACTATCGTTTGTTGAATAGGTAACAGTATAGCTGCCTATAGCGCTTGAAGCCAAATCAATTGTTCCTGTTGAAGGATTAATTGATAAACCGGCAGGACTTGCTGAAAATGTACCTCCCGGTAAGCCTGTAATTGTAGGGCTTGGGTTTGTGCCTGATGTGCAATAAGTACCCGAAGGATACGTAAAAGAAGCGTCATCAGCAGGACTTATCGTAATTATTGTTGTTGCACTCACCCCTGCACATGTGCCACTTACCGGAATTGTATTTGTTACGGTGTAAGTCCCTGGTGTAGTTGCGGCGAGATTGATTTCACCTGTATTCACATTTACAAAAACCAAACCTGCTGGAGTTGCTGTATAATATCCGGCACTCGCTCCAGGAACATAAATTGGAACAGGATTATTTCCATTTTGGCAAAGCGTTGAATCCGAATAACTAAAAATGGCGGAAGGCGTAATACTGTCAATCGTCATAAGTATTGAACTGGAATTCGGACAATTACCATTTGTTGTGTAGGTAAGTGTATATACACCATATAAACTATTAGCTAAATTGATTGTACCTGTTGATGCGTCAATTGATAACCCAATTGGAGTAGATGAAAAAGTGCCACCCGGCAAACCTGTTATTGTAGGTGTTGGGTTGGCTCCCGAAATACAATAGGTAGCCGAGGTATATACAAAAGAAGCATCATCCATTGAAATAGTAACTGTTGATGTTGCAGTTGCAGCCAGACATGAACCGCTTGCAGGTATTGTATTAACAACTGTGTAGGTACCCGGCGCACTTAATGTTAAATCTATTTCACCTGTGTTTGCATTCACAAAAACCAAGCCCGCAGGTGTAGCTGAAAAAGTACCGGCACTCGCACCTGAACCAAAAACAGGAAATGGATTAGCTCCGTTTGGACAATATGGAGAACCGGGATAACTGAAAACTGCTGATGGTGTTACATTTGTAATTGTAATACCTACAGAACTGGCCAATGGGCAAATACCCGAAGTTGTATACGTAACAACATAAATACCCAAAGCACTCGCAGATAAATCAATTGTCCCTGTGGATGGATTAATTGATAAGCCGGCAGGAGTGAATGAAAAAACACCTCCCGGTAACCCAGTGATTGTAGGAGTTTGATTAGGTCCTGACTGGCAATAGGTGCCTGATGTATAGTTAAAAGCCGCACTGTTATCCACTGGATTTACGGTAATTGTAACAGTAACTGCATTTCCCGGACATCCGTTTGAAGATGGAGTAATCGTATAAACTACAGTACCTGCAATAGATCCCAGCGTTGTTAATGTTTGTATAATTGTAGCTCCTGTATCTGCTGTTGCTCCTGTAACACCCGATTGGTTGATTGTCCATGAAAAAGTAGTTCCCGCCACAGTACTTGATAAAGCTATTAATGTACTATCTCCGGAACAAAACGTTTGTGCTACAGGTGTTGCTGTTACAGTCGGTATCGGATTAACAGTGATCTGAACTGTATCCGTACTTGTACATCCTATCCTGTTGGTTGTGAGAGTATATGCCTGTGTTATCGGAGCCAGGGTATTATTTGTAAGTGTAATAGTAGTTGATGAAGCGGTAGAATTACTCAATCCTGTAACCGGTGCCCACAAATAGGTGTATCCTGTAGTGCTTATCAACCCTATAACTAAGCTATCCCCTGAACAGAAAGCTGTATCAACTCCAGCATTTAAAAGTGGAAGTGTTGAAGTGATTAAACTATTAGAACAGGTACAAGCATTGGCAGAAGTATCAAGTACTGCCAGAATTGAACATGCCTGAGCTGATGTTGAAAAAAAGCTGATATTGTTATAGGTATTTCCTGTATTTGAGAGTATTGAATCGGTTGTGGTATTACTTCCGATTAGTGTATCACCGATGGAATGCACACCATTATTGTCATTATCAAAATAAAAATAAACAACAACTGGCAGACCGGTAGCTTTATCAGCGCAGGAATTAAAAATAGTATAATCTACTGAAATATTTTCTCCATTACTGGCAGGTGTTGAACTGGCAACTAAAGTAGTTACTGATAAACATGGCTTACTTACAGGAACACTGATATCAGCTGCGCTTGTTATGGCAGTCATAATACAAACACTGTTATCAGCAATACATACCGCACTGAAAGATCCTGTTGTTTTTACCGGGAAAACAATATTTGAACAATCAATTGAATCAGGGTTGAAATTTATTAAGAAGGTAAAGATAACAGTGTCCATTGGGAGTACACCCACCGGAAATTGCCAGTCCATATAGCTGTCTCCGTTTAACGTAATGGTAGAAGGGGTTCCAATGTTAGGAGCGTTTAAAATTCCTATGAAAGATCCGGATACATAAGTACTTCCATTTGAGCTTGGAAAATCAAAATGTTCATTTCCGGTAGTGGCATTAGGTCCAACATTCAATACTTTAACAGTTACTAACGAAGGAATACCACAAGGACGTATTGTATCAATAGTCACAGCCATCGAAGTTACATTTAACTGCTCAATCCCCTGAATGTAAAGCGGACCTGAAGTAGCATTTTGTGTTGGAAGGCTCTGCCCACAAATATTTGTAGAGGTGGTAGAAAAAGGAACTGTACTTCCTGATGTGAAATTACAATCGGGACGAATTTTGAATCGTATCCGTATCTGATCGTCATTAGGTGAATTCACTCCGAGTAGGCCACTGGACAACTGCAAAATTGAATCAGATAAATACCATTGATTAGCAACAGGATCGGAAATTGGTGACCAGACTACCGGCGTTTCCGGATATAAAATTTCTGATGTCCCCGGTGCTACCGACATTCCTGCAGGAAGCGTTGCCGTGAGTACCATGTTATATACTGAGGATAACAGTACGCTATTTAATACCACTTCATAACCTGTAGTATCACACAAAGCTACTGTATCTCTTATTGGACCAGATATCTGCATTTGAAGAGCGGCAGGCTTTGGATCAACATATAGTGGAAGTGTTATAGGTGTACAAGTATATTTTGAAAGCGAATCGGGGTAACCGGCACAATTAAAACCTGCATTTACAATTAAACTATCCAAAGAGCATGCTGTATAAGTAAACATAATACGGTATGTTTCGCAAGTATTGAATGTTCGTGTACCCAGCGGATAAATGCCCCCAAGCGGAGTTATTGTATCTAAAGTGGCAACATTTATTACATCCAATGGAGTGATATCTCCATTAGGAGATACGAAACTTACCCATGAATTATTGGCAGTTGAATTATTTGATGTGTTGCAGAGTGTTATTTCCCAGGATTCAATGTTGTTAATACCATTTACCGTTTGCAATGTTGATGCCAACGTAATTTGTGGAGATGTATAAGCTATAAAATCAGTAAAGTTAACAGTAGAATTTCCGCCGCCGATAAAGGGCACTTTTTTATGAGTATCTTCATATAAAATTTGGTTTAATGCGCTATTAGCTACATTGCAGGTGGGTATTATTGTAACATGGATGGCATTTTCATATCCGTCAAAACTATAATCGGACCATGTTCCGCTGCTGTATAAAGCTCCCATATCAAACAACAATGTGTCAGATAATGGATTAATAGGGCTGATAGGAGTAGAAACCTGCCCGATACCATCTACTGTGGCTGAAACGTAATCATATCCAAAAGGTATTGTCACCTTAATTGTATCAATATTTGCCCAAGGGCGATATTCAAAAGGGAATTTATTGCTGCCATAATTTTGGCAACATGGTCCTATGCTCATATAGTTGGAGTTTCTTATTATAGGTGCATTACAGGATTTAGTTACATACGTTTCTGTAGTATCACTTTTAAAATAATATCCATAAAGCGAAACATAGTTCCCGGAATAGTTATCGCATGAAAATTTATTTGCCGGATTAGGAGTAGGTGGAGGATTAGGAATATTACTCGCGTAAAAATCAGTGGTAGTGTTGCTGGAGATAACAGGACCCCCGGTATTTGCAATTACTTTGTACCTGTGATTCAATGATACCGAATCACCATCTTCAAAAACAAAGCCTCCGGGTATGGTACAGCCATTGGTATTCAAATACAAAGGGCTGATATCAAAATCTGAATTAAAGTTGCTTCCGCTTGGTGCAGCAGATAATGGCGGCACATTATTGCAGGTATATGTTGTTGCTGTACTTTTATCAAAGATAGTAACACTGGCATCAATAAATGAAAGATAGTTACCCAGATTATTTATTGAAGCAGTGGCATACGCATAAGGAAATGAAAGATTAGCCAGAGATGTATCAATAACTCCTTTAAAATATCCCGTAAGTGTATCGCCAAACATGGCTCTTCGGTTTTTAATAACACTCAGATTCACGCTTCCTCCTTCAGGCAATCCATCATTGTTATTATCCGGTTTTCCGTAACTGGTACGTTCCATTTTATAGCTTAAAAACTGCATTCCTCCCCATCCCGGACCACAACTTCCACAGTGAAGATTTACCGCACTTGTATTGCAGTATACCTTTAAAAGGCATGGTTTTACACAACTTGGATCGGCATTATATTTAATATCTACAGAAATGTTCTGCCCCCACTTTAATGAATCCGGGCAACTGGTACAATCAGAGGTTAAATCGAAAAGAAGGGAAGATGAGCTAAGTCCGTTTACCCCAAAAGGATCGGGTGTTGTAAAAATAGCTGTTACTACATTCCCTGAAATTGTTGGTGGGGAATTGGGATACCAGAAAGTACCATTCGGATTATAGATGAATCTTACCGGGTTAGAATTAGATGCAAGCACAAAACAGGGAGGAACTGTAATCTCCACCTGGTAATAGGCTCCAGGGGCGGAATCAAGTTCATTTTGCCAATTAGTTGCAGAATGTTCAAAGGTAGTAGTTGTTGCTCCTATTATGTCAGTTGGCATATCTTCCGGTGTCATAGAAGTATTAAGATACCTGCCATATATTGAACCACCGCTTGTAGGGAATATGTCATACGTCACAGTACTGTCGCAGGCATCGGTGTATTTTCCTTTAAATTCCCAGGGAGCAACCGCAGTGAGGTAAGAGCTGTCACAACTGTTTATCTGGCAACAGGCATACGAATCCCATTTCAGATATACAGTATCAGTTATAGGATTAATAACAAGAGGAATTCTCAGAAAAACACGGTATTTGGGATTTGGTCCAAGACAAGAATAGGTAGCATTATTTAATGCACTGTCAACTACAACTACAATAGGACTTCCATTTATACCTGTTTGAACAGTAAAACTGGTTTCATCAATTCTATTTTGGTAATTGCTGTTGGGAACTGTAAAAGAACCTTGGTAGATATCCATCGCAATATTATTGGCAGAACCGGCACCAATATTTACAATTTGTAAAAACTGTTTACGGGCAATTAAGGGATCCAGACAAGTTTCAAATGATTCAGTTGGAGTAATCACTAAATCAGGGGTTCCTACAGGGACTTCCGTCACATTAGCTGTGGTAGATGCAGTCTGGCAAGCCGTTTGATTATCACAACCCCAATATGCCTTTATACTTGATGCAACACCCGGTTGGATGCAAGCAACTATTTTAACAGTCTCGCAAATGATAATGGATTCTCCACTTTCAAATAAATTATCCCCGTCTCCAATAGTGGTAAAATCTGTTCCTGAAACAGAAACAGTATCGTTGGTTGTGTTTCCGCTAAGAATGCCATTAGTCACACTTAAAATACTAATCTCAGGACCATGCGCATCTGTAAATGTAAAAGAAGTTAAGGAGCCGATTCCACTATTTTTGACAGTTATGCATCTGGTAAAGGATGTTCCAACAGCACCAGTATAGGACTGATTAGTAAAAGTAGTGATTACTAAAGTAGGCGCATTTACATTGTAAGTGGTTGAAATATTTTGATCGGTGGTTGAATTTGTATAGGTAACAGTAGCGGTATTTAATATAGGGTTACCCTGCTGCTGGTATGCAATGATGCTACAATCAACATTGGCATAAAAGAGTACGAAAATAGAGTTAAACGCTGGAATTGTAGGTATTGCAAAAACAGGATTTTGCAGGTTGGAAATATCTGATACCGCAACGCCAACAGGTAAACTACTTAAGGAGCCTTTATAATTTACGCCTCCGGGCATAGACACGTTTAATAATATTCCATTAAGCGGGTTGCCGGTAATGTTTTGAATTTTAATAATAAACTGTGCGCTATCACAAACATTAACTGAAGGTGGGACAGTTTGTGAAATAATTACACTACCACTTTGGGAAAATGAACTAAATGAAACAACACATAAAAAACCCAGAAAAAGCAGTTTCTTTGCGAAAAGTGAAGGTAGTTTTTTTTTCATAATATGGTTGAGTTAAGAGTCGGTATGCTTTATAGATGAGCCCACAGTTTATATTCAGATTAGTAAAAAAATAATAAATTAAAAAAGAAGAATAATAGACAATCATCAAAGATTATTTCCAATCTCTTTGTCTCACTTATTGTTGTTAATCAGTAAAAAATTCGCAAAAACTTTTTTATTTTGATGGGATATTATAGTTGATCCTCCACTATTGTGGGATTGTTTAAGATAATATGTAATACCGTTACGCAATATACCATTTATTTTAACATATACAATCATTTTTTGTTAAATGATGTTAATTTTTTAGAACACATTCTACGAAAAATAAGTTTTAATGTTTCATTAAATTTGAGATGAATTTTATTTTAAAATGCCGGCTTATCGTTAAGATTTTCTGTTCAAAGGCTTGGGGTGTACGACAAATTTCCCTAATCTCATAATTTAAGAAGCCATCGCACATATTTCGACAGGCTTCCAATGACACACTATGTAGCTAATTTTTTTTCAATTACTTACAATATTACTTTTTTATGAAACATAACTTTTTTACTCATTGGACATTTTACTTTCTTTTGCTTCTCCAAAAGAAAGCGGCAGCCCGCCTGTGGCGGGATGAGCGAGATTGTGTGCCAGCAATAAAAAGAGACCACGAAAACCAAACCAATTTTTTCTTTCACACAAAACCAGCCAAAACTTGGCTTGAAAAAATTGCAGTTCGTCCCGCATTATGCGGGAGACATCAGCCGCACCCCACTGAATTTTTGTTTCTTTTTGATCAAGCAAAAAGAAAAAATGCTTTTTGTTTGCTGTAATTTTAAAATTTTTTGTGTCATTTTCAAAGAGCTTTAAATTTTTTTAATTGTTTAATCAGACTGACCTAGCGCACTCAGTCAAAGCCTGTAGAAGACCTTGGGGAGACATTTATGTTTGAAAGTTCCATAACTCAATGACATTGCCGTATGGTTTGGAATAAAAATAGTTAGGGATATTTGTCGTACACCCAAGGCTTGTTACCTGCATGGTAAAATAAAAAAATCATACATTTGTTTCAAATAAAGAAATATATGATAAAATCAATGACCGGTTTTGGAAAATCCGTAACTGAAATTCCAGGGAAAAAAGTGACAGTTGAAGTGCGTTCACTTAACAGCAAGGCTTTGGATTTGAATTTGCGATTACCCTATTTATACAAGGAAAAGGAACTTGGACTTCGTAGCGATATTTCCAAACAAATAGAACGTGGTAAAATAGATTTATCGGTTTACACCGAATCAACTCAGGAAACATTGCCGATTGCCATTAATAAAACATTGATAAAAACATATTATAAGGAGTTGAAAGCTTTAGCTGATGAAATGAATGAGAGCAATTCAAATTTATTGGCATTAGCGTTAAAGATGCCGGATGTAATGAAAGCCGAAAGAGAAGTGGTGGAATTAGATGAAGCAGAATGGGAGCAAGTAAAAATAGCGATTGATAAGGCAATAGATGCATTTCAAAAGTTCCGTTCAGATGAAGGTAAAATACTTGATAAGGAATTTCAAACCCGCATTGGGATAATTTACGGATTATTAGCTGACGTTTTAAGGATGGATAGCGCAAGAGTTGAAAGTGTGAGAGCCCGTATAAAAAACAATATTGCCGAACTCGTTGAAAAAGAAAAAATAGATGAAAACCGTTTTGAGCAAGAATTGATTTATTATATTGAAAAGCTCGATATTACGGAAGAAAAATTACGATTAAAAACCCATCTCGATTATTTTATGAATACTTTACAAGAGCCTGCCAGCGGTCGTAAACTTGGTTTTATTTCTCAGGAGATTGGTCGCGAAATAAATACAATTGGTTCAAAAGCGAATGATGCGGGAATTCAAAAATTAGTGGTACAAATGAAAGATGAATTGGAAAAAATTAAAGAACAGTTATTGAATGTTTTGTAGGATATTAAAATTCATAATTCATTTATAAGTGCAGGGTAAACTTATCATATTTTCAGCGCCATCAGGAGCAGGTAAAACTACTATTGTGCAGCATTTATTGAAAGTGCTTCCACAGGTAGAGTTTTCAGTTTCAGCTTGTAGCCGTCAAATGCGTAACGGCGAAACACATGGAGTGGATTATTATTTTTTGTCAATAAAGGAGTTCAAAGAAAAAATAGAAGACAATGAATTTGTAGAATGGGAAGAGGTTTATAAAGATCATTTTTATGGAACCTTAAAAGTTGAAATAGAACGAATCTGGAAAAAAGGAAAGCATGTAATTTTTGATGTAGATGTGGTAGGAGGCTTGCATTTAAAAAATCAGTTTGGAGATAGGGCATTGGCTGTTTTTGTAATGCCTCCCTCCATTCAGCACCTCGAAACTCGATTAAAATCAAGAGATTCAGAAACGGCAGAAAGTCTTGCCCATAGAATTGAGAAAGCTGAAAACGAATTAAAAACAGCGAATTTATTTGATAAAATAATATTGAATGATAAATTAGAAAATGCTTTTGCGGAAGCCGAAAAAATTGTTTCTAAATTTTTAAAGCGCAAATTCAAATAAATACAACATCCCATTGATATTTTTTACGATACTCGCTTTCAAACTTTCAAACACCCTGTCAGATTGAAACAGAACTTTTAAACCCTAACCCTAACTCTAACCCTAACAGGGTTTGAAACCCTGGCAGGGTAAGTCAATAATTTTTAAGGAACTATTATTTTTAAAGATAATGGATTCACTTTTATCGAAATGGTATCGCCAATTTCAATAGGCTCGCCATCAATATGTGCAATGGTATTAGCATGTTTTACAATTACTTCTTTAGTTTTTATTATTTCCAAATAGGGCGATTTGTGTAGTGTTTTACTGAATAATCGATACCCTATCGAAATTGCATTTAAAAATGAAAAATCTTTTAAAATAGCGATATCAATAAAGCCATCGGCAATATCTGCAAGAGGCGCTATGTGTGCGTCATTTCCCCATTGCGCACCGTTCGCGAAACTTATTACAAATGCTTTTTTATGAAAAGATTTTCCATTAATAATCAATTCATAATCGGCAGCTTTGTATTTTGGATATTCACGAGCTATTAGTTTGAGGTACGAGGAAAGTCCGCGTTTACCGAACTTAGCAAACTCCCAACCGATATGAGCATCAAAGCCAAGTCCGGCTATATTAATAAAGGTCTCATTATTGAATTGCATTGTATCAATCATCATTTCTTTGGCATTGTTAATTATGTCCATCGCTTTTTTTGAATCTAATGGAATTTTCAAATGTCTTGCCAAGCCATTGCCGGAACCGGCCGGAATAATTGCCAATGCGGCAGTAGAACCAATCAGTCCTTTTCCTATTTCATTAATAGATCCATCTCCTCCCACAGCAACCACAATATTGAAATTATCCGCGACAGCTTTTTTTGCAAGTTCTGTAGCATGTTTAGCCGCTTTGGTATAGGCTATTTCATAATCAAAAAGTGAGCGGTTAAGATGCTGGTCAATCAGTTTTTCAATGACCTTTTGTCTGCCAATACCTGAAATAGGATTAACGATAAAACAAATTTTTTTTTTCAAAATATTTTTGGTTTTGGATAATGAATTATACCAATTATACTTATAAAATAGTCCAATTCAGTTATGCCACCCGCTTTCTCGACTTCGCACGGGCCATTTCGAGCGAAGTCGAGAAAGCGGGTTGTTTTTTTAGATTGGACTAATATATATTAATAAATGGTATTATAACGAATTTACGAATCAAAAAAAACATCCCCCAACAACACACAAAATCTTCGCACCCCCCTTCTCCTCCACACTTGCTTTCTCACAAGGGGGACTATGTTCTAAATTGCCAATTGCTCAATTAAAATTGCATAATTGCCAATTGCCAATTGCTCAATAGCAAAATTGTTTTAGTGCATTTTATTATTTATCAAACTTTGCTGATACGTTTGAATAATAGCTTTAGTATGGTTTTCCATTTTTTTTGCAAGAACTGAATCTTTCAGAATCAAATTATCTTTAAGCAAACTATCAGTAGTAAAATGAAATAAATCGGTTGCTTTATCACCATTAAATTGAAGTAAATAATTATTTTCAATCAATTGAAATAAATCATACCTGAAAACAAATGCAAAGTGTTGTTGGGCAGTATCGAAAACACTTGTTCCAAAAGCAAAATAAGGTAATGGGTAATTTAAGAAATCAAGTACCGAAGGCATAATATCTATTTGCTGAGTGATCGTAGAATCACATCCTTTCAATTTACTGTTTGGCATATAGAATATAATGGGTATCGAATAGTTGCCTATATTATTTGTATAGTAAGGATCAGTTGAAATACCTGTATGATCAGCAGATAATACAAAAAGTGTATTATTGAACCAGGGCATTTTTTTAGCGGATTCAAAAAAAATTTTTAATGCGTAATCGGTGTAAGCAATACTTTTTTCGATAGGAAGAGCACCTTCTTTAAATTGATTTTTGTATTTAGCAGGTATAGGAAAAGGGTGGTGTGATGTTAAAGTAAATACAGTTGCAAAGAAGGGTTGTTGCTTTTTATTAATAGTATTGGCGGTATATTGCAAAAATTCTTCATCCCAGATTCCCCAGTTTCCATCATAATCTTTTTCGTTGTTATATTCAGTGCGTCCGAAATAATCATCATACCCGGCAAGATTGGCAAATGCATCAAAACCCATAGTTCCATTGGTCCCACCATGAAAAAATGCGGAATAATAACCTTGCTTTTTTAGTAAATTAGCTAAGCTGTTCATTTGATTACTTCCATAAGGTGACGTAATGAAAGGTTCATTCATCCATGTTGGGATGCTTGAAACGATAGCAGGAATGCCTTCAATGGAAGTCTTTCCATTTGAAAATGCATTGGTAAAAATCAGACTTTCAGAAATAAGCGAATCTAAAAAAGGGGTGTAGCCGTTAGATTTACCATTGAGTGCGCCAATGTATTCTTTTGAAAAACTTTCTAGCGTAATTACAAATACATTTAATTTTTTAAAAGTTCCATTTTTAGCTTTATGGTTAGGATTGAATAATTCTTTAATCGTTATTTCATTTTCATGCGGCCAGTAAACAGAGGGTTCAATTGCCGGCACATCCAATGTTTTCAGAATAGCAAAAGGTGTGTTCACTACTAAAGGAACATATTTTGCGGGAGCATATTCTCCGGCACTTACAATACTAATTGGTTTTAATTGGAATCCCCCGCGATAGGTAATAATACAAAGCGGACTGAATCCTATTAGAATAGCTGTTTGCAGGCTATATTGCTTTGTTGTCCATTGTTGTGGAAAAATTTTTTCGGTTTTTTTATACAGATAATAGATAAAGTATGATAAAACCATCCAGATAGCTAAAATATACCAATACTCTTTTAAAAACAAGGGAAGCAAATGTCCTAAATCATTACCGATTTTCCCTCCGAAAAAATGAAACACAGTAGCATTCGTACGCTTTAATGTAAATTGGAAATAGACTAAATCAACACAATTAGCTAACATAGCTAAGCTATTAACGCTCCAAAATAGCCATTTTAGCAATATTCGATACCAATTTTTCTCCCTGAATGCAAAAGGCAAAAGGTATAATAAAACAAAAAGAAAATTAGATAGTATGATAACCGATAAATCGAACCGAAGACCAAAAAATAGTATCGATGAAAGTTTCCAGAGACTTAAATCTGAAAAATATGAATAGTAAAAAAAGTAGAAAAGTAGTCTGTAAGCGGCATAAATAATGAGTAAGGGAAAAAGATGTTTTAATAATCCAAAAAGGTTGCCGAAGTTTTTTTGCATGCAGATTAAATTATAAAATTGTAGTCAACCACACAAAAGTAATAAAATTGCTTAATGGATTAGATAACACAAAAAAGCCCTTCCATTAATGAAGGGCTTTTATAAATTCACTACCCTTAACCTGAGTTCGATTATAGAAATATCGCCAATTGACTTGCAATGCAGCTTCGTGAAAGGATTTTTCTTTCTTTTGTTTCTCCAAAAGAAAGAAACAAAGAAAAGGAGACCACGAAAACCAACCACAAGCCTTCGTTTTACCCGCAAATGCCTTACGCAACATCGCCACGAAACTTGCGGTTCGCACTTTTCGTGGACATCAGCCGCACCGTTAATAATTTCATTTTGTGCAAAAATAAATTTATGGAAATGCGCGTGAGGACTGAACAAACGCGATGTTGTGTTGCTTGTGGGGAGGAATCGTTTGTTCTTGAAAGCCATACACATGCTGGCTCAAATGTGTACTACACATTTGCCCTGTTTCTTTTTTTTCAAGAAAAAAGAAAAACACACAGTTTTTGTGAATTTATTAATCGAACGCAGGTTATTATTGTTTTGTAAAAAGTTCACTTTTATTTGTAGCTACTCCATTAATAGTTTCGGTATAATCCAGATTAAAAACAGTTGGAGAGGTTATTACACCGGTTCCTTTAAAGGATCTGTCAAGAGCAGGGCTCCCAACCTGGACAGCAAATACGCTATCCAGAATAACATCCGTACCTGTAATATCTACATAGATATTTGTATTTCCCTGGTAATTCCCGAATTTACCGAAATGAATTCTATTGTTCTTTATTGGAGAAAATGTTATTGTGTCATTATAATTAGTCGAACCTGAACAAATATAGTATCCTGTCATAGCCGCAACATCATTCACAACAGTAATAGTTCTTATTGCAGTACTAATATTGCCGGCTGCATCCGTGGCTCTGTATGTAATAATATAAGCACCTGTATGATTTACATTTACAGTCCCGGAAAATGTTGGGGTAATAGAACCATCTTTATCGTCAGTTGCTGTGGCATTCAATTCAGTATAGGTGTCTTGTAAAGAAATTGTTTGACTGGCTGCACCATTTAAGGTAATAACAGGACCTGTTTTATCAGGCTTTTTACAACCGGCAAAGACTAATGAGCCTAAAATAAAGGCAATAGCAATTAAATTTGAAATGTTTTTTTTCATGTAGATTTATTTTGACTTGCTAAAGATACAAAAGTAATGAAATTGCAGGAGAGAAAAAAAAAGAGTGCAAGACATCTTTGCCACCGGGGAATACACATGTCCGATTAATTAGTAAATTTGTTTTAAAATATTAGACAAATGACAAAGACTGCCATAAAAAAACAAATACACAAAGCCGTTGATATAGTTGACAGCGATCAACTATTAAAAGCTATTTATATGCTTTTAAACGAAGAGATAAAAAACAAAAAGGAAGTGATAAAGCCCTTTACACTGGAGGAGTTTTATGACCGTAATGATCAATCGCAAAAAGAAATCAAACAAGGAAAACTCATACCGCATAAAAGCGTAAAAATAAAATACGGTAGCAAATAATGAATAACGTAAAACTAGCTTGGACACCCTTTGCTTTAAAAAGTTTAGATGAGATCAAAGATTACATTGAACATGAAACGCGATCGGAAACGATCGCTATTAAATACATTAACAAATTAATCGCTCGGGCGGAGCAATTACAAAACTTTCCTGACTCCGGATCGGAAGAACAACTGCTTAAACACTTAAAACAAAACAGCAGATATATAGTAGAAGGCAATTATAAGATCATTTATCAACACAGGAACAATCAAGTAATTATAACAGACGTATTCCACACCAAACAATACCCTATGGAAATTATTAAAAGAAATAAGCGTTAACTATTTATACTTTCAAGGTTTTAAAACCTGTATAAGTGCCTTGTAAAGAGATTGTTAGGCTGGCATCACCATTTAAGGTTATAACAGGTGCTGTTTTATCAGGCTTTTTACACCCGGTAAGCACTATTGAGGTTGAAATTAAGGCTATTACAATAAAATTAAAGATGTTCTTTTTCATTTTTTGTATTTTAATAGGTCAGAATGATTCTTAATAACCGGAAAAGGGATATCAATTTTTAAAAATTGATAATAAGAAAAATCAATGTGTTTTAACAAATACAAAGGTAATAAAATTGCTTGAAGGAATTTGAAGTGCAAAAAAAGAGTCCCGAAATTTTCGGGACTCTTTTTTAGAAAATTAAAATAATATTATTGTTTTACAAAGGTTTCACTAGTATTTATGGTATTTCCGTTTGTAGTTTCTGTATATGTTAAGGTAAAACCTGTTTGAGTTGTTGACCCTGTACCGGAAAAAGTTCTATCGGCAGGATTCGTTCCAACTTGAACAGCTGTTTGACTAGGCAATGTAATAGTTTCACCTACGCGATCAGCGTAGATACTTGTATTCCCTGCATAATCACCAAATTTACCAAAAATAATTCTATTATTTGTTCCAGCAGTTATTGTTTGTGTATAAACATAATCCGGAGTGCCTGAAATTGTACATGTATAAGTACCTGGCATTGCAGCTAAATCATAAATTACGATAATAGTTCTTGTAGCTGTACCAACGTTGCCTGCAGCATCAGTTGCTGTATAAGTTTTAGTATATGTACCAGTAAGGTTTGTATTCACATCTCCAGAAACGACAGGAGTGATAGTACCATCTTTATCATCAGTTGCAGTAGCACCAAATTCAGTATAAGCTCCTTTAAGTGGAATAGTAATACTTGCATCACCGGTTAATGTAACAACAGGGGGAGTAATATCATCTTTTTTACATCCTGTAAATACTGATGCTAATGCAATCATTGCAATTGCGGATAAATTTAAAATGTTTTTTTTCATTTGTTTAATTTTTATTTGTTAGTTGGAATGATTAATTTTTTCGGATACAAATGTACTGTTTTTTTTTATCAAAATAAATTTGTTTTTTGTTAAATAAAAATATTACTTTTGTCTCCGGTTAACCAAATAAACAATTAAAACAATATGAAAAAAGTACTTACATTAGTTGCCGTAGCAGGAATGTTTTCATTCTATGCATGCGGACCAAGCGCTGAAGAAATAGCCGCTAAAGAAAAAGCAAAACAAGATTCAATTGCTGTTGTAGAAGCTGCTGCTGCTCAAGCTGCTGCTGCTGCTGAAGCTGCAAAAGCTGCCGAAGTTGCTGCTGCTGAAGCTGCTGCTAAAGCTGCTGCTGATGCTGCTGCTGCTGAAGAAGCTGCAAAAGCTGCAAAAAAAGGTGGAAAAGCTAAGCCCGTTAAAAAGGCTGAGCCAGCACCGGTTAAACCTGGTCAAGGAAGAGGTTAATACCTTATTCTGAGTTAAAAAAAGTCCTGCAATTTTGCGGGACTTTTTTTTATGTCTTGAAGAATTTTTTTTAAAATAGTTGTTTGAAATAAAAAAATAAATGTAGCTTTGTGCAAATTTTAATTAAAATCACAAACAAAACAAAATGAAAAAAGTATTTACATTAGTTGCCCTAGCAGGTGTGTTTACATTCGCTGCTTGTGGACCAAGCGCTGAAGAAAAAGCTGCTAAAGAAAAAGCTACAAAAGATTCAATAGCACAAGTAGAAGCCGCTGCTGCTGCCGCCGCTAAAGCTGCTGAAGAGGCTGCCGCTGCTGAAGCTGCTGCTAAAGCTGCTGCTGATGCTACCGCTGCTGAAGAAGCTGCAAAAGCTGCTGAAGCTGAAGCTGCCGCAAAAAAAGGTGGTAAAAAGAAAAAATAATTTCTTTTTGCAAACTTAAAAAGGAGCACCAATGCGGTACTCCTTTTTTTTTGCCCAATTTTTCTTCTGTTTTTTGCTGCTGTTCAATCCTGCTATTCTTCCTTTTATACCATTACTCTTTAACATATAGTCCAATAATTTAATTGTCACCCTGCGGGTAACCACCCGAAGGTGTGGTAAAAATTAACTACATAGATTGATAGAAAAAAATATTTCGGAGTACAAAACATAGGCTGAACTTTAAACATAGACTATGTGAAAAAAATATTTTTCTATCAAATCTTAAATCCTATGTTTCTATGTTGTTAAACATTGGATGTTTTTATGATAAGTATTGGTATTATTCCTTTTCTGAAGTTCTTTCTTTTTTTTTCTGGGAAATTGAAAGATAAGAAGCGATGGCTATTTTAATATCTCCATAGCTATATTCATCTCCTAATGCTTGTTTTATCGAACCGAATTGAAATGTATCTAATTTTTTTGAAACGCTTATCACATTTTTTATTTTTTCAGCGGATAAAAAATCACAGGCATTCAGCTCTCCTTTGGTAATAAAATAAGCTAAATGACCTTCTATTGTGGCTGTTGCCATAGACCGTAATTTAGCGATAGATTCAATGGTATTACCCTGTTTGTAAAGTTTAAATGTTTCCGCTTTCGTATCTTTTTTTGCTTCGTATTTCAGCCCTTCATCGGTATTTGTTCCGGCAGTGGCTGAAGATATGGGATTAAGGGCAGTAATTTTTTTCTTTTTTTCTTTAGTAGCTTTACTTTTTACCGCAGCATTGAAGATCATATTCAGTTGCTCCAGCCGATGTGAATCCAGACTTAGTTTTGCAACCTCCGCTTTAGTAATCTCCTTGTTGGTAATGCTTGCTTGTATTAAAAGTGCGGCTTTATTTATGAGTTTGTATTGTTCATTAACAATAAGTTCCAGTGATAATAACTCATTCAGGTAGGTTTTTATTTTTTTTTCTGATTTCAGAATTAATATGTGTCGGAATATTTTGTTGGTCAGGTTTTTAAAAATCGGAGAAAAATAAGCGGAAGCCGCAAGCACTCTTTTATGAAGAAAATCAAGGTGTCCTGTTTCTTTTTTATCAATGATTGAAAGTATTTGATGTCTGAAATTATCAGCATGAGGCTTGATTTCTTTTACTTCTTTTTCCAATTCCCGCGCCCATTTGTGATGCCTTTGTTTTGTAGATTTTTTTTCATCTTTTACATAACTATCGGTATGCTCCTCGCACTGTTTGGTAAGGGAATTAAAGTCAAAACTTTTTAATACATACTCCTTTAAAAATTGGTAGGTTTCACTTGTTAAAAGCTCATTCAGATTTTGTTGTTCTATTTGCGTTTTAGAATAGGCGTTAATTTTACTATCCTGATTAATTGAATTAAAATTTATTGCTGAAGTCAGCACCAAGCCATCCAATGATCTCAAACGCGATAAAGCGACATATACTTGTCCGGGAGCAAAGGCGTCACTAGCGTCAATTATAGCTTTATCGAAGGTAAGTCCCTGACTTTTATGAACAGTTATCGCCCAGGCTAATTTAATTGGGTACTGTGTAAAAGTACCTGTTATCACTTCTTCAATTTCGTTGTTTGTTTCATTCAATTTATATTTTAAATTTTGCCATATATAATGTTCCACCTTAATTGGATCTGAAGTGTCATCAAACTTTATTTCAATAATAGCATTATTGATAGCGGAAACAAGACCGATTTTACCATTAAAAAAACGTTGAGCACCGGTAGGGTCATTTTTTATAAACATAATTTGTGCACCTATTTTTAATTCTAGCGTTTTTTCAATAGGGTAGGCATGTTCGTTGAAATCATCTTCTATTTTGGCTTCAAAGAAAAATGATTTACCGTGCAATCTGCTCAGTAAATTTTTATTTAATTCGTTTGCTTTATAATTGTGAGTAGTGAGAGTAATGTATTTATCCGATGGACTTGCTTTAAAATTTGGTTTATAATAGGTGTTTAATAAGGTAGTATCTTCGGCTGATATCTCGTTATTTCTAAGATGATTTAATAAGTCAACAAAGCGTTGATCTGTCTGCCGGTATATTTTGTCTAATTCAATATATGCCGGTGTATTGTTTTTTAATACCTGTGCGTCAAAAAAATAAATGCTATTGTAAAAAGGTTTTAACTGTTCCCATTCTTCGTTTTTTACAACGGGCGGAAGCTGCAATAAGTCGCCGATAAATAATACCTGAACTCCGCCAAAAGGCTGATTATTTCTTCTTCTTACATGGCGTAGAACTAGATCAATGGCATCGAGTAAATCGGCACGCAGCATACTTACTTCATCGATAATTAATAACTCTAATTCACGTAAAAGTTTACGTTTAGAGTCATACATCTGAAGGTTTTTGATAACAGAAAGTGGATCATTTATTTTTACATTTACCTGAAAATTGTGCGGGGATTGGTTAACAGGGACGAACGATCCAAAGGGTAATTGAAACAAAGAGTGAATTGTAACGCCTCCCGCATTAATAGCCGCAATTCCGGTGGGAGCAACAATTAAACATTTTTTGTAGGTGTGAATTACAATTTGCCGCAGGAACGTGGTTTTACCTGTTCCCGCTTTACCCGTAAGGAATACATTTTTATTAGTAGAATTAATAAATCGGGAAGCAACTAAAGCCTGATCAGTTGTTGTTGGTATAAATTCCTCCATATTGCTTAATAATTTCCTACTGCCGAATTGTCAAATTGCTTCTTGCTTTTTTGGCGGCATTGGACCTCGTTTAAAAATAATTAATCCATTCAGGAAATTACGTAATAACTGATCTCCACACTCTTTATAGTTGGCATGATCGGGCTTGCGGTAGAGGGCATTTAATTCACTTTTTGAAATTTCAAAGTCAGCCAGCTTAAGGATTTTTACCACATCTTCATCTTTGAGCTCAAGAGCTACACGTATTTTTTTTAGTATATCGTTATTGGTTAGCATTTATCTGTTTTTTTGTCCCCCTTGTGTGATTGAATGTGCGTCAGTGAAGGGGGCAGGGGGATGAAATTGTTTTTCTTTATTATCTATCCATTGAATAATAGCACGTTCAACATTTGTAATATGTTTTGTTATTTCGTCATCTGTAAAACGCAGAACATGAAATCCCAATTGTTTTAGTCTGTCATCTCTTTCAATATCTTCCTCATATTTGAATTGATGAGAATAGCCATCAATTTCAATTATCAAATTTAGTTCTTTACACATAAAATCAGCTATATAATTCTCAATTGGTCGTTGACGTAAAAACGGGAACCCTAACATTTTTTTATTTCTCAATAATTCACACCAAATTCTTATTTCCGCTTTAGTTGAAAAATTTCTATTGCTTTGAGCGAAGGATTTTAACTTTTTATTGTAATGGTTGTTCATGAATAACAGATTTTCATCCCCCTGCCCCCTTCGCAATCCCACAGTCCAACTCACAAGGGGGACTTAAGTGCTACGATATTTTTTAGTATATCATATTGGCTGGTATTTTGTATTTTTGGGTGCTCGTAAATTTATAAATAAAAATTGGAATGGTTTATGATTATGCGTAAATGTAATGTGTATTTGTTTTATCTTTAATATAAAAACTTATCAAAATGAAAAAAGCGCTGTTTTTCGCAACAATAATAGGAGGTAGTCTTTTATGCTCTCCTGTTTTCTCTCAGGAAAAAATAACCCCTGACTCATTGGGTTTGCCGGGAGATAACCTAAATCTTTACGGTGTTCTGGATCTTTTTCAAAAATCTGAAACATTAGAAGAATTTGAGAAAAAACTAAATGCTGAAGATTCTAAAGTCAATAATCTTGATTTGAATGGCAATGGTAAGATTGACTATATTAGTGTAAAAGATAATGTGAAAGGAACTGCACATGCTATTGTTCTTCAGGTAGCGGTAAATGAAAAAGAAACTCAGGATGTTGCCGTAATTGAAGTTGAAAAAGATAAGAATGAAAAAGTTCAGATTCAGATTATAGGCGATGAGCAGCTATACGGGAAAAATTATATAATTGAACCAAAAGATGAAGTGGAAAAAACCACAACAGGAGGAACACCGAATCCGGGATATACGGGTGCTAAATCTGCCAACTCTGCTAACTCAGGATCCGGCGATAAAAAAACGACTACTATAACTAATAATTATTACAATTCTACAAACACTATAAATGATTATTGGCACCCGGTAGGAAGCTGGAGCATTATTCATTACCTGTTTTTCCCATCGTATGTAGTATATGTTTCTCCATGGAGTTGGGGTTATTACCCCGGATATTGGAATCCTTGGGCACCGTTGTACTGGCATTCCTATTATTATGGCTACCATTACCATCATTATAATGATTATTATGGTTATTACCACCGATCAGATCATTATCGTAATTCGAATGCTCATGATTACTACGGGCAGAGAAGAACAACGTCAGCAACTGTAAATCAAAGAAGAGAAAAGGGAGAATATAAAAATACGTATGACAGGGCGAGTTCAGATCAAATTAAAGAAGGACGTTCGTCAGGTAAAGATAAAGGAACAAATTCATCTGTTGACAACAACAAGTCTACTAAAGATGGGTTTCATAAGGATACAAGAAATGAAAAGAATGTTTCAGTTGGGAATGATAATAAGAGTAACAATAATAGCAACAATAAAGGTAACAGAATGAAGGAAAATAAAAAGTCGTCGCCGTCAGTTAAACAAAATCGTTCAGAGCATCATGCAAGTCCTGCTTCACATTCTACTCCCAGCTCGGGGTCAAAATCTGGTAATAGGGGAAGTGGTGGTGGAAAAAGGAGGTAATTTTTATAAAGACAACGAATATTCCAAACCGACAATGTATAAATTTTCAGGGGAAGAAACATTGTATTCATTTTGAATTAAGTAATACAAGCCAAATGTATTTTTATCGTTTCTTTTATAATCTATGCCAATAATATAACGGCTACGATGCCATAATCCGTTGGATTCAGTATTCCTTGGATCGTTAATCTGATAGCGAAATTCAGCCGCGATATAGGGTGTAACAGGTTTATTTAAATCATATTTCAGTTCAAATTTATTTCTTGAATACCATTCGGGCATCCTTCCGTTCGCACTGGAATATATATTTCTTTCTTCGGCTTGAATTCGTTGACGATAAGACAAGGAAATTTTTTTCAATTTTTTTTTAAATGTGATATTTAGCATCATGCGGTGGCGAAAGCTAAAGGTGTTATCAATTAAATTTTTTTCAATCATCCGGTATGCCAAGGATACTTTCAGAAAATTCAATGGACGAATCTCAAGTCCTAATTCAGAATAAAACAAATTAGTTTGTGTGAAATTCTCTTTCAACCGGTATTCTTCGGTTAAGAAGATGGAAACATCATTTTTAATTTTTTTATCCACATTAAATGTTGTCCACATACCAGCATCATTTACTGGCTGTGAAAAACTATTTATACTAACGCTAAAAGTGATGAAAAACAGCGACAATATACCTTTTCCCTTCAATGAAGACATGCACTTTTGCTTATTTCGACTCATAATAATAAATTTTTATTAAAGCGGTGTCTTTTAAAAAATCAACTTTACCAATAGAGATGCGATTGATTTTAATTCCCATTCGTTTTTCTAAATCTGCAATTAGTTCAGTATGAAATTCGGGTTGAATCATTTCAATATTTTCATATTGTATTATTTTGGTTTCTTCTTTTTTCATCAGCATGCTGCTTTCAAGCAAATACGTGGATAGAATAATAAGAATATTAAGAAATATTAATTCAAACCAAGTGCCTTTGCTTAAGGCTGTAATTAATCCCATTGCAATAACCAAAAACAGGTAGGTCATATCTTTTGTGCTAATTCCTTCTGTTCGGTATCGTAACATAGAAAAAACAGCGAACAACCCAAATGCGGCACCCATACTCATATCTGATTTATTTAGAATAAACGTAATCAGAAAAATAATGAGGTTAAAAATAAAAAATGTAAAAAAGTTTTCACTGCTTTTATATCTTCGAAAATATATAAACCGGATAAGGATAAATACAGAGGCAAAATTTATTCCTATGCGGATGAAAAATTTAGGTCCTAACTTGTCAAACAACTCAAATCCCGATTTAACGGCTTCTTCGCTAATTTCCTGTAGTAGAATCATAATGATTAGATTTTAGTATAAAGTATTTTCTTTAGTAAATTTAAATCGGGCTTAAAATTATTATGTTTTATTTTTTTAAACAGACTTATTACTCCAAAACAATATTTACTGATAGAACCTTCCCTTATATGGTATTTTTTCATTAGTTTGGTAAATGCCGAACTAAACGCTTTATTTTGTTTTACTTCAGCAATTACCAGATTTTTAATAGATATAGTCTGCTCATTATTTTTAAAATTTAAGTCGATATCAATAGTAACACGTTCGGGAGAATTTTTATTTACTAATGTAATTCGTGAATAATTTACCCACAACTTTGGTTCTAAATGAATTGGAAGCAAAGGTGTTTTTTCTTTCAATAAAATTTCCGCTTTACCATTTATTGTGTTATTAATTTGTTTTTGTTTTACACGATCTTTGATGGTTCTTCCTTTATTGTTTTTAAATTTTACTTCGAAAAAACAGATTTCAGACTCAACATATTTTCTAAAACGTATCTTAAAACGGTTTGGCTTACCTCTATGATGGCAATGATATAAATCAAACTTTTTTGTATCAAAATAAAGCGATTCGTACCTGCTGATTCTGTTGCCGTTTATATCAACAATATGGTAATCCAGTTTAAGTTCAGCAAGAAGAATTGGTAGTTGAGCTAATGTAAAAACATACTTTGTATCTGTTCTGTCCATCAGTTTTACTTTGTCCATTTTTTCTAATGAAATGGGGGTAAAGCTGCCCAAACTATTTTTAAGATATTCCAATTTTAATATTCGTAAGTATATTTTTTTGTTGAAAGAAAATTACCATTTGCATCCGTTGTTTTTTTCTCAATTTTAAGACCATTTTTATCATACGAATAAATTGAATTTTTTATTACTTTTCCTTTATCATCAGTAGTCAGCTCAAAGGTTTTTTCTCCCTTTGTGTTATAACCAAAAACTGTTTTTTCTATTAATTTGTCATTACTGTCAAAAACATTTTCCGATGTTTTATCCTTGTTAGTATTGTATTCAGTAGTAGTTTTCTTTTTAAAATTTCCTTTTTCATCATATATAACTTCCTCAATAGGATCTTCATTTTTGTTGAATTTTTTTGTTTCTTTTTTCTTGAAAGTCCCGTCTTTATTATATTCAACATCTTCAATCACATGAGCTGAATTATCGTATTTTTGGTAAGAGTCTGTACGTGTTTTGCTTTTACCATCAACCATTTCCATAATCGAAACACTGGTTGATTTAATTTTAAATTTTTTAACTGTTTTTTTGCCTTGGGAATGAATAGCTAAACTAAAACTAATCATCACAATAATAAATACAACTGCTTTTGTTTTCATAGTATATTCTTTGGATAGTGATGGGGGTTACGAATAACAAATAAAAAACGAATCTACGAAACAGAAATTGCTACTTTATATATACAGTTTAGTAAATTAGTAATCATTCTTGATTTGTATGAATTTTAAATATTAACCGTAATTTTCCCGGCATCAACGGCTTGTTTTTTCTTAGTAATTTCTACATCAACAGAAACAGCAACTTTACCGTTTGCATTAGCGGTAGTTGTTGTTTTTGAATATACATATACTTTATATGAACCGGGACGGAGATAATTAAACTCAAATGTCCCATCCGGACTGGTAGAAATTTTATGTCCATAACTGGTTTCGGATCCATAAATTATAAAAACATCAATATTCTCTCCGGCACCTTCACTTGTTAACGTTGTAAATGTACTGTTCCATTTTTGTGCCCATATATTTCCTTTAATAGAAGAATTACCACCTTCACCGGCAGGTTTTTTACATGAGGTACTTGTTACGGCTATCGCAAGTAATAAGATTGATATTATTTTTTTCATAGACGAATTTTTAAATTTAACTTATACAGATGTTAAAAGTAATATAAAAATTAGAAAATCAGGAGTTTGGGTTTTTTATGTCATTACCACTATTTTAATTAGAAAGATAATTTTCCGCTGTTCAATCGTTTTTCTCTTAATTTTACCGTTATAATGCAAAGTTTTTTAGGTTTACCTGGATGAAAATTTTATTGATTACTACTAATTATGGAGGAGGTGCGGCTATAGCTTGTAGAAGGCAGCATCAGGCATTATTGGCTAATGGATACGATTCCAGTTTATTGGTGTTGAATAAAATAAATTGTCCTGTTGAGAAAAATGTTTATTCTATTCAGGAATTGCTTTCAAAAAAGTATGGTTTTTTTTATTACCTTTCATTAAAATTCATCAATCAATTGTTAAATAAACTGCCCACTTTATTTAATAAAAAAGCCTACATAAATGGTCCTTTTTCTCTTTTTCGTATTGATAAACTTAACATCTACAAAGAGGCTGATATTATCCATTTTCATTGGGTACCCAAAATTATTTCATATAAACACATTTTTACTGACAAGCAGAAAATTTTTTTTTGGACACTACATGACATGAATCCATTTACCGGAGGAAACCATTACACTGCAGATTTAGATTACCAGCCCTATAAAAATTTGCTTCAGCGAAATATAGACATTAAAAAAAAGTATTTAAGAGATGTTAATTTGATTGTTATTACACCTTCCGTATGGCTTGGGAAGCTGGCAAAGGAAAGTGAAGTATTTAAAGATTTCGAAGTGAAGGTAATTCCTAACTGTATTAACACAACACTATTTAAGCCAGTAAATAAAGCCGAAGCGCGTATTAAACTTAGTCTTGACCATATAGATAAAAAATTTATTTTGTTTGTCGCAGAAAATCCGAATGATAAAAGGAAAGGGATGCATCTGCTTTTTTCTGCTTTGAATCAGATTAAAAACAAATCAAAAATCTGTGTTTTAATGATAGGCAAGAAGGTAGAACATATTGATTTTGATTTCCAAGTAATTCAGTTGGGTTTTATAAATAAGGATATTGATATTGTAAATTGTTATAATGCGGCTGATTTTTTTGTGATCCCTTCCATTGAAGATAATTTACCGAATACTATTGTAGAATCCCTCGCTTGCGGAACTCCGGTTCTTGGTTTTAATATCGGAGGAATACCGGATATGGTAATAAATAATAAATCAGGACTGTTAGCGGACCTGAATAATGAAAAAGAATTTATTCAAAATATTGAGACCTTTATTGATATGGATGATTATACCTCTTTTTCAGAATATGGCAGAGCTATCATTGAAGAGAAATTTTCAGAAGAAAAATTTTTAAAGCAAGTAATCAACTTGTATAGTGATCAGTTAAATAAAAATTCTGTTACCAACTAATTTTTTTACTCATCGTATTATAAATATCAATAAGGGTATCCTGCAAATTCCATTTGTATTCCCAACCCGGATAATCTTTTTTGAATTTAGATACATCGCTGATATACCAGATATGGTCGCCACTACGTGCCTGTTCACTATAGGTATGGTTTAATTTTTTACCGCTGATAATTTCACACATTTTAATCGCTTCAATCATGGAACAGTTTGCAAACCGTCCGCCACCGGCATTGTAAGCCTCCCCCATTTTTGGCTGTTGATAAAAATGCCAGAACATATTCACCAAATCAGAACTATGAATATTATCACGAACCTGCTTTCCTTTATAACCAAAGATGGTGTAATGGTTTCCGGTTAGTGTGCATTTCATCAGGTAGGATAAAAAACCATGAAGCTGGGCTCCACTGTGATTAGGCCCTGTAAGACAACCACCGCGAAAAATGCCGACACTCATATCAAAATATTTTCCGTATTCCTGAGCCATCACATCCGCAGCTAGTTTTGATACACCAAACACAGAGTGTTTTGTATGGTCAATACTCATTTGTTCATCAATACCATTTTTAAAATAAGCGTGGTTTTCCGCAATTTCCCAGCGTGTTTCTTTTTCAACCAAAGGCAAATAATTTGGATTGTCGCCATATACTTTGTTGGTAGAAGTAAATAGAAAAACAGCTTTACTACAGTATTTACGTGTTAGTTCAAGCATGTGAAGCGTACCTGTTGCATTTACTCCGAAATCAGTAATCGGTTCTTTTGCAGCCCAATCATGACTGGGTTGCGCGGCAGTATGAACTATTAATTTAATATCGTTGTTATACTGGTTAAATAATTTTTCAAGGCTCGCTAAATCACGAATATCAATAGCATGATGTTCATAGTTTGGAACGTTTTCTTTGATCCTGTTCACATTCCAACTGGTAGAAGCTTCTTTACCAAAAAAATAGCTCCGCATATCATTGTCAATGCCGATTATTTTATCAAAATGTTTTGAGAAAAACGATACTGATTCACTCCCGATGAGTCCTCCTGAACCTGTTATGATGGCTATTTTCATTTGAATTTGAATAGATTTTAAAATGCAAATATAATTATTAAAATTAATAAAATCGGTTAATTCAGTTAATTCAGTTAGCCCAGGTGGCAATTGTGGCATAGCTTTGAAGTATCAGGCTATTGAGTTCGGCGGATATTCGGGATGCATTATTTTTTTTTATTTTGATTTCCACCCAATTTAATGAAGCAAGGGCTTTTTGGACATTTTGTTTTAAATTCAAATCATCTTCCACCAGCCAACCGGCATCCTTAAGTAAACACCAATTATCACTCTCTTTATTGCCACAGAATAAGATAGTAGCACCTGAACAGACACTACTTACCGCCTTTGATGGTACCGCCACATGTGTCCAGGAGTTTACCAATGTTACCAAATGAACATCAATATGATGCAATTCATTTCTTGGAACGTTTGTAAGTATGGTAATTCCAGGTTTACCTTTCGCATAAGTAATCACTTGTTCCGCTTTAGTACCATAAACAGCTAAAACCAACTGTTGTGTATCAGGGTTAATTGCGTCAATAACTTCTTTAATAAAATCTACGGAGTGTGGAATGCCGCAATTGCCACAGTACCCAAGGTAAATCTTATTAGTATGAATTTTCCAGGAGGGAGTGTTTTCAATTTTATTTTGATCTAAAAAAACACCACAAGGCAGAATCACATTCTCAATTTCCTTTTTATATTTCTGTTCTAATACCTTCTTCTGTTGAGGTCCAAGTGCAATGATTTTTTCGGGAGCATATTTATAGGTTTGCCTCAGAGCATATTTGTAAAGAAAATTTGTCGGGCTTATTTCGTTGGATGCGGCAAAACCTTCGGGGAATAAATCCATGCTCCATAAGATCCATTCTTTTTTTCTTTTACCCAGAATTTTTGAAGCCCACATTGGAAGAAGCGGCGGGCTTGTCATTACAATGATGGGGCCATTATTCAACTTTGCCGCTTTTTTTATCAAGTTGTAACCATCCATCATTCCACTTATGTATCGCAAAAATTTATTTTTGCCTTCATAAATTGTTTTCAGAGGGTAAATAATTCCGACAGATTCTCTTTTATTTCCACCTCCTTCATATTTACGATCGATGTGTACAATGGAGACTTCAATTTTATGTTTTTCAATTAAATAATTTGCTAAATCCCAGGCATTTTCTCCGGTAATATTAATATTAGGAGGATAATGCCTGTTTACAATGGTTATTCTTTTTGTTTGCATAAAACAGATAATACTATATCGCTATAAGAATATTGATAAAAATGGAAACCGTATAAATTTACGATTTACACAATTTTCCAGCATAAGGAAACGTTTCGGGACAAAGTTAATTAAATGTTTTAAAACTATTTGTTTCTACTTTCTTCCTTGAAAATGGATGTAGGTTATTTAAAATAATAGGAGAGGCTAAAATTATAAAATTTGGTTTGTTTTTACTCTGTCAAGTTTTTCCTCCATAAGTTTAAAACATTCTGATACCATTCTGATTGGTAAATGTATGAGTTTGGATTATGTTGGTGTGTTTGCTGTTTCAGCTTATATCGCTCTGGTTATTTGCCCGACTATCTTTTCAACAAACAATCAGGTTTGTATAATTCGCTAAAGTAAAAGAAGAAAGGGCAATGTTTTGAAATCTGGCAAATTCCAAGTTTATATTTCATTTCACATTTTTTTTCGTTCATTTGTAAATAAATTATTCTAAATCACATGAATTTAAGTTTAGAAGGGAAAAATGCTCTGGTCTGCGGAAGTACCCAAGGCATTGGAAAAGCGGCTGCAATAGAACTGGCTATGTTGGGTGCTAATGTTATTTTACTTGCCCGAAATGAGGTTAAATTAAAAGAAACATTACTTGAGTTAGCGACTAACTCAAAACAACACCATACATTGATCTGCGCTGATTTTTCTGATCCGGAAGATTTAAAATCAAAAATTGAATATTATTTAAAAAGCAACCCATTCATACATATTTTAGTTAATAATACCGGTGGACCACCCGCAGGAACGGTTACTTTAGCGAAACCGGCGGATTTTTTAACAGCATTTTCCAACCATATTATCTGTAACCATATTTTAGCGCAAGCTGTTATCCCCGGAATGAAAACAGAAAAATATGGGAGAATCATTAATGTTATTTCTACATCTGTAAAGCAACCAATACCCGGATTAGGCATTTCCAATACCATTCGGGGCGCTGTTGCAAGTTGGTCGAAAACACTGGCTAATGAAGTCGCATCCTTTGGAATAACTGTAAATAATGTATTGCCGGGCGCTACCAATACATTTCGTTTGCAATCATTAATGGAAAATAAAGCTGTAAAAACAGGAAAATCAATTGATAAAATAAAACAAGAGATGTTGCTTGAAATACCTGCGAATCGCTTTGCTGAGCCAAATGAAATTGCTAATGCTATCGCTTTTTTGGCTTCCCCTGCTGCCGCTTATATCTGTGGTATTAATATCCCGGTGGATGGTGGCAGAATAGAAGGTTTATAATCAAACCGGCTACATTTATTTTTTATCCCAATCCTTCAAAATAGTTCTCTCTCCCGTTCTTTTAAGCTAAATGTACGAATGTATTCATAAATTAATTTTGTGTAAGTTGAAGCGAATAATAAAAAAATCGAAATTGATTCACGACAATTATTTTTTTATTTTAAATGTTGCTTTTAAAATTTATTGTAAATTAGATGTTTAAGAAATTAATTTTGATTACAATTTTATTTGATAATATTCCATTGATCTTGTTAAGAAGGAGTAATATATAATTTTTAGTAAAATTCGCACTATGCAAAATAATGAAAATCCCGAACCGATACAAAACAAAAACCTTTCACAGGAGGCTATATCGGTTGATCTTACTGATGAATTAGAAACAGAAAATCCTGAAGCTATAATTTCTGAAGATGAAATAGATGGGTTAAATAAAATCCAGTTAGTAGATAAACTTGCGGAATTTCTTGCACAGGAGGAAATTCATTCTATTTTACCTGCTGCCCAACTCATCAAAAATAAATTAGATGAACTGGTAAAGGAAGATTTTGAGCACAAACTGGCTGTGTTTACCGAGGATGGTAGTCCTGCGGAAGATTTTGAACCTAAAGCGGATCCTTTGGATGAAAAAATTGCCCAAATCTGGAAAAGTTTAAATGCAAAAAAAGTTTCAGAGCGTAAGCAGAAGGAGAAATCGGCAATGGAAAATCTTTCTACAAAAAAGATGATCATTGATGAATTAAAAGAATTGTTAAAAGGCAATGATAATTTTTCGTCCTCCTATAATAAGTTTCAGGCGCTTCAGACCAAATGGCGTACAACTGGAAATGTTCCCATCGCGGATAATCATACCCTTAGGGAAAATTATTTTTTCCTGACAGGCAAGTTCTATGATATGGTAAAGATCAATAATGAACTGAATATCCTTGACAAGAAAAAAAACAATGAACATAAAGTTCAACTCTGCGAAAAGGCAGAGCTACTGAATGAAGAGCCTTCCTTGAAAAAAGCGTTAGAGGGGTTGCATCATTTACAGGAAGAGTGGAGTGAAATCAGAAATACCAGCAGGGAATTGAAAGATAATTTATGGCTACGTTTCAATGCTGTAGGAGATAAAATTATCGAACGAAAAAAAGAACACGATCTTCAGGTAAAACAACAGCAGCAAAACAACCTGGCAGCCAAAATTGTTTTATGTGAACAAATAGAACAACTTTGCCAAACCGAGTTAGTTTCTCATAAAGCCTGTCGGGAAGTGGCAGAAAAAGAAAGTGCGATATGGGATGCCTGGCAGAAAATAAGTTTTGTGCCCAAAAGTGATAATGGAAATTGTTGGAAACGATTTAAGAAAGCCCGTTTGCATTTTCATCAACTGCTGGATTTATACTACGCTAAACAAAGGGGAGAGTTCGCCAGCAATTTAGAAAAGAAAACGGCACTCTGTGTAAAAGCCGAAACGCTTCAGGAAAGCTCAGAATGGCAGACTACAGCGGAAGCTTTAAAAAAATTGCAAGTGGAATGGAAAACTATCGGACAGGTGGCGACAAAAGATTCAGATGTTGTTTGGATGCGTTTTCGAAAGGCTTGTGATCATTTTTTTGAATGCAAAAATAATCAGGTACTTGTAAAAGAAAATGCCCTCAAAGCAATCCTTGAAGTTAAAGAGGCACTCATAGCAAAAATAGATTTATTTCAACCTTCGGATGATATTGCTCAATGCCTGGAAGAATTAAAAAAAATGCAAGAGGAATGGGCTCTTTCCGGAGAGCCTCCGTTGAAAGAAAATGATCGGCTTAACAATGCTTTCGGCAGAGCTATGGAAAAGTTGCTCGAACGAATTAAAATTAATTCGAAGGTGGATGATAAAGTTTTCTATCGCCTTAAATACGAACAAATGCTAAAATCTCCACAAGGAAAGGAGCAAATAAAAAAAGAACGTTTGCTATTGCAGGATAAAATAAAAAAGCAACAGACGGAGGTGGATCAATTGGAAAATAATCTGAGTTTTTTTGGGAAAGCAAAAAGTACAAATCCTCTTATCGCTGACTATCAGGATAAAGTAGAAAAAATTAAGTTGGAGATTATAGAACTTAAAACGAAATTGAAATTTATCCCGGTTGTTTAATCCCCAAAAACCTAAAGATATCGCTGTTGGACAGAAAAATAATTTTTGCGGCAGATAGCAATAATTTTGCGACGAATTAATGAATACTTTAGTTGCATAAAGGGAAATACTAAAACAATTATACGCTGTCTGAATTGTCAGAAAATTCAAAAATATTTCCATTAGAGAAGAGCGGCTTGCATCCCCGGAATAAGCATCGGCTTCGTTATGATTTTGAACAGCTTATCCTTGTCTGTCCTAAACTTGCCGCATTTGTATCAATCAATAAATATAATAATGAATCCATCGATTTCAGTAATCCTGAGGCTGTGAAAACCTTGAACAAGGCATTGTTAAAGCAGTTCTATGGTATTTCAAATTGGGACATACCGGTGAATTACCTTTGCCCTCCAATTCCCGGAAGGGCTGATTATATCCATTATATTGCCGATCTGTTGAAGAGCAGTAACAATAATGTTCTTCCAAAAGGCAATTCTATTTCGGTTCTGGATATCGGTGTTGGTGCCAATTGTGTTTATCCAATTATAGGAAATAGTGAATATGGCTGGCGCTTTGTTGGAACAGATATTGATCCTTTTGCGATTAAATCGGCAAATACAATTATAGTTTCAAATGATCATTTAAAATCTGCTATTGAGTGCCGGTTACAAACATCCTCATCCGCTATATTCAGGAACATTATGAAGCCGGGTGAAGTTTTTGACATTACAATTTGTAATCCTCCTTTCCATTCATCCTTAGCAGAAGCCAATGAAGGTACTGAACGAAAGTGGAGGAATTTAGGCATCAAGAATAAAAAGGCTGCTTTAAATTTTGGCGGGCAAAATACTGAACTGTGGTGTACAGGAGGTGAGTCCGGATTTGTAAAAAAAATGATTGAACAGAGTGCTCAGCTGCCAACAAAGTGTTTTTGGTACTCTACACTCATCTCCAAGAGAGAAAACCTTGCCGGTGTTTACAAAGCACTCAAAAAGGTAAATGCCATAGATATAAAAACCATTGATATGGCTCAAGGGCAAAAGGTAAGTCGTATTGTTGCATGGACTTTTTTAAATGAGGAGCAACAAAAAGCCTGGAGAATAAAACGGTGGAAATAATTAAAAAATTATGAAATGAAATCAATGATCATTATAACCATTGGTCTTTAGTTGCTATTATCCGTTCACTTACCCTATCCGCCAAAGCCATAATAGTAAGATACGGATTTACATGTGAGCTTTTTGGGAAAAGACTACCATCTGCAATGTACAGCCATTCTTTTCCATGCACTTTACCCCAACTGTCTGTAACAGAATCATTCTTGTCTTTGCCCATTCTGCAGCCTCCCTGCAAATGAGCTGTAGCCACAGGCACCTTATTGGGAATAAATGTTTTTGGAGTAATAAATAATTCAGGTTCTCTTCCCTTCAAATCCTCTTTTGAAAATAATGGCTTCTCTGCAGCGGGCATCACTGCTTCATTACAACCTGCGGCAAAAAATATTCTGGAGGCTTTTGCCTGTGCATCACAGAATGCTTTTATTGAATTGTCAGAAAGCTTATAATCCAGCACTGGTTCCTTTTTCCAGTTTAATTTTATCTTATTGTCAGCTATAGCCTCGTCGTGTACAAGAATAATAATTGCCATCAGGTTATTATAATTATTCATCGCATGTTTCAAATCCTTTCCCCATAAAGAAAGATTTTTTGAAGTGATGAAAGGATAATAAAAAGCGGTTTCAAGATAATACCCCGGACTGTCGCTGTAATCAGGTGAATAATATATTTTAGGAAATCCTTTATAGCTTTTTATTTTTTTTGGATGAATGCCATAAACAGTCATCGCCGGATGAAGTGTAATATAAGCGCCAAGTGCCGGAAATTCTTTTTTAAAACCCGATTTTAATAGCAAAGCGGAAGACCCTATTGTACCTCCGGCAAGGACAATTATTTTAGCCTGAAATTCATATATTCCTTCATTTAATGTTCCTTGCAAAGAACCGGCAGGAGCTTTTTTTATGGTTGCACGAACTTTTTTTTCAGAAATGTTTGTTACCTTGCAGTTGGGTATCAATTCAATACCTGCCTTAGAAGCTGCAGGTAATTGAACGGACAACGTTCCCTGTTTATTTCCATTGGCACATCCCAGGTTGCAAAACCCCATCTGTTCGCAATTTTTTAAATTCAGGGAAATTTTTTTTACCGATATTCCAATTTCTTCGCAACCCTTTTTGAATAAACGATTATTATCGTTTTCCATTTCCTGGCAAGGTTCAATTACATGTAATTCTTTTTCTAATTTTTCAAAACGGGTTTTAAGATCGGAACTGGAAAGACCATCTATTGCCCAATCTTCCACTACAGAATCTGGTAATCTGAATGTTACACCTGTATACATCAAAGTACTGCCACCCATCGCTTTGCCAAAACTTGCAGTGATAGTTCCGTCGGCACTTGGAAATGCTCCTCCACTTTCAAACAAATCAAACATCTCTATTTCACGCTGGGTAAAATATTCTTTTGGAAAATGCGGACCTGATTCCAATACAGCTATTTTCAAACCTTCAGCCGCTAATGCAGAAAGCCGGCTGGCAACAGTACCGCCACCGGCACCTGAACCTATTATTATTACATCGTAAATTAGATGTGTCATAAATATTTAAGGCAAAAATTTATTCTGAAATCTCAAGTTTATTTTGACATAATTCACGAATTGTTATATCTGAATATGCCCTGTCAGGTAAAATAGGTCCATCATAACTTATGGTTGTCCATATATCCTCCCTTGTATAATACCCCATCTCAACAAAGGTTTTTATTCCAAAAAATCCCATCCGAAAAAGTCTGACTTTATTATTCTCCATCCATTTTAATTGCCTTTCCTGCGCTTGAATACTGTTATCCGAGAATTTTTTTCCTCCAAAGAAAACCCCTGTGAATTGAATAACGTCAATAAAAAGTAATATTTTTTTTCGGATGTCTGCAGGGACTTTATTCATATACCAATCAACTACTGCTGCAGTTTCCATACTCCCGCCACCAGGGGAATTTTCTTCGGCTGGAAGAATTCGATCAGCAACTGAAAGGAAAGTCAGAAGCTTGTTTTTCTTCAAATATTGTAAGTGGTAGATCTTAGACAATTGATGGTATATTTATCACTAACAAACTTTCAGTTACTATTTCGACAAAGTCAGGAAACCATGTTCATTAATTATTTTTTCATTCAATCCAGTTGCTTTAATAATAAAGAAATAGACTCCGTCGTTGGCCATTTTCCCACTTTCTGTCTTGCCATCCCAATCTCCATCTAAGGTATTCCATTCCGAAACCTTTACACCCCATCTGTCAAAAATACTGCAGCTCAACTCTTTTATTGCAGTAAGCGTGATAAAAAACTTATCGTTAATGCCATCGCCATTTGGAGAAAATACATTAGGAATAGTTATGGCTGCATCATTAGTAACCGTTAGGCATTCATTGGTAGAATCCATACAACCAAACTGATTTTGTACAGTCAGTTCTATGCAATATGTTCCGGCGGATGAATAAGTATGATAAGGTGATGATAAATATGAACTGTTATCTATACCTGAGCCAGGATCCCCAAAATTCCACATCGATACAACGCTATTTGTTGATATATCTGTAAAAGAAACAATAGTGTTTGCTGTAATAACATTTGTGGGAGAAGAAGAAAAATCTGCGATAGGATTAGAGCCTATCGTTATCATATTTGAGTTCAGAGTTGTACCTATGCACCCGTTTGCATCAGTGCAGGTAATGGTTACAGAATAAGTTCCAATTTGCGTATAACAATGTTGAGGAGCCATTGTTGTGGACGAATCGCCATCTCCGAAGGTATAAATTACGGAGTTATATGTAGCTCCGCTGGTTTCGTTAAACTGAATACACATAGGATAACATCCACTGTTTGTATTTGAGGTAATGCCTGGTATTGGTAAAGGGTATATTACCATTGTAATTGAATTGGATGTTGCAGGGGAATTCAAAACACAATCAGCATTTGAAGTAAGTATACAAACTACGACATCACCATTTGATAAGGAGGAACTACTATAAATATTAGAATTACCTCCGATATTTATTCCATTCCGCTGCCACTGAAATACAGGGATTGTTCCACCATTAACAGCCGTTGCAGTAAAAGTTACTGAAGTGCCTGCACATATTGGTCCTGAAGGTATGGATGTAATATTTACTGATGCCGTTACATTTGGGGTTACTGATAGTACTATTGTATTAGATACTACAGGAATGCCTGAAGCACAAACGGAATTTGGTGTCATGATGCAAATTACTGTGTCATTGTTGATTAATGTCGAACTGGTGAATGAAACGGCATTAGTTCCAACAGATAACCCATTTACAAGCCATTGATAAACAGGTAAGGTTCCTCCTGTAGTTGGGACGGCAGTATATGTAATGGGTGTTCCTGGACAAATGGAACCGGTTGGGTTTTGTGAAATATTTACTGATGCAATACTCGGATCTACTGTTACAACTACAGGAATTCTGTAAGTTCCCGGGCATAACCCGACATAATAGGTAGTAGTAATTGATAAAGCAGATGTATTAAATGTACCTGTTCCAACTATGGAGCCTCCTGTTTGTGCATTATACCAAGTAAGTGTGGCAGGAATTGTTCCATCAATTGTAGCAGTAAGGGTAGCAGAATCCCCTGCACAAATAGTCATACTGGCAGCAGAAATTGTATCAATTCTTGGAATTGTTTGATTGATTATTCCTGCGGCACCTTTGGTTGCTCCATTCGGGAGGAATTCGGTTAACGCGTCAGAATTAGTAATTCCGCTGAAACCACCGTCAGTTATTTGTGTTACAGAACCTGAAGAAAGGGCAATATATCCTCCTCCTCCTCCTCCTCCTGGTCCTTCAGCTTCATTCATAGCTCCAAAATACAATGAACCTCTTGTAAGAACCTGATTACCACCTATGCCCCCCTGAGCAGATAATATAAGTCCATTAATGCCAGATTCATTGAGTAGTATTGTTCCTCCACCTCCTGCTCCTCCGGATCCATCTTTTCCGCTATAGCTGGATAAAGGAGGTGTTGTATGAGAATCTCCGCCATGGCTGCCGTCAGCAATAATGGAGTCATTGCCGCTGCCTGTAATGGTTCCATAAGAAGTAAAGAAAATAATTCCCCCGCCTGCACCTCCAACTCCTCCTTGGTTATTATCTTGTTCACCACCGCCACCACCACCACCCATAAAAATTTTGCCGGTTGAATAATCTAATGGTCGTCCTCCTAAGCCTCCGTTAATTTCACGTGCATAGCCTCCCCAGATAAGATCGCTGGGAGGATCAACAAGTGCGTTTTGATTGGAACCTGAAAACGAATATCCTCCTCTGCCTCCGCCTGATGATGAAGTATATGCAAAACCGGGCGATTCAAGGTTCCAAGCAGTGCTCCATCCTGCTATACTTGTGTCAGGATTTCCTTGACCTGTCCATGAAGCAACTGATCCTGCATTAGCGCCCCCCCCACCTCCTGCGTTCCATACATTACCTGCACCACCTGCATTAGCAGCCGCCCCTCTGCAGTATTTCCCTCCATAAATTGTATAATCATTGTCGAATCCGGCAATACCTTCTCCTTTGTTGGCAGATACTTCAAGGCTTGTAGATGAGTACCAAAGAGTTTGGGAGCGGGGAGGGGTGGGAGTAAATAATGAAGCACCTCTAAAACCTTTGCCAACTGCGCTTATTTTTCCACCGGCATTTATTGTTGTGCTGCCATGAACTTCAACAGCTAAAATACCTCCTGTTGTTCCGTTCCAAGGCTGGCATGTTAAAACACCCGACAATGTTATTGTTAAAGTATTATATCGTGGAACACGCACTATTTGTACTTTCCCGGAGGCTGTATAACCGTTTATTAACCCGCAATCAATTGAAATGGTAGAACCATCAGGAACGCCTGCTACCTGGCATAATTCATAATTGCCACAATTACCATAATTGGTTATACTTCCCCAAGAAGCATCATTTGGGTTGCTGGTAACAGGGTTTGCTGAATCAGCCTGTCCGAGTATTGTAGCGCCTTGCATCTGAATAATCATAATCAAATCGCCCGGAGCCAGGTTAGCTGAAAAACGATTATTCACATTTAATCCGCTTGCTGAAACACTTATAGAAGTAGTACCGATTGTAGCATCTGAAGTTAAATCAGTATATTCATTTACAATGTGGTTTGCCGTATTAATATTTCCATTGCCGTCTTTTCCAAGTTGTGCATAAGAAATAGAAGTGATGTAAATAAAAGAAAGGATCAGTAAATTTTGAATTTTTTTCATTTGAACAAAACAAAAAATGTATTTTCAATTAAAAACAGTCGACAATGTAAAGTTTAAAATTGATTTTTACAATTTCAATCAAATTTTCAAACGTTAATTTTTGTAAAAAGGAGCAGAGATACTATTTTGGGTTTATTAATAGGTTGATTTTTATCGAAAAAATTTAATATAGTGGGAATTTAGATTTACAGGTAATTATCTCCGTGTTTCTTTGTGTTCTCCGTGTCTCCGTGGTTTTTTTGCAGAATAATTACAATACTTTATTTCAATTATATTCAGGAGCAACAAGATTGATTGTTTTGAATAGGCGGACAGGGTATGGTTCCGTAACTACAAAATACGCAACAATCACCTTCTCTGGGCCTTAAAACTTGTTTACAATTTTCGCATTCATAAAAAAATTGACAAGAATCAGTTGGCATTATTTCTTCTTTTTTATGTCCGCAATTTGGACAGGTAATTGTTGATTTTAATTCCATCGTTTTATTTGATGCATGAATGGTTTTCCAAAACAATTTTTTAATAGAATATTATAGATTTTTCAAAACTTTCTCCACTTTCTCCAGCATCTCATCTGTAAAATCCAAATGTGTTACAAAACGTATCGCTTGTTTACCAAATCCATTGGCTTTTATACTATGTGCTGCTAACTTTTGTACAAAAATTTCCGGTTTCATTTTTTCGTTGAGATTAAAAATAATGATATTGGTATCCACAGGCAAAAGAGTATCAACATAACTTAATTCGCTAATTACAGAACTCAATTGTTTTGCCCGTTTATGGTCTTCTTTTAAACGAAGAAAATTATTATCCAATGCGTAAATTCCGGCAGCAGCAAGGTAACCGGCTTGTCTCATTCCTCCACCGAAAACTTTACGAATCCTGCGGGCTTTACATATAAATTCTTTATTGCCTAATAGGAGGGAACCAACAGGTGCTCCTAAACCTTTCGATAAACAAACAGAAATCGAATCAAATAATTTTCCTAAATCAGCTGGACTATAATTGTTTTCAATGATAGCATTAAAAATTCGTGCTCCATCCAAATGATATTTTAAATTATTTTGTTTACATACAGTGGCAAGTTCCCGCATTTGCTGTAATGAATAAAAACTTCCGCCTGCTCTGTTGGCTGTATTCTCAATACATACAAGACTTGTTCGTGTCAACCAATCAAAATTTTGATTTATATTTTCTATAACCTGTTGCGCAGAAATTCGTCCTCTTTCACCTTGCAATAATTTTGCCTGTGCACCTGAATTAAAAGAAATTCCACCTCCTTCATAATTATAAATATGTGCAGTAACATCACATAACACTTCATCCCCGGGCTGTGTATGTACTTTAATTGCAATTTGATTTGTCATTGTTCCAGATGGACAGAACAAAGCTGCTTCTTTGCCAAATAGTTTGGCTGCTTTTTCTTCCAGAGCATTTACTGTTGGTTCTTCACCAAAAACATCATCGCCTACTTCTGCTTTGAACATAGCATCCAACATGCCTTTCGATGGCTTGGTAACGGTATCGCTTCTTAAATCTATTGTCATAAATTCTTAAATTATTTTTTTCTAACTATCATTAACCCGTCCCTTACAGGTAATATCATGTGTTCCACACGGGCATCGTTATGAATCTTTTTATTAAAAGCATCAATTGCTTTTGTGTCCGAATCCATCTTTTCCGGAACGTCTAATACTTTCCCGCTCCAAAGCACATTGTCAGCAATAATGTACCCACCACTTCGTACCTGATTAAAAACTAAATCGTAGTAAGCAGAATAATTTTTTTTGTCCGCATCAATAAAAACCAAATCGAATGTTTCTTTAATCGTTGGAATAATAGTTAGAGCATTACCGATATAATAATTGATTTTATTGCTCAATCCTGCTTCGTTAAAGAACGAACGAACCATCAATTCTAATTCTTCATTGATGTCGATGGTGTGTAATTTCCCGTTTTCCTGTAACCCTTGTGCAAGGCAAATACCTGAATAACCTGTATAAGTGCCAATTTCCAAAATTTGTTTGGGTTGAATCATTTTACTCATCATGCTCAACAAATTGCCTTGCATGTGTCCTGAAAGCATACGAGGCATAAGCACATTAGCGTATGTTTCCCTGTTTAGTTTTTTTAAAATGTCTGTCTCAGCCTGTGAATGCGCTAATGCATAAGCTTCAATTCTTTCGTCTATAAATTCCATTATTTCAATTTTTTTCTAAGTACGAAAGTACATAATTGTATTGCTCTATGAAAAACATTACCCTTCAAAACTCTGCTTTATTTTTTCCAATAATTTCACGATATTTACAGTCCCTAATTTTTTAGGCAAATTCTACAAATAAATAATTCTATAAATAAAAAACTATAAAAATGTCAGAAGGCAGACAAATTATTTTTTCAATGGTTAACGTCAGTCGCACGTTACCCGCAGGTAAAACTATCTTGAAAGATATTTATTTATCATTTTATTATGGGGCTAAAATTGGTATTTTAGGTTTAAATGGTTCTGGTAAATCTACGCTCCTGAAAATTATTGCAGGTGTTGAAAAAAATTACCAGGGTAAAATACATTTTTCTCCCGGCTATAAAATCGGAATGCTGGAGCAGGAACCACAACTGGATAATACAAAAACTGTTATTGAAATTGTTCGTGAAGGTGCTCAGGAACATACGAATATTTTGAAAGAGTATGAGGAGGTAAATAACAAATTTGCAGAGGAAATGACGCCAGAGGAAATGGACAAACTCATTAATCGTCAGGCAAAATTACAAGATCAGATTGATCAGTTGGATCTATGGAATTTAGATAATCGTTTGGAACAAGCTATGGAAGCATTACGTTGTCCAGAGAGTGATGCACTGGTAGTAAATTTATCAGGTGGTGAACGCAGACGTGTTGCTTTGTGTCGTTTGTTAATTCAGGAGCCTGAAATTTTATTATTGGATGAACCTACCAACCATTTGGATGCAGAGTCCGTGGATTGGTTGGAACAACATTTAAAAAATTATAAAGGAACTGTTATCGCGGTAACTCACGATCGTTATTTTCTGGACAATGTGGCTGGTTGGATTTTGGAATTAGACCGTGGTGAAGGGATTCCCTGGAAAGGAAATTATTCTGATTGGCTGGAACAAAAACAAAAACGTTTGGCACAGGAAGAAAAAACAGAAAGCAAACGACAAAAAACTTTATTACGGGAATTAGATTGGGTAAGACAAGGAGCAAAAGGTCGTCAGTCTAAATCAAAAGCGCGTTTACAGAACTACGAAAAAATGCTTGGTGCCGATGCCAAAGCTACAGAAGAAAAATTAGAATTATTTATTCCGAATGGTCCCCGACTTGGAAATGAAGTAATAGAAGCCATTGATGTTTTAAAAGCATTTGGTGATAAATTATTATATGAACACTTAAATTTTAAATTACCTCCTGCCGGAATTGTTGGTATAATAGGTCCGAATGGTGCCGGTAAAACAACCTTGTTTCGTATGATCATGAAAGAAGAAACTTCTGATACAGGTGAATTTAAAGTAGGTTCAACAGTTAAAATTGCTTATGTCGATCAATCACATACTGAAATAGATCCTAACAAAACCGTTTATGAGGTATTGACTGGTGGCAGTGAAAATATTGTAATAGGCGGACAAACATTGAATTCCAGGGCTTATGTGTCTAAATTTAATTTCAACGGCTCCGATCAGGGAAAAAAATGCGGAATTCTTTCAGGCGGCGAACGTAATCGTTTGCATTTAGCAATAACGTTAAAAAAAGAAGCGAATGTTTTATTATTGGATGAGCCCACCAATGATTTGGATGTAAATACACTTCGTGCATTGGAAGAAGGATTAGAAAACTATGCCGGTTGTGCTGTTATTATTTCTCACGACCGTTGGTTTCTGGATAGGGTATGTACTCACATACTTGCATTTGAGGGTAACTCACAGGTTTATTATTTTGAAGGAGGATATTCTGAGTACGAAGAGAATAAGAAAAAACGTTTAGGCAATGTAGAACCCAAACGGGTAAGATATAAAAAGTTAACAGTTTAAAATTTTTTTTTAAAAAATCACAATTTAATATGCCGACCAGAAAAGAAAATATACAACGAAATGCCAAAATTGTTGCTGCTATTAAAAGCGGAAAAACAAACAAAGAGGTTGCTGAAAAATTTGCAATTACAAGGGAGTCTGTCCGGTTAATTGGTTTGAAAGGGGGATTATTAAGTTTTCGTGCTCAAAAGAAAATACGAAATATAAATGTAATTGAAGATTTCAAAAAAGGAAGAACAGTAAAAGAATTATCCTTAAAATATAAGCTTTGTGATTCGTGTCTCCAAAATATTCTCACAGCCGGTGGACAGTCTTCTGAATTTCAATTAAGAACAAAACTTATAAATAAAAAGATTAAAGACTTATTTCATCATGGTTTTTCATCCAGGAAAATAGCCGATGTTTTTAACCAGGGGCGTGCGACTATTTTGCTAAAATTGCATAAACAGGGATTATATTATAGGATCTCCAAAGAAAAAACCGCTGATAGAAACAAAGAGATAATTTCTGATATTAAAAATGGAAAAAAAGCTTCCGAAATCTCCGATAAATACTCAATTGGCATTAAAAGAATCAATCAAATAACCGGGGCTGCAGGTATTTCTTATAGCAAAATACGCCAAATACGTAATGAGAAAATAATTCGTGATATTGAGAATGGAACCTCAATACAGAAGGTAGCATTAAAATATAAGATGAGTGTTGTTCAGATTTATAAAATTTTCAAAAAGTAACTGATTGCCTGTCATTTATTTGTCATCCTCATTATCCAATCATGTCTGTCGAAATAAACTTCATTTCTGGATATTTTATCATCAGTCAATTCAACAATATCTAAACCATAAATAATTAAATTTTCTTGTCCAATCGGGATTTCAGCCATCCATTTAAGAGTGAAGCCTTTTTCTGTTTTGAAAATTTCTTCTGCTGTCCATTTCCAATTTGGATTTTTTCGTAAAAGTTTTTTGAAATATGCAAAAAGTTGTACTTCCCCTTTTAAACCCTTTGAATTTGCTGGGTCGAGATAAAATGCATCCTGTGTATAAAAGTTTATAAGAGTTTCAGGATGGTTTCCTGCCCATGAAGAAAGCCATTCTTCCACGAAAGGACGTAATAAGTCTTTATCCATCATTTTCTGATTCAAAAATAAATTGATTTTTTATAAAAAACATTTCCCATCACCACGATAGGTTTTTACTTCATCAATAATTTTTCCATTAGCAATTAACAATAATGAATTAAACCTTTCGCACAATTCTCCTGCCTTTGCATGACGCATAAAAATAGGATCGCCTAATTTCAGCTTTTCTTCCCCATTATATACAATGGGTGTTTGAACTTCGCCTGCACCTTCTGTTTCGATTAGTTTTGCGCCTGTTGGCAGGTATGGTTTTGGTAACTTATTTTTCTCCATCGAGCCAGAAGCAGTATATCCTCCTCCGTAACAAGTAAAAACGGAAGGTTTTGGATTTCGGGTAATTTCAATGGAATATGCTGCAGCAGGTAGGTGATGGAAATTTTTGTAATTATCAAACAATGTAGGCGAATAAAATCCTGAACCAACCGTAATTTCCGTAATGCAGGATTCTTTTATGGTAGTCTCTAAACTTCCTGTTCCACCACCATTTACGAATTTTAATTGATGACCTTCTGACTGAATTCTATTAACAATTTCTGATCTTCGTTTTGCAATTTCTTTCACGGATTTTTTTTTCAAAATAGGTAGGATACTATTTTTAAGGGCACTATCAGTAAAATCACCAACTCCTGCTATTTGTGCCTCGTAGCCCATTATTCCTTCTAATCGTAAGTTTTTTAATTTTTTTATTTGATGGAATAATTCCATTGCCTGTTCTGTTGTTGTTACTTTTGAGCGTCTGACTCCAAAATGTAAAAGTCCGAAATCACTTGACATATCTATATCCATACAAACCGGGAGTATGCAATTTTCTTGCTCAGCGATATGGTTAAGCTGTACCGCATGTTCCGTCAAATCAACCATTGCAATTATTGATTTTCTTTTTTTTATCTCTTTACAAATGGCTGAAATATGTTGTTCGTGGAAAATCGGATAAGCAATCAACAAATCATCTAACCCATTTTCACTAAGGTAGACTGCTTCCAAAGGATGATAACACATTACTCCTTGAAAAATAGAATTTGAGGAGAGAATATTTTTTATCAAACTCAGGCAACGTATAGATTTTGAAGCAATCCGGATTTTTTTATTGCCAGCTCTTTTTAGTATATCTTCCTTGTTTTTATTGAACATATCCATATCAACAAAAGCAAAGGGCATTTGAACGCCTTTAAAAACTTTTTTGTAATAATTGTAATTTCTTGAAAAATCTGTCATGCGAATTAAACTTAATATTTTTATCAAACCAAACAATTGCGCTCCCTCAATGCTGTTTAGTTAAGATGCTATCGCACATATTTCGACAGGCTCAATATGACCAGCGCGCGGTCAGTCAGAGCTTGTCGAAGACTGTGGGCTGATGTTTTTCCTTAACTAAACGACATTGTGCGCTCCCTGACAGGGTTCCAAACCCTGTTAGGGGTTTTGTTCGGATTTCGTAACTCGTTAAATACCTCTAACAGGGTTTGAAACCCTGTCAGAGGATACTTACACTTCCGAAAAACTTCTCTTATCTAACTCTTCCTTGGTAAATTTAATAGGTGCAATATTTTTATCTATCGTACGATTCTCGGGTTTTTCAAGCAGTTGCAAGGCTAACTGTTTATACTTAGTTTGAAATGCGGCTAATGTCCACTCGCCAAAAACTGTGTGACCGCCTTCATAACATTGACATTGGTATTCTTCATAGGTAGTAACATAACCACAGTAGGCATTTGCATAAGGAGAAACAATAACTTTTGTAATCCCTCTTTTTTTCAAAATATTGAGGATAGTGTCTCTCAGCCGCCATCCGGCAACGGTAGTAATTTCTGCGGGGAAAGCTGCAATAGCCAATTCTCCAATGACAATGATTTGCAGAGGTAAAATTTCCGGAATCCATGGTTTATTGAGGGAGCCGTTCCTGTGCTGTTCTTTGAAAGTACTTATCCCTTTATCAATCCAGGAAGGAATTATCATATTTTTTATATCGGATGTCCCCAGCACTTTTCGATCTCCTGTTTCAAAAAAGATATCTTTTTTTCCTTGAATTTTATATTTATCATGAATTTTTTTTCGTTCCTCGGCAGATAGAAAAATCGCTTTTGTATATTCATATTTTTTAACCGCACGAGATACAAAACGTGAAACTGATCCAAGTGCATCACTCATCCCAGGACCTTCAGCTGTCCCTTCAAAGAAGGCAACTCCATGACAAGCTGCCCCTGTTTTCACATCTTGCCCATTAGTAAATTCTTTGTCAGGATTAATGTTTGAAAAATCAGCATACATCAAAGCATAATCAATCTCACTCTTTAAAGGTTGATTGTTTAGTGCTGTTTCATAAATTTCCTTTGCCTTGGTGTATTGTAATTTTCCATTGTATTTGGCACTTTCAAAAGCATTTTCAAATTTTCCATGGGTGCGTTTTTTTCTCTTGTCCCACACGAAATTCGGACTTACATCACCGCAGGAACCTTGCGCAAATATCGCTAAGAAATTTTTTTGCTCTCCGGAGGATCGAACATCTTCTTCAAAATAAGTAGAGGCATAACCCTTGTTATCATTACAGATTTTATGATTGTTGCTTGGAATATTTGTCGCATGTACTCCGAACCAATTGAGCATTCCAATTTTTTTTCCATTTAACCCTTCCATCCGTAATAAAGTCATTTCTCTGTCCACAGCAAGATGTGTTTTGTTTTCATCAATTTTTGTAACCTCAGGATTGCAGTTATAAGCCTTTATCGATCGGTTGAATGCAACTTCATGTTGAGATTCAAAAATACCTGTGTTCAAATAAATATTCCCCTGCTGAATACTTGATTCTGCTTGCACGATAGCCTCTACGATACCCTTGATAATAGTTTGATAAACTTCCGGTACAAATCCCGGAATGGTTAAATTATAAAACGCATAATGCGTAAATCCTCCTGGAGCACTGTGTGTGTGTTGTGCTGTCAATATCACATTATCTGATGTGTAACCAAATTGAGGGTATTTTTCTTTTAGTGTTTCAACAACACCGTATTTGACCGAAATAGAAATGAAACATAGTTCAGTATTCACAAATACTATTTTTTTCTGTGTTTCCGAATTTTTAACTACAAAAGCCCTTGCGGAAAGTGGCGTCTCAACTTCTTCAACGGTGTTGAAGTACATCCCATAACCCATCATTCCAACGCCTTTCTTAAAAGCAGTGATATCGCTTATTCCTGTACCTATTTCAAACATGAAAGTATTTTTAAAGTCTATAAAATTAAGGAAGCTAAATATAAGCAAAATTTATTCAAAAAAATATAAAATTTTGGAAGTGAGATATAGAGCCTCTGGAAAATTTCATTAAATTTGATTTTTGTATCTTTTATTGAATTTTAAATTCTTTGATTAAAAAAACATACATGTCAATTCTAATAAAAAATGGGAGAGTTATAACTGCTGCTGATGATTATGTTGCAGATATTTATATTGAAAAGGAAAAAGTAAAACTTATCGGTCTCAACCTTTCAGTTAATGCGGACATAGTTATAGATGCAAAAAACAAATTGGTAATACCCGGTGGTATCGATCCTCATGTTCATCTGGATATGCCCTTCATGGGGACTTATTCCAGTGATAATTACGAAACGGGAACACGTGCAGCCCTTTTTGGAGGAACTACCATGGTAATAGATTTTGTGATCCAAAAACAAGGGAAATCCTTATACGCAGCATTAAATGAATGGAAGGGTCGTGCTGATGGAAATGCTGTTGGAGATTATTCTTTTCACATGTCCGTAACAGATTTTAATGAAGAAATCAGATCTGAAATAAAAGACATGATTGAAAAAGAGGGTATTACTTCTTTCAAAACATTCATGGCTTATAAAGGTGCTTTAATGATTGACGATAAGCAAATGATTGGCTTGATGCATGAAGTAAAAAAACAGGGTGGATTATTAACTACTCATGCTACCAATGGCGATATGATTGATTACTTAGTAGCGAAGCATAAATCGGAAGGGAAACTTTCTCCTCTGTTTCATTATTTATCTCAGCCCGAAATTACTGAAAGCGAAGCCACAAGCCGTTTTTCTGATATGGCGTATCATACAGGAGTCCCATCTTATGTTGTACACCTGACCAGCGAGGATGCGCTTAATCACATCCGAGATGCTGCTAAAAGAAATCAGAAAATTTTTGTTGAAACCTGTATTCAATATTTGGTCCTCGATGCTTCTGTTTATGACAAAGGGTTTGAATCTGCAAAATGGGTGATGAGTCCACCGATACGGGAGAAAAAAGATCAGACAAGTCTATGGGCAGGAATCAATCAGGGAACTGTGCAAGTGGTTGCGACAGATCATTGCCCATTCACATGGGAACAAAAGAAAGCGGGTTCAACCGATTTCACAAAAATCCCGAATGGGGCTCCGGGAATTGAAAACAGGATGGAATTATTATTCTCCGAAGGAGTAATTAAAAATAAAATCAGTCTGAACAAATTTGTTGAGGTAAGTTCCACAAATGCAGCCAAAATATTTGGAATGTATCCTCAGAAAGGTACTATTGCTGTAGGTTCTGATGCTGATATAGTAATTTTAGATCCGAATGAAAAGCATACCATTTCTGCAAAAACTCATCATATGAATTGTGATTATTCCGGTTATGAAGGATGGCAATTAACAGGTAAATGCAAAACAATAATCCTGAGAGGTAATGTAGCTGTGGATGATAATAAATTACTTGTCGAAAAAGGATATGGTAAATTTATCAGAAGAAATAAATTTACTTTAGTTTAAAATTAAGAGAGTAGAGTTATGAGTTTATTAAAACAGAATGATAGTATTGTTGGAAGGAAATCTTATGCTTTTGCGTTATTAATAATTAAACTTTACAAAAATTTATCGTCTGAAAAGAGAGAATTTATTTTATCAAAACAAGTTTTACGTTCTGGCACTTCCATAGGAGCCAATATTAACGAAGCTTTAGCAGGGGAATCAAAAAGAGATTTTATTCACAAAATGAGTATCTCATTAAAAGAAGCAAGAGAAACGGCATATTGGCTTAATTTACTTTCGGATAGTGGTTTCATAGATAAAGAAGAATACATTAATTTAATAAATAATTGCAATGAACTTATGAAAATTCTGAGCAGTATTATACTTACAACAAAAGAAAAATATTTAACAAAACAACTCTAAACTTTTTTAACACACTACAAAAACTCATAACTCTAAACTTTTAACTCAAAACTATTTACACTTTTAACTCAAAACTATATAGCTCAAAACTTTTTTAACACAAAACAAAAACTCTTAACTCTAAACTTTTAACTCTAAACTAAACCACATGGCAAGAATTATTAAATCAGGACTTATTCAAATGAGCCTTCCAATGACTGAAGGAGAAGGAACAATTAAAGAAATTTGCAATGCAATGGTGCAAAAACACATTCCGTATATCGAGGAAGCCGGAAAAAAGGGAGTTCAGATATTATGTCTGCAGGAAATATTTAATACTCCTTATTTCTGCCCGGGACAAGATAACAAATGGTATGCTTCGGCAGAAGCTGTTCCGGGACCAACTACTGATTTGATGGCAACGTATGCGAAAAAATACAACATGGTAATTATCGTTCCGATCTATGAGAAGGAGCAGGAAGGAGTTTTGTATAATACCGCTGCAGTGATTGATGCAGATGGCACCTATCTTGGTAAATACAGGAAAAATCATATTCCTCAAACATCAGGCTTTTGGGAAAAGTTTTTCTTTAAGCCTGGAAACCTTGGTTATCCGGTATTTCAAACTAAATATGCGAAAATAGGTGTGTACATTTGTTATGACAGACATTTTCCTGATGGTGCAAGATGCCTTGGATTAAATGGAGCTGAAATAGTTTATAATCCGTCTGCAACGGTCGCTGGATTATCGCAATATTTATGGAAATTGGAACAACCTGCCCATGCAGCTGCAAATGGCTATTTTATGGGTTGCATTAACAGAGTTGGAATGGAAAAACCTTGGAACTTAGGTAAGTTTTATGGAAGCTCTTATTTTGTTGATCCACGCGGACAAATATTTGCCTGTGCCTCAGAAGATAAAGACGAATTATTAATTGCTGACTTTGATCTTGATATGATTGAAGAAGTGAGAGGTACCTGGCAATTTTACAGAGACAGAAGACCTGAAACCTACGGTAGATTAACGGAACTGTAATAATATGTCCATCCTACTACCCTAAGGATACGGAACAATTCCCCCTTGAAAAAGCCTGTCCTGAGCTTGCCGAAGGAGGGGTTAGGGGGATTAAACGAATGACCAATATTTACGCAAATCCAGTAACAATACGCAATGGAAAATTAAAATAACGTACAATGGAAAATACCAAATATTTGAAAATTGGAGATAAAACCCAAATTACTAAATCTATTACAGAAGAAGAAGTCATAGTTTTCGCTAAAATTTCGGGAGATGATAATCCTATTCATCTTAATGAAGAGTATGCGAAAAATAGCATTTTTAAACAAAAAATTGTTCATGGATTTTTAGTTGGAAGTCTTATCTCAGCTGCAATAGGTAAAAATTTGCCGGGCAATGGCACAATTTATTTAAACCAGAATATGAAATTTTTGGCTCCGGTATTGATGGGCGAAATTATTACTGCGTATATTGAAGTAGTTGATTTTCCTAAGGGAAATCAGGTTTTATTGAGCACAATTTGTAAGAATCAAGATCAAAAAGTAGTTATTGATGGGACAGCCTTAGTCATTGCTCCAAAAGAAACTGTTTTAGTTAAAAAGGATGCTACCGTTTCAGAAACGCTGTAGTTTTTTTATAAAGATTTATAAAATATCAATAACAAATTTTATAATGCCTTCGCACACTTCGACAAGCTCAGTGTGACATCGCACAATGATCAGTCAGAACTTGTCGAAGACTGTGCGTTGGGTAAATATTGTTCAATAACTTAACGGCATTGTCTTAATTCATTAAAAAATTTCATAATAATACAATTTCAAATATGTCAATCAAAAACAATCGTTTATCAAAAGAAGTTTTAATAGAAAATTTTTCTGACGTTCATCCCCCTTTTGAACATGCTGAAGGTGCTATGATTGAAGCCGACAGGTGTATTAATTGTTATGATGCACCATGCACTAAATTATGTCCTACAAGTATTGACGTTCCATTATTCATAAAACAAATTTCTTCCGGGAATATTAAAGGTTCAGCAAAAACCATTTTTACTTCCAATATTATGGGTGGAGGATGCTCAAAAGTTTGCCCTGTAGAAAAGTTGTGTGAAGGAATTTGTGTATTTAATTTGCTCGAAGAAAAACCAATAGCCATCTCTAAACTTCAACGATATGTTACTGAAAAAGCGATTCAGGAAAAATGGAAACTTTTTGAACGTAATCATTCTAATGGAAAAAAAGCAGCGGTTGTTGGCGCCGGTCCTGCCGGATTAGCTTGTGCACACGCACTTTCTCTGCAAGGTGTGGATGTTACAATTTTTGAAAAAGAAAAAAAGGGCGGTGGCTTAATGACCTATGGAGTGGCAGCTTACAAGGTTACTCCTGAGTTTTGTAAAAATGAAGTGGATTATATTCTTTCTATTGGAGGCATTAATGTTCAATATAATAAAGAGTTAGGGAAGGACATTATACTTGCGGATCTTCAAAAAAAATATGACGCGGTATTTTTAGGAATAGGCGTTGGAATTGCACGTTCATTAGATATTCCGGGTGAAAAATTAGAAGGTGTTGTAGATGCTATTTCATTTGTTTATGACCTTCGTACGAATGATTATTCTTCAACAGCCGTTGGAGATAAGGTGGCTGTTATAGGCATGGGAATGACTGCCATTGATGCCGCAACACAATCAAAACGCCTTGGATCAAGAGAAGTAACGATGATTTACCGTAGAACAGAAAATGAAAAACCATGTACCGATGTGGAACTTGATTTAGCGAAACTTGATGGTTGTTCATTTATTTGGTTAGCTAGTCCTAAAGAAATTATTGGTGAAAATGGCAACGTAAAAAAATTGGTTTGCAACAAAATGAAGCTTGGTGATCCTGATGCTTCGGGCAGAAGAGCTCCTGTTGATACGGGTGAAACATTTACTATTGATGTAGATATGGTGATTAAAGCTGCAGGACAGATGCCATTCGAAGAACTTCTGAATAAATCGTCCGTACAAAATAAAAATGGAAAAATTTCTATCAATGAAAAATCTGAAACCAATTTGAAAGGAGTTTTTGCCGGTGGAGATTCCGTAAATGGAGGCAAAGAAGTTGTGGATGCTGTTCAGGCTGGAAAAGATGGAGCAAAAGGGATTTTAGAATATTTGTTTCCCGCAGATTTCACGGATTTACGCGGAAAAAATTAAGAAAATGATAGAAAATGAAATTTCTTACATTATAAGAGGTGCTATTTTTAAAGTTTACAATTCACTTGGGCCAGGCCTGTTGGAATCAGTTTATGAAGCGGTCTTAATGTTCGAATTGAAAAAGAAAGGACTGGAGGTCAGATCACAAGTTGCCTTACCTGTAATTTATGAAAGTGAAAAATTAGATATTGGTTTTAGAATAGATATTATAGTAAATGATTTAGTTATTATTGAAATAAAATCTGTAGAACAAATTGCAGATGTACATCACAAACAAGTATTAACTTACTTGAAATTGTCTGGTAAAAAGCTAGGAATACTAGTAAATTTCAATACCGATAATATTTCAAATTCAATTTATAGGAAAGTAAATAATTTACAAATATCTCAAATAGATAGAACGGGTTAACCAAGAAAAAAATCTGCGAAAATTTGCGAAATCTGCGGGAAATATTTTTTAGTAATGTATAGCATTCTTAAACATGAAAAAATCTTTATTTTGTATCCTTTTTTCATTTATTGTTTCAGTTTCTTCAATAAATGCACAATCATGGCTAAAGAAGGCCGGAACCGATTCCATTATCAACACCAAACCAAATTTTTATGATATTCAAAAAATATTCAATGAATATTGGAAAAAAAAATCTGCTAACGTAATAGATAAAAAAGGAAAGGATAAAGATGGTGAATGGCAGCAATTTAAGCGTTGGGAGTGGTTTACAGAACAACGTGTTTATCCTTCAGGAAATTTTTCTGATCCCGAAATTCTTGTTAAAGAATATTTCAAATATAAAGCGGAACATTCAACTGAAAAATCTTTGGGAGAAAGGTCTGCAAACTGGACATTTTTAGGTCCGCAAATTGTTCCCGGTGGAGGTGGTGGTGCCGGACGAATTAATTGTATGGCCTTCGATCCAAATAATTCCAGCACATTATTTATTGGTTCAGTATGCGGAGGACTTTGGAAATCTACTGATGGTGGTAACACATGGTCTTCCAATACGGATCTGCTTCCCGCTTTGAGTATTTCTGAAATTATAATTAATCCCCTTAATACTAATATTATGTACATTGCTACTGGAGATAAATATGGTTTTTGGGGTGGAATACCGGGTTTCTTTGGTGGTAATTATAGGGCTGGACTTATGAAGTCAATTGATGGGGGAACATCCTGGAGTCCTACCACTTTAAATTATACACAAGCCCAGAGTAACTTGATTCAAAGAGTAATTATTAATCCTGTAAATCCAAATATACTAATTGTTGCAACAAATACAGGTATTTACAGATCAAGTGACGCAGCCATAACATTGACGAATGTGCAGGTCGGAGATTTTTACGATCTTGAATTTAATACAGCAAATCCAAATATTGTTTTTGCATCCAGTTACGGAGGACTTTATCGATCAAATGATGGTGGAGTCACATGGTTTCTTCTTTCCGCAACCTTTTGCGCTGGTGGAAGAGCTTCTATTGAAGTTACTCCCGCCAATTCAAATGTTATTTATTTATGGTGCACCGGAGGAGATTTTTACAAATCAACAGACTGTGGAGCGTCCTGGAATATTGGCAGTTCTCCGAGTGCTTTAGTGACTGATTTGGATTATTATGGTAGGGCGTTTGCAGTTTCTCCTCTGGATGAAAATGTGATTTATTTAGGGGGAGTGATTCTTGCTAAAAGCGCGGATGGTGGAAGCACTTGGAATACTACATCAGAATGGTATCCTTGGAATGCAACAGATTATGTACATGCCGATAACCATTTTATTACTTTTTTGCCAGGTGGGGATGGTTCTACTATATTTTCATGTAATGATGGTGGGATTTTTAAAACTATGGACGGGGGAACTAGCTGGTATGATTTAAGTAATGGATTGGATATAAAACAATATTATCGCATTGGTTGTTCAGCACTTGATCCGAATCTTATTTATGGAGGGGCACAGGATAATGGTACCGACCGTATCTATGGAATTTATTCTGATAATGTGTTTAAAGGTGACGGAATGGAATGTTTTATTGATTATACTGACAGTTATATTGTTTATGCCTCTGTTTACGAAGGAGATTTTATAAAATCCACAGATGGTGGAACTACCTTCTCCTTAGACATTACTCCTCCAGGAGTTACTGGTGCATGGGTTACTCCTATGGTAATGCATCCGACAAACCCTCAAATCCTTTTTGCAGGATACCAGGATGTTTACAAATCTGATGATGGTGGAGATTCATGGAATGCAATTTCAAACAATATTGATGGTGGCGCTACTTTGAATTCTGTTGCCATTGCTCCTTCCAATACGGATTATATATACGTTGCCAGCTTTGGAAATATTTTCAGAACTATCAATGGAGGAACAAGTTGGAATACGATTACTCAAAATCTACCCGTTAATAATGCTGCAATTACTGGCATTGCAATTAATTCTGCAGACCCTGATAATGTTTGGATAACGTTATCCGGATACTCAAACGGTGACAAGGTTTATAATTCAATTGACGGTGGATTAACATGGATAAATGTTTCAGGTACGCTTCCAAATATTCCTGTAAATTGTATTGTTTACCAAAACGGAAGTATTGATGGACTCTACATTGGAACGGATTTTGGCGTTTATTACAAAAACAGTTCTATGAGTGATTGGTCCTATTATAACACAGGTTTGCCAAATGTAATTATTAATGAACTGGAAATTCAATACTCCGCAGGTAAATTAAGGGCAGCCACTTATGGAAGAGGGATCTGGGAATCGGATCTGAGTTCAATTACCAGTATTAATGAACCAGGCAAAAATAATGCTGTTTTTATCTATCCAAATCCTGCAGATGATCAATTAACCATTTCAGGTTTACAATTTGCAAATTTTGAAAAAAATAAGATAGAAATTTTTAATGTGATGGGTGAAAAGATATTGGATTCACAGATTGCAAAAAATAGTATTGACATCAGAAATATTAAGCCCGGAATATATATGATAAGAATTGCTACTTCAAAAGGAATAGTATCAAGAAAATTTATTAAGAAATAATTTGCTGTTCGGCTTGTCTTCCGACACGAATTTAATCAGATTTATATTAATTTTTAAATTAGCACATTAACAAATTTTCAAATAATAAAAACATGGCAAATTTACAATCAAACTTTCTAGGCATAAAATCGCCCAATCCTTTTTGGTTAGCGTCAGCTCCTCCAACTGATAAAAAAACAAATGTTCTACGTGCATTTGAGGCAGGGTGGGGCGGAGTAGTATGGAAAACACTTGGCTCCCAGGTTAAAAATGTGTCATCAAGATATTCTGCACTTAGCTATAACGGAAGAAAAGCAGTAGGTTTTAATAATATAGAACTTATTTCGGATCGGCCACTTGCAATAAATCTGAAAGAAATTAAAGAAGTGATAAAACTGTTTCCAGACCGTGCTATGATTGTTTCGTTGATGGCTGATAACGACAGAAAAAGCTGGCATGAACTGGTTAAGAAAGCCCAGGATACCGGTGCTCACGGATTAGAATTAAATTTCGGATGTCCGCATGGAATGGTTGAAAGAGGGATGGGTGCTGCTGTTGGACAAGATCCTGAAATTGCAAAAATGGTTGTTGAATGGGTAATGGAAGTTGCATCAATTCCTGTAATTACAAAACTTACCCCCAATGTTCATTCTGCCGTTCCCGGTGCAATTGCTGCTTTTGAAGGTGGCACAAATGGACTTTCACTAATTAATACAATACAATCCGTTACCGGAATTGATTTAGGTACACTTGTTCCAAATCCAAATGTAGGTGGACAGTCTGTTTTTGGTGGATATTGTGGTCCTGCTGTAAAACCAATTGCTTTGAAAATGGTAACAACACTTGCTCAGGAAGCTAAATTACGGAATATCCCTATTTCCGGTATTGGTGGCATAACCACCTGGAAAGATGCGGTAGAGTTTATGCTCCTGGGTTCAAGTAATGTGCAGGTTTGTACCGCTGCAATGATTTATGGATTTAAAATTATTACCGACTTATGTGATGGAATGAGTAACTGGATGGATGAAAGAGGTTATAAAAGTATCGATGATTTTATAGGTTTATCCGTTCCGAAAATTACCAGATGGGAAGAGCTGGACATCAATTTTCATATCGAAGCTAATATCGATCAGGAAAAATGTATTCATTGCGGATTATGTTATATTTCCTGCGAAGACACATCTCATCAGGCAATTACCGTGGAAAGAGCAATTCCATACAACACCTATACAATTAAAGAAGAAGAATGTGTTGGTTGTAATTTATGTAAGATCGTTTGTCCGGTAAATGATTGTATTACCATGGTGGAACACCGGAAAGGGGATGAATATCTTAATTGGATTGAATACCAGAAAAGAGGTTTGCCATTAAATGATCATTAATTTGTGTGAAATAATACAGGATGGAATTGGGTTACCCGAATAATTAAAATAAATGTATATACATATAGTGTGTTTGTATTTAAAATTTTATATCTTTGTACTATTAATATAAATGAAATGAAAATCGGGCAGGAAATAAAACAAGCAAAATTTAAAAATGAGCATCAAAAAATGCTCGTGAATATATTATTTACATGTGGTTGGTTAAGTTCAAAACATGCTGGCAAGTTAAAGCCTTTTGGCATATCCACACAGCAATTTAATATTTTGAGGATTCTTCGCGGGCAACACCCAAAACCGGCAACAGTTAATTTATTAATTGACCGTATGCTTGATAAAAACTCTAATGCTTCACGTTTGGTTGAAAAATTAAGAGTGAAAAAGTTAGTTGACCGTGCAGTTAGCTCCGATGATAGAAGGGCAGTAAATGTTGTGATAACAAAAAAAGGGTTGGATTTGTTAACAGAATTAGATACACAGGAGGATAATTTTATTAATGAACTAAAAAAAGTGTCAAAAAAAGAAGCGGAACAAATCAATTTGCTTTTAGATAAAATAAGAAGTTAAAAATTTTTTAATAAATGTATGTTGGTACATTATTTGTATAGACTGATAAATAATAATTAAACTTAAAAAAATAAAAAAAATGGAAACAATGACAAAAAATGATGTGAAAGTATGGTCACTGGACCAAACACACTCAAATATCCAATTTTCAGTTAAGCACATGGTAATCTCTCAGGCAAAAGGATCGTTTACAAATTACACCGTAAAGGTTGAAACAAATGGATCTGAATTTTCTGCTGCGAAAATTGAACTCGAAATCGATGTGAAAAGTATTAACACATCCTCTATAGATAGAGATAATCATCTGCGTAGTGCTGATTTTTTTGATGTGGAAAAATATTCGACCATCAAATTTGTATCAAAATCAATGACTAAAATAAACGATGAAGATTATAAGCTTGAGGGGGATATTACACTTAAAGGAATCACAAAATCTATTGAATTTAAAGTGAATTATGGCGGACAGCTTATTGATCCATGGGGGAATATTCGTGCAGGATTTACTATTGAAGGCTCAATTGACCGGTTTGATTTTGGTCTAAACTGGAATACATTGCTTGAGGCAGGTAATGCGATGGTTGGAAAAGTGGTTAAACTTCAGGCAGAAATTGAGATTGTTACACCCAAATAAATTACCTTATAACTGATGTTACACAACGCTCCACCGGGCATTATGTGACATTAGTTATGAAATTAAATTTCTACAAAATGAAAACATACATGATAATGATTCAATTGCCAAAGGAATTAACGAAAGGATTTATTTCATTAATTCCCAATCAACGGGCGAAAATAGAAGAATTGATGGCGGATTGTAAGATACTTCAATATGCTTTAGCAATAGATCGTTCAAAATTGTGGGTTACTGTTTCCGCAAAATCAGAAACAAAAGCCAGAGAGATCATTTCTTCGTTTCCATTGATAAATTATATGAAACCTGAGTTTTTCGAATTGGCTTTCCAAAATAGCGTTTCAACTGAACTACCAAAATTAATAATGAATTAAAGAATCAGGAAGGATAATAAATGAAAACAGTTTTCATAAATCAACTGACCGAAGACATATTGGCCATGGTTGGTTAAACGCTCACCAATCATTTTTTTATTCCTGATCTATTACCCGATATAGCCAAAGCGTCATTTATTAAAAAGAATTCCCGCCATTTCGTCTGCTTAAGAGCATTTTTTTCTCTGTTAAAAATCATTTTTTGTCTTGGAATAAATTTGTACCTTACAGAGCATAAATATATAATGTCTGGTATTGGATTCTAATTTCTTCTTAATCCACAATTCAGCCCGACCTAATAATCTGATTGTGGGAATGACATTGTGTGATACCAACTCAAGCAAAATAAAAAGTAGGGGCGTGGTTAATGTATTTTAAAAATATTCTTATTTAAAGGCAACAGATTGGTAAAATTAAAATAATGATACAACGTGATTTTATAAAACGCCAACTGGAAGAATTGGGACGCACTATTGGTAAAGTGATTTCTGATATGCTGAAATTGAAGGAAAGGGGAATGGTAAATGAAGGTATTACATTGTTGCAGGAAACTCTTAAAAATTCATTTGATTTAGATATTGAAAAAATATTTTCTCTTCCGTTGGAAAATTTTATTGAAACATTAGTAAAGGAAAAAAAACTAAGTTCTGCCCATTTAAGTTATGTGGGGGATATAATTTATGCCACAGCAGAACTGTTTGAACAAAAAAAGGAAATTGAGAAAGCAAAAAAATTGTATCAAAAAGTATTAATAATTTTCAATTATATAGATCAAACTGAAAAAACATTTTCATTAGAAAGAAAAAATAAAATTGAAAAAATAAAATTTAGCAAAGGAATAATCAATTAAGCAATTTTACAATATGCAATTTAACAATATCACCAATTGCCCCTCTCCTTGCTTGGGAGAGGGATTAAGGGTGAGGTAACAAATAAAAATATGAATCTAAATAACTTTACAATAAAATCGCAGGAAGCTGTTCAGCATGCCATGCAGATTGCTACAGTTAACGGGCAACAATACATCGAAAACGGGCATATTTTAAAAGGTATTCTGGAGGTAGATGAAAACGTAACCCCCTTTATTCTTAAGAAACTAAATGTAAACACTCAGATGTTTTCTTTGGCTTTAGATAAAATTGTTGAAGGATATCCGAAAGTTTCCGGTGGCCAGCCTTTTTTATCTAACAGTGCCAACCAGGCTATTTCAAAGGCATCTACTTATTTGAAAGAATTTGGTGATGAATATGTTTCTATTGAACATTTATTGCTTGCTATTCTTTCTACAAAGGATACTATCTCACAATTGCTTAAAGATAATGGTGTTAATGAAAAAGACCTGAAAACTGCCATTACTGAACTCCGAAAAGGAGCTAAGGTAACCAGTCAAACCGCGGAAGATACATACAATTCTCTCAACAAATTTGCCATTAATCTCAATGAGCAGGCAAAAAAAGGAAAGCTGGATCCTGTCATTGGCAGGGATGAAGAGATAAGAAGAGTTTTGCAAATATTATCTCGAAGAACCAAAAACAACCCTATTTTAGTTGGTGAACCGGGTGTTGGTAAAACCGCTATCGCTGAGGGGTTGGCGCATCGCATCGTTAATGGTGATGTTCCTGAAAATTTAAAATCCAAACAAATATTTTCATTGGATATGGGCGCATTAATTGCCGGTGCAAAATATAAAGGAGAGTTTGAAGAGCGTTTAAAATCAGTAGTTAAAGAGGTAATTGGAGCAGAAGGAGAAATAATTTTATTCATTGATGAAATTCATACGCTTGTTGGTGCTGGCGGAGGTGAAGGTGCCATGGATGCTGCAAACATTCTTAAACCAGCTTTGGCACGTGGCGAATTACGTGCCATTGGTGCAACAACATTAAGTGAGTTTCAAAAGTATTTTGAAAAGGATAAAGCACTTGAAAGACGTTTTCAAAAGGTGATGGTTGACGAACCAAGTGCCGAAGATGCTATTTCCATTTTGCGCGGTATCAAAGAAAAATATGAAGCTCATCATAAAGTACGTATTAAAGATGAAGCTATTATTTCTGCTGTTGAACTTTCGCAACGTTATATAAATGATCGTTTCCTTCCGGATAAAGCCATTGATTTAATGGATGAAGCAGCATCAAAATTACGAATGCAAATCAACTCTATGCCAATTGAATTGGATGTCCTGGAACGTAAAATTCGGCAGCTGGAAATTGAACGTGAAGCAATAAAACGTGAGAATGATAAGAAAAAATTGGAAGATTTGAATAAAGAAATTGCTGAATTGGCTGATCAACGTACCGATTTGCGGGCCAAATGGCAGGGCGAAAAAGATGTGGTGGATGGCATTCAAAAAGTGAAGGAAAAAATTGAAAATTTAAAATTTGAAGCTGAACAAGCTGAACGTAGCGGGGATTATGGTAAAGTTGCCGAGATACGTTATGGGAAAATGCAGGAAGCCGAAAAAGAATTGAAAGTGTTTGAAAATAAATTAGCCCTTATGAAAGAAAGCGGCTCACAGATGATAAAGGAGGAAGTGGATAGTGAAGATATTGCCAGTGTTATTGCCAGCTGGACTGGTATTCCTGTTTCCAGAATGTTACAAAGTGAACGTGAAAAATTACTGCATCTCGAAGATGAATTACATAAACGTGTGGTAGGACAAAATGAAGCCATAGAAGCTATCAGTGATGCGGTTCGTAGAAGTCGCGCCGGGTTACAGGATACAAAACGACCTATTGGTTCATTCATTTTTCTTGGTACAACAGGTGTTGGGAAAACAGAGTTAGCAAAGGCATTAGCTGAATTTTTATTTAACAATGAAAATAGTATGACCCGCATTGATATGAGTGAATATCAGGAGCGACACTCTGTGAGTCGCTTGGTTGGAGCTCCTCCAGGGTATGTTGGTTATGAAGAAGGCGGGCAGTTAACCGAAGCAGTTCGCAGAAAACCATACAGTGTTGTTCTGCTTGATGAAATAGAAAAAGCACATCCTGATGTATTTAATATATTGCTTCAAGTGCTGGATGATGGACGATTAACCGATAACAAAGGACGTATCGTGAATTTTAAAAACACCATCATCATAATGACATCTAATATGGGATCGCATCTTATTCAAGAAAATTTTGAAAAGATGAATGAAAAAAATAAAGATGAAATAATGGCCAGGACAAAAATCGAAGTATTCGAACTATTGAAGAAAACTTTGCGCCCTGAATTTTTAAATAGAATTGATGAAACCATTATGTTTACTCCTCTTAACAGGAAGGATGTGCATCATATTGTTGAACTGCAATTCAATGGAGTTGCTAAAATGCTGGAAGAAAATGACATTTATATTACTGCTACACCTGACGCTATTGATTGGTTAGCTCAACTTGGTTATGATCCTCAATTTGGCGCAAGACCTATCAAACGGGTTATGCAGAAGCGTGTATTGAATGAACTTTCAAAACAAATTTTAGCAGGCAAGGTTCAGAAAAATTCGCAGATTGTCTTGGATTTATTTAACAAGGAATTTGTTTTTCGAAATCCTATTGAATCGGATAAAAAAATTAAAAAGGAAAAAGTAAAATAAATTAATCGTCTGGCTACTGCTTCGTAACTGGCTATTTAAAAATTAATTAACCCTTCTATAATAATTTATAATAGTGTGTTTATGTATAGAAAAGACAAAAATCATGAGAACAAAAAAAATAATTTTAGATAACCGTCCTAAAATAAAGATACGGTTAGACAGCAAAACTACAGTAACAGTTCGTAGTATGTATGCGGTAAAGTCTTGGCAGGAGCGTTATCCGGAAGCAAAAGTTATGGATTAACAAATGTCATAATGTGTACTCAATTTAATTTTTTAATAATTTTTTACCGCCAAATTGGTAGAGAAAGGATTGTTAAATTGATTATTATGCTGAACTTTTTTCATTGTTTTAGAGAGTAATAAATTAAGAAAGGATGACCAATAAAGAAAAATTAACGACTAATTGCCGAGTACGAATGACTAGTTAAATTGGGTGAACCGTTGTTTGCGTTTCTTTTTTAGTATTTATTAAAAATTTGCTGAAGCATTTTAAAAACAATTATATTTGCCGACAAATTTTTATTGAACCATGAGAGATTTACGTTTTGCATTACTATTTTTAACGTTTTGTTTTTTATCATTTTGTTCCTTCGCCAGAATTGATGATAGTGGTAGCGAAAATAATACGAATGTCGATAATTCTTTGATTATTGCTCGTATCAATAATGATGATATTGAAGTTTCTATTCCTTTGTTAATTTTTTCCTTCACAGAGACTGAAATAAAAGTAAAATTCAAAAATACTGAGCATACCCGCCTGTTATTTAATAAAAATAAAATAAATTTTATCATCAACGGTGAGGAGAAACAGCTAACATTTATTCATGGTGAAGCGAGTTTTAAGAAAAAATTTAATGAGGATAATGTCTTAACTATTTTTACAGAAGAATTCAGTTATAATCATCCTGTAATAGTGTTTTCATTCTGGGCTGTGCTTTTACCAATCGTATTGATTATTGGTTTGATACTTTTTTGGATGATGAAGAGAAAATAATATTAGTTGCACTTCAATTTAATATAATCTTCTTTAACAAAAGGATTATCAAAAACCTGGAAAGATAAATAAGGTTCTCCAAATAATTTACAATAGCGTTCGTGGTTAGTTTTCTCCGCTTTTTCAAGTGCAGTTACAAATATGCGTGACTTAATTAATTCAGGCATTTGGGCACAATAGGAGATGTATGCAAATAATACTTGTTCATTTGTTTTATCCTGTTTAATAAAGTCGGCTAATAAGTTGGATGCAAATTTATAATCTTTGAAGCGGGCAAATATGTAGGAAAGTTTTAAGTTGTTTTGCCAGGTTGCTTCTTTCAAATTATAAAACGATTTTACTTTTTCTGTGCAGGCTTGGATTATAGGCTCTGCACCTACTACTGTATCCATAGCGTCAATAATTTTAAACTGCCATTCTATATTTAATGCATCAATATATTTTTTTTGTAATTCACTTTTGTAAAGCGCATCAATTCGATTTTGCATAGCTGCTATTTCTTTTTTATTACCAATGGCAGAATCTAACTTTATAGCACATAAAATGGAATTAAAAGCTATGTAATTGTTTGCAGGGTCAAGGGCGGAAAGTTTTTTCATTTCTTTATTATCTTCAGCTTCAATCGCATAATTATTGTTCATATAACGCAATACCACTTGATTATTCAGTACTCCTGAATATTTCGCATCATTAGGAATTTCCATTTTAGTGAATGCATCAGGAGTGTATTTTTTTCCACGAATTTGTTTACCAATATAGTATTGAATTTTATACGCTAGTTTGATATCTCCTTTTTTTGCAGCCTGATTAAATTTACTAACTGAAAATTTTTTTTCCTTGGGTCCACTGATATCATAGGTTACATCCATAATTATTTCACCAAAACGTTGTTTCGCCAAATATGGTTCTAGCGAATCGGACAGTCCGGGTTTCGTATTAATTTCATGAATTGCTTGTTCCTTAGTCATTTTAGTCAATGTATCATATTTTCCGCCTTCCATACTCATTTGAAAAAGCGACCATGAATCGTTTGTTTTTATTGTGGTTACAACGCTATCCTTTTGAAGATTTGCCAACGCTTTAATGATGCTTTCTGAACGTTTTTTTTGAAGTTTTATATTCGATTCTGCATCTCCTTCAATGGATGAATAGGCGGTAATATAAAGCCCGCTAATAATAAAGTCTGGTTCTTGTAAGGCATTTAAGAAGGGTAAGATATCCGCTTCTTTATACTCAAATTTATTTTTTTCAAAGGGAAGGGTAAAATTCAATAAGGCATCATCTGATTTAGGCGAGAATAAGGGTTTTAAATACGCTACGCTATCGGGCATCAAAAGCATTTTAAGTGTAGTGGTTGAGTTTTGGTCGCCTTGCTCGATGTAGGATCGTATCAATGTTTTACATAATTTCCCATTCTGAACAACAAGTAAATTTATTTCATAAGTACTATCTGTTAAAAGCCCTTTAGGGAGTTTGCCTATTTGTACATCTACCTTAGCAACTTTTCCGCCTTTTTTTTCTGGTTGGATTCGGTTTTTACTTAACATTTTTGACAGGGTAACAGTTTTCGTCAGCACCCCTTTGCTCAATAAATTATTGTTAAGGATATTATAATCAGGTTTTTCATATTGTGCACGTTGTATAATGTCGACAGCTAGTCCATCTCCGGATTTTGAAATCAATTGTGTTAATGCTTTAAGGTTATCATATTTAAAAAATATTTTTCCATTTTCTAAATACAATCCATTCATCAAACCTTCATAATCTTTGAATTTTTCACAATTTTTACATTCCTTATCCTCCGAGGTTTTTATTTTTTTATTTTTTTTAGTGAACCGAACTTTCAACTCTTTCCTTTTTTTAACTCCAGGATTGAATGTGTTGAAACTTCCAAAAACTACTGAGATATACATTTTTTTACCTGTTTCATCAAGCTTAACAGTAGGACTTGCATACACATAATTTCCATTTTTAATAATAATTTGCTCCTTTTTTCCCGTTTTCCATTTTAAAATCGCCGCTTCAGCAAGTTCTTCCGGCGATAATTGTTTCTTATCTTTTACAGTTGCTAAACACAAAACCAACTCTTCCGCATTTTTAGTCCCACCCATAGCAATCACACGTTTTGCTGTAGTTTTATATTTCCCTTTACTGTTCTCCAAAATAGCCTTTCCTTTTTCCGCCATATTCTCCGACTGAATGGTACTGGCTTTTGCAAGCATTTCATTAAATTCAAGCGAATCAGTATAATTTTCTGTCCGTATTTTATTTATTCCATCAAGTATCAGTTTGGCGGTAATATCCACATCGGTCTCTGTTTGAGGTTCTGATTCAGTTGTCGCTTTTTTTTGCGCGAAAGTCGTCAAAGATGAAAATGCGATAAATAAAATAAGGGCATTTTTTCTGAGCCTTTTTTTGTTACTGATAGTAACCTTTTCCGTTGAAAAATACTGTTGGTGTTTATTTTGATTTAACATTATTGTCGTTTTTTTTTTATAATATTCAGTTTTTTGTACGAAGATTTTTTCTATCAGTTTTTAGGCTAAATTTAGCATGTAAAGGTCAAAAATATTTTTTATAGTGCAAAAACAAAAATATATTAATCATCTTTTATGAACAAAAGTATTGCCTATAATTTGGACTATTGTTTTTTTCTAAATCAGTTGTGAAATATAAATAAAAACAAGTAATCTACCTATTATAATTGGCTACAAACTTTAGATTTGCAGAAGATTTTAGATTTTGTTCTTTTAATTATCTTTGTTGAAATTAATTTGTACAGGTGCTAAGGCTCGCTAATCCTTTATTTTAAATGAATAAATCATGCAGAGTGGCAATAATTTAGTATTAAATAAAGCGAAAAAAAATGAGAAGAACAATTTTCAAAACAGATAAAAAAGAAAATATCAAATCAAAATTAATGCGTATAGCATTTAATTTTTTTCCGGCATATAGGCGTACTGGAGCACGTGTTTATTTTTTATCTGAGGATTGGCGGGATATTCACATCACTCTCGGACTTACATGGAAAACAAAGAACTATGTGGGTTCCGTATTCGGAGGTAGCATTTATGGCGCATTAGACCCTATGTTTATGGTTCAGCTAATTAACATTCTTGGGAAGAATTATGTGGTTTGGGACAAATCGGCTACCATAAAATTTTTAAAACCAATTAAAAAAAATGTATTTGCAAGATTTTTAATAACCGATGAGATTTTAGAGGATATTATAACAAAAGTAAAATCCGACAAAAAATATTCTCTGGATCTGATAACAAACTTTCAGGATGAAAATGGAATAATTTATGCCGAAGTAATTAAAACCATCTATATAGCGGATAAGGAGTATTATAAAACAAGAACTGGTAACAGATAACATTTTTGCAATATTTCCGTAAATGATCAGTAATTTTATTTGCCAACAATTGCAAATTCCGTTCTCCTGTTTTTTGCCCTGCCTGCATCAGTATTATTATCTGCAATAGGTTGCGTCGCTCCAAAACCTTTAAAGGCGATCAACCGATTCTTGTCTATCCCTTTATTTTGTAGTAAATCGAGAACAGTGAATGCCCTGTCGGTTGAGAGGGCGAGGTTAGAATTATCATTACCAACATTATCCGTGTGTCCGTATATTTCAATTTTTATTTTTGGATTCGCTTTTAAAAAATCAACAAATTCCTCAATCACAATCAATGATTTCGGGTCTAATTCGGCGGAGTTAGTTTTGTAATATATATTATTAAGAGTATACGCCTGACCGACACTAATGGTATCTATTTGCATATTCACTTTAGCAGGTTTAAAATCAATGATTGAATCTTTGGAAATAAGTTGAGATGAAAAAGCATAATTATCTTTTTTGACGGTAAGAATTAAATCATTTTTAACTTTTGTATTTACTGCTACCATGTATTCTCCAGTAGATGTGTCTACCACAGCCTGGGTTACTTTTTTAGTAGTGACATCTTTTACTTCCACTTTAAAATTTTTATTTTCGCCTATGCCTTTATCTTCAACTTTCCCTTTAATGAAAGAGACTGCGTCAGGTCGTACTTCTTTGTATAATTCAAACGAGAAAATATCGTATCCTCCAACTGCTTTGCCTTTTGTACGTGATGATTGATTAGATGCAAAGTATCCTAAATGCCCGTCAGTGCTCACAAAAAAACCTAAATCATCGCCTGTAGTATTGATGGGTACTCCCATGTTTTTAGGCTCTGTCCATTTGCCATCATCCCCTTTGCGGGAAATAAAGATATCATTACCACCAACTCCCGGTAGTCCATCAGAAGAAAAATAAAGCGTTTGAAAGTCGGAGTGAACAAATGGAGACATTTCATTTCCACTTGTATTAATGATTGGGCCTAGATTTTCGGGTGGACTCCAAATACCTGTCAAAACAGTCCTTACTGTTTTGTATATATCAACACCACCAAATCCTCCCTTACGATCACTGCAAAAATAAAGTGTTACCCCATCCGAAGCAATAGATGGTTGGGAGTCCCAATAAACAGGGTCATTAATACCTTCCACTTTTTTAGGATCAGTCCATTGACCGTTTATTAAATCAGAATAATAAATGTCGCAATTAATTTGAGCTCCCCCTTCGTTTTTACAAACAGTAAAAAATAAATGTTTGTTATCAATCGACATAGTTGCTCCGCCTTCACTGCCATTTTTATTAAAAGGAAAAGGCATTCGCCTTCCTTTATCAAATTCTCCTGTTACCGGATCCCGTTTACTAAAGCTGAATAATTCCTGCTCTTTATCTGTAGCCACGCCCGGAGTTCCATTTTTATTTTCGAAAGCCTGCTTACGTGTAAAAAGCATCATTTCATTGTCGGGAGAGATAATGGGCAAATATTCATCTCTTTCGGTGCAAATTCCTGCAACAGGATGGGGGTCAAAAGGAACCGGATTTTTATAGATTTCGTTGTATAGCTTTGCATAACGCACCATCTGTTTTGCCTGAAATAAAAACGCGTCATAACTTTTATTATACTTTTTTTCATCATCATCCTTAAAATTCAAATATTCCTTCAGGTACTTTTCTGACTCTATCCAGTTTTCTTCTTCATAATAAATATAACCAAGATAATAATAAGGATCAGAATGATATTTTGGGCAGATTTCAATTACTTTTTTAAAGTAGGGCTCAGTAGGTTTAAACGATGCATTTTCATAAATTAATGTTTTAATGCGCTCTTCTGCATAAGCAAAATTAGCATCCACATAATCGGGTTCCATATCAAGGGCTTGTTTCAGAAAGGCAAGTCGTTCTTCTTTTTTGAATTTTTTATTTATTCCTTGCTCATAAAGTTTAGTCGCTTTATTATTATCAATTTCCTGGCATTTCGTTTCTTCCTGCGCAATTGCAAAAGATGAAATGAAAATAAAAAAAAAGAAAAATAGGTGTTTAATTTTTTTCATAAAATAACGGGCAACGATTAACTATGTGATGGTGGTTGCTTCGTAGACAAAATTATAAAATTACAGTGGCAAAAATAAATAAAAAATAAATTTATACCGCCGTGAAATATTTATGCCACTACCCGTTTTTATTACGAACTTAAATGATATAGCTTACTATAAACGGACTTTATCACAATAAACTGCTTTACATAAGGGGCAATGATTGGGTGTTACCTGCGTTTGATTTTTTTTTACCGCATGTACTAATCATTTAATCCCTTTCCATTGAGAATTTTCTGTATACATTTTTCAACCCTTGCTTCTCGGGTTTTGGATTGTTTAGGTTCAGAAAAATAAAGATTGTATCCTCTTTGTCGTTCCGGCGTTAATGCATTAAAAGCCGTTTTCAAGGCAGGAATTTTATCTAATTTGTTTTGAAACTCTTCAGGAATTATGAGTTCTGTATTCTTTTTAAAATTCACTTTCAAATCGGCTTTTTCCACTTCAATGGCTTCATAAATATAGGCTTTCAAGATGGGAACTATCTCAACTATTTCTTGTACATTATTGAACCGAATCTGACGACCCGCCTGCACATTCTTTGTTTGTTGGATTAGAATACCATTGGCATCATTTAACAATACCCCTTTAAAAAACAAAAGAGCGCAGTATTCTTTAAACACATGTATTAAAACGATGTTATTTCCCTGAAATGTGTAACATGGAACGCCCCACTTCAATTCTTCAGTCAACTGACAGTCAAGAATGATCATTCTCAATTTCCGGATTTCTTCCTGCCATTTTTTTGCTTTACTCAAATATGCGTCAACCTTAGGATTCATTCTACTCATTGTTGTAAATGTTTTTTTCATTTTGTGCCCCCACAATAACGCCCAACGGCAAGCTAAATGATGCAGCCGCCTTCGTAAACAAAATTATAAAATTACATTGGCAAAAACTAATAGTTAAAATTTTCTTCCGCTGTGAAATGTTTTTGCCACGGTCTATTTTTATTGCGGACTTAAATGATGAAGTTTACTATGAATGGCAATATTTCCTAGCCATTGTTAGCGGCAGGCATTTCTTATCTACCTTTCAAAAACTGTTCAGCTGTCATAACAGTTATTTCAGCAGTTTTATAGTCTTTTAGATTCCGTGTCAAAAGTGTCTTTAGGTTGTTTTCAATTGCGGTAAAGTATTGTAATCCGTCTTCAAAGTCTTTAAAATCGGATGATAAAGCAAGTTCAACAACTTTGTCGGTAACAGCTAAAACGGTTACAAGTGTTTTGAATTTAAGCAATTTTTTTCTTGCTTGGTCAGGAGAGTATTGCTTAGATAATATGTAATTTAAATTAGAAAAGGATAATGAAGAAACATAAATTTTCGTTTTACCCATGTCCGCTTCTGAGAATAGATAAGCAGAGTGAGTATAAAATGGATAACGTTCACTTAATAGGTCAAGAACGATATCTGTGTCAACAAATACTTTTTCCATTATTTGTATTTATTAATTAAAAAGTCAGCATAACCTTTTTTATGGTTAAAATCTTTCGGAAGATTTATTATTCCTGATAGGCTTTTTACTAATGGAGTTATTTTTTCTTCTTTCCCTTTTTCGTTAGTAATATTAAGAAGATAATTTTCAATCAATTTTGAAAGACTTGTCCTACGGGCCTTTGCGAAGTCTTTTGCTTTTTCAATAATTGTCTGTTCAAGTTTAAGAGTCAATTTAGTATCCATGATGTTTTAGTTTATTTACGTACAAATGTATGAAATTTATACGTACAATGCAAATTTTTGTCGTTTTTTTTATGCTTGCCCCCAACGATTGGCTAAGCGATGTTGCCGCCTTCGTAAAAAAAATTATAAAATTAAAAGTGGCAAAAACTAATAGATAAAAATTTCTACCGCTGTGAAAGGTTTTTGCCACGACCAATTTCAATTGCGAACTCAAATGATGAAGCTCCCTATAAACGGCCATATAGCATATTTGATGTTGGCAGCAGAGCAAATTTTCTTTCGATTCAAGTTTTTCGTCAAACCCGTAACAGTCCTATTACACGTAGGGCGTAACGAGCAAACTTAAAAACCCAACGGTCGAAGCACGCTCCGGTCTTTCTACACACGGGACGTAACGAGCAAACTTAAAAAACCTACGGTCGAAACATGCTCCAGTCTTTCTACACACGGGTCGTAACGAGCAAACTTAAAAACCATACTGTC
>JAVHPE010000125.1:0-3290 GCA_036170475.1 Bacteroidia bacterium | reverse complement strand
AAAATGAAATCTGGTTTCAGTACAATTTTGAAAGAAAAGAAACGTAGTAGATGAGCCCTTCTTTGGTACTTGAATTGATAAACCATTTTACAAATGGCTTACTATCCTTTTTTCAGATATAAGTATCTGTTCAGTACCAAGTATTCTTAGTCTTGAGTGTTCAAGTATCGACCTTAATGGCATTGATTAAATTCTCTGGAATATGATCTCAGGGAAATGCTTCTAAGAAGTATCAGTTTTTAAAAGTTGGGAATTGTGAAGAGATATCCATAATTTCATTCAGTGAAGTAATAAGTTTATGATGAAATTATATATATGACTTTAATAAAAAGTATAAGAATCAGCCCAAGACCTGCTTCCTATCTGTTATAAATAACAAAAACCACAACACATCAAGGAAACGCCGTAAGGAGTCTTACCTATTCACGCAAAACTCCTTACGGCTACTTGCGACATTAATGTGTTTTGTAGGATGATAATGATAGTAAGCAGTGAGATAGATGAGTATTGAATATTGATAATAATATATACTATAATATAGTAATAATAATATATAATAAGTTAGGTTAGGAGAGGAGAGAGGAAGAGAGGAAGAGAGGAAAAAAATAAAAAAATAAAAATGATGAGAAAAAGAAAAAATAATGGAAAAATGGACTTTTGTGTATAATGTGAGAAATGTTGAATTGAGTGTGATTTTTTATTTTTTTAATGTTTTTTGTTGTATGATGAAAATTATTGAGGCGCTGAAAAAATGTGATATTGAACTTTGAATGATTAAATGAAAAGATAGACAGTGACAACCATTGATAAATATTATTACTGAAATGGTAAAGTATTTTGAAAAAAGATGAGGCAAGATATTTGATGAATATATCGTTGGAAACAATATAAGTTGGTTCCAGACTTTTTTTATTGGAATAATAATATTTTCAGAAGGGAAAATAGATAATAGACTTCCGAAGAATATTCGTTCAATGATAGTTAATTGAATTATAGAAGACAAATGATGATTGAAATACAATTGAACAATATATGTATTTTCTGAAGATCAATCAGATATTTCTTTTCGGAAAATTGCTGATACATTGTTTGGGGAAGGGTTTTCAGAGTTTTTAAAATGATTAAATAAGCTCCCAAGCGTTTCTATCGTTTCTTCAAGATTAAAGCAATATGCGGTAAAACTTAACTCAGGTGAGATATTAGACATCTGAGATGTCCTTTGAAGTTTATTCGATGTATTTCAAGAGATAGAGAAAAACAATAAATGACAGTTCAATAATTTTATTAAAGATTAGTAAATATTCTACTTTTATAGAAATATAATTTGTATTATTGAACAATAAGATATACTGTTTTTGGTATATCTTATTTTTTTATATTACCTTATTATGATTACCGAAAAGAAAAATACTGAGAATATTGAGTATGTTATTTACTGTCGTAAGTCTACGGATGATAGCACAGATAGACAGACACAATCTATACCAGACCAAATTGATTACTGTATGGAATATGCGGTAAAGAACGGATTGACTATAAAAGAAAAACCAGTGAATTTTTCTGACTTTGAGATGGAAGAAGATATAAAGAAAGAAGACCTTGATAAAGATAATGCGGAGTTATATAAACAATATAGACACCTCTTTATTATAAAAGAACAAAAATCTGGAAAGGCTCCTGGTGTTCGTGCTAAATGGCATAAGTTGGTTTGAATGATTAAGCAAGGGAAAATCAAGTGATTACTAAGTTATTCTCCTGATAGACAAGCGAGAAATATGCTTGAATGAGGTGAACTTATTAATCTTGTGGATGAAAATCTTGTTGAGTTGAAATATACAAACTTCAATTTCGAGAATACAGCAGATGGGAAGATGATGTTGGGGATCTGGTTTGTTTTTTCAAAACAGTATTCTGATAAGTTATCACAAGACAGCAAGCGGGGAAGTCATTCAAAAGCAAGAATGGGAAAGGCTCTTGGATATCATAGATATGGATATCGTATAAATGATGAAGATTATCACGAGCCAGACCCAGAAATGTTTGAGCCTATGCGAGAAGCTTTTAGAATGAAAATATATGAATGAAAATCTGATAAATATATTACTGAATGGCTTGTTAAAAATTGAGTGAAACGAACTATGTGAAATAATACGAATGGGAAGAGAGAGAGAATAAAAGAATTAACGGATGTTTATCCAAATGAAAAAACTATTTATAAAGAATGGACTAATACTTTTTACTATGGTATTTTTACATACGGTGAAACCTCAACAGATTTGCGTGATCATAATCCATACTATAAACCAATGATTACAGAGACGGAATGGAGGATATTAATGGATCGATATGAACAAAATCAACCGAAGCTTGTAAAAAAAGAAAGAAAACACGAAAATCTTTGATTTTATCCTTTGGATGATGAGATGGTGAAATCTGAGGATTGAAAATACACTTTTACTCCAACCCTTCCAAATAAATACAGATTTAGAAAGAAATTGGAGATACTTCATAAGACCCAACCAGACGCAATTTTAGGTGATGTAATTGAGCCAAAGAATATCACTTTCCGTATTACATCACCAGATAGTGAGGACTATAATTTATCAATACGTTATGATGAAATTGAAAAGGCTATCGTTAAAAAACTCAAAAGTTTCGTTATTACTGATAAGCTCTATGAAGATTTTAAAGAGAAAGAACTTCATAGAGCTAAGAAAAAGGATGCTGAAATATCAGGTGAAAGAGCCTGATTTCAGTTGTATTTAAATAAACTTAATAGTGATTTTAAAAAACATATTGAAAAGTTTGGCGGAGGGGTTGGATTGGACGAGGCAGAAAAGAAAGTTTATTTAAACTGAAAATCAGAATTTGAACTTTCTATTGAAAAGACAGAAAAGAAAATTAAGGAATTACGACAGTCTGAAAGGAATACAATTTTAGAAGCCAACAGTTTCGCATTTGCTCTTCGTAATGCGGATAAATACTATAAAGCGGGGAATTTTGTTCAAAAGAGAAAAATTGCCTGATTGTTATTCTCGAACATCAAAATAAACCGCGAGAAACGCGTTCATATAACGGTTCGTCGCGGTTTAGAGAGTGTATTTTCCGAGAATGGTGGCGAGGGGCAGAATTGAACTGCCGACACAAGGCTTTTCAGGCCTCTGCTCTACCACTGAGCTACCCCGCCGGACGACAAGTATTATATGGAAAATCAGGAGAAAGCAAAAGATTTTATTATTTATTTATCTATCGTCCCGTTTCAAATCCGACCACTTACGGTAGGATCTAGA
>JAVHPE010000124.1:0-15641 GCA_036170475.1 Bacteroidia bacterium | reverse complement strand
TTTTTCCTTTAAACACAGGTCGTTCCCAGCTTTTACACACAGGTCGAAGTACACAGTATATTTTTCCTTCAAACACAGGTCGTTCCAGCTTTTACACCAAGGTCGAAGTAAACACAGTTCTTTTTTCCTTTAAACACAGGTCGTTCCAGTTTCCACACACAGGTCGGCTTACATATAGCTCGTTTTTCCATTAAACGCAGGTCGTTCCAGTTTTTACATACAGGTCGGATTACACATAACCAATTTTTCCTTTAAACACAGGTCGTTCCCAGTTTTTACACTAAGGTCGAAGTACACTAGGGAATAAATTTATGCTAATAGTTTTTCCAATTTCATTTTCCATTTCTCCCAATCTCCCATTTCTTTTGTTTGCAAGTCAATAAACTTTTGGGTGTGGTCGTGATGTATGAGATGGCAGAGCTCATGTATTATTACATATTCAATACAGGCTTTAGGCGCTTTAATTAATTCAGGATTTAAAATTATTTTCCCTTTTGGTGTGCAACTTCCCCAACGGGTGGGCATTGCTCTCAATACGATTGAACTCGGTTCAACTTTATGTTTCTTGAATTTGTCAATTAGCGGTTGAGCAATGGAATGAAGTTTTGTCTTCGCATTTTGTAAATACCATTCGTTTACTAATTGCTTAGCTCTTGCCTTGTCAGTTGTCGCTACTTCAATAAATTGTCCTTTAAGTTTTACCGATTCGATTTTGCTATGTAAAATTTTCAACCGGTATTGTCTGCCAAAATACAAATGTGTTTCGCCACCAATAAATTTTCTTGTAGGTGTTTTTGGATGGAATGATAGGAAGAAGCTTTGTTGGCGGATTATCCAAGGGGCTTTCTTTCTCAACTTCTCTTTCACTTTTTCGAGTGAAGTGTCAACAGGTACTTTTACTAAAACTTTTAAGTCAGGAGTAACGGTAATTCCCAATGATTTTCTGTTGGAGTATTCTAATCGAAAATCAATTTGCTTTGAACCGAATTGAATAGCCTCCGTCATTTTTTGTAGCGGATTTTAGCCACATTCACACAACTTTCTGCAACTTTGTCAATTTCTTCAAAACTCATTTGCAGGTTGTATTTATCTCTCACTTCATCAATTAAATAATCTCCTATTTGATGAATCATTTTTTTAGGAATGTCCACTTCATTCTGCCAATTCACTTTTATAAACTTCTGAATAATTTCATCTATTGCCAAAGCTGTATTAGCTGAAATTTGCTTCCGTGTTTCTATATCACTGAACTTATTTTGTAATTCCTCATTCGTTATTCCATAAAATGCTTTTGCGACATCAGCATTTTGCAGTGATGAAGGGATGTCTGAATCAGTATGAGATAATACAGCATTCATAATGTCTTTCACTTTATTCAGATATTGTGCTTCATTAATACGTTTGGATTCGTAATCTGCAATAGCATCTTTTAGCATCTCCGAAAACTTTTTATAGAAGGCAGGGTCTTCCTCCATTTTCTCTGTAATGTGCTTTGCCGTCCGGCTAACAATCTTGTCTGCCTTTGCTGCTTTACCTGTTGTGTTCTCAACCTCTTGTTGAAATTTTTCTTTATCAAAAATGTTCACCAATTCTGTGATGGTTTCTACTCCTTCGGTTTGAATATGGGTGTCAATCAGTTTTTGAATTTGACCTTCGTATTGTTTATAATCAATCACATCTGAATAGCGTTGTAAAACGGCATTTCTCAATTTGATGAAAAATGCCAAATCATCCTTGTAACGCTGAATGGTCTTTTTGTCTGCGTTTTTATGAAAATCAATTGATGAAAATGCGAGTTTCAAAATTTTTGCAAAGGTTGCCAGTTTATCATAAAATTCAACGCGTTTAGCTTCATCTTTTAATAATAGTTGGTATGCTTCCGCATCTCTTTTGTTAGAAATTGTTTTGAAAATATCCCACAGCTCAGAATACTTTTGAGGCAACTTTTTTATTTCATCATTGATGTTAACGAGTGTTCCCAATAAATCTTCATTGTCAAAATCTTCAAAAGATAAATACATTTCCAAGGCATCATCTAAATTTTCAATTACTCCGTAATAGTCAATGATGTAACCATAATCTTTATCAGGAAAAACACGGTTTACCCTTGCAATTGCTTGAAGCAAGGTATGCCCTTGTAAATTTCTCGTGAGATAGAGAACGGTATTTTTAGGTTCATCAAATCCGGTTAAGAGTTTATCTACCACAATAATTATTTCCGGTTTATCCGCTTTCTTAAAACGATTGATAATATTGTTTTGATATTTTTTCGGTGTACCGTGTTCATCCATCATCTTTTTCCAAAACTGTTTCACCTTGTCCGTTGATTCAGCATAAGCGCTGTCTTCACCCTCCCGTTCATCGGTTGCCGAAATCAATACTTCAGTACTCACAATTCCAATTTCATCCAAAAATAGTTTGTATTTGATGGCAGCATCTTTACTTTGTGTTACCAATTGTCCTTTAAATGGTGTCTTTCCCTGAAAATTATCGCGGTAATGAAAACTGATGTCCCAACAGATTGCATAAATCTTTTGCTCTGCCACATTGAGGTGGTCGGCTCTTGCAAATTTCTTTTTTAAATCTGCTTTCTGATAATCTGTCAATGGTTCTGAAATATTGCTAAAAAATTCATCCATTGGTTTTTCATGAACTGTTTGCTTTGCAAATCTGCCTTCATAAAGCAAAGGCACAACAGCTTTATCTTTCACCGCCTGGTCAACTGTGTATGCATCTATTATTCCACCAAACTTTGTGGCAGTGCTTTTATCTCTTTTAAAAAGCGGTGTTCCTGTAAAGGCAATAAAACAGGCATTTGGCAGCGTTTTTTGCATTTCAATATTGAAAGTTCCGTGTTGAGTGCGGTGTCCTTCATCTACTAAAACAAAAATATCGTGGCTCTCTAACGGTTTGTTAATTTTTTTTACTGCTGCTTCAAATTTATTGATAACAGTAGTAACAACGGCATCACTTTTACTTTCCATCAATTCAACCAAGCGTTGCCCGGTAGTGGCATTTTCTACAAACATTCCGCATTTGCGAAACGTGCCTGTTATCTGGTCATCTAAATCAATACGGTCAGTAACCAGAATTATTTTCGGATTACGAATTTGTTTTTCTAAGGCAATGGCTTGTGCCAGCATCACCATTGTCAATGATTTTCCGCTTCCCTGTGTATGCCATACAACACCGCCTTTTCGCTTTCCGTTTTCTATATGTAAAATCCGGTGTATGGATTTTTTAATTGCAAAGTATTGTTGATAACGGGCAATTTTCTTTTCGCCATTGTCAAATAGTACGAAATTGAAAATTAAATCCATCAACCGTTCTGGACGGCACAAATTATAGAGGTATTCGTCTTGCTTGGTTGGTAAAATGTTTTCGTTTTCTAAAGCATCAAAATAAGAACGTACATAACGGAAACGTTCTGAAAACAATTTATTTTTTTGTTCTACACTTAGTGGTTTATTTTTTAATTGCTGCAAAGTATTTTTGTAATCCTGCTCCAGTTCTTTGTTTTCAAACTTTTCCTCCCATATTGCCCAAAATTCTTCTGTTGTTCCGTTGGTAGCATATTTGGCTACATCAGTTGCTAAGCTCAACACACTTTGTGCATATACATACAAACTGCGAATACCGTCTTCCTGCTGATTGCGCAAGTGCTGACTGATTGCCTGTGCCAAAGGCTCTTTCATATCAGGTCTTTTGCATTCAATTATGCAGAGCGGGATTCCATTAATAAACAAAACCAAATCGGGTCGGTAATGTTCTTTGCTGGTGCTTCGCATTACGCTGTATTCTTCCGTTACATGAAAAACATTATTCTCCAAATTTTTCCAGTCAATGTATTGCAAGGGAAAACTTTTTTTGTCACCATCAATACTTTGTTCTAAATCTTTTCCGAGTGTAATACGGTTGTAAGCCACTTCACAGGCTGCTATGTAACCTTCATTCATAGGCAAATCTTTCAATGCTAAAATTCCTGCTTCAATATTTGCATCGGTGAACAAAGAAGTTTTACTTGAACTTACTTTGATGCTGTTGATTTCCTTTAATTGATTACGCAATACTTTTTCCAAAATCACATTGCTGGTTTTGTTGCCTCTCAGTTCCAATGCTTCATCAGGATTGAGATATTTGTATCCTAACTTTTGCAATAGTTGCAAAGCTGGTATTTGACTTATGTGGTCTTCTTTGAAGGACGGTGTTTCCATATTTGGTTCTTTACAATATATCCTCTCTCAATAAATATGCATTTACTGAGCTATGTTCAATTAAAAAATTCAAAACAATTAAAATCTTATTCTTGATTTTAACTTCCTGTTTTACCTTAGTCCTGTTTAAATAGATATATTTTCTTATAATTTTTTCGATATAATAAACCGTGTTTACTTCCAACTCAGTCTCTTTATTTTTTTCAACCATATCGCTTATCCAAAAAATTCCTTCATTTAAAAACCCACTTCCAATTTCATTCAATAGTTTGGCTACCGAATCTAGTACACTTGGATGATGTCCAAAATCGTTCACGGCTTTTTTGTAAAACACTTTTTCCCTTTCTTTTAAGCTGTGCCAGTTGTTTGCATTTTCATTCCACCAATTCCATGCTAATAGATAATTATGTATAACTTTGCTTGAATAATAACTTTTAAAAGATAGATCACTTTGAATTTTTTCATAAAATGATTCCCATATAATCCAAAATTGCTCATATCGAACAATACGGTCTTGGGCTCCAATAATTTCTTCTAATAAAGAAGCCATTTCTTCACTCGTAGTAAAGTTCTCTACAAATGGTTGGATGTGTTTATGAACTTCTTTTGATTCTCTGAATAAAATGAAGTATGCAAATCTTTTGAAAATTCTAAGCCTTAACGAATAATCAATTTTTTTATCAGCTTGCAATAAGGCTTCTGCAAATACAGGTAATGTTTTTGAAACAAACTCAATTAAAGATTTATTTGTATTATCGTGTGGAACGAGTTGAAAAGCAATTTCTAAATCTTCAAGTGAATATTTGCTAGTATCTAACTCTTCAATTTGAAGTGGAGATGAAATAAATTTTTCGATGTCATTCCCGTAATCTTTAAGAAGCTTTTCCATTATTTCACTTTGTGAATAATATGGTCTTCCATAGTTTTTTAGAGAAGCTTCTTTTAGTTCATTTTTAACATGATTGAAAACTTGCTTAAATTTTAGAAAACCAAAAAGCACTTTTTGTGCATCTTCAGACGATACATGCCACAATGTATTCAGAATTGATTCAATTGAATAATCACATACACGTTTGTATTGACCAATTGATTGTGTGTCAAAAAGTACGAAAAGCAGAATTCCTAAAAGTTCCTCCTTGTCACCCGGGAACAATTTTATTAGAAATGGAAGAGCATTTATTGATACTTCAACACCATCGGATATCTGATATTGATAATCTTGTTGAAATGGTGCTACCGCATACTTTAAAATAGTTTGTTTGCAAAAGTTTAATTCTTCAACAGTTAATTTGGATGAATAATCCCTAATCAAAGCTGAACAAGCATATGGAGGCGTAGAACTATTGAAAAGCTGAAATATTTCATCTTGACCAATTGTCAATCCTTCTATAATTTCTTTCGTTTCCTTTAATACAAGTTGTGGATTATTTTCATATTGTTCATAGTCTCCGTATTTTTTTGATTTGTCAAATTTAAATGTTGACCACATTTTTAAAGCGGTGTATTTCATCATTTCATTGCTTTCTTTAGCAACTTCATTGCTATGCACTTCTAGATCTTCATCAATTTGCGGATTAAAGTTTATAATTAGGTTATCCCCTTGACTTTCAACCTTTGGATTCATTTTTCTTCTGTCTATCCTTGCCAGCAATAATCTTTTTGTTTTATCATTATCAGTCTCCTTCGTTTTTTCCGGTAGATCAGAATAAAGACTATCAATTATTGTCCATATTTCCTTTTTTCGTATTTCTGCTTCTTCTTCACTTGTTTTTTCATCTCTAAAGAACTGATAGTTCAAAATCAAACTTTCAAGAGAATGGCTTCTGTGCTTGTCTTCACATGTTTTTAACCGTTCATCTTCAAACCTTTTCGTTTTATTATCGAACCCTCTTCCAATAGAATAAATACTTTTTGCTTGATGCTCTCCCATTCTTGCTCTCAAATTGTCATACAACAATAGGGAACTAGAACTAAAGAGAATCTTGGCTACATTATAAAATTTATTAGGATGTGCCAAAACAATGCTTGTTACAACAGAAGTTAATGAGGTTGAATTAGATTTTTCAATCAAATAAATCAGCCAACTTTCGACAATTTTAGATTCCTGTTTATCAGCAATTTCTAAAAGGTATTTTTCTAAAGCCATGTGTATGGACTGCAAAAGATAAGGCGAAACAGGAGAACTGTGCCCTCTATATATATTCCACAAACCTTGAGAGAAATATTGTTTATGAATTTTATTATCTAGTAACGTTAATTCTATTTCTTCAACGTTCTGGTCGAAACCTGAATCTGCATAATTTTTTACCGTTCGATTGGTAAAGTCAATAATAAAGTTAACAGTTTTAATAAACGAAAATTGTAATAGCCAATAAATGGGCGTTTGAAATGCACTTGCAGGAAAATAACTGTGATGCCCATATTCGTTTAAACCATAATACTTCTCGACACCGTGTCCACCATAAGATTCTTTCTTTTTATTAGAATCAATCCAAAATAATTCAGCAATTTTCAGCACATATTCCGGAAGAGCTATTGATATAGAAATATTATCAAGATCAGAACTAATGATTGCTTTGCACAGATCATAATAAGGAGTTTGATTATCTACTGCTTGGTTAGTGATTACTTCATCAAATATTTTTGATAATTCATCTTTAATCTCATTTGAAGAATGAATAATGATTTTAATTAATTGGTCTTCAAAATTTGAGTGATATCTATAATTTTCATTATTTTGAATATCCCTATAAAATTTCAAAGCGAGCAAGCCTGTTTTTCTGGTTGCTTCTCCTCTTTTATTGTTATTGCACCAATCAGATAACAAAGGCAGAATGAAAGACAACACAGAAACAGGCAATAAATCTATTTTTTCAAAGATAAAATTGATGGTGCTGTTCCATCCAAATCCTTTTGGTTTTGTGAAGACATAACTCAAGTTGACATCTACGGAATTATTCAGAATTTTGCTGATTGAATCATCAACCGCTTTGCATGAGATTCTTAATAGGAAGATTATTTTTTTTAGAACTAAAAATTCGCTTTCTATAATTTTTTCTTTAAAACGATTAAAAAATTCTTCCGAGTAATCAGATAATAGAATTGAGGTAAGGATTTCATCTTTCCAAAATGATTCAACATTGGTGCTATCAAATATTTCTTCAATAAATGGCTTAATATTTTCAATACTGTCAAATAATTTATCAGACAACCATTGCCTAAACGCACGCCTAACAACAAGAGATGTCCCTATTTCATATAAAAACGTACCGTATTCTTTGGTGGAATTAAAAGCCCTTTCAATAATTATATCCAACCCCCATTCTTCATAAATATCATGGGTGATAAAATGGCTCCCCGAATTTGTATCATAGCCAATGATATCATCTTTTTGAAGTAATGAAAGTATATCTTCCGAACAGTTTGCCGGTGTAACATAAAATGCTCCTTGCTCAGAGCGAATTTTGACAATATTCAAAAAACATTTTTCTCTTAAAATATGTGTGTTGTTTTTAGTGAAGGAAGAATTTTGTATCTTCCTTAGCCAAATAATATTCTTAAATTGTCTGTATTGTACTGAGCTACCGTAACTATCATAATTTCTTAAATATTCGTCAAGGTAAAAGGGATTACGAATGATGCTTTTCATTTTATCATTCAAAGGCAATTCAAATGTCTGTTGATTTGCCAATACCTTTAAATCATCTAATGAAAGATTGTTGATGTTTATATGTTCAAAGGGTAATCTGAAAACACTCAAAAACTGAAATCTTAAATCGTCTAAATAACTTAAGCGTGTTGTGAAAATGACAGTCCAAGAATTTTTCAATAATTCTGTTAGAAATTCTTTAAAGGGTTCCTGATATTCCAAATCTGAAATTCGCTCGGCAGAATCAATTACAACAGTTTTCTGTGGTTCTTTTTCATGAGCACTTATAAATTCGTTAAGTGAATAGTCGCCATAATTTTTGAAAAGAGACTTAACTTCCTGAATGTTGAACTCAGCGGCTTTAAAAACATAAAATGGGTTTGCACTTTCATTTTTATTGTAGAACTCTTTAATAACAGCTGTCTTCCCGCAACCGCCTTCGCCACTTAAAATAATTGCTGTGGGATTACTTTGACAGTTAATCAACTTCTGAAGTATCGAGCTTCTATCGATTTTTATGATTTGTTCTTTAAAAAGAATATCAGTTTGGATGGAAAGGAATATGTTCTCTGTATGCTTTTTAAGCCCTTCAATAAAATCAATAACATTTTTGCCATTATCAAAAAAGAAATCTGCTAAATATTTATTTTCCGGCAGAGCAAGTTGTCTTTCAAAATGACTTGGCACTCTCCATTCAATATTCAACTTAATTTTCGTAGCTTCTGCTTCTATATCCGTTTTATAATCCGGATCTTTTTTCTCTTTCTTTGAACTTTCAGAAAATTCTTGATTCAGATAAAATAGAATTTTGTTTAGATCTGCATTTTCTCTTTTTGCCTTTTTTATAGAATCAATTATATCATCTTTATTGTCAGAAATTTTTGTATCATAAAATTTTGCCTGAAAACCAATCAGTTCATTTTCAACTTGTATTGGTTCTGTTTCAATACCTGATTGATTTTTAAACCGAAAAATTCCAATTCTATTTTTGTGTTCTGCACAAAAAAGTTGATACGATAGATTTTCAAAAGCCCCAGTTTCCTTGCCATTGAATTTTGCTCTAAATATGTTCCAATTTATTTCTTTCATCTTATTTTAAATCACTTTTCAATCTTTTTTTACCAGTCAATAACACCTGCATCAACCCTTTTTTCTGCTCTCTCAGCTTTTCTGTTTTGGTTTTTAGCAGTTGAATTTCTTTGTCGGCCGCATTCAGTAATTGGGCAATTGCTGTTTGTTCTTCTATTTTTGGAATTTTTATTTTTAATGAGAAAAAATCAAAAGGAGTAACATTCAATAAACCATGTGCTCTACCGCCTTCGTGTGCAATTTGTGTAAGTCCTTTATCCAAAAGGTTGGCTTCAAAATATTGTTCAAAAAAATCACCATCGCATTTTTTTTTATCTTTTATACCAAAGCAGATATAAAGTGTTGTTACAACTGCTTTGTCATAATCGTTTAATCGTTTTGTTGCTCCCCAAGGATAACCATTGGAATAGCTTTTATTATAGCAAAACTCTCCTTTGTTTACTAGGAAGTAATTATCCAAAATTTCACTTGCGATAGTTTTATTGAAAAAATCTGATTGCCTTACAAATCCTCTTTGAGCTGAAATAGTTACAACATTCGTATTTACTTCAGTGTTTTTTCTCGTTACTCTATCAAATAAATTATTCAATAAAGTTTCCTTCCACTCTCCGGCAACGCCTTTTAACCTTTTCTTCCCTGTCAATAAATTTTGCATCAACCATTCTTTTTGCAATTTTTTTTTAGCAATTAGCAAATTATTTTTGTTGATGGCATTGTCCATCAAGCTAAGGATATTGGCTATGGCTTTTTGTTCGGGGAGTGGAGGGAGAGAAACTTGTATTTTTCGTAATGATTGGCTATCAATATTTGGAAATGTTGAACCTGTCGTAAGAGCAAGTATTTTATTTACAATATTTTCTATTTGAAATTCTAAAAAAGTATGATCTGAATTTTTTTTTGCTCTTATTGCTGCAACTCCCCTTCCAATGCAATATTCTTCGTTAGCAATATTTAATCTTCCTGTTGAACTACCTCTTACACAAAGTAATATATCTCCTGTTTTGCAAATCTTCGTTGGAGATGTTGTCCATTGCACTTTAACTGGGTATCTTTCAGTAAACTCTGTTGGCCCATTTATTAATGCTACACCATTGCCATTTTGATTATAAGTACTTCCTTCAGGAGACTGCCCCATTATTATTTCTGCAAATTCTCCAAATTCAACCTTCTCCCAATTATTTGGGAATGATCCAGATGAAGAATTTTTGCCGGAATTTATTTTAACCATAATTGTTAACTTAAATATTTATCTAAATGATCGATTATGAATGATTCAAAATCTTTAATAATTTCAACTTCTATTTTTGAAAGGTCAATGTATTCTGAAAGTTTGCTTTTTACTATTTCTGCTTGAGGATTCACAATAATAATTTTCTTAATCTTGTGGGCGTGTTTTTTTAGTTGTCTATTGAACAAATCCTCATTTCCTTTCCAACCAATTAAATATAATTCCTCAATTGCCCCAATTGAATGTTTCATTGCGTTAAAATGATCGTAGGGCATGGTCATTTCATCTTTATCACGATAAGGAATAAGTAATGAAGGGAAATAAACGTCTTGGGTATTTTCAGGAATTTGCTCTATCAAATTTTTATTAATAGTGTATCGCCCTCTAGCATGTTTATCGTTATGATGTTCATGCCCCCAAGTGTTTTTTGCAACTACCTCATCATAATTTCCAATTAATCGAAAATAAATTTCCCAAGGTTCTAAACCCCCTTCATATAAAGCATTGGAAATCGTTTCTTTTGTATTGCCGTTTAGCAGTTCTTTTTTTAGTTTCCAGCCCCAATTGCAAGAACCGTGAGGTTTAAATAGCAAAATGTTTCTGTTGTCCCAATCTATATAATCGTCCATTTTGTTTAAAGGATAACGATAAATCTGAGAAATAAAATTATCCAATATGGTATCGTAATTAAATGAAACACACGATACGATTTCTTTTGGATTTGATGCGATGTGTTTTTGAAATTTATTAAGAAAAAGGCTGTAAAGATTATGCCTATAATGCTTTTCGGTTACTTCTTTTGAAATTACCTTAAAAAGTGATTGAAGATAAAATTGAATATTTATATGCCGAATGGCTACTTGAGGACTATAGTAACTTTTAAAAGTTTGCCATTCATCTTCCATACATTCTTCGATATCCTTGTTTTTTGAATCAAAAACAGGTATAGATATTTGGGCTGCAGGAAATTGAGAAACAAACTCTTCGTATTTTTCATCGAATATTTCAAAACCAGTAGGAGGGCTTAAAGGGCTTTTACGAAATTTTTTTCGAGCATCTCCAAATGTACAAAAGGCTGATGCAGCAGCACCAAACACAAACATCTTTTTAAATTGTTGGTCACTGTATCTTATCTGTTTAAATTCGATTTCATTTCCTAATTCACCTTCTACAATATCTTTTATTAATTTGGTATCTTTTATTTCTCTTCCTAATTGTTGATACTTTTCTAATGTTTTTTCTTCCGGCTTTAATTCCTGAATAGTTCTGATTTTATCCTTTTGAACGATAAAAAATCGATCGGGATATTCTTGAGACTGCCATATATAGCCATAGTATATCTCACCAAAATATGTAATAAAATGAGCCGGAGTGTTATAATAGTCCCACCACTTAGATGGTATTTGAATTCTGTTATTCATTTTGATTTATATTATTTTGGCTATATCTTTCATATTTCAAAAATGACTGTAGGGTTAAATAATTGATGTTCATTTTGCATTACATAACCCAACTGGTTAGTAAGCATGTTAGTGTTACCAATTTTAAATGCAGGTGTATTACAATGATGGTGCCCGTAAATCCAATAAGTGGCATTGCTGGTTTCAATAAAATCATACAACTCCACAGCAAATGCACTATTAATATTACTGTTTCTGTATTGTTCGGGATAATGCATCAGTGTGGGCACATGATGTGTAACAACTATGCGTTGTTTATCTGTTTGTTTTGCAAATGCGGTTTTTAAAAAATCAAAATCGTTTTTATGCAATTCATTAAAATCAGTAGTTGTAAGATTTTTGCCTTTGTTTTTAATCAGTCTGAAATCGTTTAGACTTTGTTGTACTGTCCATTCATCTTGCGGTGGAATGTGGCTCCACAAGGTACTAAACAGCAATTCAACATTTTTGTAAGTAATCGTTTGGTTGTTGAGTAAAAAAACATTTTTTTTTATTTTTTCATTCAGCGGTGTTTTTTTATCTGCCAAATCATAGTGGTAATACTCGTGGTTGCCGGGTATCCAATAGGTATTTTCAAAATTATCGGAACAGTAATTAAAAAAATCAGCATGTTCTTTCATCTGCTTAAACAATAATACATCACCAGCAAGCAATAGAATTTCACCTTCCGGTTTTATAGGAAATTGTTTCAGGAAACTTTTGTTTTCCTTAAATTCTAAATGCAAATCGGAACAGTATTGAATTTTCATTTTTTCTTTTTTGTTTTCAATTTTTTCGGTTCATCTTTTTTATCCAACTTCTTAATGCTGTCTGCTACCGGCAGATTTTCAGGCATAGTGCCTCCAATATCCTGAATAGCTTTTCTTACTTTTTTGCCAACTTCAAAATGTGTTTGATTTGCTTTGTGTTTCCCTTTAATGTTTTCTCTCTTTAATTTTTCTTCTGTTTGTGTTGCACGGAAAAGATTGGCGGCTAATTCGGTGCTGCTCATGTGGTCTAAAATATTTTCGCTTTTTTTCAAACCTTTCCGTTTGTGAATTCCTTTGGCATCTAATCCACCATACAAACCCATGTAACCATGATTTTGAAAAATGGCGTAGTCAATTGGCGCAATTACTCCTGCTTCTTTTGCGGCATCTGCTAATTGCTTATTGTGTGCCGACATTTCCTTGCGCAGAAAAATTCTTTTTTCTTCTTCGGTTTTCAGTTGCTGATATACCTCCATCTGCTGTATTTCTTGCAAACGGGTTTGTACAGCAAAATAAGTTTGTCCAAGTGCTACTATCTCTTTGCCCGGATCAGCATTTTGAACTATAAGGTAACAGCCGTATCTGGAAAGTTTTACACTGGGAAAATCTTTTGTTGCTCCTTTGCCCAATTCTATCATCTCGTGGTAATCCACGAAATGATTCAAAGTGTCTTGTCCACTGTTTTTGCAGGCTTCTTTTGCCCGTTCAATTACCGGAATAAAATTTCTGAACTCGGCATAATCCAAAATTTTTGAAAGCTTTCTCGCGCCCCAAAATTCGTTTCCTTTTTCATCCGTTTCTTTTATTTGTTCAAAAACAGTTTGGTTCGGATTTGATAATTTATTTTCCATATTGTTATTGTTTATTAATGCTCAGAATGTTATAATCAATTCATTAATTCGGTTAAATATTTTTTCATTTCTTTTTGAACTGTTGCCAATTCTTTTTCCAGTGTATCAATTTCACTTTGCACTTTGGCAATATCTACTTCGGGCTCTTCCTCAAAGGTGTCAACATATCGCGGAATGTTTAAGTTAAATTCGTTTTCTTCCATTTCTTCAAAAATTGCTACATACGAAAATTTATCTTCCACAATTCCGGCTTTCAGTTTTCCGGCAGAAAAATTTCTGTAAGTAGTAACGATGTGTTCAATATCTGAATCACGAAGCTTGTTTTGATTTTTTACTGATTCAAATTGTTTACTGCCATCAATAAACAGTACATTTTTATTTTTTCCTTTTCCTTTATTGAAAATCATAATGGCTGCCGGAATACCAGTTCCGAAAAACAAATTGGCAGGCAAACCAATCACAGCTTCTAGCAAATTTTCTTCAATCGTTTTTTGTCGTATTTTCCCTTCGCTGCTTCCTCTAAACAAAACACCATGAGGAACAACAACACCGACTTTTCCTCTGCCTTCATAAGTGGTTTCAATCATGTGTGAAATGAATGCCCAATCTCCTTTGCTCTTTGGTGGAATACCTCTCCAAAAGCGGTTGTATGGGTCGTGTTCAGGGTCGTAACTTTTTGCCGCTTTGTTTTCTTCTTTGTCTTCTACCTTGCCCCATTTGTCCAATGAAAATGGAGGATTTGCAACAACCGTATCAAACTTCATCAAGGAATCTCCTTCTTTCAGTTTTGGATTACGAATGGTATCACCCCAACGGATAGTTGCATTATCAAAGCCATGCAGAAACATATTCATCACAGCCAATGCCCATGTGCTGCCATTAGCTTCTTGTCCAAAAAGTGAGAAATCGTCTGAACCAACTTCTCTACCAGCTTTTATCAACAGAGAGCCTGAACCACAAGTTGGGTCGCTGATTCTTGCACCAGGTTTAGATTTGGTAAGTTTGGCTAAGAGTGTTGAAACTTCACTTGGAGTAAAAAATTCGCCAGCTTTTTTTCCTGCATCACTTGCAAAATTGGCAATCAGAAACTCATAAGCATCGCCAATAATGTCAGCACCAGCCAAATGTCCCGGACTTAAATCCAGTTTATCATTGCTGAAATCAATGAGCAAACTTTTCAGGCGCTGATTTTTTTCTTTTACATCACCCAAGTTACTACTGTTAAAATCAATATTTCTGAAAACGCCACTGCCATCTTCACTGTTTAGTTTTTGTCGGTTGGCTTCTTCAAAATCAGTCAAGGCAATATTAATAAGTTCACCAAGATTCACTTCATTCCTATGTTCATAAAGAAAATCAAAGCTTGAATTTTCGGGAACTACAAAACGTTCCTGCTTCATAGCCCTTTCAGCGCGGGATTCATCACCACTATATTTTTTTAGATATTCTTTCTTTTTCTCTTTATGCACATCACTTACATACTTGATGAAAAGCATAGTGAGAATATAATCCTTGTATTGGTCAGGATTTATCAGCCCACGAAAAGTGTCGCAAGCTTTCCATACTATTTGTTTTACCTCGTTGCTGTTGATTTTATTTGCCATTGTAATTTATATTGAGTTTAAAATTTGTTGTTGAATTTGTTTTTCTCTGAGTGTTTCAATTTGCTTCTTCAATTTTATTTCTGTGTTCCTGAGTTCTGTGATTTTCAAAATCGCTCTTTGTGTTTGCAAATCAGGAATTGATATTTCAAGTTCTTCCAAAACCGTTTTTGAAATAGAAACAATGGAAGTCCCAATCGCTTTTGCTTTCAAAAGTTTTTGCGTGTTCGGGTGGTTGATTAACCAAACCAAAAAATCCGGTAAAATTTTTCTACGAAATTTTTCCTGAACACGAATTACAAAGAACGAAGTGGAAGCAACCGCAGGTTGGTTTTTACTTTTGTACAAAGCTGCAAAATTTTTTGTGCCTTTGGCGGCAAACAAAACATCGTCTTTTCTTAGCAAATGTTTTACGGTGCTGTTGTCTTGTTTTAAATCCGGGTGCAATGTTGAATTCAATTTTCCACTATTGTCAAAATGTTTGGCTTGTAGGTACACGATTTCGCCTTCTGCAATTGGCTTTGCAAAGATTCCTGTTTGTATCGAGGCAATATGTTCTAAATTTGTCTTCAAAATTTATATTCTTGTAATTCGTCTACAAACGTATATATAATATTCCGAACTGCCAAATAATATTTAAAATAAACTAAGTAGTCGTTCTACAAACAGTTAAAATGTTTCTCTTTAGCACTGAATTGCGGGTCGGGATTTGGCTCTTTTGTTTTTTGCTGAAGGGGCGGTTTTGTGTTTCGGGCAAAAAACAAATGTGCCAAATTAGGGATAGCCAAAACGGCTTTGCC
>JAVHPE010000123.1:0-3297 GCA_036170475.1 Bacteroidia bacterium | reverse complement strand
ATCTCAATACTCATATCTCAATACTCATATCTCAATACTCATATCTCAATACTCATATCTATTATTTACAATTCATTTTCAAAATTTGATTCATCAATATTATTATCTATTAAATAGTTTTCGATACATTCATTGGTATTGTTTTGCTTCAAATTATCGGCATCATCAGTTAAAGCATCAATAATAGTTGTTTCGTCAATATTGTACAGTTGTTCTTCAATTGCAGCTTCGTCGGCGAATTGTATTTGTGGCAACTCCCCATTTTTATTCATAACGTAAATTGCGGCAATTGCAAGGAGGATAGTGGCAAAAATAGGAATAGCAAAACGTGGTTTTACAAAACAGAGCACCCATTCAATGATGGAAAGGGGAGGCTTAACATCAGCACAGCGCTGTTGGATAATAGTTGGTAATTCATCAAAATAACCTTTAGGTACTTCAAAAGGATTGTACTTTGGAATAGCAAGTAATAATGGGGCTTCTTCCTTTATTTCTTCCAATTCATCAATTTGATGCTGTAATTTCCCAGCAAAATTTTCAAAATAATCAGGGTCAGCCTCAAAAGGATTATTGTCCTTTATTTTTGACAGTTTGGGTGAAAGTCCATTTAAACCTTCCTCCTGATCATCTGATATGTTGTCCTCTTTGTTCATCTATTAATGAGGCTTTTCAAATTAGCACACCTGCCCGAATTCGTTCAGGCGGGTTTTAAAATTTAATAATTTTGTTGTATTGACCTTATTATTTTAGAAAGGTTTAACGCTTACTTAAATAATTTTCAATTTTTTTTACCGCATGATGGTAAGATGCTTTTAAAGCCCCGACTGAAGTTTCCAGGATAGCACTCATTTCTTCATATTTGATGTTATCAAAGTACTTCATATTAAATACGATACGTTGTTTGTCGGGTAATGTAAGTATGGCTTTTTGAAGGATGAGTTGTATTTCATCTCCTTTAAAATAGCTGTCGTTTTCAAGGTTGTTCGCTAAAAAGGAGGAAACTTCATCAAAAGGAATGCCTGAACGTTTTTTCTTCTGATTTAAAAAGTTGATAGATTCATTGGTAGCAATGCGGTATAGCCAAGTATAAAGTTGGGATTCTCCTTTAAAATTTTCGAGGTTACGCCATACTTTTATAAATACATTTTGCAGTATATCATCCGTATCATCATGATCGAGTACTATTTTTCGGATATGCCAATAAAGTCTTTTTTGGTATTGACGAACCAGTAAATTGAACGCATAGTTTTGCGTGTTTTTGTTCCGGAATTGTTCTAAAAGATTTTTGTCAGGATCCTCCTTAGGTAATAAATTGTTTGCCAATGGAGATGCCGGGGAGGCTTCTGTACTATTTATTTTTGATTCAAGTTCCATCATTCAAAAGATTAAGAAAAACAGCTGAATCACACAAAATCTAGAGGGCAAAGGCGGGTTTTCTACTAATTACCTTTTTCACAGCTTCAACAATGTTTACGGCATCTAATCCGTATTTGGTCATCAATTGTTCCGGCGTACCACTTTCTCCAAAACTATCATGAACAGCAACCATTTCAATAGGTGTTGGCAATTCGATTGAAAGGAGTTGAGCAATGCTATCTCCTAAGCCGCCATTCATCTGATGTTCTTCTGCTGTGACTACACAACGTGTTTTTTTAGCTGATGCTATGACAGCGGAAATATCTAAAGGTTTAATGGTATGAATATTAATTATTTCCGCGTTGATCCCCTGTGCTGCTAATAGCTCTCCGGCTTCAATGGCTTTCCATACCAAATGGCCGGTAGCAAAGATTGTTACATCTGTTCCTTCATTCAACATTAATGCTTTACCTATCTCAAATTTTTGATCTGAAGGGGTAAAGTTCGGGACATTCGGACGGCCAAAACGAAGATAAACAGGACCTTTATATTCGGCAATAGCAATGGTGGCAGCTTTGGTTTGATTATAGTCACAAGGATTGATAACCACCATTCCGGGTAGCATTTTCATCAAACCTAAATCTTCCAATATCTGGTGGGTGGCACCATCTTCGCCTAGTGTTAACCCTGCGTGTGAAGCGCATATTTTTACATTTTTGTTTGAATAAGCAATGGATTGGCGAATCTGATCATAAACACGGCCGGTAGAGAAGTTAGCAAATGTACCGGTAAATGGTATTTTGCCTCCAATAGTCAGACCGGCTGCAATTCCTATCATATTTGCTTCTGCAATGCCAATTTGAAAAAAACGTTCCGGATGTTCTTTTGCAAAGGCATCCATTTTTAATGATCCTGTTAAATCAGCACATAATGCAACTACATTAGGGTTAGTTTTTCCTAATTCAGCTAATCCTGCTCCAAAGCCTGAACGGGTATCTTTTTTTTCGGTAAAGGTGTATTTTTTCATGTCGTTATTATTATTTTCTTTAAAATTCGTATGTCTTGCTTTCGACTTCTACTCTTCAGAAAAATGAATAGTTGTGTGAATTATTTTTTTGAAATTTTTGTTCAATCCTTACTATTTGTTATTATGCTATCAAAATCAAAAATTTTTTTCAACGTTTCAACTGTAATAGGCCTGCTTAAATATCCTGTGATTTCTTTATACGTTTTTGCCTTATTTATATCATCAGGAGCTTCGGACGAACTTAGAATATAGATTGCCATTTTATTTACAATTTTTGGAATAATAGTAACAAATTCATCTAAAAACTGCCAGCCATCTAATACCGGCATATTAATATCTAATAAAATGATATCCGGCAGATCTTCATTATTAACGGCAGATTTTTTTAAAGATTCCAATGCTTTTTCCCCGTTGGTGTAAGTTAATATATTGATTTCGCAATTCAGATTTTTGATAATTGTTTTTATTATAAACTGATTAATTTCCTCATCATCAATAATACAGATAGTTTTATTTTTTTTCATATAAAAATGATTATGTAAAGTTTTTTAAATAATTTCTACAAATAGATTATAAAAAAGCTGTGTGTTTTTCTTTTTGCTTGATCAAAAAGAAACAAAAAATCAAGAACAAACGATTATTCCCCACAAGCAACACGGCATCGCGTTTGTTCACTCCCAACGCGCGTTTTTATAAAATAATTTTGCTTACATTTTAATCATTCTTTTGCTGGAGTTATTTAAAAAATTTTACTATAACGATTTTAAAAAAATCAGATTACACAGATTCCTCTTTTATCCATAAACCCAAACTCACAAATCTATAACCAATTCCCAAATAACTAATAACTAATAACTAATAACTAATAACTAATAACTAATAACTAATAACTATTAACTAATAACTAATAACTA
>JAVHPE010000122.1:0-15665 GCA_036170475.1 Bacteroidia bacterium | reverse complement strand
TAATTAATTAAAATGTTATCCATTGAAAAAATAATAATGTTAGCTTTATATTTCACTTACTTTTATGCAATATTATAATTTCAAACTACAATGTCAGAAAACAATAAAAAACTTTTTTTACTGGATGCATTCGCGTTAATTTATCGTGCATATTTTGCATTCAGCAACAATCATCGTATCAATTCAAAAGGCGTGAATACTTCAGCTGTATTGGGTTTTACAAACACTTTACTGGAAGTGCTAAAAAAAGAAAAACCATCGCATATTGCAGTGGTGTTTGATACATCAGAACCTACTGTCCGCCATGTTGAATTTGCCGAATATAAAGCAGGACGTGAATCAATGCCCGAAGATCTGTCTGCCTCTATTCCTTATATTATTAAATTGATTGAAGGTTTTAATATTCCTGTTTTATATTCAAACGGGTATGAAGCCGATGATGTTATAGGAACACTTGCTAAAAAAGCAGAACAACAGGGCTTTACCACTTATATGATGACGCCCGACAAGGATTTTGGTCAGTTAGTTTCTGATAATATTTTTATTTATAAGCCTGCTCGTTTAGGCAATGGAATAGAAATAATGGGAGTAAAAGAAGTGTGCAAAAAATGGGATATCGAAAATGTAAATCAACTTATTGATATTTTGGGATTGATGGGAGATAAAGTGGATAATATTTCTGGTATCCCTGGAGTAGGCGAAAAAACTGCCATCCAGCTTATCAAGGATTTTGGAAGCATTGAAAATTTATTACAGAATACAGATAAATTAAAAGGGAAACTAAAGGAAAAAGTTGAACAAAATGTAGATAAAGCGATTCAATCAAAATGGCTTGCAACTATTATATGCGATGTTCCGATTGAGTTCAATGAAAAAGCTTTGGAGATGGAGGAACCTAATAGAGAAGCGCTAAAAGAACTTTTTACTGAACTTGAGTTTAGAAGGTTAGCAGAGCAGATGAATCTCTCCCCAGCCCTCTCCGGAGGAGAGGGAGTTCTACCGCTCAAAAGTCTGCCTATAAAAAGCCAGCCTATAAAAAAGACAAACCCAAATCAAGTTGATTTATTTGCGATTGAAGAAACAGAAACACTAACAAAAGAAAATGAGTTTATAAGTCCTGATGAAACAGGACTGTCCCTACGAACTGATATTTCACTTTTAAAAATTGATACAGTACCCCACACCTATCATTTAACCGATACAAAGGAAAAAAGGGAACAACTGATTGTCGAACTAAATAAACAATCTGAAATTTGTTTTGATACAGAAACAACGGGCTTGGATGTTAATCAGGTCGAATTAGTCGGTATTTCATTTGCCTATAAAACCTCTGAAGCATATTATATCCCATTTCCTGAAAATTTTGATGAAGCACAAATTTTAGTGAATGAGTTTAAACCTTTGTTTGAAAATTCAGCCATTGGTAAAATCGGACAAAACATAAAGTTCGATATGGCTATTTTAAAACGGTATGACATTGAAATAAAAGGGAAATTATTTGATACGATGGTAGCCCATTTCCTTATTCAGCCTGACATGCGCCATGGGATGAATGTATTGGCAGAAACATATTTGAATTATTCGCCTGTACCCATCGAAACACTGATTGGTAAAAAGGGAAAAGAACAGTTGGGCATGCGAAGTGTGCCTTTGGAACAAATTAAGGAGTATGCAGCTGAAGATGCAGATATAACATTGCAACTTAAAAATAAGTTTAACCTGATGCTGGATGAAGTACATGCAAAAAAATTATTTGAAGAGATTGAAGTCCCGCTTATCACTGTTTTAGCGGATATGGAAGCGGAAGGTATAGCATTGGATATAAAAGCTTTAAACGAATTATCTGTTGAATTAAAAAAAGATATATTAATTGTGGAAGCCGAAATTCAGCTGCTGGCGGGGACTCCATTTAATGTATCCTCTCCAAAACAAGTAGGTCAGATTTTATTTGAAGTGCTACATATTGTTGAAAAACCTAAGAAAACAAAAACAGGCCAGTATGCAACAGGCGAAGATGTATTGATGAAACTGGCTGCTAAACACAAAATAGTTGGAAAAATTTTAGACTACCGTGAATTAGTGAAATTAAAAAACACCTATGTTGATACTTTGCCGGAACTTGTAAATCCGAACACCGGCCGTATCCACACTTCGTATAATCAGGTTGTGGCTGTTACCGGACGTTTAAGTTCTGATAATCCAAATTTGCAAAACATTCCTATTCGTACTGAACGTGGAAGGGAAATCAGAAAAGCATTTATACCACGTGATGAAAATTACATTTTACTTTCAGCCGATTATTCACAAATTGAATTGCGCATTATTGCAGAGTTAAGTAAGGACACAGGGATGATTGAAGCATTTCAATCCGGACAAGATATTCACAAAGCTACTGCCGCAAAGGTTTACAATGTTAATCTGGAAGATGTTACTTCAGATATGCGCAGAAACGCGAAAATGGTAAACTTCGGAATCATTTATGGAATATCAGCTTTCGGGCTTTCAGAACGATTAAATATTCCACGTAAAGAAGCAGCGGCTATAATTGAAAATTATTTTGATAAATATCCACGGATTAAAGCATATATGGATGAAAGCATTGAAATTGCAAAGAAAAAGGGTTATGTTGAAACTATTATGGGACGTAGACGTTATTTGCGTGACATCAATTCCAACAATCATACTGTTCGCGGTTTCGCTGAACGTAATGCTATTAATGCTCCTATTCAAGGCAGCGCTGCCGATATGATTAAAATTGCGATGATTAATATTCATCATGATTTTAAAATCAAAAATTTAAAATCAAAGATGCTTTTGCAGGTACATGATGAATTAGTATTTGATGTATGGATTGATGAATTAGAGGTAGTAAAATCAATTGTCGAAAATCGTATGAAAAATGCAATTCCTTCTTTAATTGTTCCAATGGAAGTAGGAATGGGTATTGGAAAAAACTGGCTGGAAGCACACTAAAAACTAATTAAGCAATTTTGCAGTAGGCAATTTTACAATCAAATCCCTGACAGGGTTCCAAACCCTGTTAGGGTTAAGGTAAAAACCTGTAAAAACACTTTCTTCACCGACAATAAAAACTAAAATAATTTATATTAATATCCAATGATTTTAACTGATACACATACCCATCTTTATTCAAAAGAATTTGATGCTGACAGAACTTTGTTGATTGAAAAAGCAATAAAAAGTGGTGTTACGCGATTTTTTTTACCCAACATTGACAGTGAATCTATTCCCGGTTTGTTTCAGGTGGAGAAACAGTTTCCTGATCATTGTTTTGCAATGATGGGCTTGCATCCCTGTTCGGTAAATGCAACATATCCGCAGGAGTTACAGGTGGTAGAACATTGGTTGAGCAAACGGAAATTTGTTGCTATCGGCGAAATTGGGATTGATTTGTATTGGGACAAAACTTTTTTTCAACAACAGCAGGATGCTTTCAGAAGACAAATTCAATTGGCGAAAACTTATCAATTACCATATATCATCCATTCACGTAATTCATTTAATGAAGTAATGGAAATTGTAAATGAATTTAAGGAAGACAATATAAAAGCTATTTTTCATTGCTTCAGCGGAACTGTGGAACAAGCAGAAGAAGTGATAGCCGCAGGTAATTTTAAATTAGGTATTTGCGGTGTTGTAACATTTAAAAATTCAGGATTGGATAAAGTTGTGGAAGCAATTGATTTAAAACATTTGGTATTAGAAACCGATGCTCCGTATCTGGCAGCAATGCCTTATCGCGGAAAACGAAACGAACCTGATTATTTATTACTGACGGCAAAAAAAATTGCGGAAATAAAAAACATACGCATTGAAGAAGTTGCAGTTGTCACTACTCAAAATTCGATTGAAATTTTCGGATTTTGAGAGACCATAAAATTCAATTGTATTAATCGGCAATCAACACATCAGCATATCTACACATTAATAAATTGTTTATTTCTGCCGTTCCTGCATTTTAGAATTTAGCCCGTAAGCTTGTAGCAATGACTTATAGCGTGTTTCAAACTCTTTTGAAACTAAAGTTTGTTTAAAATTATCACTAAAATAAATCAAACGCTCACAAATATCCTGCGCCTGCTCTATATCGTTTTGATAGGATGCAATATCTCTTCTATCCAAAGAATAATAATATTTGATATTACTTTCAAAATTATTAAATAATTTTTTTGCTAATGCATTTGCTTTATCAAAGGCCCCAGCCTGATAATATCCCATTACAATGGAATACAAGGTTGCATCATAAGGAACATTTTCCTGCGGAGTAACTTCAATCACCTTATCAAGCACTTTAATCGCTTTTTCTTTTTTGCCTTCATCAATTAAAGCATTTGCCAATGCTCCAAAACGTTGACGAATGTTCAATGCGCAGGAGCGAATGAATACATCATCCAAATAAACACCATGTTTATCCATACCTCCCCATGCGAACTTCATTACCTTATCATACATAATATCCGTAGCAATACGGGTTTCCTGAGTTTCCTCCGGGTTCTTTTTAATCGGTACCAAACGATATGCCAGACCTTCTAATTGTAAGTAAGGTGTAAGATTTAAGTAGGAGCTGGCAGGCGCTGTAGCTGCAAAATAAATTGGTCGTTTCCAATTATTATGTGCCAACAGGTCAATTACCATCAAATCATTTTTTTGAACATAATTTCCGGAAACTGTCCAGTCGATATTTTTCACTATTCTATTGGCAAGCGCTTTAGGAACTGTTCCGTTATTAACAACTGTAGCACTATCAACAGGGACACGCATATTTTTCGTCGGAAAAAAATTGTAATAAGTATCCCTTGCCACTTGCACCGTATGGTCCTTATCATCCATCTTAACAAAATCCATCAGGTCTTTAACAGGTATATTCCCCTGAACTTTGGTTTCGTGATAATCATGAAAAAGAACAACATCACGGGTTCCCTGACGATATTGATCTCTCCTTAACGAAAAAGGAACAGGATCTGAATCGTATGCTTTGTGCACCATTTGGTCAATATACCAATCGGTATTTAAGAGTTCTAAGCAAATTACGCGCACATCGGTACGTATGCCTTCCACTTCCTGTGCATACCAGAGAGGAAATGTATCGTTATCACCATTCGTAAACAAAATAGCATTGGGAGCGCAGGAGTTTAGATAATCAGCGGCAAAATCACGTGCAATAGTACGGTTGGAACGATTGTGATCATCCCATCCTTCTTTTGCCATAATTGTGGGTACTGCCAATAAACAAACAGCGGTAGCTGCAACAGCGCTAACCGTCTGGCTCATTTTCTTTTCAAGGAAATCATAAATGGCTAATACACCTAATCCTATCCAAAAAGAAAAAGCATAAAAAGAGCCAGCATAGGCATAATCCCGTTCACGTGGTTCAAATGGTTTTTGATTCAGGTAAATTACAATGGCAAATCCTGTAAAGAAAAATAACAGACCGACAACAGAAGCGTTTTTTTTGTCTTTTTTGATGTGATAAAACAAGCCTATTAATCCTAAAATCAAAGGAAGACCGTAAAATACATTTTTAGCTTTGTTATTATCTGCTCCATCAGGTAACCCAACCTGTGGACCTAAACGAGCTTCATCAATAAAAGGGATGCCACTAATCCAATTACCATCAGAATTATTTCCATGCCCTTGAATATCACTTTGTCTGCCAACAAAGTTCCACATGAAATAACGCATATACATTTGACCCACCTGGTACTTAAAGAAAAATCCGAGGTTTTGTGCAAAAGTAGGCTTGTCAATTGTAGTAGGCTCCCCAGTTTGCGGATCAGTTGTATTTATATGTTTATAATTTCTGGGATTCGTCCAATTTTTATATCCCGCAACGTGATTCGCCTGACTGCTCCACATCCGCGGAAAAACAGTGCAAAAACGACTATCATAATTCGGAATTGAGTTTTTACGGTCATCTGTAATTACATATTTTCCCAACTTTTCATCTTGAGTATAAACAGGATTTCCATCACTATACGGATCTTTGGAATCAACGGGTGCTGAGAAATACTGACCATAAACTATAGGCCATGTACCGTATTGTTCGCGATTAAGATAGGATAATAAATTAACCGCGTTTTCGGGATTATTTTCATCCATTGGCGTATTAGCTTGAGAGCGGATTACCAATATTAAAAAGGAAGAATAACCAATTAAAATTACGGTAAAACAAAGTATAACAGTATTTAATATTGGTTTCACTTTTTGAGCGGTGTAACGTAACCCAAAAATAATACCACCAATAAGTAAAAGAGCATAAATAATGGTTCCGCTGTTGAATGGCAGTCCCAAGGTATTAACAGCAAATATCTCTATTTTAGCTGCCAGTTTCACAATCATTGGAATAATACCTCCCTGGATTCCCCCAAGAATAATAATAGACAGAGCACCTGCCCAAACCAACCCTTTAGTGTTTGTTTCCGGATTTTTTCTGAAATAATAAGTAAATACAACTGCCGGAATTACCAATAAATTCAATAAGTGTACACCAACGGCTAATCCAATAAGATACGCTATTAAAATAATCCATCGGTCAGCATGAGGTTCATCGGCCTCACGATCCCAGCGGGTAATAACCCAGAATGTAATTGCAGTAAAGAAACTCGACATTGCATACACCTCTCCTTCAACCGCCGAAAACCAAAAAGAATCAGTAAAAGTATATGCCAAAGCACCCACTGCACCAGCGCCAAAAATTGCATACATCCTTCCGGATGTTAATTCCCCGCTTTTTTCCATAATCTTGCGAGCCAGTGCTGTGATTGACCAAAATAAAAACAGAACAGTAAATGCACTACACAATGCGGAAACCGCATTTACCATAATTCCTACTTTAGCGGTATCCCCAAAGGAAAGCAAACTGGCAACACGACCAATTAATAAAAATAAAGGCGCTCCGGGAGGATGCCCTACTTCCAACTTGTAAGCACAGGCAATATATTCGCCACAGTCCCAAAATGATGCTGTTGCTTCCATTGTACTTAAGAATACAAATGCTGCAATTGCAAAAACAAACCAACCGATGATATTGTTATAGCGCTGATAATTAGAAGTACTGTTCATATATATATTAATAAAGTTTTGTTTATAAACTTATTCTGCATTTCTTAGAATGCTTGCGAAATTAGAAAATTAATTGATTGGTAATCGTTAAAAAAATATAAGATTTATATTGCGCTTAAAAATATATTTGTTAGTTTTGCACCCCCAATCATTAATTTGGTTGCAGATTGTCCGATGGTGTAATTGGCAACACGTCTGTTTTTGGTACAGAAGAGTCCAGGTTCGAGACCTGGTCGGACAACTGAAAAGCAAAAAGCTAAAGCGATTTTATTGACTTCAAATTTAAAGGGCTATTAATAATAGCCCTTTTTTGTTCCCCTAATTGTAAAAAAGCTTTATTTAACCTAAAATATTTAGTCCTCCAATCTGAAAAATTACAACCCTATTTATGAAAAAATTATTTTTATTAATATTGGGTCTATTCTTCTGTCAGGAAATTTCTGCACAGGATCTGTCAACCGGTTTGCTTGTAAATGACATGGCAAATCATCCAATGCAAGCATTGACAAAACCTGCTTATCTGGATACTGTTGTTGATCCTTCCTTTGGCACTACGATTCGGAAAATAACAAATGCCTCTGCAGGAAAAAGGATTGTGCCTTTGTATAGCACCATACAAGTCTGGAATGCAAACGAAACCTATATGATAGTTTTTGATGTAGACAACAACATTCATAAACTTCTCAATGGTCAAACGTATCAATTTATAAGGAACCTAAGCGATATAGATACTGATGATGACGAACAGATATTCTGGGATTTTAATGACCCTGATTGTTTTTATTACATTTACGGGCCATCAGATATATTGAAGCGTTATCATGTAAGTTCAGCCCTTCAGGATAATGTTGCAAATCTGAGAAATGTTTCCAATCCTGTATGCCCGGATATTACATTAGGTGATGATGTAGGCATGATGTCCAGAGATTCAGACGTAATAGCTTTCCGCTTTGGTACCAATGCGGGATATAGTCTCAAAATATCTACGGCAATCTATACTACATTTGCCTTTCCAGTTTATAATCTTGCACCAGCTCCCGGCCCTAGCGGAACCTTTTTTTATCATTATGGTAAAATATACGATGCAAATGGAAATCTAATGTATACTTTAAATGCCGTTAGCCCTTCTGAACATGCCTGTCTGGGAAAACTTGCCAACGGACACGATGCCTATTTTGCCGTCGCTTTTGATCCAGGACCCAACGGTGGTTGTCAGGGCGATATAGTGGCACATGATATGACAACGGGACTCTGTTTTCCGATTACCGGATCCAGCTTAGGTTATAGTTATCCAAAATCCGGCATCCACATTTCATCCCTTGCTCATAAAAATACGGATGGCGGTTGGGTAGTAGCTTCGATGATTGGCAATACCACTGGTCAATCACTTCTGGATCAGGAGTTAATAATTGCAAAAGCCGATCAGGGAAATGTGAAAGTATGCCGGATAAGACACCACCGTTCAAATAAAGATGTCTTTGGATATTACGCGGAGCCTCATGCCACCATCAGTCCATCTGGCACCAGAGTGTTGTTCGCTTCTGACTGGAACAACAGTTGAAAGAGTTGCAAAGGATGCAGTTAACGAGGTGGAGAGACTGGAGAAATAAAATTAAGCCGAAAACATTTTAAGGAACTACTATTATCAATCCAGAACACAGATATGCAGGACCAAGGAAATTCTTTGGAAAAATTTATTCTCAATTACCGCAAAGAGGTGGAACAAATAGATGATATTTTGGTGATTGGTGTAAGGGTATGATTAGCTATTAAACAGATTTAATAGAATTATTTTTTTGCAACATCCATAAGTTCTGCCGGTATTCCCTTTGTACACCCTGCTGGCTGTGGTATTTTCAATGTCCGATAATTAAAAGAAATTTCTAAGCCATCCACATCAATATCAGTGGATAATTTATTTTTTGGAATAAGAATTAAAGGTTTTATAGCACCTGCAACTACAATGACTGTTGCACAACCTGTTACCCTGTATTCATGAGAAACCTTTCCAATAGTTTTGCCTGTTACAGCACTTGGTTCGGGTTTAATACTTGGGTCTGATTTAACAGAAGGTTCTGTTTTAGCTGTTTGTTCCGATTTTGCACTTGAAGCAATATCCTTTTGTTTAGGTTTACAAGAAGAAAACATTGAAATACAAATGGCTAAAAGAGAAAACAGACTTAACCGAAAAACAGTTGAAATATAAATTTGTTTCTTCATTACTATTCCTTGCGGTTTCTTCATTGCTATTTGTATAACTCTCCTTTTTCCCTTCCTAAACTCGGACAGGAAAAAGGAGAGATTTTGGTTAATTTATAACTGCTTTAATAACTCTTTGGTAATTACTATTTCCAATTCTTACAAGGTAAGTACCTTTGGCTAAGCCTGTAATATCAATAGTTGTTTCAAACATATTTGAAACCGGGGTAATTTTTTTACCATTGATTTGATTTCCGGAAATATCAAATAAATCAAGAACATATTCATCATTTGACGGTAATTTGGCCGCTTTAAAATTTAATTTATTTTCCGACTGATGAACAGTAAAGGCAGCCTGATTTTGGATTTCACCAATACCAACACTGCCGGCAGGAAGCTGGAAAGAATAAATTCTTGTGGCAGGATTACCGGATGAAATATACTCGCCGGTATGCCAGAATGTTACACCATCCGGATCCATTGACGTTTGGGAATAATCACCATAACGATTAACGCCTGTTTGTGCACTGCTACCAGTAATTGCCGTCTGTTCAGCAAAGGTCATGGTACCAAGCGGGTCGCTGGCTATCCTTCCGGTATAGCATAAACTTGGAGATATTGAACTTGATGATTTTGCGTAACATAAAGCAATGCTTCCGTTATCATCCATGGCAATACTTCCCATCCATCTGGTATGCGAATCAGGAGTATATGTTCCTTCCTGGTATAAGCTCCAAACACCAGAACCCTGATTTTGGCGTAATTCCACCCATCTGATACTACGTTGAGTTGCACTTATTTCTACTCCAAAATTCAAAACAACTGAATTATATCCAACCCATTTTCTCCATGGAGCTCTGAAAGTTAATACACCACCCATTCCATCTAACTTGTCACTTGTTCCCGGTTGTATAACATCATTCCAGTATGGGTCAGATGAAGCATTAAATGAGGAAAGAGGAACAATCGCATCAGTTGAAATAGTTGCAGTGGGTGTTGCTCCCCAGGTAACAGCCATTTTTAATATTTCTATTGCATCTATACTTCCGCCTCCCCAGCCATTATCGGTATAGGCAAAAAACGGGCAAGGAGTACCTGCCGGAGGTAACTGACCATCGGCATCACCCGGCAAAGGGCAATAAAAACCAGTCGTATTGGAAGGAGTATAAGTATCATAAACAGACCTGGAACCGGCATTACCCAGTAGCATTTGATCTCTTTCAAAACAAAAAACTTTTGGAGATTGATTAGAGGTCATGTAATAACCATCTCCCCAGATTGAAAATTTCAAATAATCCGGAAATTCAGGAGAGGTGAAGGTATAGGCATAATAATTACCTAAAGGATCACTGGTAACAGATATTGCAATATAAATATCATTCCCGGAATCTGAAAACTGGCTTAAAAACCAACGGTCAGCATATTTATCATACAAAACAATAGGGTCACCGGCATTACCGGTAGCAGGACTCCATAAAGAACCTAAACTAAACGTTAACTGGTTTGTCCCTGTTTTACTATATATTGTTACATCAGTAGCATTTACTATCTGAATATAATTATCAGGGCCTGCAGCCCCCGTTGGATCGGGAGGATAAGAACCTGCACCATCCTGGGCCTCCCAGTTAACAATTGGTGCATGTGGTTGCCTTGTTCCCATTGTTGTTTGACGTACAGCTTGAGATTCTTCATATTGCACGCCATCGGAACTATTATGAAGATAAGGATGAAGCACCCTTTTTTCACGGTCTTTGGATTCTTTTTTTACATTAACTGTTAATTCTTTTGAGGTCTGATTCCCTGCAAATAGTTCGGAAAGAGGTTTTGTTATGTGAAATTCAGAGCAAGTAATCACTTTTGGTTTAATCGCTTGCTGTTTGGTTTGCGCCCAAATTACAGACATTGCCAGAATGCCTGAAACTAAGAATAAGGATTTTTTCATTGTGTAAAAGGTTAGTTTAATGGAGTTTTATTTAAACGAATTTAAAAAGAATATTCTAAACTTCCTATTTTACTGATAAATTTAGGAATGCATTAGGTTGGAAAGGAAGAAACAAAAATCATTTTTTTTCTTCTTGTTCTGGTTTTGGAGGTTCTATTTCATCTTGTACCAGAAAAGCAGCAGGAAAATCTACCTGCACCTCCTTTAAAAATTTGTAGGCTTCTAGTTTTGTTCTAAAATCTCCCACTCGTACATTAAAATTTGGCTGATCATATTTTTCATAAGCAGGCACATTCGGAAATTTAGCAATAAAGTTACTTCTGATTTCTCTGGCTTTATTTTTGTCTGATCCAAAATGAATCTTGACCCGATACCCTTTTATGGGTGCTTTGGAATTAATTTCAATATGCTTATTTAATAATTCCTGAACCTTAGCATCCTGAACAAACTCAACTTTGCCAGTATCCACATTGTTTTTTTGTGCATACGAAAAACAGGTTGCAAAAAAAATAAATGTCATTGTTATGAATAACCTTACCGCTAATTTAAAACGTTTCATAAATTTATTTTAATGGAACAAAGTTAATTTATTAAACTTTATACTACCAATGGTTCGGTACTTTTTTATCATTTTTGGCAAAAGCCTCAACATCATTGAATTTAAGTAGCCATGACTTTAAGTCCGTGGCAATTATGGAAACGTTGATTATATTGGGCTATATCCCAAATAGGAAAAAACTACCGAACTATTTGGTACAATATATTTCTATTTTATTTGTTTACGGCTTAAACTTTTATAATATTTGCACAAATATTTTTTGATTTGAAAAAAGCAATATCCATATTATTACTGTTTGTTTTTTTATTTAGCTCTTCGGGGTTTTCAATAAATACACACTTTTGCAACGGCAAAATCAAGTCCGTTAGGATTGTGTTTTCTGATAATTGCAAATCATGTTGTGGCAAAAAAAAATGCACGAAAGGGTGTTGCAAAAACAAAACAGAAATTGTAAAAATTAAAGATAATTATATTCCTGCGCAAATAATTATTCCTCCTTCAACCGAACTTACCACTTTTGCCCTTGCATTTATTCAATCATTCAATTTGCCATTTACTGAAAATGTTTTGGTTGAACCAAATCTGAATTATTTATATCCTCCGGATAAACCTAATTCCCTTTCAATTCTTTATCGTTCCATCCTAATCTGATTTTGCCTTTTTAGCATGTTTAACGCAAATCAATGTGCTGATTTGTCTTGTCCGTGCTTTTCCCTGTGAATAAACAGTTTCCATATTTTCTTTACCTTACTATTAAAACCTGAAACAATGAAATTTTCGACATTTCTATCTGTGTTAACAGTCCTGTTTTTGTTATTTGCAAGCCCGCAACTATTCGGACAATGTCATGGCGGAGGCGGTTCACACAGCAGCAAATCAATAAAAGAATCTGATGCGACAACAAATCAGTCAGAGGTAATTTTTTATGCCTGTACTATGCATCCCGAAGTAACAAGCCTTAAGCCGGGAACCTGCTCCAAGTGCGGAATGAGCATGGATCAGAAAAAAGCGGACTTATACAAAAGTGAACAGCAAAAGGATTCGATCTATTATACCTGCTCCATGCATCCTGAAGTGAAGGAAAATAAACCGGGAAAATGTCCTAAATGTGGTATGGTATTAATAGAAAAATCAGTCAATAAAAAATTATCAAAAGAAAACATGAATAAAATTTCATTTAAGGTGTACGGAAATTGCGGAATGTGTAAAGCGCGTATTGAAAAAGCCGCAAAATCGGTGAATGGTGTCCTGTCGGCTGAATGGGATGCGGAAACCAACACCATAGAAGTTGTTACAGAAAATAATAAGCTGAGTTCAAAAGAAGTAAGCGAGGCAATTGCTGCTGTCGGGCACGATACGGAATATAATGTCTCAAAAAAAGAAGTGTATAATAAATTACCGGATTGTTGCCAGTACGAAAGGAAGAAGAAATAATTATGCCCATATATGAAGCATGATGAAAGAAAGTAAAAAAACTTCAATGCAAATAAATTAATAATTAAATCAAACAATTAAAAAAAACAAAAATGAAAACAAAAACTAAATTATTCAGTATAGCAATCGTTGCTATTTTTTCTCTTGTAAGTTGTATGAAAAAACCTATGGCTTGTTGTGATGTGCCTGCAACAGGGACAATAGGACAGTCAATAGCCATGAGCTCGGCTTGTAGTATGGATGCAAGTAAATATGAATGGACATTTGGTGATGGAAGCGCTGTATCAACAGATGCAAACCCCTCTCATATCTATACAACTGCCGGAACATATACTGTGAAACTAATGGTTATGGACAAGAAAGGTAAAAACATGAAGGACACATCAAAATCAATTACTATTAATTAATTCTTAAAAACTTTTAAAAATGAAAATAGTTTTGATGATAACCGCAATCGTTTTTTCAATCGGTTTTTCAATTGCACAAAATACTACAGTTACTCCATGGATTGCTCCTGTAGGTGCAAATAGCGGTGTAAATCCGCTAAAAGGAGATGTAGCAGCCACGGCTGAAGGTAAAGTATTGTTCACGCAAGTATGCGCAGTTTGTCATGGAGATAAAGGCAAAGGCGATGGCATCGGCGGAATAGCCCTTATTCCAAAGCCGGGTAATTTTACTTTGGAAAAAACTCAGAGTCAAACTGATGGTGCTCTTTTTTGGAAAATGAGTGAAGGCCGCCCCCCAATGGCAAGTTATAAGCCTCTGCTCACTTCAACTCAAAGATGGCAACTGGTAAATTACTTAAGAACTTTTAAAAAAAAATAGCATGAAAACAAAAATTATTTCAGTACTCTTTTTTATATTAGGTTTTGGCGCAACATACGCTCAAGATACTGTGCAAGCGAAGTTAGATGCCATTAATAGTGAAATTACATACTTGAAAAAGGAAGACAAAACACATTTTATGGTACGTGGTTTTGCTCAATTTGGATTAGACGCAGCCTCCGACAATGTGAATTTTAATATGACGTCATTCAACCCCGTATTATTATGGCGACAAGGCGACCGTTTTCTTTTTGAAAGCGAATTGGAAATGGAATACATGGCAAATCAATTCAGTCTGAATCTTGGATATGCCAATGCTTCCTATATTATTACAAAAGGGCTGACCATAAAAGTGGGCAAGTTCCTTATCCCGTTTGGCACATTTGGTGAAAAGTTTCATCCTTCATGGGTAAACAAATTCGCTTCAGCACCACTTGCAATTGGGCACGACGGGATAGCTCCAATGGCGGATATTGGTGTTGAAATCAGGGGAGGTCTGCAATTAGGGAAATCGAAATTAAGTTACTCATTATATGCGGTTAATGGACCTAGGATAAAAGATGGTACAGAAGAACCGAAAGAGGCAGGAATGTTGGCGTTTGAAAATGCGACTGATAATAACAACAATAAAGCTTTTGGTTCAAGGATTGGGTTTTTGCCATTCTCAAATTCTTCTCTGGAAATAGGTGTTTCCGGGTATTATGCCATGCCGGGTTCTACGACATCCCCTTTTGAAGGCGATACTCTAAACGAGGATATAAATTATAAGAATGTTACCGCATTGCTTACTGCTCTTGATTTTTCCTATACCAAGATAATCAGTCCGCTTAAAGGCATTATTGATATTAAAGGGCAATACAATCTTTCGGATGTTAGTAAAGCAACTTACTTCAATGCGGAAGATACAAGCCGTTATACTTTTATCAATAAAAGCTCTGCATTTTATGCACAATTAGCTTATAAACCTGCATTTGTAGAAAATAAGGTTTTAAAAAACTGTGAAATAGTTGGTCGTTATACCACGTATGTAACACCTACAGGTTCACTTTGGGAAAGTAATCAATCGCAAATTGAAGTTGGACTAAATTATTGGTTTACATGGCGAACGGTTCTTAAAATGAGTTACCAGATGACGGATGGTGCTATGGGGGGCTCAGGTATGGCGAGTATGAGTTCAATGAGTGGGATGACACAAAACATGTTTCTCATTCATTTTGCTGTCGGATTATAAAACATTAAAAATAAAAAATCATGAAAAAAATAAAATTTATTATCGGATTAATGGTTGCTGTTTTTATGACAACAATTCTAATTCAAAGCTGCGCCTCCTCGAAAGTGTTAATTGCATATAAATCCGGAGCGCAATTATGGGGAGAAAACTGTATTCGCTGCCACAATACACCATCTCCTGCTGATTTTAATGATGCGCAATGGAAAACAGTTGGCTTACACATGCAGGATCGTGCGAACCTGACAAGTGATGAGGCAGGGAAAATAGTTGCTTTTTTGCAGTCGGCAAATTAATGTTGGAGAGATTTTGCTGAGGAGTTTTTTAAAAAAATTATTTTTTAGTAAAATGTTTAAAATAATTTAAACGAAACTGTGTGTCTTTCTTTTTTCTTG
>JAVHPE010000121.1:0-15709 GCA_036170475.1 Bacteroidia bacterium | reverse complement strand
AGAGCCTGTTTAAATTTTATAAAAATAATGTCATTTAAAACCATTGACCATACCCTGACAGGGCTTTAAGCTCTGTTAGGGGTTTATTTAGATTTTTAGTTCCTGTTTTTTTACCTCTAACAGGGTTTGAAACCCTGTCAGAGAATCCCATATAAAAAATAATGAACGAAATTTAAACAGACTCTTTATGGTTATTAGTAATTTTTTTAGGATAATTAAGCAGATAATGTACTTTTGCAATTAAATTTAAAAAACATAAACAATTATGAGTAAAGGACCTATTTCTAATTTCATTGAAAAACATTATAAACATTTTAATGCAGCTACATTGATAGATGCGGCAAAAGGATATGAAACGCATCTTACCGAAGGTGGGAAAATGATGGTTACACTTGCCGGAGCTATGAGTACTGCAGAATTAGGAAAATCCCTTGCCGAAATGATTCGTCAGGGCAAAGTTGATATTATTTCCTGTACAGGAGCTAATCTCGAAGAAGACATCATGAATTTAGTAGCACATTCACATTATAAACGTGTGCCGCATTATCGCGATCTTTCTCCAAAGGAGGAATGGGATTTATTAGAAAATCATTACAACCGTGTTACTGATACCTGTATTCCTGAGGAAGAGGCCTTTCGCAGATTGCAAAAACATATTCATAAAATATGGAAAGATGCAAATACTAAGGGCGAACGCTTTTTTCCACATGAATATATGTACAAAATATTATTAAGTGGAGAACTGAAACAATATTATGAAATAGATCCGAAAGACTCCTGGATGTTAGCTGCTGCTGAACGAAATTTACCAATGGTAGTGCCTGGTTGGGAAGATTCTACGATGGGAAATATATTTTCTTCTTATGTAATAAAAAAGGAAATTAAAGCTTCCACGATGAAATCAGGTATTGAATATATGGTTTGGTTAGCTGATTGGTATCCCAAAAATTCAGGCGGAAAAGGAATTGGATTCTTCCAGGTTGGAGGAGGCATTGCTGGTGATTTCCCGATATGTGTAGTGCCTATGCTTTATCAGGATTTAGAAATGAAAAATATTCCTTTCTGGGGCTATTTCTGTCAGGTTTCTGATTCAACAACCAGTTACGGATCGTATTCAGGAGCCGTGCCTAACGAAAAAATTACCTGGGGAAAACTCGATATTCATACACCTAAATTTATTGTGGAATCAGATGCTACCATTGTTGTACCATTGATGTTTGCATGGATTTTAGGGTGGTAAATACTCCTAATTGACCATTGAAAAATTGACTATTGTTACAAAATTGTTTTTCAGAAATTAGGTTTTCTCTATTTCTTTTTTTACTTTAGCATTATAATTCGGTATTTATTATTTCTGAACACAATATTATTTTTTATTTTACGTTAACAAAGTAATTTCAATTTATTATTCATTCCGGTTTTGATTAACACAATTTAACGAAACCCATAAATAAGGAGGTCCTGATATAGAGTATACTTTACTTTTTTATTAATTATTCACAAATAAAAAAGGAGGTACCTATGCTTACGAAGCAGATTGTTGACGACCAAGAACTCGTTAATCAGTATATCAGCGGTGAGGAATCCGCACTTTCCACACTCATTCATCGCCATAAACGTAGAATTTTTAGTTATATAATGCATACCGTAAAGGATAAAGCATTAGCTGAAGATATTTTTCAGGATACCTTTATCAAGGTAATCAATACCCTAAAAAAAGGACACTATAATGAAGAAGGTAAGTTTTTGCCCTGGGTTCTTCGTATTGCACACAATTTAATCATTGATACCTTCAGGCAGGATAAACGTATGCCAACCATTAGTGGCGGAGTTAATGATGAAGGAGAATCATTTGATATTTTCAGTGTTTTGGGAGAACACGATCGAACCACCGAACAGGAGATGATTCAAAATCAAATTCGTAAGGATATTCGAAAACTGGTTGAATGCCTACCTTCCGAACAACGTGAAGTATTAATGATGCGGCATTATTATGATATGAGTTTTAAAGAAATATCCGAACAAACAAATGTTAGTATTAATACAGCCTTGGGGCGTATGAGATATGCGCTGATTAATCTTCGTAAGATGATTGAAGAAAAAGAAATAGTGGTTACCTATTAAATGGATAATAAAAATATCCCGACAAATTTTTTGTCGGGATATTTTATTTTACAATCATACAATATTTAAAATGTACCTCCGTTTTATGTAGATATTAACCAAAAAATAAATTGAATGAATAAAATCTCTACTAAAAAAATCAGTATACCTCCTACCGCCAAAATGAATAATGCGATTGATAAAACAAATGAATTCCCTTTTGAACCAGGAAATAATGTTATCAATACTATACTGAATTATTCAAAGGCTTTAAGTATCCGGAAATCAAAAAGAATTGGATATTTTGAAATGGTGTTAAACTAAAAAAAGGCTTCAAGTTTCAAAGGTGATGGTTTGCCGCTCATACTAGGTCTTGAGAGTTTTGAAACTTGAGACTATTTTTTATTTAAGAAGTTCTACAATTCGCCGAACAGCCGTTTGATTTTCCGGAAGATAAATAGAAGCGAATACTTTCTTTTTCTCTTTATTGGTAAGATGCCAACTGAGTGAAATGTGATCATTTTTTTCGTTTCTTAATTGTAAATCCACAAATTCAATTTTAGAACTAGACCAATAATCCGCCATTTGTATGAGTGAATTCTGATTGTAATCCTGAACGTCAAACAAGTTTCCATAAAAGCTGCCCATGGGTCTGAATAATGCCTGCATCAGGGTTTGTGCCGGATTTTCTTCAATAGGACTATTTTTATGTTTGTCACGTATCTGAATAATTACAATCCCGCTGGTATTTTCAGCAATCCAATCATTAAATATTTTAATAAAGCGCAAGGTTGTTTCCAAACCAAAATTATCGCGTAAACCGGCATCCATTATTTCAATACGGGGCTCACTAGGTAATGATACTACAGGAGAAATATATGGGAAAGTTGCACTCATCCTTAGAACACTGCTGAATAATGTTCTGGCTGCATCCTGTTGTTCAAAAAAACGGGAATATTCAATCGCGTCAAAAAGTTTATTATAAGTGGTTCTATTCGTTCGGATGTTTTGTGTAAGGAATGAAATATGCAGTGGTGAAATAATTAATTTTCTTCCATCATTAACAATTGATGGGGAAAATATCATCATAGGAATAGTTGAATTCGCCTCAGGCAAAAGATAATCAGATAAACGTTTATTAAATGAATAATTTGTGTTTTCCTCTAATCTGTTTTCAAATGCATACGCTCTATCTTTAGGATATTTGTTACCATCAAGAATAAAACTTTGCATAGGAAACAACCATTCGCTTGTCGCGATTTTAAATGCAATTGGGTTTAATATATCTTTTGAAATATTTGCCAGATATTGAGTATTGTAGTAACTCTGAATTTTATGTTTTTGTTTTTGCCAATATAATTCACGCAAATAAGCGGCACCAACCATTCCCCCTGAAGAACCTGTAATTAATTGTGTTTGATCCAGCAGTTTTCCATTCAGTAAACTATCAACATATTGAAGTGTGTAAAACGTCCATAAAGAGGAGCGTAGCCCACCACCACTGGTATTGATGAATACGAGTTTTGGTTTTTTGAATGGTTCGGATAAGGATGTATTTTTGGCTTTCCATTTATTTAAAACAGTTATCATTTGTGTAACATCCTGTTCAAAAAAATCATGTTTTTGATCAATTTTTTTAAAATTATTATAACTGTAATCTGCCTTTACTGTTTTATAATTTAAACCAAAAGCGCGATCAACCGTTAAGAAATCACTTTTATGTATGTAGTTAAAAACAACTAAACACACTATGAAGACAGGAATTGACCACCCGCCCCACCACCTGTAAAAAGAACTGAATAGCATACAGAATATAGCGAAAAGCAAAAAAAGACTTGCACCAGCCGGTATTTCAAAAGCGTTTATTTCACCAAAAGCGCCTAAAATAAGTAGCGTAATTATTGCAATCATTTGAAAAATAAAAGCGACATGAGAATTTCTCTTTATCACTTCTTTTAACATTTCCTTTTTATAATGATGTACTGACCGAACCAAACGGATTTTGGTAGGTGTACTAAAATAGGTTTCGACATACCAATCTCTCGATTCTTTAATTAATTGAGGATTACGTTCTCCGGTAATCGGTTTCTTATCTGCCTTTAATGGTCTTTCTATTTTCTGTTGTATCCCATAAAGTTTAAAAATATCTTTACTGCTTTTAAAAAAATAGGTAAGGGCAAGAAAAAGAAAAAATCCAATACCAAGTATAAAAGCAAAAATCATCAGAAATATTTTAGGGACTGACATAATATCTTCTCCTCTGAGGAAAAAATATATCTGAAAACAATAAAGAGCAATGAATAAAACCGGGATGACAAAATTGTTCAAGCAGTATTTCATAAAGGGAAAACGGAGGGAAGCTAAAAAGGGGAAACGGTAAGCATTTTTAATAAAACTTGCGATATTGTAAGCCATAATATAACCACCGCAAGAGAAGCCAACAATACAATAGGACAGAAAACTTATTTTATTAAAATATTCAGGACCAAGGAAAAGATAAGCAATTCCGTAATTAGGGGCTACCTTATTCGTAATCATTCCAAACAACAATGCCCAAAAAATAAGTAACAATAGATTTTTTTTAAAATCAAGCATTACGAGCCGAAAAAAGAACGAAAAATAGAATCTTCGGAAAGTAGGATGTTTCCGAATAGTTATACTTATTATTTGGAAAAAGCTCATAATTAAATTTTACTGTTCACAATTTTCAAAATTTCATTTTCGAATTGTTGTGTTTGCTCCACTATTACGTTTCCTTTCTTAATAAGTTGCAGAGCAAAGTCTTTATCTGTGAGCCCTTTCGCATTAATTTTCACATTCAAATAAGCACCCATAATGGCTGAACGTACGCATAATGCACCAACACCTGCATCTGTAATGGAATTGGGATTCCCTATCTCAACCATTTTTTGTATTATTTCCATGGATGCTCCGGCAAGTTCCATTACTTTTAATGGGATTTCGGCAGCATATTTTGTAGCTTCCTGAATAGCACTAGTACGAGCTTTCTTTTCCTCCTCAGTTGATTTAGGCAACCCAAATGCTATCATAATTTTATTGAATGCATTGGTATCTTCATCAACCAACTTTAAAAGTTCGTTTTTATAATACTGCCCTTTTTCAGCCCAATCTGAAAATTCTTTCCATCGTTCATCCCAACCCGGTTTATGTGATGAAAGATTTGCCACCATTGTTCCTAATGAAATTCCTAAAGTAGCAACATAAGCAGAAATAGACCCACCACCGGGAGCTGGACTTTCACTTGCTGTTTCATTAGCAAATTCGGTAAGATTCATTTTTATTAATCGGGATTGAGATTCATCTTTTAATAAATATTCAATGATACGTTCCTCCGGTTTGAAAGGAGCTAATTCATTCAAGCCAAGTGATTTTACTGCAATTTTTATTAACTCATTTTCCGAAACTCCCGTAGAACGATTTTGTTTTTCCAAAAAATATTTACCTGCATCTAACATGGCTTTCAATGGTATCAAACCAATCAATTCAGATCCGGTTACCCGAATACCACGATCGTTTGCTTTTTTACAAACTTCGTCAAAAGCAATATGAACAGGTGTTATATTGATTTTAGTTAAATTCATTGAAATTTGTGCAATACCATATTCTTCAATGAACCAACCAATGGCTTTTACAGATTTTAATGAACCGGGAATGTTAACAGGATTTCCTTTTTCATCTGTAACAATTTTGCCTGTTACAGGATTTCCTTCACGTTTTACTCTACCCGCTTCACGCACATCAAAAGCGATAGAATTAGCCCTTCGCGTAGATGTAGTATTAAGATTTACATTGTAAGCGACTAAAAAATCACGGGCACCTATTACGGTAGAGCCCGATTTCACTGAATGTTCAGCCTTACCAAAATCCGGTTTCCACTCAGGCAATTTAATTTTTTTAAAGAACCCTTCATATTCTCCGGCACGAATAACAGAGAGATTACTACGTTCTTTATTTACCTGCGCTTCTTCGTATAAATATACTGCAATGCCTAGCTCCTTCCCTACCCTTGCGCCTAATTTTTTAGCGTATTCAGCTGTTTCCTCCATTGAAATCCCTGCAATTGGAATAAGCGGACAAACATCAGTAGCACCCATACGAGGGTGCTCACCTTTGTGTTTGCTCATGTCAATTAATTCACCGGCTTTTTTTATAGCCAGAAAAGCAGCATCAATAACTGCTTCAGGAGGGCCAACAAATGTCACCACGGTTCGGTTTGTTGCTTTGCCTGGATCGACATTTAATAATTTAACACCTTCTACGGATTCGATTTCGTTAGTGATTTGTTTGATAATGTTTTGGTCGGTTCCTTCGCTGAAATTGGGAACACACTCTAATAATTGATAATTCATAATTGATAATTGATAATGACTGTTATTACTATATTGCGCTTATTTTGATAAATTTTGTTTTGTTGATTTAATTATTGCTGTAAGAAGTTTAATTAATTCCTCACAGTCGGTTAGTAAAGGTAAAATATCTTCCGTCACTATTTGAGTATCTCTTATCAACCTTAACCAATAATGAGTTTCATTCGCTTCTTTATTTGCTATGGATAATTTGTGTATAAAATCAGCTTTACTTTCTGCCTGATTTGCTTCCTCAATCATTGTACCTATTGAAGTGCCGCTTCTTAACACTTGTTTTGAAATCACATATTCTCTTTTTTGCGTAGAAACGAATTGATAGAATTTGACAATTTGAATTGAAAAACTGTAACTTTTATCCTTCAAGATATTATCCTTTTTCATTATCAATTATCCATTATCAATTATCAATTATCAATTGTCCATTTATTATTACTGTTTCAATCAAATTATTTCCGAAGGAATACGGAATAAATGAATAATTAGGAATTTCTTTTGTAATAAAAACATTTGCCTGTTTCCCTATGGCAATGCTGCCATGTGTTTCACTAAGTCCCATCGCATAAGCTGAATTGATTGTTGCAGCATTAATAGCCTCTTCCGGGGTCATTTTGTATTGAATGCAACAGAGAGAAATCATAAAATTCATATTTCCACTTGGGCAGCTGCCGGGATTATAATCACTTGCAATAGCAACAGGCAGGCCTGCATCAATCATTTTTCGGGCAGGAGGAAATGGAAGATTTAAAAAAAATGCTGCACCCGGTAAAATGGTTGGCATCGTCTTAGAATTTTGTAAAGTTGCAATTTCTTTATCACCAATAAATTCCAAGTGATCAACACTGACGGCTCCAACTTCAACGCCTGCAATCACTCCACCATAATTACTCAATTGTTCTGCATGCACTTTGGGTATCATTCCGTACTTTTTGCCAGCGGTAAGAATTTCAATCGTTTCCTCTTTCGTGAAATAATTTTGTTCACAAAAAACATCGCAATAATCAGCTAATTTTTCATCTGAAATTACCGGCATTATTTCATTAATAAGCAATTTAATATAATCCGATTTTCTTCCTTTATATTCAAGAGGGACAGCATGTGCGCCAAGGAATGTAGCTTTGATAGCAAGTGGAGAACGTGTTTTCAATTTTTTAATAACACGCAACATTTTTAATTCAGACTCCAAACTCAAGCCATAACCACTTTTTATTTCAACAGCACCGGTACCTTGCAGCATGATTTCTTTCAAGCGAAGTAAGGCACTTTCAACCAATTCATCTTCGGATGCCTCCTGCAATTTTTTTGCAGAGTTTAAAATCCCTCCGCCTCTCTTAAAAATCTCTTCGTATGTTAGTCCATTGATGCGATCAACGAATTCGCCTTCCCTGCTTCCGGCATAAACGATGTGTGTGTGACTATCGCACCAGCAAGGCAGAACCAATTTATCAGTAGCATCAATAATGGTTAAATCAGTCCAATCAGCAATTCCTTCCCAATCATTCATTTTGCCAAACCCTACAATTTTATCATTTTCAATAGCAAGCCAAGCATTATCAATAGAAGAAAGGTTTTTCATGTCTCTCCCAGCCACTTTTAATTTTGGACTTTCTTCAACCTGAACTAATTGTTTTATATTTTTTATTAGAATTTTCATCTTATTACAATATTTCATAAAAGTATGTGTTATTGCAATAATTTTAAAATTTATATCAACTAAAAAATAAAATTTATATCTTTCACTAACTATAATCAACTATTTTATTTCAAAAGATTTGCGTTATGCGGATTTAACAAAGATAAAAGCATCAAAAATGAAAAAAAATAATTTACCTTTTTGTATTGCATTTCTCGTCTATTTTATCTTTTTCCATACGCAAGCACAAACAGTTCAGAAATATACCATATCTGGTTTTATTGGTGAAGAAGGCAGCAAAGAAAGTCTGCCGGGAGTGTGTCTTTATGTCCCTAAACTCAAGCTGGGTGCTGTCTCTAATAATTACGGTTTTTATACCCTGACGTTACCTGCTGATTCTGTTGAATTATTGATTACCTACGTTGGTTATAAAACTCAACTATTTAAACTTGATTTACATAAAAATATTCAACTGGATATTCCATTGCAAACCAGTATTGATTTAAAAGAAGTGGAAGTATCTGCTGACAAAATTGAAAAAATAAGTGATGAAGTTCAGATGAGTAAGATTGATCTTCCAGTAGAACAAATTAAAAATTTGCCTGCTTTATTAGGAGAGAAAGATGTGTTGAAAGCCATTCAATTATTGCCCGGAGTACAAAAAGGAAGTGAAGGAAGCAGTGGTATTTATGTGCGTGGTGGCGGACCCGATCAAAATCTGATTATTTTGGATGACGCTACAGTTTACAATGCTACCCATTTATTTGGTTTCTTTTCATTATTTAATGGTGATGCTTTAAAAAGTGTTGAACTTACAAAAGGAGGATTTCCAGCACGATACGGAGGTCGCCTTTCCTCGGTAATAGAAATGCAGATGAAAGATGGTGATAAACAAAAATATCATGCAGAAATAGGCATTGGAATAATTTCCTCCAGGTTTACTGTGGAAGGTCCCATTATTAAAGACAAAGCATCATTTCTAATCTCTGCCAGAAGAACATACATTGATTTTTTAACACAACCGTTGATTAAAGCACAAACCGGTGGAGTAAAAACGGGTTATTATTTCTACGATTTGAATGCCAAACTAAATTATGTTTTAGACTATAAGAATAAAATTTATTTAAGTGGTTATTTTGGCAAGGATAAATTTTATATGAAAAATGATAAGAATGCGGATTTTAAATCTGATGCCAGCTTAAGTTGGGGAAATGCAACTGGCACATTGCGTTGGAACCATTTAATCAATGAAAAAATATTTTCAAATGTTTCATTGATATTTACAGACTTTTTATTTGATATTCAAGATAAAGAAACGTTTAACGGTAATTTTTTTAGTTTGAAATACTATTCGGGAATACGAGATTATTCAATAAAATCGGACATTGATTATGCCCCTAATCCAAAACATCTTATTAAATGCGGTGTGTTGGCAACCTACCATTATTTCAGACCGAGTGCAATTGTTGCCGAAAGTTCCTTTGCTCTTGACAATTTGAGTAAAAAAACACATATCGATGCCTATGAAACGGCACTTTATGCCGAAGATGATTTCAAAATAAATGATAAATGGCGTGCTAGTGGTGGTGCTCGATTGAGCAATTTTAATGTGAAAGGGAAAAGTTATATTAATCCTGAACCCCGAATTTCCTTGCGGTATTTATTAAAACCGGATTTATCATTAAAAGCCAGCTATGCTACAATGAATCAGTATCTGCACCTGTTATCAAATTCCGGATTCGGTTTGCCAACCGATTTATGGGTGCCTGCTACAAATCGTATCAAACCTCAGCAATCACAGCAAGTTGCACTTGGTTTGGCTAAAGATCTTACCATAAAAGAAGCTACTTTTCTGGTTTCCTTTGAAGGATATTACAAAAAATCACGTAACATCATCGGGTATAAGGATGGTGCTTCATTTCTGGGTATAGACCCTACACAAAGTAATTCCGAATTTTCCTATGAAGATATTGTTACTTCGGGTAATGCGGAAAGTTATGGCGGGGAGTTTTTTTTCCAGAAAAAATTTGGAAAATTAACAGGATGGGTAGGTTATACACTATCCTGGACATGGTTGCAATTTGATGATTTGAATTTCGGAAAGAGATTTCCTGCCCGTTATGACCGCAGGCATGATTTTTCTATTGTAGCTATTTATAAGCTGAACGAGCATATAACCTTATCGGCAACATGGGTATATGGAACCGGAAATGCAATAACATTACCTTTATCGTCATATCAGGCAGCTCCACAAAGTCCGCATCCTACCACTGATTTGTATGGATTTGGCAACTCGAATACTGTTAATGATTATGGAGAAAAAAACAGTTTCAGAATGGCCCCATATCACCGGTTAGATATCGCTATTCAATTTCATAAAATAAAACCAAAATATGAACGCACTTTTGAATTGGGCTTTTATAACGCATACAATCGGCATAATCCATTTTTTTATTATACAGAATATGATTATCAAACCAATCAAACTAAATTAAAACAAGTATCACTATTTCCTATTATTCCTTCTATATCATGGACATGGAAGTTTTAAAGAAAAAAATTAATAAATTAAATGCTATGAAGAAAATAGTTCAATCACTATACATATTATGTTTACTTTTTTTGTTAAACGCCTGCACAAAAGATGCAGATGTTAAATTACCGGCAGTAGCATCTAAATTGGTGATAAATTCATTTCTTTCACCACAGGATTCACTTGTAAAAGTGACCGTTACACTTAGTCAACCGCTATATAATAATTCTAATTCGGGACAATATTACAATGTTTCAGATGCTACTGTTCAGATTAATGATGGGAGTGTTACAAAAACATTGCTTTATAATTCTGTAACTAATTATTATTATATACCCTTTTCTCAATTACCAATAATTGTAGGCACAACTTATTATTTGACAGTTACCACTCCGGATGGGAAAAATGTAAGTGCAAGTACTTCAATTCCGAACGCTAATTCAACGTTAACTTTTTCATCACAAATTATAAATGATCCCAATCAGGGGAATCAATATTCTATAACAGCCAACTGGAATGACACTCCGGGTAGCGAAGATTATTATAGAATCTCGTATTACTCCAAACAATTTTACCCTGGAGCTATTGATACTACTTACTATTCCTCATTTTCTGATAATTTTTCTGATAAAGATTATGATGGAAAAATTTTTAATCAAAATTTTTCCGTTTATGAATCAAGTATTACAGGAAGTGAAGGTGAACTTTATTTGATACATGCAACAAAAGAATATTATTTATTCCATTTGAAATTAGCTGATGCAGCAGGTTCCGGCAATCCTTTTTCAGAGCCTGTACAAATGTATTCTAACATTAATGGCGGGTATGGAATTTTTGCAGGTTTTAATCAGTATAAATTACAAGTTTCGCTTTAATTTTCATTAAATTTGTCTGTTTTTATAAAAGAAGATGGCAGGCAATACTTTTGGGCAATTATTTACTCTCACAACCTTTGGTGAATCTCATGGTGAAGCCTTAGGTGGCATCATTGACGGCTGCCCATCAGGGTTAGCAATTGATTATGATTTTGTTCAATCTGAGTTGGATAGAAGACGTCCTGGACAATCCCACATTGTTACACAGCGAAAAGAGAGTGATAAAGTAGAATTTCTTTCCGGAATATTTCAGGGTAAAACTATGGGAACTCCGATAGGTTTTATTATTCGTAACGAAAATCAAAAATCAAAAGATTACGATCATAATGTAGATGTATATCGCCCTTCACATGCGGATTATACGTATGATGCAAAATATGGAATGCGGGATCATAGAGGTGGAGGCCGTTCATCAGCACGTGAAACAGTAAGCAGAGTGGTGGCCGGTGCAATTGCAAAATTAATTTTAAAAAAGTACAAAATCACTATCAATGCCTATACTTCACAAGTTGGAGATATTAAATTATTGAAATCATATCATGATTTAGATCTTACAAAAACTGAAACCAACATTATTCGTTGTCCGGATGAATTGATTTCAGATACTATGATTCAGAAGATTGATCAGGTTCGCAACACAGGGGATACCATCGGTGGAGTAATTTCTTGTGTTATTACAGGAACACCAGCAGGACTTGGAGAGCCAGTGTTTGATAAGCTTCATGCTGATTTAGGAAAAGCAATGTTAAGCATAAATGCAGTAAAAGGTTTTGAATATGGAAGTGGATTTGAAGGAACAAAAATGTTAGGTTCGGAACATAATGATAGCCCCATCCCTTCCGCAAAGGGGAAAGGAGCCCGAGTAGCATTTAAAACCAATAATTCTGGAGGAATACAAGGCGGCATCAGTAATGGCGAAGATATTTATTTCCGAGTTGCATTTAAGCCTACTGCAACTATTATGCAAAAACAAAATACAGTAAATTCAAAAGGAGAAGCTATAGAAATGACTGGTATCGGCAGACACGATCCTTGTGTACTACCTCGAGCTGTTCCTATTGTGGAAGCAATGGCGGCTTTGGTTTTAGTGGATCATTTATTGAGAAATAAAACAACTAGAATAGTTTAAAGTTGGAAAGTTAGAAAGCTGAAAGTTGGAAAGTTGAAAATTGTGCTGCATAGGTTATGCTCGAACTTTAAACTTTGAACTCTGAACTTTAAACTTAGAATTTTAAACTTTAAACTTTGAACTTTAAACTAAACTAATTATGACAACAGAAACACCAAAAAAGAAAAAAAGTTTAATCCGAAGAATCTTTAAATGGACAGGGATTACTTTCCTGGTATTATTGATTTTAATAATAGCTGCACCCTTTCTATTTAAAAAGCAAATCATTCAATTAGTAAAAGATAAAACAAACGAAAGTATCAATGCGAAAGTAAATTTTGGAGAATTTGATTTGACTTTACTTTCTTCTTTTCCAGACTTTACACTTTCCGTAGATAATATTAGTGTTGCCAATGTTGGTGATTTTGCAGGCGATACATTGTTGTTTGCTAAAAATTTAACTGTTGGTTTAAACCTGATGAGTGTTATAAAAGGAGAACAGTATAAAATAAATACTATTTCTATAAACTCTCCTCGTATTCATGCATTGGTGCTGAAAAATGGCAAAGCGAACTGGGATGTAACCAAACCATCGGCTGACACAAGTCATGCTACTATTGCAACAACTCCTGCACCAGCATCATCGGCTCCTTTCAAAATGACGTTGAAAAAGTTTGAAATAAAAAACGCTTATATTGTTTATGATGATGCTTCGATGGGTGTTAAAACCGAATTAGTAAATATGAACCATACACTTAGTGGTGATTTTACTTCTGATAATTTTTTACTAAAAACACTTACCGAAATAGAAAAATTTTCGATGACTTATGGTGGTGTTAAATATATGAGTAAAGTTAAAACCCGCATCAAAATGGACTTAGATGCCGATATGCCGAACTTTAAATTTACATTTAAAGAAAATGAATTTTCATTTAATGAGTTGACACTAGGCTTGGATGGGTATTTTGCAATGCCGAAAAATGATATGGATATGGATTTAAAATTTAAAGCGAATCAAACTGAGTTTAAAAATATTTTATCACTCATTCCTGGCGTTTATACTGCCGATTTTGCAAGTGTTAAAACTTCCGGTTTATTAGCATTGAATGGTTTTGCAAAGGGTATCTATAATGATAAAAAAATGCCTGCTTTCGGTGTAAACCTGAACATAAAAAATGCGATGTTCCAATACCCGGCATTACCAAAATCGGTAACAAATATTCAGGTTGATTTAGTAGTTGATAATAAAACAGGAGCTCCGGATGCGACTATTATTGATTTAAATAAATTTCATGTTGAAATGGCCGGTAATCCGGTTGATGCGAAGCTACACCTTTCAACACCTGTTTCGGATGCGAATATAAAAGCTGAAGTTTTAGCAAAGATAAATTTAGCTACAGTAAAAGATGTGATACCTCTTGAAAAAGGAGATGATTTGAATGGATTAATTAATGCTGATATCAAAATGAGCGGACGCATGTCGTCCATTGAAAAACAACAATATGAGAAGTTTGATGCAAAAGGAAATCTTTCTGTTACTGATATGAATTACAAATCATCAACATTGAATTATCCTACTAAAATCAATAAATTGAATTTGACTTTTACTCCAAAGTATGTTGAACTTTCTCAATTTGATGCTAAAGTCGGAAAGAGTGATATCCAGATGGATGGCAAGATTGAAAACTTTTTGCAATATGCTTTAAAAGATTCTTTACTGAAAGGTGCATTTAATTTTAAATCATCAAACCTTGATTTGAATGAATTTATGGCGGAAGATAAAACAGCTCCAAAGCCTGCTGTTGCTACGCCTGTGGATACAGTCCCAATGAGTGTTGTTGAAGTACCTTCTAATTTGGATGTTAGATTAAATGCAAGTATTGGAAAAATGTTATATGACAATTTAATTATCTCAGCTATTTCGGGGGGCGTAAAAGTTAAAGACAGTAAACTGACCTTGGATAACTTAAAAATGGATTTAAAAGAACTGGAGGGAACAATGAGTATGAGTGGAACTTATAATACTCAAAATGTTAAAAAACCTGCAATTGATTTTGATATTGACATTGCAAATTTTGATATTACTAAAACCTTTAAAGCATTTAACAGCGTTCAAAAACTCGCACCTATTGGTAAATATGCAAAAGGCAAATTCGGAACAAAATTGAAATTTAATGCATTGCTGGATTCGCACATGTCGCCAGATATGAAATCATTTACCGGCGGAGGAAGACTAATGGCAACAAGTGTTTCCGTTGAAGGCTTTGAACCGATAAATAAATTGGCTGATGCATTAAAGCAGCCGAAATATAAAAAACTGACATTTGAAAATGTTAATGCCAGCTATAAGTTTAAAGACGGAAGAGTGGAAATAGAAGAAATGCCAATAAAAACAGGTAACATCATTGGTAGCGTAAAAGGATCGACAGGATTTAATCAGACAATTGATTATATCTGGACACTTGAAATACCATCCGCTGAATTTGGATCGCAGGCAAATGCTGTGGCAGGCGGTTTGATTGATATGTTTAACAAACAAGCCGGCACCAATGTGAAATTGCCTGAGAAAATTAAAGTAAAAGCATTATTTGGTGGTACAGTTACAAACCCAACAATTAAAACCGATTTATTAAATTCCCAGGAAAAAGGCGAAGTGAAAGAACAAGTGAAGGAGCAAGTAAAAGAACTGGTAAATAAAGGTGTTGATATGGCGAAAGAAAATGCAAGAGCGGAAGCAGAAAAGATTATGAAAGATGCGCAAGCTCAATCTGATAAAATTAAAGCGGATGCAAAAACAGTAGCGGACAAAACCAGAACAGAAGGCTATGCTGCCGTTGACAAAACAGTAGCAGACGCAAAAAATCCGATTGCAAAGGGTGCCGCTAAACTGGCGGCTCCAAATGCAAAAAAAGAAGTTGATAAAAAAGTTGCAAAGATTTTAGATGAAGCAAATAAAAAAGCGGATGCCGTTTTATCAAATGCGAAAGCGGAATCGGATAAGAAGTTAAAGTGATATTGTGATTTTTTTATTGCAATGATTTGAGCAAGGTTTTGCGTATATAAACATGTTGG
>JAVHPE010000120.1:0-3337 GCA_036170475.1 Bacteroidia bacterium | reverse complement strand
GCCTGTAATGGTCTGTGCCACAGGAGCGGATACTGTTACGGTTTTTGTGGCAGTAATTGTACAGCCACCAGTAACAACAGAATAAGTAATAACCGATGACCCAACAGCAACCGCCGTAACCAAACCGTTGCTTGCGTTAACAGTGGCAACCGAAGGTGTCGCACTTGACCAGGTACCACCTGTTGTAGTACTGGTATAGGTATTTGTTGCTCCAATGCAAAGTGGTGTAGTGCCTGTAATAGTCTGGGCTATAGGATCGAATACAGTAATAGTTGCAGTTGCAGTTACTGCCGGGCATCCGCCACCTGCCGCTATGGTATTGGTTACTGTATAGGTACCAGCTGTACTCAATGATAAATTTATCTGCCCGGTACTCGTACTTACAAATACCAAACCCACAGGTGAAGATGAAAACACGCCTGCTACTCCGGCTCCACTAAAGTTTGGTGAAGGATTCATCGAATTGCTGCAATAAGCACTTAATGTATAACTGAATGTGGCTGGTGGCAAAGGGTTAACTATAGAAACTGTTGTTATTTGTGAACAACCATTCGCATCAGTGACCGTATGTGTGCCGACCGGAGAGTGTTTCGACTGTTATACTTTTAGAACTGTGTATAACGAGCGCTATGTGTGCCGACCGGAGAGTGTTTCGACTGTTATACATTTAGAACTGTGTGTGACGACCACTATGTGTAACGACCGGAGAGTGTTTCGACTGCCAGAAAACATGAATCGAAAGAAAAGTGCCCAGCTGCCAACATCACCTAAATGAAATGGCCGTTTATAGTAAGCTTCATAATTTCAGCTCGCAATGAAAACAGGTCGTGGCAAAAACATTTCACAGCGGAAGAAAATAATTTTTTATTTGTTTTTGCCCCTTGTAATTTTATAATTTTGTTTACGAAGGCGGCCACTTCATTTAGCTAATCGTTAGGCACAAGGCGTAAGAAAAAAAAGAAAAGAACCCTATAATAAACGGACACAGCAGACAGAAAAGTGAAATTCAATCCGACACGCCCCGACCACGCAAAAAGAAAATTTTGTGACTTGTCCCGAACACACAAACCGCCCCACAGCAAAACCAAAAGAGCCAAATTCTCTGCCCACAACAGGGTGTTAATAATATTTTGTAAGCTAAAACAAATTTCAAGAGGAATATCTTTATATTTGACACTATGGCATCTCTTGAAAAAGATGCCTAAAAACTAGTAACCGTTGAATTAAAATATATAAACAAGAAAAAGTAATAATGAAAGGAGTATCTTTATTTTCAAGTGCTGGTATTGCCGAATCATACTTAAAAGAAGTGGGTATAGATATACATACTGCAAATGAGCTATTGGAAGAAAGAGCCAACTTATATAGAGCTATTTATCCAGAATCAAATATGATTAATGGAAATATTTTGGATAATAGTATTTATAAAAAAATATTAAACAGTTCAGGAAAAAAGGTTGACTTTTTAATTGCTTCTCCTCCATGCCAAGGAATGAGTGTTGCAGGGAAAAACAGAAGTTTATCAGAAATGCTAAGTGATGAACGAAACTATCTTATTTTTAGAATCATAGATTTTATTTCTGAAAAATCTCCAAGTTTTATTTTAATTGAAAATGTTCCAACTTTTTTTAAAATCGAACTTCCATACAAAGGCAAGCTTTATAAAGTTGTTGACATTTTAACGCTTCTTTTTAAGGATAAATATAATATAGAATCAGATGCCCTTGATGCATCCAATTATGGCGTGCCTCAAAATAGGACTAGAGCAATAATTAAATTATATAAAAAAGGGCTAAAATGGGGATGGCCAACAAGCGAAAAAAAAGTAACGGTTGAAAAAGCAATTGGAAAACTACCAAGCCTAGAGGCTGGCCAAAAATCAAAAATCAAATGGCACGTTGCAAGAAAGCATTCCGAAAAACATATTTTGTGGATGAAACATACACCCACAGGCAAGTCCGCATTTGAAAACACCAAATACTATCCTGTAAAAGATAATGGAGAAACGATTAGTAGCTATATGACAACTTACAGAAGAATAAATTGGGAAGAACCAGCTCCAACAATTACTATGAGAAATGATGCGATAAGTTCTCAATTAAATGTTCATCCTGGAAGGCACATCGGCAAAGGAATTTATTCGGATGCAAGAGTATTGACTCCTTTAGAATTAATGATTTTGTCTTCCCTTCCTACGAATTGGAATATCCCTGATAATACTAACGAATTGCTAATTAGGAAATGCCTAGGAGAATGTATTCCTCCCTTAATGATAAAAAAAATAATAGCTCAAATAAATAATTAATATGACCCATCGGATCGAGAGAAATAAATGGATTCTTTACAGACACACAAGTAGCTTCGACATAATTACTGCCGTTGCTGTTAATCTCAAATATTTCTCTAAAACCTCAATTACTAAAAAAGATAAATTAGAATTACTCAAAAAACTTAGAGCATTAGCCTACTACAAGGAAAGAAATCCTGAACTACCACTTGATTCAATCAATCATAGAATAAATACTCTTGCTTATTTCATGTTCGGTTATAAAGACAAGATAGCTGGTCAAGACCGTTTTTTATTTAGTCCGTTAGGCAATCTTTTTTTGAAAAATATAGAAAATAAAGAAAATCTTTGTAAAATATTCTTCACTATGCTTTGGGCAGTTCAGTTCGAACATCCTCATGGTGGCTCAGACAAATCATTCAACCTTTTTCCCTTCCGACTTGTTTTTAAACTTCTATCAGACGAAAGACTAAACAGAAAATTGTTTGCTTTTGAAATGGCTTATTTGGTTGTGTTTACAGAAACTGCCTCTGAAAAAGAATATGAGAATCTCGTAAAGAGAATTTTAGATATAAGAACTTGGTCAGATTCAAAAATTGAAAAAAAGTTTTTAGAAGACATTCATCCATATGTGAATGCTACATATGAATGGGACTATTACATGAGCAGACTATTTAAGGATGCAGGAGTGATAAATATTGAGGAAGGCGCAGTAATTTGTAAGTTACCGCATGGCAAAAGCACTTTGAGAAAACTCACAAGAAATTCCGTTTCTATTTCTCCTGAACTTCAGGATTATTGCAATCTACTTCTCAAAAAATATCCATTTGATGAAGCACCACTCCACCTCGATGATGCTGAGCGAATGAAATTAGATGTAATAAAAGAAATATACAGCTTCTATCCAATAGAACTATTAAAGGAAATCGGTGAAGCAACGGACGATTTAAAACTAGAGCTACTCCGCTTACCGAAAATCATTGAACAATATTCAAATAATACGGATGGCACGGAGGCTTATTTATTTGAAGATGCTTTAGTAGATGGTTT
>JAVHPE010000119.1:0-15791 GCA_036170475.1 Bacteroidia bacterium | reverse complement strand
GTAGCAAAGATAATTTTATTTTTTCTATGTGCGCTCTAAACGTATATACCTATATATTTATTCTCTACCTTGAAGCAAGCCATCATGTTATGGAACCTTCAAACATAAATGCCTCCCCAAGGTCTTCGACAAGCTCTGACTGACGGCGCGCGAGTCATATTGAGCCTGTCGAAATATCTGCGATGGCTTCTAAAATTTATGAAATCAGGGAAATTTGTCGTACACCCATTCCAAACTACCAAATCAATATAGAAGTTTTTAATGTTTTAAATTTGACCGAACTTTATTCCTTCCCTCTGCTTTTATGATGAGAGTTATATAGTTTATAATAAACTCTTGATGGTCAAATTCTCACTAACACAATATTTTCATCATCATATTTCAGCTGATTATTATCCAGCAACCATTGAATAGTGCGGATTCTTTTGTCTTCATTACCCTCAGTAACTGCATTTACAAGGTTTATAAGTTGCATTGGATGAATTGCCAACAATTCTTTTATTTGCCTGCTAATGTTTTCAAACTCCTCTATATGTAATGTTTTTTTATTTTCTGCCAGACAAACATCACATTGATTACAGCGATAAGTATTGGTTTCTCCAAAGTAAGCGAGTAAAATCTGACTGCGACATTTGTGAGTGCTATCAGCATAATGTATTACAGATTCCATTCGTTCAATGGCACGTTGCTTCAGCAAAACAAGATTTTCTTTGGAGATAGTCAAATTTTTGACATCCACCCGCTCTTGTTCAAATGTAAGTTGTGCCTGCTCCGTTTGAGGAGCGTATGTAAGAATTTGATGCTGTTGCAGATAATTTATTTTTTTAATTATTTCATCACGCGAAGTATTTATTTTTTTTGCAAGATCAAACTCATTTATTTTTACAAAATTGTCGAAAAGCCCTGAATATGAACGAAGCAGTAATTTAATAAAACCATCAAACGTAGGCGAAGCGATCTGAAATTTATATAAATCTTCGAGGTTAAGTTCAAACTTTATACGGGATGGCTGATGAAAGGCATCAGTAGTTGAGATATAACCTTCTTTTCCTAAAAATTTCAAACTATTAAAAACTGTCAACGCCTGCAATTTATAGGTGTCACAAAGTGTTATGATATCAAAATTAAATGTAACGCCGGCACCTGAACCTGTAGGCATTTGATAATAGTTCGCTAAAGCCTGATATGTTTTCTTTATTTCTTCAATATCCGGAAAACTTGTAGTAACATTGCGTTCAAGCTCAATTTTATCGCCTTTATTGTAAAGTAAAACAGAATAAGCATTTTGTTCATCACGTCCGGCACGACCAGCTTCCTGAAAATAGGCTTCCAACGAATCAGGTAAATCAATATGAACTACAAAACGAACATCAGGTTTATCAATACCCATCCCAAAAGCATTGGTGCAGACTATTATCCGGGTTTTGTTTTGCATCCAGGCACTTTGTTTTTGGTCACGTACTTTTGCCTCCAGACCCGCATGATAAAAATCGGCTTCAATTTTATTGCTTCGTAAATAGTTTGAAATGTCCTGAGTTTTTTTTCGGTTACGAACATAAACAATGCCGCAGCCTTTTAAATTGTTGGCAATTTTTACAAGCCTCGCCAATTTATCTTCTTCTTGTATTACAATATAGGAAAGGTTTTTACGCTCAAAACTTTTTTGAAAAACATTCGCTTTTTTAAATCGTAACTTTTCCTGAATATCTTTTACAACTTCTGTTGTGGCGGTTGCAGTAAGAGCTAATACAGGTATTTCAGGAAGAAGTTCACGTAATGTTTCAAGTTTTAAATAGCTTGGGCGAAAGTCGTAGCCCCACTGTGAAATGCAATGTGATTCATCAATAGCGATCAGGTTAACTTTCATTTTTTGTAAACGAACTTTAACTATTTCAGTTTCCAACCGTTCAGGAGAGAGGTATAAAAATTTGATGGCGCCATGTATACAATTATCAAGCGCAATATCAATTTCGCGTTTGTGCATGGTGGAAGTAACTGCAATTGCATTGATTCCTTTATTGACCAGATTATCTACCTGATCTTTCATCAATGCAATGAGTGGAGAAACTACAATACAAATTCCGTCTTTAACTAAAGCTGGGACTTGAAAACAAATTGATTTTCCACCTCCGGTCGGAAGTAAAGCTAATGTATCATTGCCATTCAGAATAGAATTAATTATCTCCTCCTGTAAAGGACGAAAGTTTTTATAACCCCAGTAGCGCTCTAATATTTCGTGGGTGTTTTTCAATTTAAAAATTTAAAAATATCCCAATGAGCAAAATGCTAAAAACACATTACCAAATTGGCACATCAGCAGGTTTTCAAATTAATTAATTATTTTTCATCACATTAATCTTTTTTATTATTTTTTCGGTAGCTGTTGATACTTTGATGAAATACATGCCATCCGGCTCCCCGCTTAAATCAATGTTATAAGTGCCACCAAATGAATTTAAAATTTTTCTATGTACTATTTCCTGCCCGATAATATTATAAACTACCATATCAATATCATTTGTTTTTGTAAGATCAATAGAAACATTAAATGAACCATTATTAGGATTAGGAAAAATATTTACAAAATTTCCAAGTAAATATTCATCAATCCCATTTGCAGAACAAGAATAAGTCCCGGTTAAACTTATTACTCCTGAATTAGTAGGATCTAGCCATGGTTTTAATTGATTTGAGGCGGCAGTTCCATTCGCAGTCCAATGCATAGAAAATTTACCATATGCGTCTTTTAAGGTTGGTCCTACAGGATAATCTCCCGTTTGCCAACCACATCCATTTGCAACGCAACATGATCCTCCACCTGTTAATGTGCCGAATATCAAACCACTGCTGTTAAATATGGGCGACCCCGATGATCCAGGTTCTGTGCTTCCGTGTGATGCTTCCCATGCAAATTGCCAATGAGTATTTGTCATATTTCCACCCCACGTAGTGGATGTAGGAGTAGTGACAAATGTTGATATTTTTTTGCAATCTCCAGCTGGATGGTGAATGCCAACACCACCTGCAGTTACGCTTGTTGCACGAGTCCATCCATTATAATAAGGTATAATTCCCGTAGGATAAGTAGTTGCTGTCATTTCTATTAATAAAAAATCGGATCCGGTACTTCCACCACCATCATCGGCTCCTGCACGTTTTTGGCAACCGGTTTTTAATTTGGATGTAGGAGCTGTTCCAGTTGCACAACCTGGTTTCTCATAATCAAAATAAAATTTCCATTGGTTATAAGCAGTTGTTTCAATGCCATTACTTTCATCGATAGCACAATGCATTGCAGTTAAAATATATTTTTTGCAATCGACTGCAGTATTATTGATAAGAGAACCACTACAATACCCGGCACTGCTTCCTATAACCACATAAATCCGCACCACCCCTTTTTTCTTATCCTGCCAATTGGTTCCATCTGGACACATTACATCAATTTGACAGGTTTCGGCTCCTTGTACACTTTTAAATTGGTGGGCTATTCTGAAAATAGTTATATGCCCCTGGTTTTTTACATTCTTAGGCTCAAAATATTCTATAATCTGAGAATCTCCTGATAGATGGTCAGTGGAAAAAATACCATTGTTATCATTGGCTTCAGCGTTATTTTTAGAAGTAAAGGCACCTAGTTCTTCAGTTCTTTCCTGGTTATAAACAAAGAGTTTTGCTCCTTCAGGCAAATAAAAATTTTTGTAATAAAGTGACAATCGTTTTGCACCCAAAGATGTAATTTTCAGCTTCCATAGTCTATCCCCACTTGGTAGTGTAGCCCATGTCCCGCAATTGTTCAGATCATAATTTACATCGAATAACTTATCTGTCAATTCATAAGTCCCTTGTTTTATTCTTTGTTCCGACAATGCGATCAACTGAGTAAAATCAAAGCTGGGAGTGCTCACTGTTGCAATTAAATCATCGCTCAATTGTTTTTCAAAACTGAGAGGTTTCCCTCCCTCATTATCCTGAGCCAATAAACAAGTGCTTATAAAAAGCAAAGAGCTAACTGAAATTAATTTGATTATTCTTTTCATAATTTTTAATTTAATAATTTGGAATAATTTTCAAGAATTTTTATTTCGATTTGTATATAATAGATTGATCAGCTACTTTTATTGTTAAAGAGCCTTTGAGTTTAATTGCAGAAATATCAAATTTCAATTCCCGCATCACTAGTTTTCTGCAAGCATCATTATTATTAATATGCTTCAAATATAAAAAAGCCATTGATGGTATTGATTTTGCGTAAGTGCCATCAAAATAGAGTTCAAAAATATGTTCTTTGCATCCTCCGCCATAGTTTACAAATATAGAGAGTATATTACCATTGATTCCTAAACTATCAATTTTAGTAGCACTACCACCTAATTTTTGAACATCCAACATTTTATCAATAATAATTTTTTTTGACTCTATAGTTACATCACTTGCCGATACCTCTGTTTTGGGAACAGAAGTAATATTTGTTTTGCCCATTTCTTTTTTATGACAAGCCCAAAGCATTGTAAATAAAAGCAAAATAATAGCGGTAAACCGTTTTTGCATGATTCTATATTTCTTCAAATATCGTTTTTAGAATTTTATAAAACAAATTTTTAGAAAGGATTATTTAGCGTGGCATACAGATATTGCTGGTATTTATTACTTTTACAATTTATAAAGCATGGCTAAATGTTCTGAAATGTCTGACAATATAGTTACACTAACCACCTTCATGTTTGCTACAGAGGCATACTCTCTTATGGCGAAATTGGAAGAAGAAGGCATAGAATGTTTTCTTGGTGACGAAAATATTGTGTCTGTTCAGCCTTTTCTTTCCAATGCAGTTGGCGGGGTTAAGGTAAAAATCAAAGAGAGCGACTCAGAAAAAGCGTTATTGGTATTAAAACAATTAAAGCAGGACAATAAAAAAGCGGAAAAAAAAATTGACGAAAAATGGTCCATAGATTTTATACCTGTTGACACCTATTGTCCTGAATGTGAATCACATCAGGTTTATAGAAAAAAGCATACATTATTTATGTCCATTCTATTGGTATTTCAGACTGAAAAGAATTATTGTGCAGATTGTGGTTATGTCTGGAAATAATAAATTCAGATGAAAGAAAAAAAATTATAATAAAAGTTTAAAATTAAAATGAACAACGAAGAAAACACAAGCGAAGAATTATCAGGTAACGACCATGAATTGCACAATGTAATTCACGTTTCGGGAATGTATCAAAATTGGTTTTTGGATTATGCATCCTATGTAATACTTGAACGGGCTGTTCCATATGTAGAAGATGGTTTAAAACCAGTTCAGCGCAGAATCTTACATTCAATGAATGATTTGGATGATGGACGTTACAATAAAGTAGCCAACATTATTGGTCATACTATGAAATATCACCCTCACGGAGATATGTCTATTGGTGATGCGTTGGTGGCATTGGGACAAAAAGATTTATTGATTGATACACAAGGTAACTGGGGAAATGTATTGACAGGCGATAGAGCAGCAGCACCCCGTTATATTGAAGCACGTCTATCAAAATTTGCACATGAAGTAGTTTTTAATCCGAAAACAACTGTTTGGTTAACAAGTTATGATGGCCGTAATAAAGAACCGGAAACATTACCTGTAAAATTTCCTTTACTTTTAGCTCAGGGCGTTGAAGGTATTGCTGTTGGATTGGCCTGTAAGATGTTGCCTCACAATTTTAATGAGTTATGCGATGCTTCAGTTGCTGTTTTGCGAGGTAAAAAGACTGATATATTGCCTGATTTCGCTACTGCAGGCATGGCGGATTTTTCAAATTATAATGATGGTTTACGTGGAGGCAAAATTCGGGTTCGTGCAAAAATTTCCCAACAGGATAAAAAAACATTGGTAATTAATGAAATTCCTTTCGGAACTACAACCGGCTCTTTGATTGATACCATTGTAGCTGCGAATGATAAAGAAAAAATTAAAATCCGTAAGGTAGAAGATAATACCGCTGAAAATGTTGAAATTGTGATTCATTTAGTTCCCGGTATTTCACCTGATAAAACTATTGATGCACTCTACGCATTCACAGATTGTGAACTGTCCATATCGCCTAATGCATGTATTATAGAAGATGATAAGCCTAAGTTTATAGGTGTTAATGAAATTTTAAAAATTTCAACTCAGGCAACACTTGAATTATTAAAAAAAGAACTGGAGATTGAAAAGGCGGAATTGCAGGAAACATACATGTTCGCTTCCCTCGAAAAACTTTTCATTAAAGATGAAATGTATATTGATTTCAAAAATTATTCGGACAAACCAACTTTGTTTAGTTACCTGGATAAACGTTTTATTAAATACAAAAAACAATTCATTCGTGAAATTACCGATGAAGATTTTGAGAAGTTGACACAAATACCGATGATACGTATCACTCGTTTTGATTCAGCTAAAGCAGATGAGAAAATGCGCGTTTTAGATGCACGTATACTTGAGATAGAACATCATTTAGCAAACTTAGTTGAGTATGCTATTGAATATTTTAAAAATTTGAAAAAGAAATACGGTGCAGGCAGAGAACGTAAAACTGAAATTAAATCCTTCGAAAACATAGTAGCTACCAGCGTTGTGCTTGCAAATGAAAAGTTATATGTAAATTATGAAGAGGGTTTTGCAGGTTTTGGATTAAAGAAAGATGAATTTATTTCTGACTGTTCGGATATTGATGACATCATTGTTTTCCGTAAGGATGGAACAATGATGGTTACAAAGGTGCAGGATAAAGCATTCGTTGGAAAGGATCTGATTCATATTGCAGTTTATAAAAAAAATGATGAACGCACCATTTATAACATGATTTATCGGGATGGGAAAAATGGTGGTGTGTTTATGAAGCGTTTTCCGGTAACAGGAATTACGCGAGACAAACAATATGATTTAACCAAAGAAACAAAGGGGTCGGAGGTACTTTATTTTACCGCCAATCCGAATGGAGAATCAGAAATTGTGGAAGTACAATTAAAACCAATGCCGGGCTTAAGAAAAGTTCAATGGGATATTAATTTTGCTGATTTAGCAGTAAAAGGACGTAATTCAATGGGAAATGTAGTTACAAAATATGCCATTAAAAAAATTGTTTTAAAACAAAAAGGGTTGTCGACACTTGGCGCTCTTGATATTTGGTTTGATGATACAGTACAACGTTTGAACACCGATAAACGTGGAACATTTTTAGGTAGTTTTGCTCCTGATGATAAAATATTAACCATCATGCAAAGTGGTAATTATAGAGTTACCGGCTTTGATCTGGCAACACATTTTGAAGAAGATATGGTGCTGATTGAAAAATTTAATCCGCATACACCTGTATCAGCTGTATACCTTGATGGTGAAAGTAAAACTTATTTTGTAAAACGTTTCCTGATAGAACCCATGGATAAAAAAGTTTTATTCATAAGTGAAGGCGAAGATTCACGTTTAGAAATTGTTACCACTGATGCAATTCCTGTTCTGGAACTAAAATTCAGTAAAGTAAAAGATAAAGAACTGCCGGATGAAAAAATTAATTTGGTTGATTTCATTGGAGTAAAAGGGTTTAAAGCAAAAGGGAATAAACTTTCCTATTCAAAAGTTAAGGAAATAAATTTATTAGCCCCTGTTGAAATACCCATAGATGAAGATGTATTAGAAGAATTTGAGGAAAGTGGTTTGTCTCCTTTAGAGGCTTTAAAGAAAACCACAAGTCCTGAAAAAGAGAAAGTAGTTATTTCCATTGATCAGATGATAAATGCTAAGATAAAATTACCTTCAGCAGAAAAAAAGAAAAAGAAGAAAATTGATGATGAAGAGACTCAGGGAACGCTTGACTTATAAAGGGTTGAATTATACTTGTAAAATAGTGGCAATTATTTAATACTTTATAATGAATATTTTCTTACAAAATCTTTGGCAGAAAAACAATTAGCCCAATAACAACAGCAGCTATAGCGGTAATCAAGACAGCACCGGCTGCTACATCTTTTACTTTTTTCGCCTGAGGATTAAATCCGGGTGAAACTATATCTGTTAAAAATTCTATTGCAGTATTCATCATTTCTGAAACTATTACCAACGCAATTGCAAAAGTCAAAAGGCACCATTCACTGCTGTTTACCTTAAAAACGAATCCGGCTATAATAACAACAATGGCTGCAAAGGCATGTATCCATGAGTTGTGTTGAGTTTTAAAAAAAATGGCAATACCTTCAATGGCATAACCAAAACTTTTTATTCTGTTGCTCAATGAAAATTGTTTATTGTTGTTCATGTTTTTTATGATTAATCAATGAAATTAGTGTCCAGTAACTAACTAACAAAAATATAGAAAAAAATAATGTAACACCTACCATTCTTGGATTGCTCAAAGGATGGAGCAACAAATCAAAAATATCAGAAAACAAATCGACTGGGTTGGTAATTATATCCCAACTGTTCCAACGAGGATAACGCCCCAAATATATTCCAAAACTGCATAAGATCATTAATCCTATTATAAGAACATTTACAACTTTTTGTGAAAAGCGGGTCTCTAAAAATTTCTGAATTTCAAAAAGCGATGCATAGCCTAACAGTAAACCATTCCATGCAAATGAAAGTATTAATACCAAATCAAACCAAAGTGGAATATCACTCCGTAAATTCAAATGGAAAAGGTCAGTCATAATGTAAGGCGAATTTGGAAAAAAAATCAACCAACAAAAAAACAAAGCACCCAATTTTAAATTTGAGCCCGCTTGTTTCCTTCGTTCTGTCAAAAGCAAAGCACATATAAATGGAATCCAGGCAAGATATAAATTCCAAACTAAAGAGATATAATAAAAATCACTGGTCCACAGAATTCTGAAATAGAGTAGCAATAAGCTCATTGCAGATGATATTGCCATTACTTTAATCAATTTGTTTTTCATTTTTTATTTAGGTAATAGTTAATGGTTAATGGTTAATGGTTAATAGATATTGTACAATCATTTTATATTTCTTAATCGTTTTAAAACAAGAAATATAGCAATCAAAATAAATCCTTCTCCTAATCCGAAAAGCCACCAGTTGAAGCCTTTGGGAATATAATTACTTACCTCATCAAACAGTTTGGTATTGCTTGAAAGTGTCCACACCGCCTTGTCTGTTCCATTGATTGCCAGATACATGATATAATCCCACAAAAAGGAAAAGATTATAGTAATACTTCCTACTATCAGGAACATCCTGTCGATAAATCTGACATGGATGTATTTATCTTTTTCCTGATGATAAATAATAATAAGTGTAAGTAAAATCATTGTGAGTGAAACGAGACAAGGCGCAATTACAGGACCAACCCAAGGCACAGGAATCAGAAATAAAATATCCCAGGTAAATAAGGATTCCGGCCAGTTTAGCAATACTTTTAAAAAGACATAATAAAAAATATCCCAAATGGCAAAGCTGTAAATAAAAAATGCAAATCGCTGGGCGGTATTTTTCCCGGCCATTATTCCGGCTCCGATCAGCATTACAATAGTTGCTGCTTCGCGCCAAAATTCAGTAATGGCAATGTCGGGGGAAACCGGTGTTAACGGAAACTTAAATCCATCAGGATAATAAATTTTTCGCAAATACACCACTACCGATGATTCCAAATACCCCATAGCTATACTGAAAACAGTAAGGCATAGAATTGTTTTTGTGATTGGTTTCATAATTGTTTTTTTAGGTTCCATTATCCAATGGGGCAATGACCCTATTTATGAATATTTTTTAATAAATGCCCTGCCCAAAGTCTTCGACAAGCTCAGACTGACAGCGCACTGGTCATATTGAGCCTGTCGAAATATGTGTGATGGCAAATTATTTAAGATTAAGTTTCATATTTTTATTTAATGATGTATGCATTAATGTTTGTTGCCGGCAGTTGTTTTTTTAATTTTTCAAGTAATTCCTTACGCACATTTCCAAGGTATAATTGTTTTAGATTTTTCAATTCATATAAAGGAGTAAAATCAACAATATTATTATTGGATATATTTAACACCTCAAGGTTTTTGAGCTTTTTAATAAAATCAATAGTATTCAATCCACAATTATCTATCGAAAGAGTTTTCAGGTTAATCAGTTGAGACAGTGATGTTGTTTCTCCCAATTGGTTATCACTTACATGCAGTTCCTCCAAATTTGAATAGACAATAAGAGAATACAAGGTTTGAAGTTTGTTGCGTGATACATTAAGGGATTTTAAAGCTTTGCATAATGGAACACTCATTCCGTTTGCAATCGCAGTATTCTTAGAATCAGCAATAAGAGGAGTTAAATTCTCCAATTGATTATCTGAAAGATCAAGATATTCCAAACTAACAAAGTCACTAAGCCTTTCAAATAAATTGCTATCATCCAGCGAAATTTGGGTGTTCTGAAGATTCAGTCTTAAAAGTTTTGGTAACGGAGGCAATATAGTTCCTTTATTTATTACGGTTCCGCCGATATTCAGATCCTGCAGATATGGTAGGCGTAGCAGTGCTGTATAGTCAGTTGTACTATTACTGTACAAACTTAAGGTTGTTAATTTATTTAAAACCGGCATTGTTCCGATATCAATCAACTTATTATCTGATAAATCCAGAAAAACAATATTTGGCACATTCATTAATGGAGAAAGACTTTTGATATTATTGTTTGATAATGAAAGCATTTTTAAATTATTCATTCTTGAAAAAAAATCAATCGAATCAAATCGATTTGAATTCAAATACAAATTTTCCAAAACAGGAAACATTTTTAATTCCCGAAGATCTTTTAGATTATTGTTTGAAAAATATAGCGTTTGAAGATTGTCTAACAATTCAATCGGTTTAACTGTCTCCAAATAATAATTTTGTAAATCTATTTCTTTTATATTCCTTTTCAATGAAGCAACCTCTTTGTAAACACGATTTTTTTCAAAACAGAATGATTGCCATTCCATTTTCTTCATTTCATCCAGAAAGCGATATAACTTATAATGCAATGCCGGTTTATAATTTATATCAGCATATTCGTAGCGATAAACATCGCCTCGTGTTTCAAAATTATCTTCATTATCAGTTTGATTTTTTATTGAATCGTTCATGGTAAGAAGTTGAGGAATACTCTTTTCAGAAAGAGATATTAAATATAATTTATCCAAAGGTTTATGTTTTTGTTCCGCCCTGTTAATATTAAAATTTGTCACCAGTACATCCCAATTTATGAAACAACTGAATAACAGCACACTGTAGAATAACCAGCCATTTATACGAAACAAATACCAATTACTTTTCGCTTTCAGAATTTTAATAAATGTGGTCAACAATCCAATCAGCACCAGTAATAACCATACATAAACACCAATTCGTTTAAAAGTTAAACTGTATTCATTTATATACAGGTTATTGCGATAAGCAGTTGAAACAATCATAAAGGCGTTTTGCATAATCCATAACCCAGCTAATAGTTTAAGTGATTTATTTCCCTTATAAAAATTAAGTTCGCCACGGAAATAATATAGAATAATCAGAATGGCAATGATGATGGAAGTAATAAGCGCTCCTGTTCCCTGATGCACAAATGCTGAGTAGCTCAAATCTTTCGGTAATGCACCATCGAACCATAAAAAATTTACATCCAGAATATTTACAGTGAACAGCAAGGAATTAAGCAAAAGCAATAAAATTATCCCTGATAATTTTTCATTATCTATACTAAGAAATTTTATGACTGAACTCTTCGCATCAGTACTTTCAGCAAAAAGCAAATTTGAAGCCATCTGATCTTTGTTGGTTATTGTATTGATATTTTTATGGTAAAAGAAACCATACAATAAACAAAGTCCTCCTAGTGTAAAAAATATCCAGCCAGCGGAAATAAAATCAAGATTTATTTTTTTTGTGAAATTATCAAACAATGGATTGGATGCTTTATACATAAAAAGGAAAATGACTGCAATAAATAAGGGCACGATGTATAGCATCAATTTTACTGAGATCGGTTTACTTTCGGCGGTTGATACAGTTTTCTTTTGACAACGCTCAATCGTATCCAGTATCATAAAAACATAGGATGCGCCTATTGAATACAAAGAGAAAAAGAAGGAAGTAATAATAGACGTAGAAGGATTAAGACTAAAAGCTGATAATACACACAAAGAAATAATATTGGTTGTAAATGATAAGACATTGCCATAGTAAGAGATACAAAACGCACTTAACAAGCTTCCTACTGCGGCAAGTATCCAGCTTTTACTTTTAACTACTTCTTTGTTCCGAAGAAAAAGTAAGACAATTAATGAAAATGTAAATACCAAAAAATTAATACCTAAATTTTGTTGGTAAAATAAGTAGCTGTAAACAGCCACAGATGCGGCTAAAATCCAATCGTTCTTTTTCATATTGTTTTATTTTTTGAGGTTTGTATTATTTCTAATTGTTTAATAAGGGTGTAAGTGATATAGAGCGGACAATGTCGTTTAGTTAAGGAAAAACATCAGCCCACAGTCTTCGACAAGCTCTGACTGACCGTGCGCTGGTCATATTGAGCCTGTCGAAATATGTGCGATAGCATCTTAACTAAACAGCATTGATAGAGCGGAATAATTCCAACTACACCAAATGAGCAATCGATTAGCTGCCAGAAAAGTGGAATATGCCTAAAAGAGCCGGCAATAAAAGCTAATGGAAGAATCAGTATGCAGGCAATCATGCCGAATTGTATGACCCAACTATTTCGTACAGGATCCTTTAATGGACCAATAAATGCAACAGCAATAACAATATGAGCAAAAGCTAACCAGTCGATTCCATAGGATAAATAAGGGAATGCCCTGTTCGTTTCTTTCACAGCATTGTAAATTGTATTAAGCCATAGTTGCAGGAATGATGGAAAAACAGAGGAATGATTCACAATAATTGAAAGCTCCGTTTCGATTGGAAATGCAGTTATTCCACTTAATACTAAAAACACGAAGAATAAAATTATCCATCTTTTTATTCTTGTTTTCAATTGTTGTTCTGTTAGTGTTTTCATGTTTTATGCTTTATTGAAAGTACTTTGCATTTCAAAGTATAAGTACAAAAAAATATCAATCTCTGTTTTTTAATAATTGTTCCAAGGCATCCAGATGTTCATTAAAGGCTTTCTTCCCTGATTTTGTAACAGCATACGTTGTATTTGGTTTTTTACCGACAAATTGTTTTTTAACAGCAACGTATTCAATTTTTTCCAGAGCAGAAATATGTGAAGCCAAATTACCATCAGTAATATCGAGCATTTCTTTCAAAGTGCTGAATTCAACCCAATCGTTTACCATTAGCACAGACATGATGCCTAATCGTATCCGATTTTCAAACGCTTTATTTAAATGTTGTATATAATTTTTCACGGTTATGGATAACGGATAATTACAAATTTACGAATCAAAAAAATATCCCCCTACTCCCCACAATCCATCGCTCCCCCCTTCTCAAACACACAGTCAACGCTCAAGGGGGACTATACCTATTGCAGCGAAGCGAAGATCCCGATTCTTATCGGGAAGTTTAAATTATTTTAAATTGCCTACTTTAAAATTGCAAAATTGAATAATTGCCTTCAAATTAATTTCTTTCATATTTAAAATACATCATACTCCCATAGATGATATGCAGCAGACCAAATCCAGCGGCCCAGAAAAACAATCCATAACCAATAAATAATGATGCAACCAATCCTAATACTATTTCACAAATTCCTAAATAACGTATATCATTCAATGTGTATTTACTTGCATTAATTAAAGCCAGTCCATAAAATAGTAATGTGGATGGAGCTACTAATCCCACTAACCCGTGATACAGCAATACCAGACAAAACAAGCCACCGGCAGCTAATGGAATCAGCAGATTAATAAATAAACGTTTTGAAGTAGCATCCCAGATTTTAATTCCTTTCTTTTTCGAAGTACGGTTAGTGAGTATAATACCAACTGTAAGTGATGCAACCAAAACAATTGAAGCATCAATCAATAAATAAATAACAACATCTGTAAAAGCATTGCTGTTTAATAGCCGATACATTCCATTCAGGGAATTTAGTTTTATATACGCTGCGTATGCACCACAAAGGGCAAAAAGCCCCGAAAAAATTCCGGATAATCCGCTAAGAGATATGAAGCGGGATGAACGTTCCATCATTGAACGTATTTCCGTGATGGTTTGTAAATGCTCTTTTGAATTTGTCATATTTAGGATGAATTGAAAGTACTTTGCGCTACAAAGTTAATGTGAATTTTTCTTCTGTGCAAATTTATTTTAATAAAAATGCAAAATATTTATGTTGTACCTGTTTCGAATAGAGTTGAGTTTTATTTTGCTTGCATGAGGGATTGTGCATAAATTTTCACGCCCTCCCCTCTCCTATATCGGACTCTGATGAAAAGGTTTGAACATATCATGCCATTTCCTGGAAATGAGTAAATCAATTAATTCAGAATTTCCTTTCTTGGCTTTTTCCTCTTCAATAGTCTTCAATACCTTCTCCACATCATTGCCAAATAAGGATTTTAAGTAAACCAAGGGTACCCGAGGGTTTTCCTCGTTAATGGTTCCATCAGCATTTAATGTTTTGGGCAAAGTAGGCGGAATGTAATAAACATTTGGTTCCGTATTAAATTCAGGGTGCAGAGGCAAAGCAACTTTCCATTTTTTAACCAATTTATACACCTGAGAATTTTCATCCTGCAAATAACCAAAATGACGGGCTCTACCCGGACACTGTCTGACACAAGCAGGAGCAACACTCTTTTCTAATCTAGGGAAACAAGCGATACATTTTTGACCAATATTTTTTTCATCATTAAAATAAATACGTTTGTACGGACAAGCCATCTGGCACATTTTAGTGCCTTTGCATAGGGTATCATCAATTAAAACTACTCCATCTTTTTCTCGTTTGTAGATTGCTTTTGTCGGGCAAGCAGCAAGGCAAGCCGGTTTTGTGCAATGGTTACACAACCTGGGGAAATTAAAATAATAACTGTTTGGAAACTCTCCTGCACCTTGCTCTTCATCCCAATTAGGACCCCATTCAGGACGATTACCAATAGGTTTAAATTGCACTTTCCCTTTGTTGCCTTCGTAATGTACTTCATTAAAATTAAAATTCCATGCTTCTCCAAACTCTTGTTTTGAAGGCAATTTGCCATACACCAGATTGCCGTCTTTCCAGCCACCTCCCATTGTTTCCCAATCTTTTGGCGTTCCTTTTCCGGGCATTGAATTTACAATATTCCACCACATGTGCTCCATACCTTTTTCATCTGTCCACAATTGTTTGCATGATACAGTACAGGTTTGACAACCAATACATTTATTAAGATCTATGACTTGGGCTATTTGTTTATTTTCCTTTTCCATTTTTTTAAACTGACAAAAATAACTGACACTAATTTCACGAATTATTATAATATTATTCTTTTGTACTCAAGAGAATTTTTGCCAAAGTTTACGATCAATCCAACTTTCAATTTAGAAGCTGCCAAATAATTTATTGTTTGTCCAATATGTTCCTGTACAATTCCTTCACAACTTTTCACCTCTAAAATAATTTTTCCAAATACTACAAAATTCGCAAAATATTTATGCGGTAAAACAATGTCTTTATAATGAACTATGAACTCCTCTTCCCTATCAAAAAAATAATGTTTTTGATTGCATTCATATTCAATTGCATCTTTGTAAACAATTTAAGAAAATCCTTTTCCCAATACTCTATGGACTTCCATGCACAAACCAATAATATTATAAACTTC
>JAVHPE010000118.1:0-16089 GCA_036170475.1 Bacteroidia bacterium | reverse complement strand
TAATAAAAATTAGGATGGCAAAAAATTAGGACGTACTATAGTGGAGGGATACATTGCGAACTCAAATGATGAAACTTACTGGAACGACCATATAGCATATTTAATGTTGGTGGCAAGTGCATCTTTCTTTTGGTTAAATTTTTTATCGGTCGTAACACCCTCGGTCTAAATATACTGAATTCTTACAATACAGTTTTTAAAACACTTCAGTCGTGACACACAGTATTAGCATGGTCTGCGGTCGGAAGAAGCTCACTCTTTTACAAACTTTGGTCTGTGAGTCGGCTTGTGTGGTTTGTAAATGTGTGAGCTTTGTGTGTTGGAAAATATTTTTTATTTTTCTTGCTAAAGTCAGATTTGTCCGTAAATTTGTCCGTGTCCGTAAAAATGTCCGCAAATATGATAAATGTAAAATTCTACCTCGATAAAGCTGATAAAAGCAAGAACTTCCCAATCCACCTTGTCTTACGACAAAAGGATGTCCAAGTAAAGGTCGCAACTGGCGAAAAAATAATGAAGAAGGATTGGGACAATAAAAACCAATTAGTCAAGGATACTGAATACCGTTATAAGTCGATAAATAAATTTTTACTTTTTTTAAAACAAGAGGTCGAAAAGCATTTTGAAACAGCACCGCACTCTCACTTTACCGATAAAAAGATAAAAGATAAAATATTGTCTCTTGTTAACAGTCGCAAAGTAAATACTGATATAAAAATGGTCTGTGAGAGTGAATTGAAATACGGAGAAAAAGAAAATATAACGTTTGTTGATTTGTTTGCTGGCGCGGGTGGTTTTAGTGAAGGTTTTTTACAAGCCGAAAGTGGCAAACACGTTTATGATTTTCTTTTAGGAAGTGATATTAATGAGAACTGTGAATTAACGCACCTTGCACGCTATAATTATCAACTTGGACTTGATGCAGAATTTCTACGGCAAGATATTACAGAGCCAGATTTTTTGGATAATCTTTTAAAAAGATTAAAAGGCAAAGAGGTTGATGTTGTGTGTGGTGGTCCGCCTTGTCAAAGTTTTAGTCTTGCAGGCAAACGGAAAAAATTTGATAAAAAAGATGATTTATTTGCTCACTATCTGAAAATAATTAGGTCTTTAAGACCCAAATACTTTGTGATGGAAAATGTGAAAGGTATATTAACAAAGGAGGACGGTAAAATTCGTGAAATGATTTTGCAAGAAATAAAATCAATTGTCGATTTAAAAGAATTCCATCAACTACTTGTTTTTATTGCACAGTTGAGGAAATTAGAAAAGGAGCAACAATTTATTTTGGAGTGTTATAATTTACGTTTGCAATTTGAAACTGCAACAGAAAAAGAAATTGAAAAAACAAAAGAAAATTACATTCAAATTATAGAAAATAAATTTAGAGTTCTAACACCTAAGATTGTAGACTATAAAACTAGTAAAACGGATAAAAATATTAGTACTATTCGTCACGGATTTAATTTATTGAAACGGAGCAAAGAACTTGCTTACATTAGAAAAAAGGTAATTTTTGAAAAATCATTTTGTGATTTGGATAATGATTTTTTCGCGGAAACTTTCGATAATTTCCTAACTGCAATTGAAGCCGAATCTATTATTGAAAGCCTTAATGAAGCATTTAAAAATTTACGACCGTCTAAAACCTTTGAGCCTGAAATAAGAGAAATAATTTCCGCTCTTGAAATATATAATTACTCTTTTGATGAATGTGTTAAAGGGTTAAGCCCTTTTGTTAAGAATGCTAAAAGAGAAGAAGAATTTGAAGATATTTTATCTCACATAAGATTATATAATATTGAACAACCTTTTGTTGCTTTGGCTTCAAATTACGGAGTCCCGCAAAACCGTGAAAGGGTTTTATTTATTGGCTGTCGCAAAGATCAGAAATTAATTAAAGACGTTCCTTCAACTGTTACTCATAAGGAAAAGGTAACAGTTTTTGAAGCTCTTTATGATTTAGATTTTGTAGGTAATGATGATGAAAAATACGGCTACGAAAAAATTGATTTGAAAGCAAAGTATAATGGCACGACAGAAAAAATGAAATCACTTATTAAGAAGAGAGAGATAGATGGAAAGCCGGATGATAAAAAAGGCTTAACATATGCTGAATGGTCAAAGAAGGGTAGATTAAATGGAAGATTTGTTAATGCGAAAAACCCTTTTTATGTCAAGAATATAGAAGAACTTGAAAATACGTTAACTCACATAGTGGCTCCATTGCACAATCACAAAACAAGTAAGCAAAATGATGATGTCGTGAAAAGGCTTAGTGTTATCCTGAATACGGGAGATTATGATTTAGCAAAGAAAGAATTAAAAAAAATTGGATTGGATTCTGAAAAAAGAAATTACAATGTTTTAAAACCAGATTCTCAAAGTCCAACTGTGATGACAATTCCAGATGATTATATTCACTTTTCAAGTCCTCGCGCATTAACTGTCCGTGAAATGGCTCGTTTGCAGTCATTCGATGATTCGTTTGTATTTCAAGGAAAACGTTCTACTGGAGGAAATAAAAGAAAATTTGAAGTGCCACAATTTACTTTAGTAGGCAATGCAGTCCCTCCGCTAATGGCAAGAGCTGTAGCATTGGAAATTTTAAAGCACATAAAATAATTATTTATGAGACAACTTTCCACGGTTGAAATAAATAGAATAAAATTGTTAACGGAAAATTCTGTTGAACTTTGTTTAATTGAACCCACAGAAACAGGATTGCTGAAATCAATTATGGATGCAACTGGTTCAGTTCGATCATATTTAAAATCCAGAAATATTCACGATTTTGAATTACAAAATCAAGGTCAAGAAAGTAAAATTCAAATCGGCTCTCAATTAATTGAAGAAGATAAATTGGTTAATTCCATTGCTTCTTTATACCGTCCAAATACAAAGAAGGGTGATCCACGGATTTGGTTTAAAGGGTTAGGTAGTTATTCAGTTTCAAATGATATTCTTGGAATAATTGAATTTGAGGGAGTTCTATATGTTTTAAATATTACTCGAATTGATTTAGCAAAATTGTTAAGTGCCAAAGGTCTAAATCCATTGAAAGAATTAGTTAATGAGATTAACCAAATTTCAAATGAAGTTGCTGAAGAATTGTTAGGGTTGTTGAATAAAATTTCAGCCAGAGGTCCTGTTCCTGCAATGCTTAAAGCCGATACTGCAATCGGTCGAACTCTTGAAACGCTTTTAGGAATTGATATTAATTCGTCAAAGAAGCCTGATTATAAAGGTATAGAGTTAAAGTCATACCGTGATAAAAGAGGAAACCGAAAAAATTTATTTGCTCAAGTTCCTGATTGGAAAGCAAGCAAATTTAAAAGTTCGGCAAAAATTTTAAACACCTTTGGATACAGTCGTGGCAATGATTTTAAGCTATATTGCACAGTTTCATCTCTTGTTCGAAATTCGCAAGGGTTAATGTTAAAAATGGATTCTAAAATTAATCAGCTAATTGAAAATTCCGATAAATCAAATGTCGGGGATTTTGTTGTTTGGGGTTTAGAGATTTTGCATAACCGTTTACTTGAAAAGCATAACGAAACATTTTGGATTGGTGCTTACTCGGTTGTGATTGGTGGAAAAGAACACTTTCAATACAAAAAAGTCGAGCATACAAAGAAACCAATTGTCTCGCAATTTGATATTTTGTTAGAGCAAGGGATAATTACGCTTGATCACTTGATAAAAAGAAAGTCAACAGGGAGTGTGGTCGAGAAGGGACCAATATTTAAAATAAAACCTAATGCTTTAAATTTATTGTTTCCGCCAAGCCAGTCTTATTCTTTAATTTCAAAATAGAATTAAAGTCATTGTCTGAGCGGTGGAAAAATTTAGCTCTTTTGTTTTTGCGAAGGGTTGGCTTGTGTGTCGGGCAAAAACAAATGTGCTAAATGTGTGGTCTGCATTTTTCCCTTTTTTAATTGCATTGCCACCAACAATGAATATATGCGAATCACAAATAGCGGAAACGTAGGCATTGGGACGACGGCACCGGGAAGCTTATTTGAAATTGCTGGAAATTCTCCGGCTGGCGCGAGTGTTTTCCACTCGTGCCGATTATTCTTAGGCGTCTCGCCCCTGTGATATTTTGATTTACATCTTTTAAAATACCTACAATTAAAAAGTTTTAGGACTATTTTAGCAATAAAATTTTTACTTTTATTTGGAATAACAATTTTTTTATGTCAGATAAATATAAAACAGAGTCCGATAAATTATACTATGTAACACTTACAGTTGTTGGGTGGATTGATGTTTTTACGCGTAAAGAATATGTTTATGATATAATGAAAAACATAAAATATTGCCAGGCAAATAAGGGCTTGGAACTATTTGCTTATGTTATAATGAGTAATCATATTCATATGATAGCTAAAGCGAAAGACCAGCCATTAAACATTTTACTGGGTAGTTTTAAAAGCTATACCGCCAAACAACTGATTAAACAAATTGAACAAAATTCAAGAGAAAGCAGAAAAGAATGGTTATTGCATATGTTTAAATTTTATGGCAAAGGCAACAGCCAAAATGAAGAAGTTCAATTTTGGCAAAATGGAAATCATTCTATTTGCTTGTGGAGTTCCGAAGTTATTAAACAAAAAATAAGTTATTTGCATAACAATCCAGTTCAACAAGGAATTGTAGCAAAACCCGAAGACTATTTGTATAGCAGCGCTAATGAATTTAGCTAGATAAAAGTATTAGATTTATAGATTGGATCTCAATTTTAATCTTTACAGGGGCGAGACGCCCAAAAATAATCGGCACGAGTGGAAAACACTTGCGCCAGCTGGGGTAATTTTTTTCTATACTTTTTAAAATATTCGTGCAAATGAAGTATCTGGGCTGGCTCTAATTTCAGCCATCTGGAATTACTTTTTCGCTGGCTCTGAACAAACACAGTACCCGTTGAAAGTTTACATCACTAATTCGTATTTCTTCCAACTCAATGCATTTCAAACCTTGAAATATAAATTACAGTTTTAACTTTTTAGGAGTTCTTCTGTTATCCCAAAAGGTAAGAAGCTCTATTTCATTTTTTTTAATTCGGTAATAAATACTGACTTGTTTAATCAAGACACACTTACGAATATTTTTCTTTTTAGAAGCAGGGAATATTTCAGGTTTTTCAGCTATTTGAAGAAGAACTTTGCTTGTCTTGTTTGTGAATTTTTGTAGTTCTTTTTTTGTCCAGTTTGTATGGAGGTATTCTAAAATAAGAGTATAATCATTTTTCGCTCTAACAGTCCACTTAATAATTAGAGCCACGCTATTATAAATTAAATTTATTTTTAATTTCTGCCATTACTTCTTCATGGGAAATAAGCTCTCCTTTTTCAGCTTGTACAATACCTTCCTCTATTGCTTCCCTTTCTTCATTTGAAAGATCATCCCAAAAATCGACATTGTCTTTTTTAGTAATAAAGGAGTAAATAGCTTTTAATGTTTTACTGTCATTAATAGAATCAATGGCTTTAAACAGGCTGTATTTCAGTTCATTGGTACTCATGGCTATAAATATTTAGTATCGCAAATATACGTCTTTTGTCCTCTTTAAGCAAAGAAGAAATCCACAAATCCATTATCCATTGAAAATATGAAATATATTTTTGAACCTGATTTTAAAAATAAGCAGGAATTGCTTTGTGAATAAACAATTGTGGATTGCAGGTGAAATAACACCTGCAATGGCGAAAAAAAAAACATACAGTTATCTAAACTGTATGTTTTTATACTGCAAATAATCAAAATAATTATTTAGCTTTTACCTCTTTCTTTACTGCTGTAGTTTTTGCAGGTGCAGGGGCTTCAACTGTCTTTGCAGTCGCTTTTTTCGCTTTATGCTTTTTTCCCTTTACCGGTTTGGCTGTTTCTTGAGGATGTGTTTTTCCTAAAGTGTTAGAGATTACCGGATTCGCGAATACTGATGCAGTGAAGATGGATGCCACTGCAAAAAAAATTAATTTTTTCATGATTTTTATTTTTTAGTGTATTTCGTTTAGTTCAAAGATTATACCATAATGGGTATAATAACATTTTTTAACATTTGCCAATTATTGTTGGAAAAGATCTTTTCCAAAAAAAAATCCCGCATTTTGCGGGATTTTTTTTTATTCCTCTTTTTTACTTTTTTTTGATTTACTTTTTTCAGGTTTACTGATTTTAATCTTTATCTCTTGCTTTTCTTTATCAAAATCAACATCAATAATGTCCCCTTCGGATAAATGAGATTTGATAATCTCCTCCGCCAAAGGATCTTCAAGATACTTTTGAATAGCGCGTTTCAATGGACGAGCACCAAATTGAATATCATAGCCTTTTTCTGAAATAAAATCTTTGGCTTCATCCGAAATTTTGATAGAATACCCCAATCCATTGATACGACCATATAAATGTTCCAGTTCAATATCAATAATGGCATGGATATGTTCACGTGTTAATGAGTTAAAAATAACTACATCATCAATACGATTTAAAAATTCAGGAGCAAAAGATTTTTTCAAAGCGCCTTCAATAACGCTTTTTGCATGACCATCTACTTCTTCATGTTTTGCCTGAGTTGTAAAACCAACTCCTTGTCCGAAATCTTTTAATTGACGTGCACCAATGTTTGAGGTCATAATGATTATCGTATTCTTGAAATCAATTTTTCTGCCTAAACTATCAGTCATTTGTCCATCATCCAAGGCTTGGAGCAATAAGTTAAATACGTCAGGATGCGCTTTTTCAATCTCATCTAATAAAATAACAGCATACGGGTGTCTGCGCACTTTTTCTGTTAACTGTCCGCCTTCCTCATAACCAACATATCCCGGAGGAGCCCCAATTAAACGGGACACAGCGAATTTCTCCATATATTCACTCATATCAATACGGATGAGTGCATCATCATTATCAAATAAATATTTTGATAAAATTTTAGCTAATTGTGTTTTACCAACACCCGTAGGACCAAGGAAAATAAATGAACCAATTGGTTTATTCGGATCTTTTAAACCGGCACGGTTACGTTGAATCGCTTTTACCACCTTTTTAACAGCTTCTTCCTGCCCGATTACTTTACCTTGCAACATTTCAGCCATTTTAACCAATTTGTCACCTTCATTTTGTGCGATACGCTGTACAGGAACGCCTGTCATCATTGCCACAACTTCAGCAACATTATCTTCCGTTACCACTTCCCGGTGGTTTTTGCTATCCTCTTCCCATTGTTTTTTAGCTACTTCCAGTTGTTCTAACAGTTGACGTTCGGTATCACGCAGACGTGCCGCTTCTTCATATTTTTGAGAACGGACAACTTTATTTTTTTCCTCTTTTATTTCTTCCAGCTTTTTTTCAATTTCTACAACATTTTTCGGAACATTAATGTTGATGATATGCACACGAGAACCGGATTCATCCAGAGCGTCAATTGCTTTATCGGGCAAATGGCGATCGGAAATATAACGGGCTGTTAACATAACACAAGCTTTAATTGCTTCATCCGTATATTTTACATTGTGGTGATCTTCATATTTAGATTTAATATTATTTAAGATCTCAATTGTTTCTTCAGGTGTAGTAGGTTCAATGATTACTTTCTGAAAACGTCTTTCCAAGGCACCATCTTTTTCAATATACTGACGGTATTCATCTAATGTGGTCGCACCTATACATTGGATTTCACCACGTGCAAGAGCCGGCTTAAACATATTAGAAGCATCTAAGGAACCGGATGCGCCACCAGCACCAATAATGGTATGTATTTCATCAATAAATAAAATTACATCAGGAGATTTTTCCAATTCATTCATTACCGCCTTCATACGCTCCTCAAATTGTCCGCGGTATTTTGTGCCGGCAACTAATGAAGCTAAATCAAGAGTAACTACACGTTTCCCAAATAAAACACGTGATACTTTTCGTTGAATAATGCGCAATGCCAGACCTTCAGCTATAGCTGATTTACCAACGCCCGGTTCACCAATTAATATTGGATTGTTTTTCTTTCTACGTGATAAAATTTGTGATACACGTTCAATTTCTTTTTCACGACCAACAATGGGATCGAGTCTGTTTTCTTCCGCCGCTTTCGTTAAATCTCGTCCAAAGTTATCTAATACAGGAGTTTTGGATTTGCTATCAGCGGATTTTTTTGAGCTGCCGGTAGCAAATGTATCATCATCAGCGTCTTCATCAGGCGGATTACCAGGAAATTCGGCTTTCGGATCTGATTTCGATAATTCAAGTTCTAATTTCATAACTTCATAATCTATTTTAAATTTATGCAGTGATTTGGTCGCTACATTGTCTTCATCTTTAAGAATTGATAAAATTAAATGTTCTGTGCCAATAACAGGGCTTTTAAAAAGTTTTGCTTCCAGGTAAGTTATCTTTAAAGCTCTTTCTGCTTGTTTCATTAAAGGAATATTAGCCAGATTACTTACCTTGTGATTGCCCATGCCAATTGCTTCTTCAACAGTTTTGCGCAACTCCGCCAAATCAATTCCTAATGATTTGAGAAGACGTACCGCAGTTCCTTCGCCTTCGCGGATAATGCCAAGCAATAAATGTTCAGTCCCAATATAGTCATGACCTAAACGCAAAGCTTCTTCGCGACTGTAGGTAATCACATCTTTTACTCTCGGTGAAAATTTCGCTTCCATAATATGCCTGAATTAATTAAATATTAAAACGTTAAAAAAAGTTTAGAGTTACAAATACCAATAAAAATAAGGCATTGATTCAAATATCAAAAGTACTTATCGATTCAAATGCTGTATTACAGTTAGCTTTATAATTATCAACAAAAATAAGCACTAAAATGTTAATAATTAAACCAAAAAATAATTTCTTTTACATTGCTGAAATGAGTAACTTCGAACTCCTGAAATTTAAAAAGAATTATCAATTATTGTGCAACTTATTTTTTATGACAAATATTCCGAAAAAGGAACAAATATCTTGATAAAATAGTGATGAAATTTTTGATTTAGTAAAATTTTTTAAATAACTCCAGCAAAAGAATGTTTAAAATGTAAGCAAAATTATTTTATAAAAACGCGCGTTGGGAATGAACAAACGCAATGCCGTGTTGCTTGTGGGGGGCAATAGTTTGTTCTTAATTTTTTGTTTCTTTTTGATCAAGCAAAAAGAAAAACACACAGCTTTTTTATAATCTATTTAGAAATTATTGAAAAAACTTTACTTATTCGATTAAAAAACAATTTTTTTACAAAATACAATTTTAAAATCAACAACTCTAAAATTCTAAAAATCAACAATTAAAATTATGGCAGACGGAGAGAAAATTATCAGGATTGATATTGAGGAAGAAATGAAATCGGCTTACATTGATTATTCAATGTCAGTCATTGTTTCCCGTGCATTACCTGATGTACGTGATGGTTTAAAGCCTGTTCATCGCAGAGTATTATATGGAATGCTTGATTTGGGCGTAATGTCCAATAAACCGCATAAAAAATCAGCTCGTATTGTGGGTGAAGTGCTTGGTAAATACCACCCACACGGTGATACATCGGTATATGACGCGATGGTACGTATGTCACAGGATTGGAGTTTGCGTTATCCTTTGGTGGACGGGCAGGGAAATTTTGGTTCTGTAGATGGTGATAGTCCGGCTGCAATGCGTTACACGGAGGCAAGATTAAAAAAAATTGCCGAAGAAATGCTGAATGATATTGAAAAAGATACCGTTGATTTTCAACCAAATTTTGATGACAGTTTAACAGAGCCTACCGTTCTGCCAACCCGCATCCCTAACCTTTTGATTAATGGAGCATCTGGCATTGCTGTAGGAATGGCTACTAATATGCCACCTCATAATCTAACGGAAATTGTAAATGCAACTATAGCTTATATTGATAATCGGGAGATTGATATTGCGGGATTGATGCACCATGTTAAAGCTCCGGATTTCCCTACAGGGGGAATTATTTACGGTTATGAAGGCGTCAAAGAAGCTTTTGAAACAGGGCGTGGGCGAATTGTTATGCGTGCACAAACAAACATTGAAGTTACAGAAGCCGGTCGTGAACGAATTATTGTAAACGCTATTCCTTACCAGATCAATAAAGCGGAAATGATTCGTAAAACTGCCGATCTGATTAATGATAAAAAAATTGAAGGTATCTCAGATATCCGCGATGAGTCGGATAGAGACGGAATGCGCATCGTATATGAAATAAAGCGTGATGCCATTACAAATGTGGTATTAAACAACTTATTCAAATATACTGAGCTTCAAACATCATTTAGTGTAAACAATATTGCATTGGTTGGTGGCCGACCTGTAATGTTGAATTTAAAAGATATGATAGTCCATTTTGTTGCCCATCGTCATGATGTGGTTACGCGCCGGACTAAATTTGAATTAATACAAGCCGAAAAACGTGCACATATCCTGGAAGGGTATTTAATTGCTCTCGATCATTTAGATGAGGTAATCAAATTAATTCGTGCATCAGCAACACCAGGTGAAGCACAGGATGGTTTGATGAGTAACTTCGGATTGAGCGAACTTCAATCTAAGGCAATACTTGAAATGCGTTTACGAGTACTTACCGGTTTAGAGCGGGATAAGATAAAAGCGGAGTATGAAGAGTTGATGAAGTTAATTGATTATTTAAAATCTGTTTTAGCTGATGAAGGTTTGCGAATGAAAATTATTAAAGATGAGCTTGCTGAAATAGTTGCTAAATACGGTGATGAACGGAAAACGGAGATAGTTTACGCCTCAGGCGACTTTAAAATCGAAGATATGATTGCCAATGAAGAAGTGGTAATTACTATTTCTCACATGGGGTATATTAAACGTACCATGTTAACTGAATACCGTACACAGGCACGTGGCGGCAAAGGAGCAAAAGGAAGTACCACACGTGATGAAGATTTTATTGAACATTTGTTCATCGCATCCACCCATAATTATTTATTGTTGTTTACAGAACAAGGACGATGTTTCTGGATGCGTGCATTTGAAGTACCTGAAGGTAACCGCCAATCGAAAGGTCGTGCTATCCAAAATTTAATCAATATACCGCCTGCTGATAAAGTGAAAGCATACATCAATGTGAAGGATTTGACGGATGAAGAGTACACAAAAAATAATTTTATTATCATGTGTACAAAAAACGGTATCATCAAAAAGACAACGTTAGATGCGTATTCCCGTCCTCGCCAAAATGGCATTAACGCGATTACTGTCAGAGAAGGCGATACATTGTTAGAAGTATTATTAACCAATGGAAGCAACGAAATTATGTTGGCTTCAAAGGCTGGTAAAGTTGTACGCTTTAACGAAGCTAATGTTCGTCCGATGGGCCGTAATGCTTCAGGGGTAAGAGGTATCAATATTGGCGATGTAAAAGGCAATGAAGTAATTGGTATGATTGCAATGCCGGATCAATTGAGCAATGTGATGGTGGTGTCGGAAAAAGGATATGGAAAACGTTCTGATATTGAGGAATACCGCGTTACCAAGCGTGGAGGCAAAGGGGTTAAAACCATCAACATTACCGAAAAGACAGGTAATTTGATTGCTATTAAAGATGTTACCGATAAAGATGGTTTAATGATCATCAATAAATCCGGTATTATTATCCGATTGGCAGTTGCTGAATTACGAGTGATTGGAAGGGCAACACAAGGTGTTCGTTTAATAAATCTGAAAGCTACCGATGAAATAGCCGCTGTGAGTAAAGTGGATATGGAAGAGGTTATTGAAGAAGTGACAAACCCTGAAAATGGAAACGAAGGATCCATTACTAACGAGCCGGGAGCAAAGGATAACGAGCCGAATAGTGAAGCAAAGGATATTGAAAATAATACTGAGGAATAATTTATTGTAAAATCAGAATTTCCAATTATTCAGAAATTATGGGGCGTCTAAATAGGAATTAGACGCCCTTTTGGATCGTATAGATTTTCTCTGATATGCCAATAATACAAATTGTATCACTAAGAACTCTATTATTTAGTGTCTGTCCATAGAGTCGAGAGTCTGAACTATAATGTTCGAGTTCGAGGCTTTCGTAGTTTTGAAAATCAAGAGTTTACATTTGTAAATGACTGATTTTTAAAACAAGAATAACGAAGAAATCGGACATTATAGACAGACTCTATTTATATCCCGAAACAAAACAGGAGAGAACAAAACACCTATGAAAATAATATATTTTATATTGGCAATTGCATTGGTAACCATTATTGCCATTACATCTTGCGGAAGCGATACAAAAAAAACAGAAGTAACAACAGCGGATAGTGCTTCTGTTAAAACTCCGGAAGAGTTGAAAGTTCTAAATGATCAACTGCTTGCCAATCCTAATGATGCCGGGTTATATCACAAACGGGCAAAATATTATATTAATTTAAAAAATTACAATGCGGGTTTAGAAGATATGAATCGTGTCCTGAAAATTGATAGTACAAAAACGGAATATTTTTTAACCCTTTCGGATTTATATTTTGTTACCAATCAAACTGGAAAAGCAAAAACAGCTTTGGAAAAATGTATTCTTCTGGATGATAAAAATGTGGATGCAATGCTCAAATTAGCCGAATTGTATTTATATGTTCGCAAAAACGAACAATCAATGAAATACATTAATATGGCTTTGAAGGTAAACCAATATAATGCGAAAGCCTATTTTATGAAGGGAATGAATTATAAAGAGATGAAAGATACTGCCAAAGCCATTTCAAGTATGCAAACAGCAGTTGAACAGGATCAGCAGTATTATAATGCTTATATCCAATTAGGAATATTATGCGCGGCGAAAAAAAACACATTAGCTACACAATATTATAAAAATGCAATTCGAATACAGGGTAATAGTGTGGAAGCATTATATAATCTGGGGAAATGTTACCAGGATATGCAGGATTGGAAAAATGCAATTGACACCTATACCAGTCTCATAAAAATTGATAGTAACAATAAAAATGCTCACTATAATATGGGAGTCATATTTTTAGTAAATCAGAAAAAATATGATCTTGCAATCAGTCATTTTACAGAGGCTATAAAAATTGATTCAAAATATGTGCAAGCCTATTATGGGCGTGGTGTCAGTTATCAAACCACAGGGGATGTAAAACAAGCCGTCAATGATTTTCGTGCTTGTCTGGATATCAACCCTGGGTTTGAACCTGCACAAACAGCCTTGAAGGAATTAAAATAACCGACATCTTGCTATGATTACCTAAAATAAAAAAGCCCTGCTTTGATGAAGCAGGGCTTTTTTCTAAATACTATTTTCTATTTATTGTTTAATCACTTTCATCAACTTTTCACTATCCGCAGTCGTAACTTTTACAAAATAGACACCTGCCGGAAGGGTTGAAATATCCACTTTCTTTGATAATTCATTGGTTTGTTCAATATTAATTACCCTCTTACCAAGCATATTAATAATTTGTATACTGCTAATATTTTCTGAAGCCTTTACTGTTAAATTATCAAAAGCGGGGTTAGGGAATACTTCCAATGTTCCATTGGTATTAGCAGAAGAAATACCTGTAGTCATTGACGTTGAAATATTAATATTATCCAGATAAAGCCATTCTCCGTAGCCTGAACGATTTTCAAAGGCAAGCATTACATTTGACTGCCCCGTATAGGAAGCCAGGCTTACCGTTTCATTCCTCCAATCAGAAGAAGAAGAAGGTGTCCAGCAAGGAACACCTGAAGCAAGAATAACCGTAGGAGCTGTAGCAAGCACGGTTCCTCCTTTGCTATAAACCTGATTCCATGTAGCACCGCAATCAGAAGAAGCATAGACAACAAGAGTATCGTTATACAAGATTGAATTGTAACTGCAAGGCGTATAGGCAACATCAAATGTTAATGTAGAAGATCCTGTGGATAGATCGTAGCTTGCTGTGTAAAACCGATCCTGTGTCCCTGCCATGCTACCACCAGTACCATTACCAATCCCATCGCAGTTATTGAAACCCATACAATGTGTACCGGTTTTAGCCACCGTAGTGCTGACCACCCAGGCAACATCACCATCAGGGTTGCTGAGTGTCCATCCTGTAGGAAGACTAGTGTTGCTTTCCAATCCTTCAATAAGAGGTAAACTTCCGCCCGTAATACTAACAGTAAATGAACTTACCGACTGATCGTTTGTTCCATTTCCATCAGCTCCGCTGTTAGGATTGCTAGTGTAGCAGGTCAAAGTATGAGCGCCAGCGGCTGCGGTTATTGATCCCAATGTTACATTAACAAACTGTCCGCTTGCTAAAGAGGGACCGTTCCAGGGTTGAGTCTGAATAGCATTGTTATCTACTTTATAATTGATAATACAGGAATTAAGTGCACTGGCGCCAAAGTTTTTTAGTTTGATAGAAGGGTTGAAAGTACCTGTACAGTAAATTCCTGTAGGAGAATTTACCGCTGCAACTCCAGCATCAATAGCAGCGGAAGGCAAAGGTTGAATTCCGATTACCATTTCATTGTCAGCATTAAAGTCAGATCCCCCACCATTTAAGGCATTGAGTGCAAAATATCCATTATCATAGCCTCCCCAACCCCAATTCATGTGCAACTGGTCATTTGCATCATACCCATCACAAACCCAGGTATGTCCTCCTCCTCCTGATTCATAGCCTGCGTATTGAATTGGTCTGCCAAGATCCAAATCATTTTTTATTAAACTTATCCATTGAGCATCAGAATAGCTTGTTCTTACTTTGCCCTGAATTGTACTGGGGTCATAACCAAAATAAGTAGTATATGAAATCTGTGCGCAAGGATATCCACCACCATAGTCAACTACCATTGCACCGCTACCACTCGGAGAATAATCCATTTCTACACTAACACCACAATGATAACTAATAAGTGCAACATCAGAATTTGCGGAGTTTAAGGGCATGTTTGCCCAGTTATAAGTGGTAGTGCCATAATTTACAGAAAGTGTTCCATAAGTAGAAGTATATGAACTTGAACCGGTACCCATAGCAGGATAACTCCAAAATCTCATTATCTGAGCCATCGCAGTAGCTACACAACCAGTTACTGAGCCACCCGGACAAAGGTCATTATAAACAGGCGACTGATCCCATGTTGATTGAACCAATGCGGAAACACTCATCGTACTTACATTAGGGTTTAATGCTTTCTGACTGTTTCTATAAATAGCCCATTCCTTGGAAATGTCGATGTCGGCTAAAAGATTATTCGTCCTTATTTCCTCAATTTCATTTTTCTTGCTTTGCAGGAAGTTATAAATGTTAGACATCACTACCGGCGAAACAAATTTCCGTTGAGTAGAATAACCAATGATCGCATGTCCGCCATCTTCGGCGGAAACAATCACGAAACCATCGTTTGTGTTAATATTAAATACAAAATAATCAGGTAAGCTATTTGCCGAAGTTTCAGTAAATGCTAATGTCGCAGATGAAAGTGCAATTTTGGAATTTTGTCTGTAAAAATTCTCAGCCACTTGTTTGGCATCAGTCAATGTGATTGTGTTTGCACTTACAATGTTTGTTCCTAGAACAAAAATAATCTGAAAGTAGAGGAGTTTTTTCATAGTATGAGTTATTTAGTTAAAACTGCAAAAACGCAAGAAACTTATTTGGTTAAATATTGTTTTTCTAGATTTTTGTTCTACAATTATACAATAACTTTTAATTAATTACAATTATTTTTTACAAAAAGTTTTCAACAGTTTATTCTTTCTATTCCAAATCAAGCAGAATAATATTCTTTTAATAAAGAAAAAATTGCGACTATTTCCTTTTTTTACAAATATTGAGGCTCCTCCGAAAAGAGTTTTCGACACGAATTTCACGAATAATATTTTTTAACATAATTGCGGCATTTTCTCAAATAAGTACAAATAAGCCAAGATATGCGAATTACTGTTAAGTTGGATATAACTTATTGCCACTTGTATTTTCCTTACAAAAACTAAGTGATTTAGTTATTTCCGATAAAATCAGCTAAAATAGTACATTTCAGGAATTCGTAAAAACCATTGCTGGTATATGAAGCAGAGCCGTTTTACTGGAGTTTCCTTAAAAACCGTTTAGAAATTTTACCACTTGCCTGTTTCT
>JAVHPE010000117.1:0-3413 GCA_036170475.1 Bacteroidia bacterium | reverse complement strand
ATTGAAACGACAGTTGAAATAAAACGTAAATATCCTTTTATTAAAATTATTATTCTTACTATGCATACCGATGATGAATTTATTATTCAGCTGGTGGAAAAAGGGGCAAGTGGATTTTTACCCAAAGATAAAGACATTGAAGTGGTGGTAGATGCAATCAACTCTGTTGTAGAAAACGGTTATTATTTTGATGAGCACATTTCAAAAGCGGTGGTAAAAGGTTTGGTAAAAGCAAAAAAAACAAACCTTTCTTTTACAGTTCAGTATTTGTCGGAAAAGGAAATTGCAGTTATCAAATTAATATGTAAAGAATATACCAATAGAGAAATCTCAGAAAAACTGGGTTTGAGTAATCGGACAGTTGATGCACACAGGCAAACTATTTTATTAAAAACGGGTGCAAAAAATACGGCAGGTATTGTAATGTATGCGGTTAAACACAACCTGTTGGATTGAATAGAAATTTTTTTAATCCTTCTTCACATATTGAGTAAGCCATTTTTTTGCTTCTGATTCATTTGAAAATGTTTTAGTGGGAACAAAAGGGTTGCTGACTTTAACAAAAAAATTACCAATCATACTGCCTAAAGGACTATCAACAAGTAAAGCGGCAGCGATGAGACCTTCGCAACCTTTTTCGGAAGCAAAAAAATCACGGGCTGTTTTTGTAGAGTATTTTACAGATCTGATATTTGCAACCAATGGATATGATTTTGTACCAATTGCCTTTACACGATCTTCAACTATTTTTTGTGTTGTTTTCAAATCAAGAGATTTTATCTTGAAGGTAGAAATAATAATTCCATCTTCTAATTCTAAGGTCATTTCCCGATTTTCTAATAATACTCTTTTCATGATTTTCGGTATTATAATGATTAGTTTTTTGTTGGTATGTTTTTTTATTAAAGCCAGATCTTTTTGAGAAGGAACTTATTGTATGATGTATTATTGCTAATGATTTACAAGATCCCTCTCCCATAAAAATGGGTTCGGGATGACATTCTCTATACAGGTTCATAAATCCAACATCCAATATCCAACATCCTCTTTATACATTAAACCTAAAATGCATCATATCGCCATCATTTACCACATATTCTTTCCCTTCAACACCCATTTTCCCGGCATCTTTACAAGCTGATTCTGAACCAAGACTAATAAAATCATTATATCTTATCACTTCCGCCCTGATAAATCCTTTTTCAAAATCAGTATGAATAACGCCTGCTGCCTGTGGTGCAGTCATTCCCTTAATAATAGTCCAGGCACGCACTTCCTTTACACCTGCCGTAAAATAGGTTTGCAGATTCAATATTCGGTAAGCTGCTTTAATCAGTTTATTTACTCCGGGTTCAGCAAGTCCCATATCTGCAAGAAACATCTGACGTTCTTCATACGTTTCCAAACCGGCTATTTCCGCTTCCATCTGAGCAGTGATAATAAGCACTTCGGCATTTTCATTTTTAACCGCTTCTTTTACGGCATCAACATATTTATTGCCTGCTTTTACAGATGCTTCATCCACATTACAAACATACAAAACAGGTTTTACAGTTAACAAACAGCAGTCGGCTATATACACTTTATCCTTCTCCGAAAGTTCCAGAGAACGGGCTGATTTCCCTTGTTCTAACAAACCTTTCAGATTCAGCAACACTTCATAAGCTTTTTTAGCATCCTGATCATTGCCTGTTTTGGCTTGTTTTTCAACACGTTTTAGCTTTGTATCTACAGTTTCTAAATCTTTTAGCTGTAATTCCGTATCAATAATTTCTTTATCACGCACAGGATTAATGGATCCATCAACATGCACTACATTGGGATCATCAAAGCAACGTAATACATGAATAATTGCATTTGTTTCCCTGATATTAGCCAAAAATTTATTTCCAAGTCCTTCTCCTTTACTCGCGCCTTTTACAAGTCCGGCAATATCAACAATTTCCACTGTGGTAGGAATCACACGTTCCGGTTTTACCAATTTTTCAAGAGCGGAAAGCCGTTCATCCGGAACGGTAATAACTCCAACATTTGGCTCTATTGTACAAAACGGGAAGTTTGCTGCCTGCGCCTTAGCATTTGATAAGCAATTAAAAAGAGTCGATTTCCCAACGTTCGGTAACCCCACAATACCACACTGTAATGCCATTATTTTAATAAAATTTAATTAATTGGTTAATTTGACTGCTGCTGAATTGTCAAATTGAAAATCAGCTCACAAAGATACTAAAATTAGCCATTTGATAAATACGACAGGGCATAATAATTTTGAGTTTTCAACAATAATCAAATATTTTCAACAATTCTCCCCCACCCCGTAAAAATAGATACTTTTGCCCAAACCTACGAATTACGAATTTTAACGAATTACGAATCTGTGTTGGTTAAAAAGTTTAAAGTTAAAAGTACATTAATCATCAGCACATCAAGTAATCAGCATATCAGCACATTGTTTAATTGTTAATTGCCTAAGTAAAATTGTAAAATTAAAATATATGGCTTCAATACCAGAATTAGAAAAAATTTGTCCTCAGGTTCGCCGGGATATTGTTAGGATGATTCATGCTGTAAACTCAGGTCATCCCGGAGCTTCATTGGGCTGTACTGAATATTTTGTTTCTCTTTACTTTGAGGTAATGAAACATAATTCCAAAAAATTTAGCATGGATGGCATTGGAGAGGATTTATTTTTTCTTTCTAATGGGCATCTTTCCTCTGTTTTTTATAGTGTTTTGGCTCGTACAGGTTATTTCCCGGTAAAGGAACTTTCTACCTTCCGTAAATTAAATACTCGTTTGCAAGGTCATCCTACAACACATGAAGGCTTACCCGGTGTTCGCATAGCTTCGGGTTCTTTAGGGCAAGGTTTATCAGTAGGCATTGGTGCCGCGATTGCAAAAAAGTTGAATAATGATACTAGCATCGTTTACACTTTACACGGTGACGGTGAATTACAGGAAGGACAAATTTGGGAAGCCGCCATGTATGCTGCAGGAAGGAAAGTTGATACTATTATTTCCACCATAGATATGAACGGACAACAAATTGATGGGTCAACTGATCAGGTATTACCTATGGGCGATTTAAGAGCCAAATGGGAAGCTTTTGGCTGGGATGTACTTTCAATGAACGGGAATAAAATAAAGGAAGTAATAGAAACGTTACATACGGCAAAAGCTCATACCGGAAAAGGAAAACCTGTAATGATTTTAATGAAAACCGAAATGGGCAATGGAGTTGATTTTATGATGGGTAGTCATAAATGGCATGGTGTTGCACCTAACAATGAACAACTGGCACTTGCTCTGGCGCAGAATGCTGAAACACTGGGAGATTATTAATGAATAGATTTGAGTATTGAGATATGAGATATGAGATATGAGATATGAGATATGAGATATGAGATATGAGAT
>JAVHPE010000116.1:0-16166 GCA_036170475.1 Bacteroidia bacterium | reverse complement strand
ACAAAATAAATTTTCAAATTACAAATTTGGAACTTGCGGATTTAAGGTATTATATGAAATATCATTTTCTATTATATTCATCTGCGTAACTTTGCATTTACTTTGCGTCACTCTGCGAGAACTTTAAAATTGATTCATTATTTCAATTACCCTATTAACATCCTGTTCCGAATGGTAAAATGAAATTGGCAGACTTAAGGTTGTAGTGTGAATTTCTTCACTTATCGGAAATTGTTGGTTTTTAAACATATCTTTTAAAGCAACTTGATTATTGGGCGAAATCGGATAATGAATTTCTGTTTTTATATTATTTTTCAATAAATAATTTTTTAATTCATCACGTTTAGGATGACGTATGTTAAAAATGTGGTATACATCAAAAAAGTCCCGATCAACAACTGGTTTTATAAAATCATTTTTTAAATTTTTTAAATAAATGGAAGCAAGTTTTCTTTTATGATTATTTATTTCATTGAGTCGTTTTAATTTAATGGAAAGGAAGCCTGCTTGTATCTCATCCAATCTAGAATTATAACCAACCAGTTCGTTATAGTACTTTTTATCAGAGCCGTAATTTCTTAATCTACGGATAGTTTTCGCCAAGTCATTATCATTGCACACAATGGCACCGGCATCGCCAAGTGCCCCTAAATTTTTAGTAGGATAAAAACTGAAGGCACCAAAATTTCCAAATGTTCCAGTATGTCTATTTTTATAGGTTGCTCCATGTGATTGAGCACAGTCTTCAATCAATTTAAGATCATATTTTTCACAAATGGCTATAATGGGATCCATGTTACACGATTTCCCATATAAATGAACCACAACAATAGCTTTTGTTTTCTTTGTAATACTTGCTTCAATTTTAGCAGGATCAATATTATAGGTTTCTATGGAAGGTTCTACAAGTACCGGTTTCATATAATTCTGAAGCACACTTAATATTGTTGCAACATAAGTATTGGAGGGAACTATTATCTCACTGCCCTTTTCAAGGTTAAATGCAGCGATAGAAAGAGTTATTGCATCAAGTCCTGAAGCAACACCAATGCAATTAGTAGCATTGGTGTATAAAGCAAATTCATTTTCAAATTTTTTTACATTTTCTCCCAGGATATACCATCCTGATTTTAAAACGGAGGCAAAATTGGAAATATATTCTTTATGGAAAGGTTCATTTACAAGTGCCAGATTTTCGTACTCAATCATTGTATTTTTCATAGATGTAATCATTTTGATCAAAATATTCGGAAGCAAGAACCATTAAAATTGCATCATTCGAGAAACTGTGCATCTGATGCCAATCTTTAGGTTCAAGTAGTAGACATTTGCTCGGAGAGTCTAGCAAAAATTCTTCCTTCTTTTCATTATCGTTATTAAAAATAGTACAACTTCCTTTTATACAAATTGCAGCCTGATATGTATTAACATGACGGTGTCCGCCACGTACCGAATCATCCACACCATAAATATAAAAAATTCTCTTTATATCAAAAGGTATTACTTTTTCAATAACAGTAAGGTTACCGCGTTTATCAATAAATGTTTTTAAGTTTAACAGGTGGGCCATAATATTATTTAATTATTAAATGCATTTTCAAATTTCTGAATTGCAACAGTTTCAAATTGTTTTATTTTTTTCTTTTAAAGAAATATGCTTTCAAAATAGCATTATTCAGGTTCATCCTTTTTGGCGATTCAAAATCAAAAACCAAATCGTAGTATTTAGATATATAATTTACTAATTTTTGTTCATTCAGTATTCTGCATGGATATTTTGCATCATAAATATTCTTCGGAACCCTTTGAATCGTTATTCTGTCTTCCCCTATAGTAAATATTGGTGTTCGGTCAATTATAATATATTCAATTTGTTTTTCAAACATTTCATCTAAAAACAAATAAGGTTCTTCGAGGTATTGAAGCACGGATGCTAAAAGCAGAACATCAATAGTATAGTTATTCATACAACTTTTTACATCATAAAAAAAATGCAAATTAGCGTCTGCAAAGGTCTTTAAGCCCTCCTTAACAAAATGAGGCTGTTCTACTATACACCAGTTAAATTCACTTATATCTTTAAATTTATTTTTATTTTGGAAATAACTGCTTCCTAAAGAACCTCCAAAATCTAACACATTTAATTTCCCATTATTTTTTAGCGCAACTATGCTTAATCCTGATAAAAGAGGGAACGAATATTGGATTTTATTAAAAATAACAGAATCTCTTTCAAAAACAGCTTCACCATTTTTTACTTTTAATAAAGATTCCTTTACTTTCGAAAAAATAATATCGCTATCATAACCTGAACATTTTTTTTGGGCTTCCCCCAGGTTGAATAATTTCCTCTCCATCCATAGAAAAAACCTATAATGTATTTTAATAGTATTGGTGGAATTAATTCTTTAAGCATAAATTTATTTTAACTTTTTGTTTTTCAAAACATAAATATTGCCAAAATACAAATCATTGTTTTTTGGTAACAGATAAGAAATTAATCCTAAGAAATTATTCAATATGGTGATGGGAATAATCAATCCCCAAGCCAGATAACCGGGTAAATATTTTTTAAAAGTTGTATAAAAATAGCTGTTTATCAATAAAAATATTATTCTGAAATCAGTTAAATATTTTTTATGTTCTATGATTTCGAATCCATGCTTTTCAAACAGGTGTTTAAGCCCAAAAGAAGAATACCTCGCAAAGTCATAAGGTTGCTCATGTTCTCCCCAGATAAATGGAATGGTGACCAAACAAACTCCATCTGGTTTCACAACTTTTTGCATTTGTTTGAAAAAAGTATCGGGATTAAAAACATGTTCCAGCACTTCAAAAAACACTAATGAATCAAAAGTATTTTCCTCAAATGGGAAAGTTTCTCCGTCATAAAAAACATCGATGGATTCAAGGTCATGCTTATGACCGGATTGTTCAATATCCATCCCGATGTATGTTGTTACCTTGTTGAATAGTTTAAAATAGGGCTTGCTACCACTTCCAACATCCAACGTTTTTCCAGAAATAAATTTTGAATATTTTTTGACATTAATATAAATAGAGCTTTTCCCAAGAAAAAATGGATTCAGAATAAAGCCTATTAGACCGGGTCGAAACATTTGTTGTAATAAATAGGCTTTAATTTTCATCATAACATTTTCTATTGTATCACTTTTGTTTTTATGCGAATTCTATACAGTCAAGTCCTAAATTATTAATTATGCCTTGAATAAATGGTTATCGAATCATTTGTAAGATAATTCCAGGGCAAAGTTATTAATTGTGTGTTTATCTTTTTATCAGCAAGATAATCAAATATTTTATATTTATTCTCTGCGGAAAGCAGTAAAAAACAAATTTTATTTTTTTCTATAAAAGCGGATTGATTATAGGATTGGTAAAAGAATTCTTTTGGAGAAATCCCTGAATCATACCAGCCATAACCGATTAAATTTTTATTAAAAATATAGCTAAACCCGAGTAGTTCACTTGAAGTGAAAAGAGCATCCGGATTTTCTTTTTCTATCAATGGTCGCAACTCTTTTATTGTCGCCATCAATTCTTTATTTATATAAATGGTTTCATTAGTTGAAGGGATTTTTAATGCTTCGGTCTGCTCCCATAAGTGTCCTTTAATTTTATAAGGGTCAATTGTTAATCCATAAACCACATCAGTTGTAGATTTACCTAGTAGCGCTAATAACAGAATGGAAATAGTTGTATTAAAGATAGATTTTTCAAATCCGGCAAAAGTATAAACCAGATAAATAAACAGGAACCAGGTATTCAGAAAAAATAAAATTTGCACATGCAAATAATTTCCTGTGCCTAAAGCACAAATTATTGGGAAAAATAATAAAGCCAAGCCGACAAATATTTTTTCCAGAAAAAATTCTGATAATAGCGGAGTTTTGCTACTAATAAACTGGAAAATAAAGATTGCTGAGAATAGAAAAATAAAAATGATGTAGATTAGAGGGGCTGTAGAATTATGCTTTGAACCCGACCAAAAATAGCCTTTGGAAAACATGGAATATACCATGAATACTAAAATGAAAAGGAGTAGATACTTTCCAATTGGTTTGATTGCTTTAAATTTGTTTTGAACCGCAATAACAGCCGCAATTAATAAGCAAAATATGTATGGAATATAGTGTATCAGATGACATTCCCAGAAGTCTTTAAATCCAACAATGTAATTTTTTATTACATAATTTACATCATGGGTATAAAATTTTGAAATATAGGATATAACATAATAATACTCATTCAAAACACTCAGAGGAGAAGCCGGGAAACTTATGAATGCGAATGCAAGTAGTGCAAAAATTGCATAAAGAAAAATATTAATAAGTGAAAACCAGCGCAACTCTTTGTATAACAGTACTTGCACGCATATAAAAAGAAAGGAGAGTAACAGGGTAGTGGGTATTTTCACAAAATATTCAAGACCGCAAATAACTCCAGCAGCAGCACTAATCAAACTGTTTTTTTTATTATTTTGAGAATAAGTAAATGCAAGAAATAATAGACCTAAAAAAACATTGCCTAAAATCAAGGTAATGTGATTATACGATAATGTCTGTGGCCCTAAACCATAACCAACAAAGCTGCCAATAATACAAAACAGACTTAATGAAGTACGTGTGCTCTTCTCGTTTTTCCTCTTTATAAAATTAAATTTCTTTAATAATCCACATAACGTGAATGACAAGAATATGCTGCTAATAATTGTCAAAACTAATCTTGCCATCCTGAAAAAGATAAGGCCTGATCCAATTTTTGATAAGGTATTAACTATTAAAAATTTAAAGGACGAAAGCCAAAAAGGAAATTCAATCAGTTTGTTATATCCGGTAATATAAAATCCTTCATCTGATAAATTAAATCCCTTATTCATAGACCAGACTATGATTGTGAGGATGAAGAAAGTGGTTGAAAGAAGAAGGTAAAGGAAATATCTTTTTTTAAGCATAAATCTTACTGTATATCAATTGATCAAGGGGAACCAAGAAGCTTATTTAATTTACGAACTACGAATTATACGAATCAAGTGTTGGGTTTTCTCAAATCGTGTGTTGTCACCCTGAGCTTGTCGAAGGGTGTGCGATGGCCTGCCCACATACTTCGACAGGCTCAGTATGACTTACACACAAAAAAATTTATTTCTACCCTTGATTGGCATAAATTCGTAGTTAGTAGATATCAGTTAGTCCCCAATTTTAAGCAATCTTGCAGGGTTTCCAACATATACACCTTTGTCTACCAGTACTATCCGTTTTGTAACTATTGAGCCCATGCCTATTATGCAGTATTTAGGTAAGGTTAATCTTGGATGAACAATAGCACCTAAATATATTTTGGAACCAATGGATGCTGTTACATGTCCGCCAATTATGGCATTGCATCTTAGCTGAACAAGATCATGAACCACACAATCATGTCCTGCATGTGCGTTTTTTAGCCATAGGGTATCATTATGGATCCGGGTAGGGTCAACTGTTCCGCTATCAATAGTAACCTGCTTGGTAAACCGGTTGTTATTTCCAATGATAACACCTTTTTTTTCCTTGTTAAAAAAATTAATACTTTCACCAATGTCACCGATAAGGCAATAGGGGCCGATATAATTATTGTCTCCTAAAACTACATTTTCTTCAAGCATTGTAAATGCCCCAATGAAGTTACCCGTGCCCATCTTAACGGACGGGTGGATAATTGCTGTAGGATGTATTGTGTTTCCTTTAAATTTTTCAGTAGAGCTTAACATAGTTTTTTGTTTTGAAGAATATATTTACAATTACCTTAAATAATTATTTCAATGCATTTTTTAAAGCAGTATCAACAATTTTAACGCGATTTTTAATGGTGTGGTCTTTTAAAGTTCTGTCCTGTCCGGCTTTAGCAATTTTTTTTGCTTCATTTGGGTTTGCTAATAACCATTTGACTTTTTCAAGACATTCATCCACTGATTTATAAGTAACAACCTCTTTATCCAGTTCAAATAAATCTGACATGTTTTTTTTCCAGTCAGTTACAAGGCAAGTGCCTGCACCTGTTGCTTCAAATAACCTGACATTGCCGGCACATTTCTTGGCAATATCGCCATGAATATTAAAACAGAGTTTCGATTTTGATAATACTTTATACATGTCCATCCCGAAAACAGGCGGTTTAACAGAATCTACCAGTTTCTTTGAATAGTATTTTATATCCGACTGGCTGTGTTGTTTATATTTATTTAAAACAGGTATGTTATCAACAACAAAATCACATTTGACACTGTGTAAGAATCGGATTGTATTACTTATGCCCTGCTTTAAAAGTACCCGGTGTTTAGGCTCCAAATTCCCATAAATGCTAAGGTTTATTCCCTTTGCAATCATTTTTTCTATATAATCGATTCTTTCGTTATGGAGGCCGTAGCCTGTGAGCAGAGAACCTGTAAAAACAAAATCGAGTTCAGGGAAATTGTTTGGTTGAGTTGCCAATTTGTCAAGAACAGAATGGTCAAAAGCATGATAAACCAACTGGGTATTTTTAATTCCCATTTGTTTAAGCTCTACCTCTGTGCATGGAGAACAGGTAAACATAATATCAAAAGAATGAAAAGACTCTCCGATTTCTGCATTAAAGGGCGCACAAATATGGCCAACTACTAATTTTATAGATGGCACTTCTTTTCTTAAATGCTCTACCCATTTTTTGTTTAGCAGCGGGGTAGTATCAATCCAGACAATATCAGGCTTATAATATTTAATTTGCTCTAATATCAATTCATGCTGTGTAAAATCTTTTTCGATACCATGTTCTTTTGCCCAGCAATTTTGAAGTTGTTCGGCATTTGAAACTATATCTATTGCATCAACACCAATTTCTCTTAAATATTTTCCATAAGAACTAACCATCTCAATTGAATCATTAATTAAATGATTGTGCTGTTCATCATAGGAAAGATGTATGCTATCCGGAAAACGGGTAGTATATTTTTTTAAGTATCCCCTGTAATAATCGGTTACTCTGATAAAACGATAATTCATTGATTTATTTTTTCATTTAAAATGGTAAAACATATGATAATAAAAATTAATATTCCGCCTGTAATAATGCAGGTAAGTAATGGAGCGCTTAAAAATATATAAATATAACTAAAAAATATTCCGTAAAATCCTTTGTGTAAATTAAATGAATTAAATAAACTAAAAAGCATGGAAAATATAACAGAGAAAAGCACAACTCCCCAATATCCAAGATTCATAAATCCGTCGGATACTATTCCGTTACTGGCAAATGCTGTGGGGGCTCCCCAATAAACTTTGGTAATAAGAAATCCAACCGGCATATCATACGGGCTTTTCACAAACATATTAAAGAAATGAGTTTCTGCAAAATAAAAAGGGTGTCCATTGAAAAAATCAAAATAAAAATGAGTTGTTAAAGCAGGAATAAATAAAAATCTATTTATAAAAGTACCGCTTAAGACTGGCTTGGGTGCGCCAATGAGATGATCTATTACGGGAAATAAGGAAAATAAAATTAATGTAATCAAGAAGAAATAACTGATTTTTGAAATATAATCTTTACCGATATAATAGAAAGAGACAACAATAATGGCAGTAAAATAGACTCCTTTGTTTCCTGAAATTACAAACAGATAAAGCAGAATCAGAAAAAATAAACCTATCAACAATGGCTTTTTTTGAATCATAAAAAACACCAAAGCAATAGGTATCAGTGTTTTTGCTTCGAAATGATAAAAATAGGAAAGGTAGCCGTTCAGATATTTCGAAAATTTTTCTCTTGTTTCATAAATTTCTGAAAGAAACAAGGTATTCAAATTGATATTTAATTTAAATGTGGCAATGATGGGAATCAGCAGAAGAATGGAGATAGCTACCAATACTGGGACTTTATACTGCGATGGAATAGTAATGGCAGGAATTGAAAATTTAATATAAGGGCTTAGAAGAAAAACGCAAACAAAAAATGTATTGGAAATAAAGGGTCCTGCAGCCATATTGCTGAATGAAAAAAGAATAGCATTAGGTATATAAAAGAAGAAAATTAACAATAAATAAATGGTATACAAAAATTTGCTTCGGCTGTAGATAGTATAAGATAAGGCCAGTAATAAAAGAAATACAATTTTAGTAAGCAGATAGTTATTTAAATTAAAATCGGCTTTAAAGCCCATGTACTCATAAGTTACTGATATAAGATTGTGATAATACAATTCCAGGACAATATATAGGATTGCCATCAATGCCTTAAGAATAATAAAATCTTTTGTTAATGTAATTTTAAATACAGACATATAAATTATATTTTCATTTCAGCGTACCCTTTTTTACCTCATCCTAAATCCTTCTCCTTAAAAAAAGGAGAATCATAACACAGGCTGGCTCAAACAACCACTGGCTGTTTGCCCTCCCCTCTCCTTTTTCAAGGAGAGGGGCAAGGGGAGAGGTCTTACCCAAACTTATTTAACTATTAAGTTTTAGTTTTATCTTATTTTCATACCCTTTTACAATAAAATAAATCATTGCACAATAAATTGAAAGCATCACTATTTCTATAGCCACATAAATTTTTAAAAAATCATAAATGTTTAATCCTTTAAAAAAAAGGAGAGAGCAAATGACACAAAAATAAGTGACTTGCCATATACTATTAAGCCGAATTTTTTCAAATGTTATAAAGATTGAAGAGAATGTTGATACGATAAAATTAAGTCCGAAACTGAATAGCAAAATCTGAGAAAAAGAACCGGAAACTGAATATCTGTCGCCAAATACAAATCCGAATAATTGAGGTCCCCATAAAAGGATTACAAAAAATTCAATGAAAACAACAGCTAAAAGCAGCATCATAATGTTTTTTACATCATTTTTTATACTTAATGAATTATGTTTTTTTTCGGTAGTCTGCTGAAAAAATACCTGCGAAATTGTAGATGCAATGAATATAAGCGGGATAGACAATACTAGCCTGGAAAGATCTAAATAACCAACTACTTCGGTTGAATACATTTTATTAATAAACAGAAAAGGTAAGATAGTTGCGGCACTGCTGAGTAGTGTGGGAAGTACATTAAATTTTGGGTAATCAATATATTTCTTAAAAACATACCCGATTTTTTTTCGTGACACAAATCGCAGCTCGTATTTGTTTTTAAAGATTTGCCTTATTCCGGCAATTAAATTGGCGAAATTTCCTGAAAAATCCCCAATGAATAATCCTCCGGGAATTTTAAAAAATCCTAAAACACTCTGAAAAAAACCTTCAATTGCCCGTCTTATAATTTTATTGCTGGTAGAAGCCTTAAATGCTTTCTGCCGTATCAGCCAGTAATTGATACTTTGGTAGATACCAAATATGGAACTTAAGAAAGGCAGAAGATAAATATAGTTGGAATACTTTTCAGGAAAGTTCAAAAAATGCACAATAGCATTTTTAAAAAACACTATAATAAGAAGTAGTATGGTGCTGAAAATGATATTTATAATAAAGGTAAGGGAAAGAATATTTGCCGCTTCATTATTATTTTTCGGTAATACAATGGTAGCTTCATATCGTAAGGCTGAAACAATAGTGAGCATGCTGAATATGTTCAGGTATACGGACATTGCACCGAAATCTTCAGGAGAATAAATTCTTCTGAGAATAGGATGTAAAAGCAAAGGGATACTTTGAGCGATAATTGCGCCAACAACTAATATAAAAGTGTTTTTGGTAAACTCGGACTTTGATAATAGTCGTTTTAACATGAAAAAGAATAGATTATTAACAAAAACTCCTGCGAATTAGATACCTATATCTCAGTCATTGCGAAATGTTGCGAAATGTATTCCTTCGACAAGCTCAGGATAAACTCCAAGCCCGCCCCTTTCTTTTTTAAGAAAGGGAACGCCCAAATGGATTGAAATCTAATAACAAATCAATAAAATTACTTCGCAATGCTCACAGCTCTTGTTTCACGAATCACGGTAATTTTTACCTGTCCGGGATAAGTCATTTCAGTTTGTATCCGTTGTGAAATATCAAATGAAAGTACTTCAGCTTCTTTATCTGTCACTTTATCACATGCTACTAAAACACGTAACTCTCTACCAGCCTGAATAGCATAGGTTTTTTCTACACCAGGGTAGGAGAGGGCCAATGCTTCCAAATCTTTCAAGCGTTTAATATATTGCTCCACTACTTCACGTCTTGCACCAGGACGGGCACCGGAGATGGCATCACATACCTGAACGATAGGTGAAATTAAGGTAGTCATTTCAATTTCATCGTGGTGAGCACCAATGGCATTGCATACTTCAGGCTTTTCTTTAAATTTTTCAGCCAACTGCATACCTAAAAGAGCATGTGGTGTTTCCGGAGAATCATCAGGTACTTTTCCGATGTCATGTAACAGTCCTGCCCGTTTTGCTAATTTCACGTTTAAGCCTAATTCCGCTGCCATTATCGCACAAAGATTAGCAACCTCTCGGGAGTGCTGCAGCAAATTTTGTCCGTACGATGAACGATATTTCATACGGCCAACCATTCTGATTAATTCAGGATGCAAACCATGAACACCTAGGTCGATAGTGGTACGTTTACCCGTTTCTATAATTTCTTCTTCTATTTGTTTTCTTACTTTTTCTACTATTTCTTCTATCCGTGCCGGATGAATCCGTCCATCGGTTACCAATTGATGTAAAGCTAAACGGGCAATTTCACGGCGGATAGGGTCAAATCCTGATAAAATAACCGCGCCTGGCGTATCATCCACAATAATTTCAACCCCTGTAGCTGCTTCAAGAGCACGAATATTGCGTCCTTCACGACCTATGATGCGACCCTTTATTTCATCATTTTCGATATTGAAAACAGAAACAGAATTGTCGATAGCATGTTCAGTAGCGACACGTTGAATAGTTTGAATAACTACTTTTTTAGCTTCCTGACTGGCAGAAATTTTAGCTTCTTCCACAATATCTTTAATATGCGCCATTGCGGCTGTTTTTGCTTCCGCTTTTAGCGATTCAACCAATTGAGCTTTTGCTTCTTCGGCTTTCATACCACTAAGCACTTCCAATTGTTCAACCTGACGTCGGTGAAACTTATCTACTTCCTGCTGTTTAGCGTTAAGCAGCTCTAACTGATGAGTAAGATTCTTTTTCACAGCCTCTAATTCAATATCTTTTCGCTGTGTTTGTTCCTGCTTCTGTGAAAGCGATTGCTCTTTTTGTTTCATGCGGCTTTCAGCCTGCTGTATGTTTTGATTTTTTTCACTGATTACTTTTTCATGTTCTACTTTCAGTTGTAAAAATCTTTCCTTGGCTTGTAAAATTTTATCCGCTTTTATCACTTCGGCTTTGGCTTCAGCGTCTGTAACAATGCTTGTAGCTTTTCCTTCATTCGTTTTTTTGATAATCAAAAAGGTAATAATTGCCCCTAAAAGCAATCCAATCAGGGCAACTACTGTAATAATAAGTATATTCATGTCTGTATTAAATTAAATTGTTGATAATAAAAGAAACCCTACATCAGTTTTTCAAAAGCTAAAAGTAGAATTCAGCGGTACTCATTAACTGATACGGGAAATTTTTTGTTTACAGGCTGTTGTTAACAAAACTGTAAATTACGATGGTTTACTTTCTTTTTGAAGATAATCTGAAACAAATAAATCGAGCTGGCGAAGAAGTTCTTCTTCCAACTCTGGGGCTTTTTTAGGAGTATATTGTTGAGTAGTCAACAAATTAAGTGCGCACATAGCTAATAAATCCTGCTTGTCACGCACCGAATAATTTTGCTCAAATTCCTTCAGTTTTTCATTGATTATTTTAGCTACCTGTAACACTCCTTCCTCTTCCTCCTGTTTAACAGTAAGTGGGTAGGTGCGACCGGCAATTAAAATTTTCAATGATACATCTGCCATTTTATTAATTTGCAAATTTGTTAATTTGATAGTTTGAAAATTAAATTAGCACATTTTCAAACCAGCACACCTACCCTAATTCGTTCAGGCGTGTTTTCAAATTAATTTTCATTCTACTTCAAAAGAGTAATGCAATTGTCGATTTCCTGTACAAGTTCATTAATTCTTAATTTTGTATCTGTAACTATTTTTGTTGTCTCTTCGTTTTTAATTTTTATTAATTCCTTGTTGTGATTTTCTAACGTTTCTAACGTTGCTTTTTGATCATTAAGTAAAGATTCAATAGTGCTTTTTTGCTCGTCAATGGTTTTTTGTAAATTTTCATTATCAGCGTATAATTGTTCATTATCTTTTTTGACCTGTTGATGTAAATTCACTAGTTTTTCAACTTTTGACTTTAAATCAGTAATAGATAAAGTTAATTCATTCATAATCAATTGATAAAATTCGTAAACAACATTTTTGCAAATATACAGTTCAATACTTGAATTGCAAAATGTTTTTTGAATTGTTTTTTGTATCTTTACGCGATGCCAAGATGTTTTTTATCTGTACTTTTTATCCAGCTCTTCAGTTGCTGTATTTTTGCTCAAACACTTTATCCTACCAATTGTTTTAGATGCCCCGTTGATGTCGCATTATGTCTTGCCGGTAATTTTGGTGAAATTCGTCCAAATCACCTGCACGCAGGATTTGACATAAAAACCAATAATCATGAGGGAATGCCAGTTTATGCCGTTGCAGATGGGTATATTTCCAGAATAAAAATTAGCCCTTACGGATATGGAAAAGCGTTGTACATTAATCATCCTAATGGATATACTACGGTTTATGGACATCTGCAAGGTTTCAATTCTGCATTAGCCTCCTTTACAAAAAGTATTCAAACTCTTAAAGAATTATTTGAAATTGATACGCTGCTTTCAGCAAATCTATTCCCTGTTAAGATTGGTGATTTGATTGCATTGTCAGGTAATACAGGTGGTTCCGGTGGACCCCATCTGCATTTTGAAATACGTGATACCAAAACTGAAACACCAATTAATCCGTATTGTTTCGGGTATGCTGTGAAAGATAATATTAAGCCTGTCATCACAGAACTGGTAATATATCCAATTGCTGAAAAAGCCACTATTAATGGAAGGCATGCAACAAAAAAAATAAAACCTGTCTTGAACAAAGGAAAATATTCATTTAATATGTTAGACACAATTTTGGTAAATGGAACTATTGGGTTCGGCATCGCATGTTACGATAGTGAAACAGGTTCTTCCAATCAGAATTCAGTATATTCAATTGAGTTGCTATCTGGCGGGAAACGAATTTATTATGATGAATTAGAGAAATTCACTTTTGAAAATGCCCGTTATGTTAATGCTCATATTGATTTTCCAGAAAAACAAAAACACAATAGTACTATTCAAAAGAGTTTCCTTTCGAAAAATAACCAGTTGGGGATTTATAAGGATGTTGTAAATGATGGAATTATCGATTTTAAAGATGATTCCGTTCATTGGATTAAGTATATTGTAAAAGATTTTGTAGGTAACACAACTGAATGGATGTTGAAAGTGCGAAGCACGTCAAAAGTAAAATTAGAAGCACCTGTCAGTAGTTCAAATGGACTTATTTTTGATTGTTTTAAAGATAATCAGTATAAACAAGATAACATAGAAATCAACATTCCGGCTTATTCTTTATACGATGATTTGAAATTTAATTACAGCAAATCCCCCGCCATAAAAGGAACCTATTCAATGCTGTATCATTTACAAGATGATGAAACCGCTTTACAAAAGGCATACTCCTTAAGCATAAAAACAAATAATTTGCCCATCATGCTACAGAATAAAGCAGCCATTATTTCAATAAATAATAAGGGAAAAAAGATGTATGAAGGGGGATTTTATAAAGATGGCTGGGTAACGTTTCAGGTAAAAACTTTCGGTAATTTTGCCGTTGGTATTGATACAATTGCGCCCAAAATAAAGCCTGATTTCAAAATATCTGATAGAACAAATGTTGATTTCAGAAAAGCGAAAATGATTGAAATAAAGGCAACGGATAATCTTTCAGGAATTAAAAAATACCGTGCAACTATTGATGGTAAATGGGTTTTGTGCGAGTATGAATATAAAAAAGATTTATTATTTTATACTTTTGATAGTGATATCCTACCAGGGAAACATACTTTTTATATAGAAGTGACGGATGATAAAAATAATACATCTTCCTGGACTTGTTCTTTTCTTAGATGAGGCAGTTAAATTATTTATTTGCCAAATTGATAATTTATTTAATTTAGATTGGCTGCGAAAACAGATTAAGTAAATACAGGTATGCAAAAACTAATTTTTTTTAATTTTCTTTTATTTTCTGTCCTCCTAAATGCTCAGGAGCAAGTTGATTCATTTGATAAATATGGTCCTCCTGGTGTCATATACACCAATCTTAAAGAAGCGCTAGCCAATGTTGATATTGCCTATAAAGTAAAAATCGACAATCAAGTTTTTGACCCCAAAATACTTCCTAAACTTGGTAAACTTTCTCAAGTGCAAGCTTTGCAATTAAGCTATAATTTACTTACACAATTACCTCCGGAATTTAAGGATCTTTCTAACCTGTTTTATTTTGCCTGTATAGGAAATGAAATTACTTCCTTGCCAAAAGATTTTGGCAATCTTTCGCAGCTTTCCGAATTGCACCTGCAAGGGACAAAATTGGACTCCCTTCCTTCAGAAATTGCATATTTAAGCCGTCTTCAGGTATTGGAGATACAGAATAACATTGCAGATAAATTTTATTTTCCTAATTCCATTGGGTATTTATCAAGCTTAAATACAATGTTTCTATTTAATACTAATTTGGACACATTGCCCAGTTCCTTTGGAGAATTTAAAAAACTTAAAAATTTAACTATTGTTTCCTGTGGATTAAAAAAAATATCTAAAACTGTTGTAAAAATAAACTCTTTAGAAGAACTTAATTTAGAGAGCAATCAAATTACTTCATTACCAAAAAACATTTACAAATTAAAAAATTTAAAACAGCTTTCTTTGAAGAACAATAAATTATCGAGTATTAATGATTCCATCTGTCTGCTTAAAAATCTTGAAATACTTGATTTAAGAGGGAATTTATTTAAAGAATACGATATTGCGATTTTAAAAGCCTTGTTGCCAAAGTGCAGAATCTTATATTAGACCTTTTTCCTCAAAAGGGTGGTGGCTTATAATAGCGTTATTGTAGGGTGTTTACTTTTTTTTTCTTCACTTTTTTCTTTCCCACAGGCTCTTCATAATTTAATGTTCCACCCCAAAGCGCTATTTGGTGCATGATCCATGTCTGACGATAACGAACATATGTACTTGGACTAGCTACAGAAAATTTTAAAGGATTTGGTAAAACAGCTGCGATTAATGATGCTTCAGGCTTAGTTAAATATTTTGCATCTTTTTTAAAAAACAATTTAGATGCTGCTTGAGCACCATAAACGCCATCTCCTATTTCAATCACATTCAGATATACTTCCATGATGTGTTCTTTACTCCAAAAGGTTTCAATCAAAAAAACAAAATAGACTTCAACCCCTTTCCGAATCCAGCTATGTCCGGGCCATAAAAAAACATTCTTTGCTGTTTGCTGGCTAATAGTGCTTGCTCCACGTTGTTTTTTATGCTTTGCATTATAATCCATCGCTTTTTCTATCGCTTCGAAATCAAATCCATTGTGAATAATAAAATTTTGGTCTTCAGAACAAACAACCGCTAGTTGCAGATTTGGAGAAATTTCTTCAAAGGGTACCCAGTCTTTTTGGAGTTTCATTTCTTTGCCATCCACCTTCTGTTCAACACAGCGGATAAGCATGAGCGGAGTTAAAGGCACAGGAATCCAGCGAAATAGGATCACGGAGCCAATACTGATTATAAAAAAACAGATTGCTGCTTTCCAGATATAACGCCAGAGTTTTTTTAAAAATTCTTTCATCTTTGATTTCAATGTGTGCAAAAATAATACAAAACATTAAAGTATTGTAATTATTTGAATCGTGTAAGGTTGTTTATTTAAATTGATTTCATGCCCTGTTTTTTTAGTACCTTTGTATTATAAAAAAAAGGGGGTCGTACGGTTTTGACAGCAGGTGCGATTTTTAGGTAAGCATGCCGAGCGTTGTGAATATGGCTCGTTAATATCAACTCTCACTCGTCTAACTGGCGAAAACAATTACGCGTTAGCTGCTTAG
>JAVHPE010000115.1:0-16231 GCA_036170475.1 Bacteroidia bacterium | reverse complement strand
TTAAGAGTTAAGAGTTAAGAGTTAAGAGTTAAGAGTTAAGAGTTAAGAGTTAAAAATTAAGAGTTTAAAGGGATTTACAATTTGCAATTTGACAACCAACAATAACAATGCAACAATATAACAGTTCTTCAATCCAGCAAATTTTCAAATCCTTCAGCAATCTAAATGTATTGATTATTGGCGATGTGATGGTTGATACCTATATGTGGGGGAATGTAAACAGGATTTCTCCTGAAGCACCAGTACCTATTGTTTCTATTACAAAAAAAGAAAACCGTTTAGGTGGTGCCGCCAATGTAGCTTTAAATATCCAGGCTATGGGTGCAAACCCTATTTTATGCTCGGTAATTGGTGATGATGATGGTGGCAAACTGTTTTTGGGCTTACTAAAAAAACAAAAACTTTCTTCTGAAGGAATCTTAAAAAGCAAAAAACGAATAACGACAATTAAAACACGTGTAATTGGTGGAAATCACCAGATGTTACGTGTGGATGAAGAAATTGAAACATCTGTAAACAAGGATGAAACGTATGCATTATCGGTACAAATTAATAAAATCATTTTAAGTAAAAAAGTCGATGTTATTATTTTTGAAGATTATGACAAAGGCTGTATTACACCTGAATTGATAAAAAACAGTACTGCTTTTGCTAAACAAAAAAACATTCCAATTGTTGTTGATCCTAAAAAGAAAAACTTTTTATCCTATCATGGAGTCGCCCTCTTTAAGCCAAATTTAAAAGAACTCAAAGAGGGTATAAAATTGGATTTCGATCATGACAATATCAAAGAACTTGAAAAGATTGCAGCTAACCTTATTAAAAAACAAAATATTGCTATTGTATTAATAACACTTTCTGAAAAAGGGATATACATCCATAGTAAAAGTACAAAAATTGTTATTCCTGCTCATGTGCGCAATATTTCAGATGTTTCAGGAGCCGGTGATACTGTAATAAGTATAGCGGCATTATGTTTGGCATTAAACCTTTCTCCTCTAATCATTGCTACATTAGCAAATCTTGCAGGTGGTATGGTATGTGAAAAAGTTGGTGTTGTACCAATTGACAAAAAACAATTGCTCGATGAAGCTATCCGTTTGAAATTATAAAAATATGAATTAGCCCATCGCTCCCCCTCTCCTTTTTCAAGGAGAGGGGGAGGGAGTAAGGTCAAAGTAAAATAACCAATGAATCCAATAGTAACTCCATATAAAAACCAAACAACTAGCAAAAAAGAGCAGGTTGCTGCTATGTTTGACAATATAGCTCCTAAATATGATTTTTTAAATCAATTGCTGTCAATGGGTATTCACAAAGGCTGGAGAAGAAAAGCAATCCAATTATTGCAAACACAAAAACCTAAAACAGTTTTAGACATTGCTACCGGAACAGCTGATTTTGCCATTGAAGCAATGAAACTAAACCCCGACAAGATTATTGGTGTTGATATCTCCGAAGGAATGCTAAAACTCGGAATTGAAAAAATAATTAAACTTGGCTTACAAAGCAAAATTGAATTAAAATTAGGAGATTCAGAAAATTTGCCTTTTTCGGATAATAGCTTTGATGCTATTACCGTTGGCTTTGGCGTCCGTAATTTTGAAAACTTAGAAAAAGGTATGGCAGATATTTACCGCGTATTAAATAATGGTGGAATGCTTGCTGTTCTTGAATTTTCTAAACCAAGCGATTTCCCCGTAAAACAAGTTTACAATCTTTATTTCAGGTTTGTAACCCCTTTTGTTGGTAAACTTTTTTCTAAAGACAATTCAGCGTACACCTACTTACCCGAATCAGTAAAAGCCTTTCCTGCGGGAGAAGAATTTTTAAAAATATTGCTTAAAACAGGATTCACTGAAACAAAAGCTATATCCCTCACATTTGGTATCGCATCAATATATATTGCAAAAAAGTAAAATAAAGTTTCCAATTGTACGTTGTAAAATTCAAAATTAGAAACGAATTGAAATTAATAATCAAATACCTGTTTACATTTATAATTGTTCTGATTTCCCTATTTGTTAAGGCTCAGGATCCAAATGAAAAAGGGAATTTAGAACACTATTACGATGAAACAATCCATTTTGGATTTACCATGGGGCTTAACCGCGCTAATTTTATTATTACGCCTGTTCAGCATTTCGAGCGCCTTGATTCTCTCAGAACAGTGCAATCTGCAGCTAAATTCGGATTTAACTTAGGTATTGTTACCGATTTGCGATTACACAAATATATTACGTTCCGATTTGTTCCTAATCTTTCTTTTGCCGAACGTAACCTGCAATACCATTTTGAAGGGTTCGATACTATCACACGCACAAAAACCATTGAATCCACTTTTATTAACTTCCCTTTGGATTTAAAATTACGATCGAAACGCATACACAATTTTGGAGCCTATATCCTTGCTGGTGGTGGATATAGTTTAGATCTTGCTTCAAAACGAAAAGTAGTTAACAGCTCCAACCCAAAAGAACAGATTGTAAAATTAAAGCGTGACGATTTCTCTTATGAAATGGGGGCTGGCACCGAATTTTATTTTCTCTATTTTAAGTTTGCTATCGAAGCAAAACTTAGTATTGGCATGCAGAATTTACTGATTAAGGATAATACCATTTATTCTAATTCGATTGAAAAGCTTAATTCAAAAATGCTTTTAATTTCAGTTACTTTTGAAGGATAATACTACGAATTACGAATTTAAGCGAATTTACGAATCTGTGTTTATTAGTTTACAAATGCATGATAAATACATGCCTGAAACAAAATGAAACAAGAACTCAATCTTACACTTTCTCCCGAAGAGGCTACTAATGATACAATCATAAAACAAATTGTTGCAAAACAAACCGGGATCAACCCATCAGAAATTACTTTTGTTAAAATCTTAAAACGTTCTATTGATGCGCGTTCTCGAAATATTAAAATCAATCTAAAAGTTGAAATTTATTATAATAAAGAACTGCCTGTTTCTCCTTCCTACAAAATAAATTATCCTGACGTATCAAATAAAAAACCGATCCTTATTATTGGAGCCGGTCCAGCCGGATTATTTGCCGCATTGCAATTAATAGAAAACGGTTTAAAACCCATTGTGATTGAACGGGGGAAAGATGTTAAAAGCCGCAGACATGACCTTGCTGCCATAAATAAAGACCATATTGTAAATCCACATTCCAACTATTGCTTTGGCGAAGGTGGTGCAGGAACCTACTCCGATGGGAAATTATTTACCCGTTCCAATAAACGGGGAGATATAAATAAAATCCTGGAAACATTTGTCGCACATGGTGCTGATTCAAACATATTAATTGAAGCACATCCTCACATAGGTACAAATAAACTTCCGAAAATTATTGAAGCCATGCGTCAAACCATTATTGATAATGGTGGAGAAGTCCATTTTAATACACATCTTATTGATTTTATTATTAAAAACAACAGTATAAAAGGTATTATTTGCAATCAGTTAGATATATCTGAAATCAACCCTGACCCTGCTAAAAGCGGGGTTAGGGGTATTGTAGTGCATCTCCCAAATACATCAACAATTGAATTTATTGCCGATGCAGTAATTCTTGCAACAGGACACAGCGCCCGTGATATTTTTGAATTATTACATTCAAAAAACATTTTAATTGAAGGTAAAACCTTTGCAATGGGTGTGAGAGTTGAACATCCTCAGGCATTGATTGATTCATTGCAATACCATTGCACCATCAATGAGGTTGAAAAGAAACGTGAATATTTACCTGCCGCCTCCTATAGCATGGTGCACCAAGCATTGGGACGCGGAGTATATTCATTTTGCATGTGTCCGGGTGGAATCATTGCTCCCTGCGCTACAGCACCGGGTGAAATAGTTACCAATGGCTGGTCGCCTTCCAAACGCGATAATCCTTATGCAAACTCAGGAATAGTTGTTACTACCGAATTAGAAGATTTAAAAAATTATCAACAATACGGACCATTAGCTGGTTTGCGGTATCAGCAAGCACTTGAGAAAATGGCATGGAATGCAGGCGGACAAACCCAAGCCGCTCCTGCACAGCGCTTAATGGATTTCGTAAACAATAAACTATCTTCTACCCTACCCGATGTTTCCTACCAACCGGGAATAAAATCTGCTCCGCTTCATACTCTTCTTCCTGAAGCAATTGGTAAACGTTTACAAATCGGATTTCAGGAATTCGGTAAAAAAATGAGAGGGTATTTAAGCAATGATGCAGTAATTGTAGGTGTAGAATCACGTACCTCCTCTCCTATCCGTATTCCGCGTAATGTTGAAACATTACAACATATTCAAATAAAAGGATTATACCCTTGCGGAGAAGGGGCTGGTTATGCCGGTGGAATTGTTTCAGCAGCCATTGACGGACAAAAATGTGCCAATGCAATTTCATTCATTTAATTTGAGATATGCAAATTTGAAAATTTGAAAATGAACTTCGTTGATTAACAAATTATCATTCTTACATTTGCACCCAAATATTAAAAAAATCAGCATGAATTTTATTATTAAACTTATCATTTCTACACTTGCCGTATTAATTACATCGTATTTATTAACAGGTGTAAGAATCGTTGATAACAGTTTTTTCACTGCATTAATAGTAGCGGCGGTACTTTCTTTTTTAAATTCCGTTGTTAAGCCAGTTATGATTATCTTAACTATTCCGATAACCTTTCTTACACTCGGATTTTTTTTACTGGTTATAAATGCGTTGATGATTTTACTCGCAGCAAAACTTGTTGATGGATTTATTGTAGATAGTTTCTGGTGGGCACTACTATTCAGCTTAATTCTTTCTATTGTTACATCAATTCTTGAAGGAGTAAAGAAACGGGATGAGGCTGACTGACACGAATTAAAATCAGTAACAATTCCCCAAGAAATTAATCAACTTTCCTTCTCCAATTGGAGAAGGTGCCGAAGGCGGATGAGGTAAAAGGGATTAGCGCTATTAAAGTTTATATATATGATAAACATCGGAGAATACAACGAACTGGAAGTAGTAAAAGAATTGGATTTTGGTATCTACCTTCGGGATGGCGATACTGAAATACTTATGCCCACTAAATGGGTGCCTCAGGATACTAAAATCGGAGATAGATTAAATGTATTTATTTTTCGTGACTCTGACGACAGGCTTATTGCTACGACCATAACACCTTATGCAACTGCCAATACTTTCGCATTTTTAGAAGCCAAACAAGTAAACCAGGTTGGTGCTTTTTTAGACTGGGGAATGGACAAAGACCTGCTTGTTCCGTTCCGTGAGCAATCCCAGCGAATGGAGCCCGGCAAAAGTTATGTAGTATTCGTTTATGTAGATGAAAAAACAAACCGTTTAACAGCTTCCACCAAACTGAACCGGTTTATTGAAAATAATAATATTGAGCTTCGTGATGGCGATATTGTTGATTTGTTAATTTATTCTGAAACCGACCTAGGATTTAATGCTATTATAAATAATCGCTATAGCGGATTAATTTATAAGAATGAAATTTATGAAGCCATACGTGTTGGAGATAAAATAAAAGGATATGTAAAACATGTTCGTGAGGATAATAAAATAGATTTGAGTCTTCAAAAAAGTGGCTTTGAATTAGTGGATGATGTAAAATGGCGGATTCTGAATATGATGAAACAAAACGAAGGCTTTCTTTCTTTAAATGATAATTCCTCCCCCGAAGAAATAAAGTCAAAACTACAAATCAGTAAAAAAGCATTCAAAAAAGCAGTAGGTGCACTTTATCGGGAAAGACTGGTAAAATTGACTTCTACTGGTATTGAGTTAGTGAAATAAAAAAATTTGCCACTAAACTTTATTATTATATCTTTGTCTGACATTCAAATAAATTGTAAATTGGATGAATAAAAGGAAGAGAAAAGAAAACGAAAGGAAGTTTACTCATTGGGAAGATTATAAAGATGACAGTAGAAAATACTGGTTCGATGTCAAAGGCAAGATGGGTTGGAAAGCGAGATATGTAAAGATTGTGGATGAAAATGAAATCACTTTAAAATTTTATCAGGAGATTTATGATAGCAATAATAAACTTATAGAAATTCACGAAAAATATCCCATAGATAAAGGACATAATAAAATTTAATACAATGGTACTCAATAAAAAAATAGTAGGAACAAAGCTGCTGAATTACCTTCAGCATAAAATAAGTTTGAACGAATTGGTAAACTGGGCAGAAAACGCAATTATGAAAAGTGATTTTGAAACAAGTGAAGCAAAAATAGTACGGGAAGTATTAGGAAAACTTGGGCTTGCAGATGTAAAAATGTTTGGGCTTACCTGGGATGAATGCGAAAAACTAATGCGTAAACTTGGTTATAAAATTAAAATTGAAGCCTCAGTTGCAGCATAAATCAACAAAATAAAAATGCCCCCCCATTATTTACAGGCTTTTTAGGCACACATCTTTCTTTAAAAACAAAAAGTTTCCAAAATATAATTTCAAGCACCATAAGCTCTCTAATGCATTTGCATTACAGAGCTTTTTTGTTTTCTATAAACTCAAATATTAACAATTAAAAATGGGGAAATGAGGGTGGGGTGAACGCAACTTTAAAAAAATTATTACGTATAGTGTTTTACTGTTTTTGAACAATACCCTCCCCATAAATTAATTTTTTTTCTTGTTGTATTAAATCTATTAGTATTAACAGTTTAAATTTATCCCTCATGAAAAAACACATACTTGCCATCATAGCTGCTGTTTTACTTTTGAACATTCACATGACGAAAGCACAAACAGTAGATTTTCAATTTACTATTACTAATGCCTCTTCTGCAACTGCATGTGATGGCGAACTGGATATTCAATGTACTGGTTGTATAGGTCCTGTAAATTATACCTGGTATGATACAACCAACAACTACAACATAATAGGAACAGGAAACCACATTACAGGGTTATGCGTTTCCAATAGTTCTAGTTATTTGGTAGTGATTGATGATAATACTTGTCCAGGTCATGAAATGTTTGCCTCTATGAAAGATGCAACAATTTCCGGTAATACATTTCAGATGAAAACATCTTTGCACTATTCAAATTATTCGACAAATAATTTTGTGAAAATTCAACAAGTTTCAGGTGGAAATAGCCCTTACAACTATTATTTATTAGCTACCTCATATGCCGATTTACTTTTTTCTGATTCTAATCTTACTACAGTTACAAATATTGAATTCGATAGCTTGTATGATCCAAATGGAGGATACAATTATTTTGAACTTGTAGTTGGTGATATATCAAATAATTTAATCGATTATGTTTTCACAACCATCCTTGATACAGTTAGCTGTAATCCTGAGCCTTCCCCACTTTGGGCATCAGCACAAGGCTATCCAACTTCCGATTCTGTAAATTGTGATGGGTGGGCGTATGCAACTGCTTATGGAGGAACACCGCCTTATACCTATCAATTTTCATCAGGTGCAACTGACTCTACTGAAACAGGGCTTTGTCCGGGTTCTTATATTGTAACAGTTACAGATGCGCAATCAGCTGTATTTAATACTACATTTATTGTAGGTTACCCGGGAACCATGTATTTTTCTGATCCGGGCTCCTATAATTATATAGACACCTTGTATAGCAATGCTGCCGCCAATTGCGGCTTAGATTATACTATGCCTGTAGATTCATTTTTTATCGATAGTTCTTACGCTATTTCAAATTGGGCGTATGTTGTAAATTGGGTAATTTTGCAGGATACAAATGAATATAGTTTTACCGAAACTTATTATATAGATTCAACAGGTAATTACTTGTTCGGTTTAAGTGTTTATTGCGAAGCCCGCTCTTCCAGTTTCGGTTCCTTTTCTTTCTTTTCAGGCTTATTTGCAGATATGTCACCTGTTGCAACAAATGTAGCAGGTTTAAAAGAAAATAATAAAATCCTGGTTTATCCAAACCCTTCAAATGGCGTTTATCATTTATCCTCTTCCCCAAAAATAAAAGAGTACACAATTTTTGATCAACTGGGCAGAAAGATTATTCAAAAGAAAATAAATTCAGCTGATGAAATGATTAACATTACCGGTTTTGACAGCGGTATGTATTATTTGATTGTTCAATACCAGGATGGTACGACAGGCAAACAAAAGCTATTAAAGAAATAAAGGTTTTGGAACTGCTCAGCCAATGAACAAATAAATAGAACGCTGATAACGCTGATGATTATGATGAAAACTGATAAAAAAAATCTTTTAAAATCTTAATTTTATGATGAAAACAGATGAAAATCTTAGTTAATCATTATGTAATCTGCGTTATCAGCGTTCTATTTCATTGGCGTCAGTAGTTACAAGATTTTTTCTTATCGATAAAAGGTTTTTTACTGATTAACCCCAAACTTTTCCAAAATTTTGAACTTTGGAAATTTAATCCACGCAACCTTTCATTAATAATCCACATAAACAAAAACTTCACAAAATTGAACTATTTATTTCATTATCAAAAAGATATGTAAAAATAATTTAATTTACTAATCTTTTTTAAACCTCAATTGCAGCTTCCTTACTTTTCAAATAATTTAAAAATATTACCTTCTGTAAGGTAAAAATTCGTACATTTGTACCCTCTAAGTTTAGAGAATATTATTATTTTAGTACTAACCCCTTCAATTTTCTTTTAGATTAATAAAGTAAATTGGATACAAACAAAAGAATACAATGACAAACACATTAACAACAGCTCCTGCGGAGTTAGAGAATTTTGACTGGAACGCGGTAGGTAAAAAACATGAAGGTTATACAAAAGAAGAACGTGAGAAACTTGATTCTGTGTATGAAAAAACGCTTAAATCAGTTGCAGCGAATGAAATTATTGATGGTAAAGTGGTTTCAAAAAACAACAAAGAAGTTGTTGTTAATATCGGTTATAAATCAGATGGCGTTGTTCAGTTAACTGAATTTCGCTACAACCCTGATTTGAAAATTGGTGATACTGTTGAAGTTTATATCGAAAGTCAGGAAGATAAAAATGGTCAGTTAATCCTGTCTCACAAAACTGCCCGTGCGATGAAATCGTGGGAGAGAGTTAATACAGCATTGGAAACCGGTGAGATTATTCAAGGCTATGTTAAATGCCGTACTAAAGGTGGTTTGATTGCTGATGTATTTGGAATTGAAGCATTTTTACCGGGTTCGCAAATTGATGTTAAACCAATTCGTGATTACGATGTTTATGTTGGAAAAACAATGGAATTTAAAGTTGTGAAAATCAACAATGAATTTAAAAATGTTGTTGTTTCCCATAAAGCACTTATTGAAGCTGAATTAGAAGTTCAGAAAAAAGAAATCATATCTAAACTTGAAAAAGGACAGGTATTGGAAGGTACTGTTAAAAACATTACATCTTATGGTGTATTTATTGACCTTGGTGGCGTTGATGGTTTAATCCACATTACTGATCTTGCTTGGGGACGTATTAATCACCCTGATGAAATCGTTAAATTGGATCAAAAAATCAATGTCGTTATCCTTGATTTCGATAATGAGAAAAAACGTATTGCTTTAGGCTTAAAACAACTTTCTGCTCATCCTTGGGATTCGTTAAAAGCTGATTTGGCTATTGGCGATAAAGTAAAAGGTAAAGTGGTTGTGATAGCTGATTATGGCGCATTTGTTGAAATTGCTCCTGGTGTTGAAGGATTAATCCACGTATCAGAAATGAGCTGGAGTCAGCATTTACGTACTGCTCATGATTTCCTGAAAGTTGGAAATGAAATTGAAGCTCAGGTATTAACACTTGATCGCGAAGAGCGTAAAATGTCATTAGGTATTAAACAATTAATTCCTGATCCTTGGTCAGTTGTATTGGATAAATATGCAAAAGGAACCAGACATACAGCAACTGTACGCAACTTTACCAATTTCGGTATTTTTGTTGAATTAGAAGAAGGTGTTGACGGTTTAATCCATATTTCTGACCTTTCCTGGTCTAAAAAAATTAAGCATCCATCAGAATTTACCAAAATTGCTGAGCCTATTGATGTGGTAGTTTTAGAAATTGATGGCGAAAATCGCAGACTGAGTTTAGGACATAAACAATTGGAAGAAAACCCATGGGATGTGTTTGAAACTATCTTTACTGTAGATTCTATCCACCAAGGCACCATTATCAATGTGATGGAAAAAGGCGCTATTGTTTCAATGCCTTATGGTGTAGAAGCTTTTTGCCCAACCCGTCATTTGGTTAAACCTGATGGTAGCAGCGCTAAAACAGAAGAAGTATTGGATTTTAAAATATTAGAGTTTAACAAAGAAGGCAAAAAAATCATTGTTTCTCACAGCAAAATAAATGAAGAAGTAATAGCCGCTGAAAATGCAGTTGCAACATCTGAAAAGAAAGCTGCCGGAGATGAAACAAAAAAAGCCGCTAAAAAAGTAAAAGACAGTATCGAAAAAACTACTCTTGGCGATATGGATGTTCTTACCAATCTAAAAGCGGATATGGAAAAAACTGAAAATAGTTCAAAAGCGTCTGAATAATTCTAAACCTTTTTTATTCCGTAAGTATACGGAATAAATCTAAAAATCATGCCATGGTTTTTAGAGAGCCTCCCTCTTAAAGGGAGGCTTTTTTTTATTGTTTTTTGTATGGACTGATTATGGAATGAATATTGTATTTTGCATCCTAAATGCAAAACATACCAAAATGAAGAATTTCAAAATCATTCTTTTTCTGCTCTGCCTTAACTGCATAGCGAGTCCTGCCCAAAACAAACAGGAACCTATCAAAAATATTCCTGTAAAAAAGGATACGACCAAACACATTGCTGGACAAGCGATGCAATATACCATATCAGGGAAAGTAACACAAACCTCCACTTATTCTTATCATGGAGGTATCGCTCCCAGCCAGGAAACGATTGAGCAAATTAGAAAAGAAAACGAAGATGGCGCCATACCCCTGCCATTTCCAGAAAAGGAATTTTACATCCGAAAAGGCGATACTAATACTGTTAAATCGCCAATCTTGTTAAGGTTTACCACAGATGGACAAGGAAAATTTTCATTTCAGTTAGCCAACGGTATATATGCAATAATTCTACCTGAGCAAGTAACGGAATTTAATGAGAAGGATTTTCAGGATATAGATATAAAATGCCTGAACGCCTGGTGGGAAAAACCGTATTATATTTTAGAAGTAAAAGGAAAGGATATTTCAGATTTAGATTTTAATTTTCAGCACTTTTCAGGTAAAGGTATTACCCCTTGCCCTTCACTATATAAAATACCGGATATACCCCGTATGGCAAAATAAGTTTATGCCAATACCCTTCTTTGCCAGCTTTGTTTTAATGGAACTTCCCATTCCATATCAAATGCAGCTTTAGTAGTAACCATATTGTTGAAAACAATTGTTGATTCGTTGACTTTTTTTTGCGTTGCTAATTTCTCGAATTCAGATAAATGACAAACGACTATTTCTTCTCCTTTACGATATGCCACCTGCATGCGATCCAGCAAACTCAAATTAAAATGTTGCTCCAGTTTTTTTATAAAATGTACGGCTTCGTCTGTACTACAACCTCCTGCCGCAGCTTGATTTTCATCAACAGAAATTACAATAAAATGCTTGTATAAAATATCAAAACCTGCTTTCAGGCTAAGTCCATGACCTTTCCAATCGGCAATAAAAAGAAGTCCTGCTTTTTCAATAGCTTTTACTTCGAGATCTGAAAAAATTCTATTACTTTGATAGATCCACACCTTTGCCTCAGGGGGCATTTGTTTGATTGATAACATAAAAATTAATTGTTGATTTATTGTTCTTCTTTGAAGAATGGACTTGCTGAATTAATTCAACAATTATTTTTATAAATGGTTCGCCTGAACAATTATTTCAGCTACATCCAGTACTTTTACTGATTGCTCTTTGTTGAAGTGCTTCACACCGTCTGTCATCATTGTGTTACAAAAAGGACAGCCAACAGCAATGATATCAGGATTTAACGCCAAGGCTTCTTCAGCACGTTCAGCATATATTTCTTTGTTCCCCTTTTCCGCTTCTTTAAACATCTGGGCACCACCGGCACCACAGCAAAGCCCCCTTTCACGGCTGCGGGTCATTTCTTCAATTTCCGCATCAAGGTTCACTAAAATTTCGCGTGGCGCTTCATAAACATCATTTGCACGACCTAAATAACAAGGATCGTGAAATGTAATTTTTTTCCCTTTAAAACTTCCACCTTCAATTTTTATTTTCCCGCTGTTTAATAATTCCTGAATCAATTGGGTATGATGCACCACTTCGTAATTACCTCCAAGAGCAGGATATTCGTTTTTAAGTGTATTATAACAATGAGGACAACCTGTAACAATTTTTTTTATTTCATATCCATTCAATACCGCGATATTTCCCATTGCCTGCATCTGAAATAAAAATTCATTGCCTGCACGTTTTGCCGGATCTCCCGTACAACTTTCTTCAGTACCCAATACTGCAAAATTAACCTTTGCATAATTTAAAATCTTTACAATGGCTTTGGTGATTTTTTTTGCTCTATCATCAAAACTTCCGGCACAACCTACCCAAAATAAAAATTCAGGAGATTCGCCCTTCGTCCTACATTCAGCCATTGTTGGTACAACTAAAGGTTGATCAGTCATCAGTTTAAAGTTTATAAGTTAAAAGTATTTAAGTTCATTAATAAATCAGCATATCAATACATCATCACATCAACTCATCAGCACATCATCACATCAGCACATCAACTCATCAGCACATCAACTCATTAGCACATCAGCACATCAGCACATCAACTCATTAGCACATCAGCACATCAGCACATCAGCACATCAGCACATCAGCACATCGATTCATTCATTTTTCCAATTCAGCCTGTCGGCCTGAGAAAATTGCCAAGGGGCGCCATTGTTTTCAATATTCGTAAACACGCTGTTTAATGCCGTTGGCGCTGCACTTTGTTCCATTACAATGAATCTTCTCATTTCAATAATAATACTCAATGGGTCAATATTTACAGGACATTCCTGAACACAAGCATTGCAAGAAGTACATGCCCATAATTCTTCAGGTTTAATATAATCGCCTAACAATGCTTTCCCGTCATCCTTAAACTCTCCTTTATTGACATCCATAATTTTTCCAACTTCAACTAATCTGTCACGCGTACTCATCATTATTTTCCTGGGAGATAATAATTTACCGGTAATGTTTGCAGGGCAGGATGAAGTACAACGCCCACACTCAGTACAGGTATAGGCATCCAATAATTGTTTCCATGTTAAATCAACAACATCTTTTGCTCCAAAACGCATTGGTACGTTAGGATCAGCCACTGGTGGTGTAAATGAAGGATCCATCATGGCTTTCACTTCATTAGTTACTGAATCCAGATTTGTAAACTTTCCTTTCGGGTTGAGATTTGAATAAAAGGTATTCGGGAAAGCCAATAAAAGATGGAAGTGTTTTGAATAAGGTAAATAATTAAGGAAACCAAACACGATTGCAATATGTCCCCACCAGCCAATTCTTTCAATAATATGTAATGACGGTTCTGAAAGTCCACCAAACAAAATTGGTCCTAATTTACTACTGATTAAAAATCCTAATGAAGAAGAATCTCCAATCTTTTCGGCATGTGATAAGCCTTGTGAATAAAGCACTTCATCAGCTCCGTTCATCATAAAAATAAAGCAGATTAATGTAATTTCAGCAAATAAAATAGTATTAGCATCTATTTTGGGCCAGCCTTTTAAATCGATATTCGCTAACCGTGGTACTTTTAACAGATTACGTCTTGATAAAAATGCAATGGTACCAATAAAAGCAAGTACCGATAAAATTTCAATGAAACTTATCATAAACGTATAAAAACTTCCTAATGAAGATCGCAAAATACGGTGGCTGCCCATTGTACCATCAGCAAAAATTTCAATTAATTCAATTTGAGTAATTACAAATGCTGCGTATAAAAACAGGTGGAGTATTGCCGGAATAGGTCTTGAAAACATTTTTTTCTGACCAAGGGCTACCAATGTCATTATTTTCCATCGTTCCGATGAATTATCTTTTCGATTGAGTTCTTTCCCTAAAAAGATGTTGCGTTTTACTTTGATTACATTATAGGTAAAAAATGCTGTCCCGGCAATTACCAATAGAATAAAAAGGAGGATTGAAATCATAATAAATAGGATTACTCTTTATATGCTTTGCGCTTGTTTCGGATATTTATGTAACGATTAGGATTGAGTCGTACATCTTTCAATAATTTATCTAAATCTTCGGATGATTTATCAAGTTTTCGATACAGACTGTCATTATTAATTAACAATCCCATGGTACCCTCTCCTTTGTTAATTTTATTCATAATACCGGAAGCCTGTGATAAAACCTGATCCGCATTGTTAATTGCTGATGTAAGATTTGATTTCGCCAATGAATCACTAATATTGGAAAAATTATTGATGACATTGGAAAGCTTATCGCTATTACTTGCTAAGGTGGTAGCAAGTACATTTATTTTAGTTAAAATACTGGAAATTTTCAACTTTTCGCCTGTTACCAAAGTATCTAAACGATAGGATGTTATTTCTAATGAAGAAATGGCCAGTTTAATACTTTCAAAGCTTTTAGCCAGATTTTGACGTGCATTTTCATTAAAAACGAGCTGTACCACAGCCATTACAGAATCAATAGAAGCAATTAAGCCTTCCGCTTTTTTTTGCAATGGAGCAATCGCTTTATTTACTGATTGTTTAAGGTTATCTTCCTGAGCTGATTTTAACGTGTCCCCCGATTTCGCATAATTGATGCCGCTACCCATAATTATTTGTACTGCTTTTGAACCCAAAATATCCGAACTAATAACCTTTGCAATAGAATTTTTGGGGATATGAACATCATCATCTAAAAGTATAGTAACAATTACATGATTTGTGGTATCGGGTGCTAATTGTATTTTACTCACAATACCAACCTTAAATCCATTTATCATTAATGGATTAGCTTCAACCAAACCATCAATATCGGTATACACAGCGTAAAATTTACGTTGCGTGGAGAAAAAATTTTTGCCTTTCAGAAAATTAAATCCAAAAATAAAAAAACCAATGGCAACGACTGTAACTATTCCTACTTTAACCTCTTTTGTTATTTTCACGTTTATGTACTTGGTTCAAATGTTGGGCAAATTTAATAATTTATTGGAATCACATCGAACAAATCTAAAATCTGCTGTAAAGAAAATTTTGAGTTTATAAAATCAAAGTATATATTACAACATAGTAAGTTAAATCGTCAGGCATTCATTAAAAATGAAAAAATATCAACTTTCAACTACTTTAATAAGGGATATACTACAGAATAAATACACGCTTCCCATATCTTATAACCTTTTGCGGAAGGGTGTAAACCATCAGTAGAAACCCAATCGGGATTTGTACCCATTTTTTTTGAACTTTCAAAAAGCTCCGCTATTTTTAATTTACGTTTGTTTGCTTCAGTACGGATTATTTTGTTGAATTCTGAAATTCCTTTTGAAACATCTCGTCCATGACTATAATTTTTTCCAGAAGGTGTTACACTGAAATCAGGAAGAGTAATCAATACCAATTTACTTTTATCAGGAAGTTGTTTTTGTACCTGTTCAATAATATAAATAAGATTTTTTTGAAATGTAATGGTATCCACTCCTATTATCCAATCATTTACCCCTATTAGTAAAGTTACAAAAGTAGGTTTCGTATCATCAAGTATAGGTAAACTATAATTAATAAGACCTTGCGTAGTTCTTCCGCTAACGCCAGCGTTAGCAATCAACTCGATATTAATTTTATTTTCTCCTAAATGTTTTGTGAGTAAAACAGGCCATGATTGCTCTTCATCCGCGCCAGTTCCAGCGGTATATGAATCACCTAATGAAACAAAGCGGATAGTTTGCTGCGCAATGGTTTTGGTAGTACAGGAATAAATAGTAATCATTATAAATAAGACGGGAATGAAATTTTTCATTTCTGAAATTTTTATGTGAAGATACAGCACATTCCGGTATTTTTTTACCTTATTTTTGAAATCATAATTTTGCATATTTTTGGTAGTTTACATTATTTTAGTACTTTCGGACTCCGAAAATTGAAGAAATAGGGGTAAGAAAAATTATGAATTTTTATATTACTATACAAAATTTTGTTCTTGAAAAACATTAATACTTAATATTTTAAATTATGAAGG
>JAVHPE010000114.1:0-3462 GCA_036170475.1 Bacteroidia bacterium | reverse complement strand
ATTAGGTTAATGAATAAAAAAACTTCAAGACATAACAAATTATTATTCTAACGAAACAACCTCACGCACATTTCCTGACTCCGCTCGAAATGACTCTGTATATGTTGTCAATTCGATCGGAGTCGAGAATGTGTGGTAGGCATAACAATTGTTTTAAACAAAATTTATTTGTTGATAGCTACTTTTTTAGTAACAGTAGTATTACCAATTTTAATATTCAGGAAATATAAACCATTGCTTAATGAAGCAGCATCCAAAGAATAATTTTGAATACCGGCACTCATTTTACCTAAATTTTCATAAAGCACAACCTCACCCAAGGTATTAACCATTATAATAGATACTGTATTTGCTATAGCTAAACTGAAATCCACAACTGCATTATTTGTCATCGGGTTAGGATATACATTAATGTTATTAACCAGTTGGTTTTCCTGAATTCCTACACCAAATTGAGAAAAATTAATATTATCAACATAGAGATTGTTTCCATAATCTGAAGTTCCTTTAAAACGGAATAAAATACTTGATTGCCCGGCATAAGCATTTAAATTTATAGATTCATGTCTCCATTGTGAATTACTTGAAGGAGTGAATGACGTTGTCTGTGGCACTTTTGTTTTTAATGTATTACCGGCTTTGCTATATACATTGGTCCAGGATGTACCACAATCGGATGAATACTGTACTTCCAGCTTATCGTTTTCCGGAGCACTTGCAGTATAACCGCAATAGGCAACATCAAACGATAAGGACGCTGCTGTTGAAACGGCAAATGACATTGGTGGAAATGTTAAGATATCAACTTGATCTGCAGAAATGGAAAAGAAATTTAATTTAACACTGTTAGAAGATCCGAAACCGGCAGTTGCATCTTGCCAAGTAGGACTTCCACCAGCTGTAATAGTCCAGCTAGAAGGAATACCAGCAGTTTCAAACGATTCAGAAACATAAGGACCGCCAACAGCGGGGTAAATAATAAAAGATGCTGTAGTTGAATTGTTCGATGATGTTGGATCTGAAATACCATTCGGAATAGAGATAGTTGCAGTGATGGTATGTGTGCCTAATACAGATGAACCAACAGTTGCAGTATTTATCGTTTCACTTTCATAAGTAGCAAGATTTCCTGTCCAGTAAATTGTTTTTTGAACAGTACCATCTACTGCAAGTGTAATAGTAGCTGAAATCAACGGGCTCGTTCCAACATTTCCCAAACGAAAAGTTGGTGCAACACTATCACAGGAAGCTAAGGAGGTGTTATATCCAAGTGAAGTTATCATTTCGGCATCAACAGAAACAGCAGCAACAGCACAACTTGCCTTTGTAGCATATAATTCTGTTGGAGTAATATAATTAACACCATCAAGTGAACGGGGAACCTCAGTGACAGAACGATCCGGGCAAATTTTGTAAAGAGTTGGGAAATATCCAATCTGATAATCAGCATTAAAGGTGATAGCCGCAGAACTCGCCAAATCAATAATCGGTAGGTTTACACCTGTTACCCAGTCCCCCTGAGTATTTGATCCTGTACCATGCAAATCGGCACTGTTAGTAGTTCCATCACCTTCAATAAAAAACACCATCACATCATTTGTTGATGATGGATTAACACCAATACTTCCAATTGGACCGTGTTCTTCCCATAAACTGTCCCAAAGTCCTGTATTGTGAAAACCCCAGCATGGGCTGCACCATGTTGCGGAAACATCTATATATACTGTTATTCCGGAATCTAAATAGGAATATAAGTTATAACTAACATTATTAATATCAGATAGTGTCCAGTCTGGAGCAATACTGCCGGTAGCAAGTTGAGCTTTACTTTCAATGGCAGAGAATGTTAATGTTACCGCGACAAAAGCTTGTAAAATTTTTTTCATTTTAGTTGAGTTAGAGTTTAAATTATTAGGGTAAAAAGATTTTGTATTTTACGAATTTACTAAATTGTATTTACGCTCACAAATAATGTTAATAGTTTTTTTTAACATTTAGCCAATTAAAAAATAGTTACGTTTAGTATTATATCTCAATAAATATCCTTTCTTGCTGGCATCACTCAGGTATGAATGGCTCACTAATGTTTCAATCATGTTCCGCTTTTCTAAAAATGGGAGTAATAATTTTTCAACTCTGCTTTCTGTTACACCTATTCTTTTCGCAAATTCTATAAAATCAGTTTTAGATGGATGTGCGTTTTTTTTGTATTCCAAACTTTTAAAATTGTCAGCAAATAATCCTTTGGTTAAGGCAAAATCTGTATCATCTACATGCAATCTTGTATTTATTAAATCATACGCAGGGCTTAATAAATAATCTCCTTTTGAAGATTCGAGTAATGAGAAATTTTTCAAATGAGCATCACCGTTTGAGAATAAAAAATTGAAAACTGTTAATGAAAAGTATTTTTCAATTTCAACCCTCCAAGCTGGAACATATTTTTGTATAAGCAGTCCCATTTCTTCATAACTATATTCGTATTTGAAATCAGCTCCGGCATTATCTTTCGTTTTTCCTGCTAAGGTTGCAAAATCTTCTACTCCCCACTTTCCGCCTCCCACTTTTATATCAAATCGCTTTGTGATATAAGCAGGTAATCCGTTTTTGAAAAATATCAAAGCGTTCTCAGTTGTGTTAATACCATAAACCTGCTTTGCTATTTGCATAGTGAGATGTTCATTAGCTGGAACCAGATCAACTTTTTTCAAATCTCGTGGTATTAGTTTTAATATATAAGTTCCTTGCTCGCCTTCTTTGGTTAGTCGCAGAATATTTTTTTCAAGAATTAGACTTAGCTTTTCTTGCACACCGGATATTGAAATACGTTTTCGGTTTTCCATAAACTGCTCTGCCACTTCTTCACTTTGTTGTGGCGGTTCATAAGGTAATATATGATTTACTTTTCCCCCATTGAACAAATTTCGCAAACAACCGGGGCTGTATCTAGTAAATCCTTTAGCCAATGTTCCGGGGCAATATTTCAATTCGTCTAAATTCATTTTGCTACTATTGGTTTTACTGTTATTGCTCCTATTGTATCATATTGTGCTGTTGCAATCAGCAACCCGAAATTATCTTCTTCATCAATTTTCAATTGTGTAGTCTGTAATTTTTTGTTCACACCTTCGCTTAACATATTAAAGAAAAACGGAAACAAATATTCACTTCGGTATTCCTGCTTTGTTTTCGGTAGTGTCAAACTGATAGCCGGTTTGCTTGTGTCATTAAAATAAGAATCGTTATATTGAAACAGAAAAACTTTTCGGTTTCCTTCGGTTAAAATTCCTGCTAAAATTTCATTGCGGTATACTTGGGGTCAAACGGAAAAGTTGTTACCGACCGTTTTCATGTTCAGAAGTTGGCTTTTGAAGCAGTACAAGGAATACGTATAAAACACCGATGGACAGCCATAGAACAAGAAAATAATGAAATAGAGTTAGCCAAAGAAACGAAACAAAA
>JAVHPE010000113.1:0-3474 GCA_036170475.1 Bacteroidia bacterium | reverse complement strand
GAATCAATAATCATTTTTTCAGTATTATAGGTTCTGAATCTCAATGAAACATTATCGGTGGTACCCACAAAATTTGTAGCAGCAGAAGTACCTGTATTACCTGTAATTGACCAATTGTTCCCGCTAATATCTGATAATAAGGCAATGGTTCCTGAAGCATCCGGCAGTTTCCAGGTTCTATCCGCTGTTGGATCGGTAAATAATAATCCTTCGTTGTTATCTACAGTAACACCTTCAAATATAAGACCTGTAGTACCAAAAACACATTGTCCTGAAGTAAGGGCAGGGTTGGCTGCTATCGTTGCGGAATAATCAAAAGAAAGCGTCCCTGTTGAGGTAATTGATCCTCCCGTTAAACCTGTTCCGGTTGCCACAGAAGTTACAGTACCAGCGGTTGGTGTTATCCATGTAGGCGCCCCGGCGCCATTAGATTTTAATACCTGCCCGGAGGTTCCCGCTCCTGTAAAGGCGAAAGCGGAGCCGGTTCCATAAGATACTCCGCCGGCTGTTGGTAATGCACTTCCATTGGTACCTCCTCTGGCAATGCTAAGTAGTCCTGTCCATCCAAGAGTTAAAGAAGTTGCATTAATTAAAGATGTTGCAGGTGTTCCTCCTAAAGTAAGTGTTACGTTGGCATCGTCTGTTTTTGTCAGAGCTAATCCCGTGGGAATTTGAGAGCTTAAAGCGATGGTTCCCGTAGCATCCGGTAATGTCCAGGTTCTATCTGCTGTTGGGTCAGTAGGAGTTAATAAACCTTCAAAGGCATTAGCTGTCGCACCTTCAAATAAAAGCCCTGTTGTACCAAAAACACTTTGTCCTGAAGTAAGAGCAGGATTGGCTGCAAGTGTTGCGGAATAATCCAGAGAAAGCGTCCCTGATGAGGTGATTGCCCCCCCTGTTAAGCCGGTGCCTGTGGCCACAGACGTTACAGTGCCTGTTGTTGGGGTAGTCCAGGATGCTAAACCGGAGCCATCAGAAGTCAATACTTTACCAGCTCCGGGAGCCCCTCCTGTAATTTTTACAGTACCATTTACTTCTAATTTTGCTCCGGGGGTTGAAGTTCCAATACCAACATTTCCGCCGGTAAATAAAGCAGAATAAGTTACATTATTGAATATATGTGTACTGGTCCAGATTGGAGCAATTGCCTCGCTCAATGCAGGGGCGGCATCACTGCGCATAGCCGTGGTAGCAACTCCATTAATAGCAGTTAAGCCAACAGAGGCACTGGGATCATCTAATCCTGAAAAAGAAGATGGCAAGTCACTCGCCTGAATTGCAGAGGAAACAAAGTTGCTTCCATCTCCTCTAAGATAGTTACCAGAAACAGCGCCATTAGCGATGCGGTAACCGGTAGCGGAATTGATAATCCCATTAACATCAAGTGTTGTAGCAGGGCTTGCTGTACCAATACCAACAGAGCCTTCTATAATCGCACCATCAGTAGGAGCAACAGCAGTTCCTGAATAAGTTGTACCGATAGCAATGCCACCCGACACATCTAATTTACTAAGAGGAGTAATAGTTCCGATACCGAAATTACCATCTTTGTCAATAGTCGCTCTTACTGTCGAAGCTGTAGCTAAATGCAGTGAACGTTGGTAATCAGTACCAAAAATAGCAGAATAAGGAGTAGAGCCTGTAATAGATACACCTCCGGCATTTGATTCTACGGCACATTTTGCATTACCGGAATCATTCTCTGTAATCAAACTTGCAATTTTCCCGGTTGTGGTAGACAATATTCGGAGCTGACTTAAACCTTTCTGAACATCTAATTTATACACAGGGCTCGATGTTCCAATACCAACATTACCATTGGGGTTTACAAAAAATGCAGAAGTACCGCCATTTTGATTAATGCTGAAATTTCCTGTACTGTTAAGGTCAAAAAGTGTATTGAAAGAACCGCCGGCAATTGTAGTATTTTGGATTAATGTACCGCCTAACTGAATATTATTCAATGTTCTGGTTAAGCCATTATCAAATGTAAGGGGGGCTTCCACATTTACGGTTGAGTTATTTTCCGCGGTTAATTGTCCCTGAGCATTCACAGTAAAGGTAGGTATCGTAATGGTTTGACCTACCATGCTAATGTTGTAGGTGCCAGGTGTAATACCGGTATTAGCAATGTTTATAGTTGCTGTCGCAGATCCATTATAAGTAAAAGGAGAGATGCCGGTTCCATTCGAAAGGTTTTGCATTAAGGAAGAGGGCGTTACCCAGGTTGGAGCTAAAGAATTGCCATTCGATTGAAAAACAGTACCTGATGTGCCTAATGAAAAAGGGGTAAGTGCCCCAAGCCCATCTGAATAAAAAGCCTGCCAATTGCCTAATGAACCTAACCCCGTACCTCCATTAATAATTGGGAGCGTATCAATTACTTCGTTGGATAAATCAATTTGTCCGCCGTTGCTTGATAAAGTACCTGTTCCTCCTGTGGTTCTAACAATTCCATTGGTAGAAAGTCCAGAAAAATTTATAGCTCCAGTGCTTGTTATTCCTGTAGCTGCTGCGATGGTGCCTGTATCATTTACCTGAAATTGAGAGTTAGTACCAACTGAAAATAATGCGGAAGGGGTTGTAGTTCCAATACCTACATGACCATCATCCCTCACTATCAAAGCGTAATCATTTGCACTGTTTCTAACTCCAAATCCGTAGGTAGCGCTGGTGCTGTCGTTTCCTTTTACGTCTAATCGTCCGTTTGGTGTGGCAGTACCAATGCCAACATTGCCGGCGGATTTCACACGCATTCTTTCAATATTATTTGTTTTGAGCACCCAGTCTTTCGCATTTTTTGTTCCGATAAAACTAGAGTCAGTAACAGCATTTCCGTACAGAGACCAGTTACCATAAGAAAAATCCGCTGTTTTTGAATGTAACGCGTAAGGAACACTCATCAGTTGAGTTCTTCCCATGGAATAATAACCGTTACCACCTACAGTGGCTATTTCAACCTCTAAAAATTTATCGCCAAGCGGCCAGGTAATATTTTGAAAATCGGTGGTATTAACACTTCCGATTACCAAAGTAAATAAGCCATAGCTATTGGTATTAACCGGACTGTGTGTTTCAGAAAACAAACTTATACCTCCTGAAGAAGCGGACCAGACAGTAAATTTTACAGCAAGATCCATGCTACTGCTGATGGCTTTGCCTGCAGTATCACGCGCTATTGCCTGATAGTTGATGCCTTGAGGCGGAGTTTGGGCGAAAGAAAATAGCGTAAAAAGAAAAAATGTGAAAGTTGTAAAAAGTAGTTTTTTCATAATTTTTTTTTTCGTCAGCAGTATTTTTTGCTTTAAACAACGAGCACAGCAAAATAACAAAAATGAAACAATATTATTTTGAAGGGCAATTCAAAAATAAGCAATTTCCGTTAATCTATGATAAAGTTTTAAAAATAGAATGGTTAGATAAAAATTTCGTTACTATTTAGGTAGTCTAATAATAGGGCTTTTTACCTAATTA
>JAVHPE010000112.1:0-16404 GCA_036170475.1 Bacteroidia bacterium | reverse complement strand
CCAATTCAATTTTTGTTACTGCTATGTTCATTTTGCTAAATATTTTTATAGGCAAATTTACGAATATTTTTTAGCTATATCTAATCGCTTTTATTGGAGTAATTTTTGAAATGATAAAGCTTGGAACAATCAACATTAAAAGGCAAGACAGGAGTGTGCCAATATTTAATAATAAAATATAAAATAAATTAATGTTAATTGGAATTACAGAAACGTAATATGTTGCCTGATCTAATTTAAACACACCAAAATATTGCTGAAAAATAGCGACAGCAATACCGATAATATTTCCCCATAATAACCCCTTACCGATGAGGTAGGCTGCATTGTATAAAAATATTTTTTGAATATTATTATTCTTTGCACCAAGCGCCTTTAAAATCCCAATCATGTTAGTGCGTTCCAAAATCAATACCAGCAAGGCGGAGATCATATTAATACCTGCTACTAAAATCATAAGTGTAATAACTATAATCGCATTTATATCCTGTAAATCCAGCCATGAAAATATTGTAGGGTTTATTTCTTTGATTGTTTGTGCAATTAATCCTTGTCCTACCAAGTCATTCACTTTAGCACCTATTGCATCAATTTTTTTATAATCTTTAATTGCAATTTCAAAGCCACCGATTTGATCGGGATTCCAATAGTTCAATTTTTGTATTTGTTTAATATCAACTAAAACAAGGCGTTTATCAATATCTTCAAAACCTGTTTCATAAATTCCAGAAATATAAAAAGCTTTTACCCGCTGTTCATATTGAAAAGAAGTACTATCCATCTTCTTTGTCAAAAAATAAATAATCATTTTATTGTTTAGTTTCAACTCTAATTTATCAGCTAAATATTTTGAAATGACAATATTCCTTGACAGGCTTGTATCACTAATACTGAAAGAATTTCCGCTTTTAAGATTAGCATTTATGAATTTCCAATCGTAATCGGCATCAATACCTTTTAGCAAAACTCCTTCGTTATCCGTTTTTGTTTTTATGATACCACTTTTTGTGGCATAAATCTCGATATGATTGATGTCAGGATTATTTTTTAATTTTTCAATGAAAGGTTGATTTTTACTAATGGGATGAGGTTCATCACTTACATTATTATCATAATTTAGAATTTGGATATGAGAACCGAAACCAATAAGTTTATTCTTGATTTCATTTTGAAACCCGGTAACAATCGCAATTGTCAAAATCATTGCTGCCAATCCAAGCGCAATGCCCAAAACAGAAATGCGCACGATAGGTCGCGATAACTGGTTGGTTTTACCCGATCCAAAAATGATTCGTTTGGCAATGAAGCGTTCAGTGTTCAAAATTTATTAGCTTTGATGTTCTATTCAACGAATTACTGTTCTACGAATTACGAATTTGTACGAATGTACGAATCTGTATGTTAAAAAATAGCAAATATAGATTCGTATTTCGTTTTTTTTATTCGTAACTGGTAGAACAATTAGTAGAACAGTAGCGAACATAGATTCGTAAATTCGTTTTTTTTATTCGTAATTCGTAGATGAAGATGAAGATTTATAAAATATACACCCTGTTTTTATTTATAATACTTGCATTTAATTTGAATGCACAAGGAATTATACAAATTAATAATAACATCAAAACCGGTGCTGATATTAAAATGGGTGCCGACCGCACACTAGAATACCTGTTTTTATTAAAAGGTAAATCAGTCGCTATTGTTGCCAATCAATCCTCCAATATTAAAAATACGCATTTAGTAGATAGTTTAGTCGCTTTGGGTGTAATGGTCAAAAAGGTATTTTGTCCTGAACATGGCTTTCGTGGCGTAGTTGATGCAGGTAAAAAAGTAAAAACCTACAAAGATCCTAAAACAGACCTACCCGTTATTTCACTTTACGGAAAAAATTTAAAACCTGTACCTGCTGATTTAAAAGATGTTGACATACTTATTTTTGATATACAAGATGTGGGTGTGAGGTTCTATACGTATCTATCCACCTTACATTATGTGATGGAAGCCTGCGCTGAAAATAATAAACTGCTGATTGTTTTGGACAGGCCAAATCCGAATGGTTATTATATTGATGGTCCGGTCATGGAAGATACCTACAAATCGTTTTTAGGCTTACACTCAGTACCAATTGTGTATGGTATGACCATTGGCGAATATGCCCTGATGATTAATGGAGAATCGTGGTTAAAAGGAGGAGTAAAATGCAATTTGAAAGTTATCAAACTGGAAGGTTATACTCATTCTGATTTATATGAACTGCCTGTTCGACCATCACCTAACTTGCCGAATATGGCTTCAGTTTATTTATATCCTAGTTTGGGATTATTTGAAGGGACAATTGTTTCGGTAGGCAGGGGGACTGATTTACCTTTTCAGGTTATAGGACATCCTACATTACAAAAAACAAATTATACATTTACTCCAAAACCTAAAGTGGGAGCCATGGATCCGAAATACAAAGGACAAGTATGTAATGGTTTCAATCTATATAATTTTGGAACCGAATATATGAAAAACACTAAGAAAATTTATTTGTTTTGGTTAATGGGTACTTATAAAAATACACCCGACAAAACGGACTTTTTTGATGAGAATTTTAATTATCATGCCGGCAATGCAACCCTTCAAAAACAAATTAAAGATAACGTTGCAGAAGATGATATCCGTAAAAGCTGGCAACCAGGAATAGAAAAATTTAAAACTATTCGTAAGAAATATTTGCTTTATAAAGATTTTGAATAGTTTTTGTTTCGGAAGTCAATCACCTTCCCGCCTTCTATTTATTATCTACTTCAACTCCGGCAAGGTGTATTTTCTTCCGGCATTTTCTTTTTTCAGATACTCCATCAATGGGCTAAAATAATCAAGCATTGCTTTCGCACTTAAATCGCTACCGGTTTTTTCTTTCAAAACTTCACGCCAGTCTTTGCTTGCACCGGGACTCATAATATCGGCAATGAATTTTCCAACTTCTTTATTTCCAAAATAGTTGGTGGCATGAGGATCCTGATGCAAAATATTTTTCGCAATATGATCATGTATCTGGAACAATAGAATATATGATAAAGCGTAATCATAGTATTGTGCAGGGTCGTCATTTATATGTGTTTTGGTAGCTGCATCGCAATACTCTTCACCTCTCTCAGTTGGTGGGGCAATGCCCTGGTATTGACCTGCAAGTTCCCACCAGCGTTTATTAAGTTGATCAGCAGACAAATTTTTCGCATAGAAATCATGTTCAAACATACTCATAGTACCGGTACTGAATGGAATGAATACAACGTAGTTCAAAGCCTCTTTCAACAGGGTTTGCATCTCATCTGATTTTGTGTTTTTAGGAATAAGATTCAGGTTTTCCATAAATGGTTTTTGCATGGCAGCCATTCCCATCAAACTTCCCAATGCTTCATGGTAAGCACGGTTAGCTCCTTCACGTAATAAAACAGGCACTTCAGGATTACTGTAAGATAAATAATAGTATATATGTCCTAATTCATGATGAGCGGTTTCATACCACTCACTGTTTGGAATTACACTCATCAGGCAGCGTACATCTTTATCTAAATCCATGTGCCAGGCAGAAGCATGATTGTTCTTTTTGTAATTCGCACCGGCAGGAGCAGGATATAAATCTGATTTTTCCCAGAAAGTTTTAGGCAATTCAGGAAAGCCCAGACTTACATAAAAACGTTCCCCTTGTTTTACCATCCATTCCGCATCTTTTGTTTTTAATGCACTGTCTAAATTAATTCCTTTAACATCTACAAGGCTTGTCCAGTCTTGTCCCCAACGGTTTGGCAACCAATGAGCCGGAATAAGATCAGGCACTTCTTTAACACCATATTTTTTAGCGAATTCATAGCGTGCATACGTGTGCAATTCGCGGAAAAGCGGGTATAATTCTTTATTGAATTTTTGAAGCATCTCCACCATTTCCTGCGTAGTCATGCCATAATCAGAAACCTGATATTCAAAAAAATCTTTGTAACCTAAGCCTTGCACCGTTTTGTTACGTAAATCGCGCAAATTAAGTAATCCCTCTTTTAAACCTTTCCCTACTTCTTTACTAGCTTCCCAAGCTTTCAGGCGCTTCGCCAGATTTTTTTCAGAAGCTAAAATTCCATCAATATCATTTGTCGAAACAGATTTTCCATCAATCTTGAAATCAAAACCGAATAATTTTTCTGTTTGTTTGGTTTCCGCTTTGATACGTGCTTTAACAACATCAGCAATAGTTTCAGGATTATTAGCTGCCTTGTATAAAATACTTTTTAATTGTTTTACCTGCAGTTCTTTCAATTTATCTTTCCGGGCAAGATATTTATTGGCTGTTTCAATGTTTTCTTTACTTCCGCTAAACTTAGCATTTTCTTCTTCCGCTTTATTTGTAGCAGTGGCATTACTGGAATCGCCTTCAACTATATGAGTATTGGATTTCCACTGCGCTTCATTTGAGATGATACCCAATTGCTGATATTGTTTATTGTAGTTGTCTAAATAAGTTTGAACACTGTCCTGTAATGCTTTGTTAGCATTGCCAGATGTTTCATTTTTATTATTGCCGCATGAATAAAGGATTACAGCGCTTGCCAATAGAATGAGTATTTTTTTCATATTTTATTTTTTTTATTAGATTGACAAATGTATAAATAATAAGCAATTTTATACGCTGGTTATCAAATCTGTTCTTAAAAATAATTTGCGCAATTCGTGTCGAAAACTCTTTTTGGAGTGGGCTCATATTTAGTATATTTGTACAATCGAAATTTGGCATCAAAAGGGATAGCCCATTGCATAGTCAGATTGGAAAATAAAAAATAAAAAAAATTTAATAGTTCGTTATTTTGAAAAGGTATATTGTTACAATCGGGGGGATTTTAATTGCAGGTATTATTGGCTTTATTTCTGGAAAACATTTTAAAGAAAACAATGAAATTGAAATGTCAATAAATAATGCGGCAACGGATAGTATTGAAAAAAACAGGGAATACCGGTTAGGAGGATATAAATTTATTAACCCGCTTTTGGACTGCGAAAATTATCACCAATCAAACATTTTATCCTCGATCGAATTGGAGAAAAAGGCGAAAAATTTCATCGAAAAGTCTATTTCCTCAGGGAGGGCTTCACATATTTCATTTTATTTTCGAGACCTTACCAATGGTCCATGGGTTGGAATAGGGGAAAAAGATGACTACTCTCCGGCAAGTTTGCTTAAAGTGCCAGTAATGATTGCCGCATTCAAAAAGTCAGAAAGCGAACCGGGTTTTTTAAACAAAGAAATCAAGTACGACAAAGATATTGATGACGGAATGCGCCCCAATATTGGTGATTCCACAATAAAAATCGGGAATTCATATTCTGTAGAAAAGTTAATATACTATATGGTTGTTCACTCAGATAATAATGCCAGGTATTTGTTGTTTCAGAATATTGATCCAATATTTATAAATAAAGTATTTTCAGACATCGGAATTGATATGTCTAAATTTAATGATACATCAAATTTCATGTCGGTAAAAACGTATTCGTCCTTTTTTCGTATCCTTTATAACGCTACTTATTTGAATAAAGATAATTCAGAGAAAGCGCTACAAATTTTAACAAATTCAACCTTCCGTAAGGGCTTAGCTGCACTGTTGCCCTCTACTGTTCAAATTGCACATAAATTTGGAGAAAGAGGTTATCTGAACTCTGACAAAATGCAACTTCATGATTGTGGCATCGTGTATAAAGGAAATTCGCCTTACCTTATTTGTATTATGACTGAAGGGACAAATACCAAGGAATTGGAAAATATAATTGCTGAAATTTCTTTAATAGTATACCAACATAATTAATCCAAATTGCTTTGTCTATTTTGTATTAACTAAACATTAATAAAAGCATTAATATGAACAAAGAATGCCCGGAATGCGGAGAGGTAATAAAAGGACGAGCTGATAAAAAATTCTGTTCTGACCTATGTCGAAATGCATTCAACAATAAATTGAATAGTGATACCACAAACTATGTCAGAAACGTAAATAATATTTTACGAAAAAACAGAAGAATTTTATGCGAATTTATACCTGAAGAAACTGCAAAAACAACAAAAGCCAAACTACTCCAAAACGGTTTCAATTTTCAATATTATACCAATGCTTATACTACCAAAAAAGGAACAACGTATTATTTTTGTTATGAGTATGGGTATCTGCCGATAGAAAATGATTATTATTTTTTAGTAAAGAGAAAAGAATAAAAAAGCAAGTCCTTTCCTACACTCTCGCTAATGGAAATCAAGAGGGACTTCGGTTTGGAATGTTTTCTTTTTCTCAATTCTGAATACCAAGAATAAACTTAATGCAACCAGCACAATACTTATTACTAAATATATCCATTCGCCTTCCTGAATTCCAACCTTATCCGCATTATCACTTATTACACCTCTATTTGCAAGCCAAACTAAAAATACTGCCGTACCGTTATTAATGAAATGCGCAAATATTCCGGGCCATAGTGAGCCGCTCCATAAAAACAAATAACCCAGATAAGCACCCATTAACATGCGTGGCAAAAATCCAAAAAATTGCATGTGAAAGGCACTGAATACAATGGCTCCAATCCATACACTAATATGTTTATTACGAATACAATCAATCAACACTTTCTGCAAGATACCACGAAAAAAAACTTCTTCACTAACAGCTGCCAGTAAAGCAATCACAACTAAATTTAGGAAGAGTATACTTATTGACGTTCCTTTAGTAAAAGCATCCGTAAGCAGTTTTGCTTTTTCTTCACTTTGCTGCATCCATATTTCTATGCTGCTATATGCTTCAGGCAATTTAAGATGTTGATTAATATCAGACAGCCAGTTTATCATGGGCATTGCAAGCAACATACCTAACCCTGCGAGTAGTAAGGTAGTAAAAGCAGGCTTGGTAGTAACGTCTAAATAATGGATACGTGACTTTGTCCAAAAAACAGCAAACAGTATTGCGGGAATAACAAAAACAAAAAGTACACTTATACCTTGTATTAATTTTAAAAGTGCAATTGTTTTTGGGTTATCCATGTTTATTGCAATGTCATCATCTCCGCCCAATACTGTGAGTAGCCCTAAAGCGAAAATGTACAAAAAGAGGATACTTAACTTAAGCCATGATTGGCGCTCTGGTTCGTTGTTTTGCATTGATTGACTTTTTTGGGTAATTTTGCACAAATCTACAAATAACAATTTAACAGGGCGCAATTATACAATTTTACTATATGCAATTGGGAGTATAGTCCCCCTTGTGCGTTTTTGTGCGTTAGAGAAGGGGGGGGCGCAATGGCTTTGCGGGTTGTAGGGGGATGTAATTCTAAAATTATATTAATGGTTAAGTTAGGTAACATAGAATTAGGCGATTTCCCTTTATTATTGGCTCCCATGGAAGATGTGAGTGATCCTCCGTTTCGTGCAGTATGTAAAAAAAACGGCGCTGATTTAATGTATACCGAATTTATTTCTTCCGAAGGATTGATACGTGATGCCGCCAAAAGCATACAGAAATTGGATATTTTTGAATATGAACGCCCCATCGGTATTCAGCTATTTGGTTCCGAAATTAATTCGATGCGTGAAGCAGGCATAGTTGCGGATAACGCAAATCCCGATTTATTAGATATTAATTATGGCTGCCCCGTCAGGCAGGTTGCTTGCAGAGGTGCTGGTGCAGCTCTTTTACAGGATATTCCAAAAATGGTGGAAATGACATCAGAGATTGTAAAAATCGCACATCGCCCGGTAACAGTGAAAACACGTTTGGGCTGGGATGATGCTACAAAAAACATCATGGAAGTGGCGGAACGATTGCAGGATGTTGGTATTTCAGCGCTGACTATACACGGGCGAACACGGGCACAATTGTATAAAGGAGAGGCTGACTGGACATTGATTGGCGAGATTAAAAATAATTCACGAATTAAAATCCCAATTTTCGGTAATGGAGATGTTGATTCACCTGAAAAAGCAAAGCTGATGAAAGATCGGTATGGTGTGGATGGCATTATGATTGGAAGGGCAAGTATTGGGAATCCATGGATTTTTAATGAGATAAAACATTTTTTAAAAATAGGCGAATTCCTTGCTCCGCCATCTATTACCGATCGTATTCGTGTATGCAAGGAACATCTGGATTTTTCAATGAAATGGAAAAGTAAACATGCCGGAATTGTGGAAATGCGCAGGCATTATACCAATTATTTCAAAGGATTACCGAACTTTAAAGAGTACCGTTTAAGTCTGGTAACTACTTATTCCTATGATGAAATCATTAGCATTCTGGATAAAGTAGAGAAGAAATATTCCAAAATTGAAATTATTTAATTTTTTTTAACACAGAGTTCAAAGAGTTTTTTGAATTTTACTAAAAAGAGCCTCTCTGTGAAACTCTCCTGGTCCTCTGTGAACTCTGTGTTAAAATAGTGTGTGTTAAAAAACCAAATGCCTTTTCGTAAATACTTTTACCGGATACCAGGCAGCAAAAAATCCTATCAATAAGACAACTCCCGAAATCATAATAAAATCAGTTAGTTCCAACTTAATCGGGTATGCATCAACCACATAACCTTCAGTGAAACGGACTAAAGAAAATTTAACCTGCAACCAACAAACAAAAGTTCCAAGGATAAGCCCTAAAACAGCACCAATAATAGTGATAAGCAGTCCTTCCATTAAAAAGATTTTGCGAATTAATTGAATATCCGCACCCATATCATGCAAAATGGTAATGTCAGCTTTCTTTTCAATTATCAACATTGTTAGTGATCCAATCACGTTAAAAGAACTTATTATCAGTATAAAAACAAGTATAATAAATGTCCATAATTTTTCGGATTTTAATGTTTTGTACAACAAAGCGTTTTGCTGTTGCCGGTTTTTTATTTCATATTTTTCTCCAAATAATAATTTGATTTGTGATTGCACATTTTCATTATCAGCATCCTTTCTTAGTCCTAATTCCAGAGATGTTACCTCTGTTTTATAATCGAATAGCTGGCGCGCCTTATTAATATCTATAATAACGTATTTGTAATCAAACTCATCGTTAATTGAAAACGATCCGGCAGGAAATACCTTTAATTCATTCAGTCCGCCATCAGCATCAAAAGTGCGGATATTGCCTCGCTTGGGAGCATAAATAGATATCGGAGTAAATACATCATTAGGACTGTTTTGTAAAATATAACTAATTCCTTTACCAATAACAATGTTATTTTTCATCAGATCGAACTTGCCTTCTTTAACAAGAGTATCAAAATTATTCATCTTCGCAAAATCTTTGCTAACCCCTTTTATTGTGGCAATACATTGTTTATCATTAAATTTTAATAAAGCATCACCTTCCATAATTTCAGTATAAAAGGCAACATCACTAATTTTTTTTAAGGATTGTATTTCAACTGAATCAAGGGTAAAAGTTTTTCCTTGTTTCGCTGTAATTTCAATATCCGCATCAAAAGAGTTATAAAGCGATTGTACTAAATCTGATAAGCCATTGAAGGCTGAAAGCACAATGATGAGCGCCATAGTTCCAATAGCAATGCCAACCACAGAAATGCCCGAAATAATATTTATGGCATTGTGAGATTTTTTAGAAATCAGGTATCGTTTTGCTATGAAAAAAGGAAGATTCAAATTATCTACGAATTACGAATTTGTACGAATATACGAATATACGAATTACGCATCAATGTAATCATAGTTAAGAACGCAATCGCATATATTTCGACAGGCTCAATATGATAAGCGCACGGTCAATCTTAAATAACTAAATGACATTGATTTACAAGCGCAAAAAGTCCCCCTTGTGTGTTTGCTTTGTGCGTTTGTGAAGGGGGGGGGGAGTATTTGCTTGTGTGTTGCTGGGGGATAAATTTTTACTTCATCGATTGTAAAATTACTTTTTCAACAGTTCATCAATACGCATAGCGTAATCCAATGAATCGTCCAGAAAAAATACCAGATTAGGTATAATACGGACCTGTTTTTTTATTCTGCCCGACAGTTTTATTCTAATATCTTTGGTATGTGTTTGAATGAGTTTTAATAAAACTTTGGTATCTGGTATATTAAATAAACTTACATATATTTTCGCGATGCCCAGGTCCGGACTTACACGTACCTGTGTAACAGTAATTAACGCATTACCAAACAAAATGCGGGTTTCCCGCTGAAAAATTTCACCAAGTTCTTTTTGTATTAAACGTGATACTTTTAACTGACGTGTTGAATCCATTGTTTGAAATATAATTTAGAACTCAAAATTAACAATTAACAGCGACAAAGCTTATATTTGCGACATGAAAAATGTTTTTAGTGTACTCCAATATATTAAGGGATACTGGCGTTATGCTGTTTTTAATATAATTTTCAATATTTTATCTGCAGGTTTTTCTTTGTTTTCTATTGCCATGTTATTCCCATTTTTACAGGTATTGTTTTCTGATGACAGCAAAAAAATGGAAGAAATTCAGAAAATGGGAAAACCAGAATTTCACCTTTCTTCCGCATCGATAATTGATAATATAAATTATATATTGGGCAAGGATATAGCTGCGCATAGCCAGATGCACGCTTTGGTTGGTATTTGTTTATTTATTATCACCACTATTTTTTTTAAAAATTTATTCCGCTACCTCGGAATGTTTTTTATCGCACCTATCCGGAATGGTGTGGTAAAAGACATACGTAATAATCTCTTTCAAAAAATACTGGTATTGCCATTAAGTTATTATTCCGATGAACGCAAAGGAGATATCATGTCCCGCATGACTGCTGATGTTCGCGAAATAGAATGGAGCATCATGAATTCATTAGAGATGGTTTTTCGTGAACCTGTTACTATTTTTATCTCTATAACATTAATGTTTCTGATGAGTTGGGAATTAACTACTCTGGCATTGATATTATTACCCATTACCGGTATTGTTATTGGTCGTATCGGTAAGTCACTGAAACGAACGTCAACACAGGAAAAAGAAAAAACAGGTCTTTTACTTTCCATTATGGAAGAAGCCCTGGGAGGGTTACGCATTATTAAAGCGTTTAATGCAGAAAATAGTGTAAAACAAAAATTTGTAAAAGAGAACAATGACTATACCAATCTGATGATAAAAGTTTATCGCAGAATAGATTTGTCATCGCCATTAAGTGAATTTATGGGAATAACTGTTTTTGTGATTATTTTGTATGTTGGTGGCAAAATGGTATTGGGTGATCATCCAACCATGAGTGGTGCAATTTTTATAACCTATCTTGCTCTTTTTTCGCAACTGATAGCACCTGCAAAATCTTTTACAACGGCATATTATAACATACAAAAAGGATTGGCATCTGCCGAAAGGGTAAATAAAATTCTGGATGCGGAGGTAACTATAAAAGATCCTTTAAATCCTCAAAAATTGAACAGTTTTGAAAAAGAAATTGAATATAAAAATGTATCCTTTGCTTATCGCGAAAATGAGTCCGGCTGGGTTTTAAATAATATCAATTTAAAAATTGAAAAAGGGAAAACCATAGCATTGGTAGGGCAATCAGGATCTGGGAAAACTACACTTGCAGATATGCTTCCCCGTTTTTATGATTCGTCACAAGGCGAGATTTTAATTGACGGTGTTGTAATAAAAAACGCTAAACTTAATGATGTAAGGGCATTGATGGGTATTGTAACGCAAGAATCTATTTTATTTAATGATACTGTTTATAATAATATTGCATTTGGAATTGAAAATATTACTGAGGAACAGGTCGTAGAAGCGGCAAAAATAGCCAATGCGCATGAATTTATCTCAGAAATGCCTCAGGGCTATCAAACAAATATTGGTGACAGAGGAGGAAAATTATCCGGTGGTCAGCGCCAAAGGATGAGTATTGCAAGAGCTGTTTTAAAAAATCCTCCTATTTTAATATTAGATGAAGCAACATCAGCTTTAGATACTGAAAGCGAGCGTTTGGTACAGGATGCTTTAAATAAACTAATGAAAAACAGGACGTCTTTGATAATTGCGCATCGTTTGTCAACCATCCAGCATGCAGATGAAATTATTGTCATGCAAAAAGGTGAAATCATTGAACGGGGCACTCATACCTTTCTTCTGGAAAAAAATGGTGCATACCGTAAATTGCACGAACTTCAGTCGTTTATTTAATAAGTATTAAGTATTAAGTAGCAAGTATCAAGTATTAAAATAGTTCAGCACAAATTTATTTAGGAGTTTTAGTACTTGATACCTGATACCTGATACCTGATACCTGATACTTGATACTTGATACAAAGTAGTTTTATGGAAGAAGAAATCAAAAATGCAATAGAAGTACTTCGTAAAGGAGGCACAATACTTTATCCAACGGATACCGTTTGGGGTATCGGCTGTGATGCGCGTAATAAGGAGGCTGTTGCTAAAGTTTTTAAAATTAAACAACGTGCCCACTATAAAAGCATGGTAGTTATGGTTTGCGACGAAACAATGATTAACCGTTATGTTAAAGAAGTGCCTGAAGTAGCATGGGAATTATTAGAGTCCGCTGAAGATTCCCTTACAATTATTTATCCCGATGGACGAATGCTTGCGGAAAATGTCATTGCTGCTGATGGAAGTATTGGAATCCGTATGGTAAAAGAAGCATTTTGTAATACACTCATTCATAAATTCGGAAAACCTATTGTTGCCACATCGGCTAATACAAGCGGTGAAAAGGCTCCTTCGTCATTTAGCGAAATAACTTCAGATATTTTAAACAAAGTTGATTACATCGTAAAATTCCGTCAGGAAGAAATTAATAATACCAAACCATCTACTATTATTAAAGTGGCTTTGAATGGAGAAATTAAGATAGTCAGAAAATAAAAAACACTTCAAATTTAGTATTGAAAACAAAATTAACTCATCCTGTTTTTAAAATCATTTCGCAATGTGCTGCTGAAATGAATATTCCTGCTTATGTGATAGGTGGCTGGGTACGTGATTTATTACTAAACAGACCATGTAAAGATATTGATATTGTTGCCATTGGTAGCGGCATTGATTTAGCAGAACGTGTTGCAAAAAAATTAGGAAATAAGTACCATGTCAACGTATATAAAAATTTTGGCACTGCACAAATCGTTTATGAAGATTACGACATTGAATTTGTGGGTGCCCGGAAAGAATCATACCGTTCTGAAAGCCGCAAGCCTATTGTAGAAAACGGAACGTTGGAAGATGATCAAAACCGAAGAGATTTTGCAATCAATGCACTTGCAATTTCATTAAGCGAAAAAAATTATGGTGAATTGCTGGATCCTTTTAACGGGATAAATGATATGGAAGTTGGAATTATTCGTACCCCATTAAATCCTGATATTACCTTTTCGGATGATCCACTGCGAATGATGCGGGCAATACGTTTTGCGACACAGCTTAATTATATTATTGAGCCAAAATCACTTGAAAGTATTGCAAAAAATAAAGACCGCATAAAAATTATTTCTAAAGAACGTATCACTGATGAACTAAATAAAATAATCAGTGCTCCTGTTCCTTCAATAGGTTTCAAATTATTGTTTGATACCGGTTTGCTTCATCATATTTTTCCACAAATGGCATTATTACATGGCGTTGAAAACAGAAACGGTCAGTCTCATAAAGATAATTTTTATCATACCCTGGAAGTGCTGGATAATATTTGTAAAACTACCGATGATTTATGGCTTCGCTGGGTAGCTCTTTTGCACGACATTGCAAAACCACAAACCAAACGTTTTGAAGCCGGACACGGCTGGACATTTCATGGTCACGAGGACAAAGGTTCACGAATGATTCCAATAATTTTTGCGGAATTAAAACATCCCTTGAATGAAAAAATGAAATATGTTCAAAAACTCGTGTTGCTTCATTTACGCCCCATAGTACTTGCAAAAAATGAAGTTACAGATAGCGCTGTTCGCAGATTATTATTTGATGCCGGCGATGATATTGATGATTTAATGAAACTTTGCGAAGCAGATATAACCTCTAAAAACGATTATAAAGTTCAAAAATATTTGAAAAATTTTGAACTAGTTCGATGCAAACTTAAGGAGATTGAAGAGAAAGATAATATACGTAATTGGCAACCTCCTATTGACGGAGAAGTTATCATGAAGACATTTAATATCAAAGCAGGAAGAGAAGTAGGTATCATCAAAAATGCTATTCGTGAAGCTATTCTGGATGGCATTATTAAAAATGAATATGATCAGGCATATAAATTTATGATCAATGAAGGTGGGAAATTAGGACTGAAGATTAATTAGAGTCCGTCTATAATTTTCGATTTAATTATTTATTTTCAAAATTTTATTGTTACTCTTTAGGTTGTATAACAAAATGGTTTTCCACCTAACGTATTTCGAATTTCTTAAAAAACATTTTTTTTGTTTTTTTGACCGTGGAAATGTATGATCTTATTCTTGCAAAATATTTTGCACCATTTAATGAACGAAACGTAACACTTACCTTTTGTTTAACCTTTACCATACGAATATCTCTTTCGGCTAAATTATTATCAAAAGGAACATTAAAATCAAGTACAAAAGCCAACACGCTATCCCTGTGTTTAGTAAATCGTTCTAAAAAATTCAACTGTTTTGGTTTTTTTTGCTTTCCTCTTTTTTTTACTAATACTTTCGGAATATGAATGCCTTTTATTCCCTCATCAACAATACTCTGATAATGTTTCTTTATTGCTATTATTTTTTCTTTCGCTAATTCTGTTTTTTTCTTCAATTGTGCCTGCTCTACTTGTTTCTTTGCGTCTATTAATAATTTTTTCATTGGCTCTGCTCAGGCAGCCTTTTCTTCTTCCTCAAACCAAGTAAGTTCTCTTAAATGATGTGCATTACATAAACTATGCTTACAATTTGTGTACATAAAATAAGTTGCCCAACTGTCATGTACTATTTTTCCTTTTTTTCCCGGCAAGATGCCTATTCTGTCTGTTGCGTCTTTTCCTCGTTCCATATCTATTCCATAATGTGTTACATCTTTTGTATTACTGGAATGAAGCCAGATACGCGCTCCTTCACAATAAATTCCGCTTTCGTCATGATGACTGACTTCGCAGTTTTTTATATGCTCCTTTGTCTTTTCCTCGAATGCTTCCAAATTAGTATAGAGTCGCTCATTTTGTTTGTTTATAGTGGATTCATTAATCCTATAACCTATTAAATCCTCCATCAATTCACTTATTCTGTCGTAACTCAAAAATTGATAGTTGCCTAAATTTATACACAAACTCTGAATGTTCAGTCCGTACTGAACAGGAGCTTTTATTCTTTCTGGAAACTCTGCTTTATTTGTACATCCGCATTTGCATATTTTTAGTTCTGCCTGGTGTTCGGTCACTTCTATTTTTATTTTTGGTAAATCAAACTCTTGTCTTTTTCATAACTATCAACTTCTTGGTCACGCAAATCTATTCCACAATTTTTGCAATTTGTTACTTTATGTAATTCTATTTTATCAAGTGTAGATACCTTTTCTAACGTAGTCCCCTTATGCCCTTTTTGTCCTCCTTACTTATTGACGCTCTTTTCCCTTGAATTCTTTATTTTTACTATTCCCTTGCTCGGGGGAATGTGGCTATTATGGCTGTCTTTGTTTTTTTGTCCTTCTAACTCTTTTACCCTTGCTTCCAATGATGCTATGGTATCAAGTAATGCCTGAAAAACTTCTTCCCTGATTAATATATATCCTGTAGGTATCTTCATTTATACCGCAAAGATTAATACAGAAACTTATATTTTTAATGATTCAAAAATTTATTTTCAACCGTAGCATGTTAATTGTATTAATTTTGAAATGAAAATGTTAATGAAGTTAGACCTAAACTGTAACAAAATTTTTTCAAATAAAATCAGGATACACTAACCTACGCTGTTCCCCATCAAAACATTTTACCAAACTTACAGCTGTGCGTTGCATTGCATTCATCAATGGACTTTTCTCTCCATCCATGAGTACATCCATTGCTGGAATTTTCAATAATGAAGTTTTTATTTCTTTTGGTATATCTTCATGGATGCCATGTTCTTCAATGATGTTATATACCACTTTATCCACATAAGGGCGATAAGGCTCCATCAGGTCATCAGCAAGGCAATACGCATTGTTGCGGTTGTGATGGAAAATACCAAGAGTTGGAAGCAAACCTGTTGCAACAATACTTCTCGCCATCGTCGCACGTATAAGAGCATAACCGTAGTTCAGGTAATTATTGGGGGGCAAACCCTCCCTGAGACGTTTGAAAGAACATACTGCGGGAAGGGGGTTAAATATATTTCCCCAATAATACGCTGCTGCTGTGTATCCCTCCACTATAGTACGTCCTAATTTTTTGCAATCCTAATTTTTATTATA
>JAVHPE010000111.1:0-3526 GCA_036170475.1 Bacteroidia bacterium | reverse complement strand
TATAAGGGTTCAGGGTATTTTATTTCCTGTTTTTGACTGTTTCGGACGGTAATGGTTGTGAATAAAAAAATTGTAACAAAAATTCCTTGTTATTGTTAATTTTGCAAAAGAAATGAATCCATGTATGCGTAAATTAAAAATTGTTTTTTTTGTTGTCTTAATAACATGTTCAGGTATCCTTAAATCTAATACGATTTCAAAAGCATTTTCTGCGCTAAAAAGCTATAATTATTTTGAAGCGAAACGCTTGTTTGAAAAAGGTATGAAAAAAGAGATGACTGCTGCTTCTTACGGATTAAGTGTCATTTATTGCCGTAGCGATAATCCTTTCTACAATATTGATACTTCTTATAAATATTTGCTCCATTCAGATAGCACTTTTCAACTGTTAAAACCTAAACAGAAAATCAATTATTTAGAATATAATGTATCACAAAATACAATTGATTCCTTAAAAAATGAAATATATCAAAAAGCGTATGATTCCTATAAAAGCCGCAATAGTATTGCCGAACTGCAGAGGTTTATTGTTTATTTTGCAGCCGCACCTCAATATCAGGATGCTATAGAGTTACGTAATTCCCTTGCTTATCAGGAAGCAAAGAAAAAAGATACTTATTTGGCGTATCAATATTTTATAGGGAAATACCCATTAGCGAAAGAGGTGCCTGAGGCTAAGGAAAAATATGCTCTAAGACTTTTTCAGTCATTAACAAAAGATAAGACACTTGAAGAATTTGAAAACTATTTGAGGCAATATCCGAAAAGTCCGTATCTAAAAGAAGCTGAAAATTCAATTTATACTTTATCTACCACCAAAGGTAGCATTGAGGAATATCATAGTTTTATAAAAAAACATCCCAAAAACCGAAACGTTGATGTAGCCTGGAACAAAATTTACACCATGTACACAACTGATTATAAAACGGAGTCGCTTGTTGATTTTATGCTTGAATTTCCGGATTATCCACATTCCGCTATCGTTAATCAGGAAATTAAATTATCTCAAAAATCATTTTTCCCTATTCGTGAAAATGGGAAATGGGGATTTGCAGATAGTTTAGGAACAATTGAAATACCCTCAACCTATGACTGGGTCGAAAATTTTTCGGAAGGTTATGCGGAGTGTGGTTTGAATAGTAAATCCGGCTTTATTAATAAAGCGGGGAAAGAAATGATACCATTTATTTATGATCAGGTAGAGGCATTTAAACATGGGTTATCAATCGTTCAGCAGAACAATAAGTATGGAATAATTAATAAAAATGGTAAATTAATTGTCCCTTTTGAGTTTGATGAAATATCAGAGTTTTCAGAAGGCTATGCCGCTATCGCTAAACAAGGCAAATACGGCTATATTGATGAATCAGGGAAAGTAGTTATACCTATTATTTACACTAAAGCAGGTGATTTTAATGAAAATCTTGCAGTAGTTGAATTGGATGGGCAAAGTGGTTTTATAAATAGTTCGGGTACCCTTGTAATTACTTGTAAATATGATTGGGCGGAAAATTTTAAGAATGGATTAGCAAAAGTGAAGTCAGCAAAAAAATTTGGAATTATCAATAAAAATGGCTCCTATGTATTGCCTTGTGAATATGATTTGTTGGGCGAATTTTCTGAAGATGCTATAATGGTAATGAAAGAAAACAAATATGGTTTTGCCGATCGTAAAGGGGTTGTTTTTATTCCTCTTGATTTTGATTATAGAGGAAATTCAATGCTATCATTAAAATTTAAAAATGGTTTTGCGGTAGCTGAAAAAAATAAAAAACAAGGCTTAATAGACAAAGCGGGTAAATATGTAACAGCAAAAACTTTCGATCACATAGAACCATTCAGCGAAGGACTGGCAGCCGTTCAGCGCAAAGATAAATGGGGCTATATTGATGAAAAAACGAAATTGCAGATACAATATTTATACGTATCCGCCGGAGAATTTAATAATGCCATTGCTAAAGTAGTTGATAAAAGAGGGAAAGTTGGTTTTATTAATGCTAATGGAAAGCAGGCAATTGATTTTTTATATGATGAAGCGGATGTTTTCAAAAATGGAATATCCATTGTAGTGAATGAAAATAAAAAAGGAATTATAGATGTATCAGGAGCTTGGTTAATACCTTGCGAATTAGACGCAATTACACCATGTAATGGTAACATATCAAAGTTTGAAAAGAATACAAAAATTGCATATTACAATATGCTTACAAGGGAATATTTCTGGAAAGAAGAAGGATATTAAATTACCCTCAAGCTGTTTTTCCCTTTATTGATGAAGGAATAGAGTTTTGAGGGTAATGAGGATGATGTAGTATTACAACTTAATTTTTTGTCCGCAATGCAAAGTTTTAGTGATTTTTATTCCATTTTTTTTGCTAAGCATTTGAGGTGTTGTGTTATACTTTCTTGCAATTGCGGATAATGTTTCTCCTTTTTTAACAATATGTGTTTTATTTGAATTAGCATAATTTTTGCTCGCGGCTTTTTTTGCTTCACAAATGTAGTCGAAAGTTTTTTTGCTCAAACAAAGTGTATCAGAAATCAATTTATGATCAGTAAACGAGATGATATCTGTTGGATTTATGGGTTGACCTAAATAACGAACTTCAAAGTGTAAATGACTTCCATGTGAGTGTCCAGTATTCCCACCTAAGCCGATAATCTGCCCGGCAAATACTTCTTCCCCAATTTCAACATTAATTTTTGATAAATGTGCGTAATATGTTTCTAACCCATTGCTATGGCGTATCACTATTACATTTCCATAGCTTTTACTTTTTTTAGCGATACGGACTTTCCCATCAAATGCGGCGCCAACAGCATCCCCCGTTTCTAAATCAATATCGGAGCCATAATGGAAACGTCTCTTGCGCAGACCAAAATTGGAAGTAATTTTACCTAAAAAAGGAGGTACATATCCACAGCTGTTTTTATCATATAAAGCAATTTCTTTGACATTGTCGTGCAATGATTCAATATCAAACTTAGCGGAATGAGTATGAACCGTATCCCATCCACAGTATAAATCATAAGCTGGAAAAGAAATTAAGGAGTCATTATAATCCGCCATTTCATCTTCATCAATTGAAAAAGGAACTGTATCTGTAGTCGTTTTTTTTGTTTTGAAAGGGAGTACCCTTCCTCTCTTAACACCAGCAAAAGTGGTATAAAGAAAAGAAAATAGAAAAACAGTTAAAATTAGTTTTTTCATAAAAATAAAATTTACCACACCTGGCACTTGCCGCATGGCATGGATTTTATTTTTAGCGGTTGTTGTCGCTAATATGAAAATCACACCAGGTGTGTGTCGTTTGTAAAGCAATAAAATATATTAAATAAGGATTCATCCTATTATTTAAAACGTGCAAAGATGTAACTAATTTTTAAAAATGCAAATGGAAAATATTTTTTTTATAAAATTAAAATGTTAATAAAAGTTAAGTTGAGCTTTTTTAGGGTGTAAAAATAACCAAGAACCTAAGCAGTTGAAGATGATTCCACTTTTTGAAATCCCTTCACAACTAAT
>JAVHPE010000110.1:0-3537 GCA_036170475.1 Bacteroidia bacterium | reverse complement strand
AAGGCGAAGCAATTGAAAAAGCACTTAAAAAATTCAAAAAGAAATTTGAAAAAACTGGTGTTGTAAAAGAATTACGTGAACGTTCAAAATTCACTAAACCTTCTGTCGTTTACCGCGAAGGAAAGAAAAAAGCCATCTACAAAGAACAAATGCAAAGAAACGAAGAAGGACAGTAAAAACCTTCTTAATAATAGCTCTTAGAAGAGGAAAAAATTATTTTTTTTCGGCATAACTTTTAGATGGTAATGCACGTTTAAGAATATAAATTTTTCCTCTTTTTTTATGGATATAAATATGTGCAGGAATGAATTTTTAGAATTCATCCAATTTGAAAAACGTTTTTCCAGCCACACATTGGTAGCCTATTCTAATGATTTAAACCAACTTATTATCTATCTTAAAACCGCTTACGAAATAACAGATAGCTCAGAAGTTAATCATACCATCATCCGTTCCTGGGTGGTAAGTTTAATTGAACAAAAAATTTCTCCCCGCACTGTTAACCGTAAAATTACCACACTCAAAACCTTCTATAAATTTTTATTGCGGCAAAACATAGTAACTGAAAACCCTATGTTGAAAATACTTTCACCAAAAACATCCAAACGTCTGCCTGTTTTTATTGAAAAAGATAAGATGGATGCCTTATTGGATGATACAGTCTTTGGTGATGATTTTGAAGGACAACGTAATAAATTAATTATTGAACTTTTTTATGCAACCGGTATTCGTTTGTCTGAACTTATAAATCTCAGACAATCCAATGTTGACATCTATCAATGCCAGATAAAAGTGCTTGGGAAGCGCAATAAAGAGCGCATCATTCCATTTAGTATTATTTTGAAGGAACAAATTCAACAGTATCTGATAGCCAAAGCTAATTTGAATGATGAATTTTTATTTGTCAATAAAAATGGAAAGCGGTTGTATGAAAAATTTGTTTATCGGGTAGTAAACACCTACCTTTCACAAATAACAACAGTAAACAAAAAGAGCCCGCATGTATTGCGTCATACTTTTGCCACACACATGCTTAATAATGGCGCTGATCTAAATGCTATTAAAGAATTATTAGGACATGCCAACCTTTCGGCAACACAAATATATACGCACAATACGGTAGAAAAACTTAAAAATATTCACAAACAGGCGCACCCCAAAGGGTAGAATATTAATAGGTAATATGGGAATTAGAGGGTAATGTTGGAATGGAAGTAGAATTCCCCCTTGTGTGTTGATTTTGTGCGAAAGCGAAGGGGGGGGCGCTGATAGTGGGAAGTTGGGGGCTAAAAAAACGCAATCAACATATTCAAATACATTAATACACCAACCCATGAAAACAAAAATTACTCTTTTCTGCCCACTTACTGGTATGTAAACAAAAATCCTATAAAAACCCAAATTATTAACTCCATGAAAATAAATTTTCTTCTTTTCCTTATAATAGCAGTTGTTTCCCAATCAGCATTTGCGCAAACATATCCGGCATTTGGACCACAAAAAAATGTAACCATTACAGGATTGAACTTTGATGCCATGGAAATTTTTATTTCTCCCGATGGTAATACTGTTTTTTTTAACTCACTTAATTCAGGTGGCAACACCAATTTATATTACGCTACAAAAGTAGATGACACTACATTTACTTATGAAGGCTTGGTAGGTGGCTGTTATGACTCGTCACCAGACCATTTAGATGGAGTTGCATCTTTAGATTCCACAAATAATTTTTTCTGGGTTTCATTACGGAATTATCCAACAATTTTTGAAAATCTGCACAGAGGTACATATTCAGCAGATACTGTTACAAACATTACCAGAGTTTATGGAGACTTTAATATATTTTCTCCCGGTTGGTTAATTATGGATGGCACTATAAATTACCAGGGCAATATGCTTTATTATAACAATGCCTATTTTAATAATTGTACGTATGGCATGCCCTGCAAGGCAAGGCTTGGTGTTGCTCAAAAGGTAAATGATTCAATATTTAATAAACTCCCAAACACTGATGCAATTTTCGCGAATGTAAATGATACCAATTATTTAGTTTATGCTCCTCAAATTACAATTGATGGGCTTGAACTTTACTTTACAAGAATTTTAAATGGAACTGTGAATACAGAGATTTGTGTTTCTGTGAGAAATAGCATCGCAGCCCCTTTTAGTTTGCCCAATGCGATCTATTCCAATAATGGTTTTGTTCCTGAAGCACCAACACTAACTGTGGACAAACAAAGGATGTATTATCATCAAAAAGATGGTACCGGAATTTTTAAAATTAATATGCGTTACCGGAATTCGACAATGGGACTTGATGAAACATCAACTGGCACTGAAATAAAAGTATTTCCAAATCCTTCAGAGAATATTATTAATGTGCTTATTCCAAATGCAAAAGTGAAATATGACATTGAAATTTATTCTATGTTAGGACATCAAGTTTTTAAGACATCTAACACAAGCATTATTGATATTGGGAATTTCGAAAAAGGAATTTATATCCTGACTGTAAAGCAGGACGGGGAAACTCTTACCAGAAGAATAGCTAAACAATAATGTTTTAACTTTGCAATTGTCTGTAATCGAGTAAAATTGATGCAATGGGAGAGGAACAAAAATTAATAGGAGTCCAGAATCTTACTTGGATTAATTAATTTTATGTATATTTGTATTCGCTTATGAAAAAAAATTCTACAAAAACACCATTGAAATTTCTCCCCTGGATAGCCTTACCCGGTTTGTGATTGTTATAATTCTTTATTCCTCATTAAATTTTTTTAATAATTTCATATTTTAAATCTAAAAATTCATGAAAAAAATTATCGTATTAGGTGCCGGCATGGTAGGTAGTGCAATGGCTATTGATTTAGCAAAAAAACACAATGTAACCGTTGCCGATTTGAGTGACAAAGCATTGGAAAAATTAAAACAAAAAAATAAAGCGATACAAACGCTTCAACTGAATGCCAGAGATAAATCACTTTTGATTTCAGCAATTACACCTTTTGATATGGTAGTTTGCGCTGTTCCCGGTTTTATGGGATTTGAAACTCTCAGAACGATAATAGAGACAGGTAAAAATGTAGTGGATATATCGTTTTTCCCGGAAAATTCTCTTGAGCTTGATACATTGGCTAAACAAAAGGGTGTAACTGCAATTGTTGATTGTGGCGTTGCTCCAGGAATGGATAATATCATTTTAGGATATTATAACGAAAAAATGAAACTGACTGATTTTGAATGTTTAGTGGGCGGATTGCCGAAAGTAAAAAAATGGCCTTTTAATTATAAAGCTCCTTTTTCACCAATGGATGTTATCGAAGAGTACACACGTCCTGCACGTTATGTTGAAAATGGCAAAATAATTACAAAACCTGCTATGTCAGATATTGAACATATTGAAATGACTGGAGTTGGAACGCTGGAAACCTTTAATTCAGACGGATTGCGTTCAATCATTTTCACAATGCCACACATCCAAAATATGAAAGAGAAAACAATGCGTTATCCCGGACATATTGAAAAAGTACTTGC
>JAVHPE010000109.1:0-3576 GCA_036170475.1 Bacteroidia bacterium | reverse complement strand
GCAAAGGTATTTTTATTACTAATTATGAAATGAGTATATTTGATCGTTGGGGTAATTTGATTTTCTATTCTGATGATATTAATAAAGCATGGGATGGGAAGGCAAGCCATGGGACAGAAATCGCTCAAAGCGATGTTTATATTTATTCTTTTAAGGTTACTGATTTTAAAAGGGGAAAGCATAGCTATAAAGGAATTGTAACGCTGGTAAGGTAAAAATTTTCACTTAAAAGATATAACAAAAGATAAATGACAGAGTTGAATTATAAAACAATCATCCACCAACACCCTTTTCTTTGGAGAGGGCTGGGGAGAGGTGTTTTGTTTTTTTTCCTCCTCTTAGGATTGGGTTGGGTCGGCACTTTGTTTTCACAAACTATCTCATCGCATGGGAATGGAAAGTTTATGACAATTCCGTTTGAAAATAAGGTATTTATTGAGGAGCAGGGGCAATTTAAAAAGAGTTTGACGGAGAATAATATTACTTTCCCTGGTACTGTTTTATTTGCAGTAAACAATCCTGAGTTCCAGGCTTATTTCACAAGTACCGGTATTACTTTTCTGTTTTCAAAAACGCAAAAAGGCAATCGGGTGGAAGAAGAAAAAGAAGAAGATGGTGGAGAGAGAGAGTCTAATAAAGAAAATACTTTGGCAGAATGGGAAGTAGTAAATATGCAATGGATAAACCTTAGCCCTTCGATGCAGTTAATGGCAAAAGAAAAAGTAAACAACTACTATACGTATGGAAGATATACTGATAAAAGTCAATATGACCATGTTTCTGCATACAAAAAACTGTACTGTTCAAATATATATGATGGTGTAGATGCTGAGTTTGAGCTTCCTGAAAAGGGAGGTATCAAATACCGGTTTATTGTTCATGCAGGATATAAAATCCCTGCAATTGCCTATCGGATGGATGGAACAAAGAATCTTTTTCTGGATGAAAGTGGAAACTTAACCATAGAGGCTTCGCATGGAACCCTTATTGATAAAGCTCCGAACGCCTTTGTCAAAAACAAAGAAATTCCTGTCAGCTATAATTTGTCTGGAAATCTCATAGGACTAGTTATTCCTCAGAATTTAGGTTTACTTGAAGAAGACTTGATTATCGATCCATGGTTGATTAACCCAGGACTACCCACTTCAAATAAGGCGTTTGATATACAAGAAGATTCTATTGGAGATGTTTTTGTTTATGGAGGTGTAGCCAATAATTATTTAACTCAAAAATACAATTCTTTAGGAATTTTACAATGGACAAATACTACAAGTGCTCACTATTATGGTGATTTTGCTGTTGGAAATTCAGGGAGTGTATATATATGTGAAGGGATCGGTAATATCAAAAAGCTGAATCAGGCAGGTGCTGTTTTATGGACAGTTAGTGGAGGTGGTGAACTATGGCGGCTGGATTTTAATAAGTCGAAAACAATTCTTTCTGTTGGAATGGGTGCCGGCGCATATAGCCTTGGTAAATTAGATACCGCTACCGGGGCTATCTCTAATCAGTTGAACTATAATATTGAAAACAGATCTGTTGCAACCGATTGTAACGGGGACATTTACTCGCTGCATGTTACGTATGGCTATACAGGCGATCCCGCTACAAACGTGTTGCGTAAGACCAATGCTAATTTTACAGCGGGAGGTTCTGTGCTTAGTGGCTTTACTTTGGATGAAGGCGGCAACTTATACAAAGAAGTAGATTGTTGTATGGGAGTTAATGCAATTACAGTGAATGGACCTTATGTCTATATTTATGACGGAATACAATTACGTAGGTTTGATAAAGGCGCACTTACCTTTATCAACGCTGTTACAGTACCTAACGGGCTTTTCTATACTTGCGGTGGAATAGCTTTTGATTATTGCGGAAACATTTATGTAGGTACAATGAGTACAATAGAAAAGTACGATGTGTCTCTCAATTACCTAACTTCTATACCTGTTCCCAATAATGTATACGATATTATACTTGCCCGTAATGGCGATATATTAGCCTGCGGGAAAAGCTTTGTTACCAACCTCGGTCCAACCTGTCCTTTTCCGCCTGCTTTAGCTACTACTGCCACTTCAACCAATGTTTCCTGTAATCCCGGAACTGCGACCATCCTGGCAACCGGAGGAACCTCTCCTTATAGTTACCTTTGGCAACCGGGAGGACAAACAACATCCATTGCAACTAACCTTACACCGGGAACCTATACATATCTTGTAAATGATGCATTTTGTCAATCCAAGCAGGATAGTGTAGTTGTAATTCAAACTTCTCCGCTTTTACTTTCTGTTGGATTAGTCAACAACGAAAGTTGTTTGAACAGCCTCGATGGTACAGCAACGGTAAGTGCTTCCGGAGGTACAGGACCTTATACCTATTCATGGAATACCACCCCCGTTCAGAACACCGCTTCGGCAACAGGTTTACCTGCAGGCATGTATGTGGCTACTGTTACAGATTCCGATATTTGTACAGATACACTTCATGTTACCATCGGAAGTAATCCCAACCCTGTAGCAGCTTTCAGCAATACATCTGTATGTAATGACAGTGCCACTCAGTTTACTGATAACTCCACCACCACTTCTGGAACAATCATCAGCAGAAGCTGGAATTTTGGTGATGGAAGTGCTTTAAACAGTCTTCAGAATCCACCTCATATTTACCCCAATGCAGGTAGTTATAATGTTACTTTAATAGTAAATAATAGTGCTGGCTGTGGGGATACGATTACACAGTCTGTTTTTGTTTATTTTAATCCTGTTGCGGATTTCAGCCACAGTAACGTCTGCTATGGAGATTCTATGCACTTTGCAAATACATCTACTGTTGACAATTCATCTTCTATTTCTTCCTGTTTGTGGAACTTTGGTGATGGCAGTGCTTTTAATACATCTGCAACCCCATCACATATTTATGCAACAGCAGGAACATTCAGTGTTACGTTAATAGTAACAACCAACAGTGGCTGTAAAGACACGATAACAAAAGACGTAGTAGTGCACCCTTTACCCAGTGTATATTTCAATGCCTTAGATGTATGCGACAATAATCCCATTTATTTCAATAATTTTTCTACTATCCCATCAACGGATAATATCCAGTCGTATAGCTGGAACCCGGGAGATGGCAGTCCGCTTAACAGCAGCCAGAGTTTTTCGCATCTTTATTCCGCTTCAGGCTCCTATTCAGTAAAACTAATAGTTGTATCTAATTTTGGTTGTTCCGATTCAATAACAAAAACAGTAATCGTTCATCCAAATCCGGTTGCAAATTTTATTAATACAAGTGTTTGTCAGAGTACAGCCACACAGTTTACTGATAGCACCACAACGGCATTGGGCACACTAAGCACCTGGTCATGGAATTTTGGTGATGGCAGTTCACTGAGCAGTACAACAAACCCTTCTCACCTATATGCCAATGCAGGAAACCATAACGTTACCTTAATTGTTATGAATAGTTTTGGCTGTAAGGATACGATTACAAAAGCTGTTAAGGTATATTATAATCCGGTAGCAGGTTTTACTTTTAATAATGTTTGCTATGGAGATACCATGCATTTTACCGATACAT
>JAVHPE010000108.1:0-16713 GCA_036170475.1 Bacteroidia bacterium | reverse complement strand
TTTGTTTGTTTGTTTGTTTGTTTGTTTGTTTGTTTGTTTGTTTGTTTGTTTGTTTTTAAATCTTTTTATGACAATTCCGTGACACAAATATCTGTACTTTGTTTTAGCCAATCTATGACTAAAGTCACTTTATTTACTTGTATTAAAATAGTGAAATAAATGCGAAAACGCAGGAATTGTTTAAAAGCATGAAATGGAAAGTAGCACAGAAACCATTGTAAACAGGGGTTTTAACATTTTTTGTGAGTCTGTGGCATTACGGATAAATCATTGTAATTAAAACTTTTTGAAAGGCAATTCAATAACCTGAATTCGATGGTTAATTTTGGCTAAAGCCCAATAATAAAAGAGATTTATCAAATCCACGCCTTAAAAGGCGTGGCTATTATTTCAAACGATTTAATAATTTGCGAGGAATGTTATACCAATTAACATATAATATGGTCCAATAAATTGCCTGCCCGCATTCCCGACTTCGCTCAAACTGACTGTGCTGGTAGTCATTTCGAGCGAAGTCGAGAACGTGTGATTGGACTGTATTATTATTAGACTTTATATAAGTTCGGTTCTTCGATAAAAACAGTGGAAAATGAAAAATGCCGTTATCAACTGATTTTATCTAACCCTTTAATTCTTTGTCCCGAAGGGACTACCGCTTGGTAAAAAGAACTTGCCTGATATGTTATGTCCCGTTAGGGACTACCCTCTTCCGAATGGACTCCAGCGATGAAGGATTGTCCCTAACGGGACAAAACTCATGGGGGCGAGGTTGTTTATTACCAAGCGTTAGCCCTTACAGGGCATGGTACTAATCAGAAATTTTAAACTCCACTAACAATGTCGAAGAACCATAAGTTCAATGGTTCGGTAATTTTTTTTAAGTTGGGACTAAAGTCCCTGAATTCATTGGGTTTCAGCCCAGACCACTAAAAACTACCGAACCATTGTTGTATAAAGTCTATTTTAAAAGGTATAAAGAGTAACTACAGCGGGGTTCAATGCTTGTAAAAGTCTTCTTGTTTTAATGGATGATTTGGATTCAGGGTTACTACCTTTTGCCATGCAGTAATGGCATTTTTAGAATCATTCAGTAAAAAATAATTTCCTCCCAGATTATACCAGGCCTCCACATTGCTGTCATTTAGTTCGGCTGATTTCTGGTAGCATTTAATAGCGTCATTAATATTGCCCTTCTCATAAAATTTATTTCCTTCCTTGAATAAAATGGCGCTTAACATTTCAGCGCTTTCTTTTATTTTTTTGTTGGAAGGGCTCACATTATGAGCTTGTATCCAAAGGTCGGCGGCTTTAAAATAATCAAAAAGACCGTAGTATGCGGCGCCTAAGTCCAGATAGGTAATAGAATAAAAATGATAAATACTTAAGGAGCGATTACCATAATAAACAGCTTTTTGAAAGTATTGATTTTTCAATTCTTTATCGCTTTCAAGTTCCGCTTTGAAGATATACTGCTCAGCGGCAATCAGGTTTGTTTTAGCGCTATTGGGAGCTGTTATCACATCCGCTAAAAAGAGTGTTTCATCATTTTTCCATTCATTATTTCGAACGTATGTTTTTACAGAGAATAACAGCAGAATAATAAGTAACGTGCCGGTTGCAATTACTTTAAAGTTTTTTTCTATCATAAAATAAAAAACTGCCGCGACAATGCAAAACGCCAGAGAAGGCTGAAACAATAGCCTTTCGGCTAAAGGTGTTCCAATACCAAGAACAAAATTAGCTGCCAATGAAATAGTAATCAAAAAATACAAAATACAAAAGGAGAAGATGGATCTTTTTCTGAACGTATAAAGAGCGATAGCAAACAAGCCTGTAAACAGAAGCATTGAAAGAATAAACTGAAAAGAATAAATTGAAATGTATGGTATTTGATTATATCCATAATCACACGATAAAGGAGATGGAAAAAATAAAAGCCACATATATCTGAATAAAATAAAAACTTTTGTAGCAAATGCCTCCGAAGCTGTGGCGTATAAAAAAGGCGCGTTCATTATGTTATTGGAACTTGAAACACTAAACCCTATTAACAGAAAGCGAAGTGTCAAATATCCTATTAACACTGCAACTAAAGGCAAACAAAACAACATCGCTTTTTTTATTGACTGATTAAAAAAGAAATATAAAATCAGGGGCGCCACTCCAATAAAGGCAATCGCTGTTTCCCTGGTTAACAATGCGAGAAAAAAGCAGGATAAATAAATTAAAAGATTGCTTACGGATGGTTTTTCGGAATGCCTTATAAGTGAAGTTAATGAAACAATGAGCAATATAAATGTAATAAGTTCATCACGACTTTTTACATTCGCTATTACTTCGGTATGTATTGGGTGGACAACAAATAGGAGACAAGTTATAAACGCTAAATTTTTATTTTGTTCCCTAAAAACACATTTTTGTAACAGCTGGTATAGCAGAGCAATGAGCAGAGCAAATAATAAAACATTAATGGAATGACTGACAATAGGATTGGCTCCAAAAAATTGATATTCTAAGGCGAAAATTATCAAAGAAAAAGGTCTGTATCGTCCGCCGGATAATTCATTATCATCGGAAGATTCCCAGCCTTTAAAAAAATCCTGATTAATTATTTCAGGAATGCCTTTAATTCCTTTTTCTACAAACTTGTTATGTGTTATTACAACGGCATCATCCATCGCATATTCGTTGGATAATGTATTTATGTTTAATCCAATCGCGATAAGCAGCAAAATGAAAAGCTGATGTCGTTTGCCAAAAATGATTTTTTTTGTATTCATACTACTCAATACTTCGGTACTTTTAAAATCGTCAGGGCTAAAGCCCTTTATTAGTACTATTTTGAATAGCCCCGCCTTTAAAGGCGGGGCTACAACGAAAACCAATGAACACTGGGACTTTAGTCCCTACTTGAAAAAAACTACCGAACTATTAACCACTCATCAATCACGTTTTATGTTTCGGGTTTTAGAGCCTGTTTTTTTTAGTAGTTTAAAAATTCTTCTTTTTTAAATTGATGATTTGGATCCAGTTTTTTAACAATGTTCCAGGATTTCATACCATTTATTGAATCGTTTTTCAAAAAATAAATTCCACCCAGATTATACCATGCTTCTACATTATTACTATTTAACTCAGTAGATTTCAGAAAACATTTAATCGCGTCATCTACGTTGCCTTTTTCGAGAAAGCTATTGCCTTGCTTATACAAAACGGTACTGGAAAAATCAAGCGCCTTTTTTGCCTCGGGTTCGTCAGGTTTTAATTTATAAGCCTGTATCCAAAGGTCGGCTGATCTATAATAATCAAGAAGTCCGAAATAAGCGGATCCTAAATTCATGGATATAAATGGATCTTTTGAATAAATTTTAAGAGCCCTTTCGCCATAAAAAACCGCTTTTTTATAATATTCATTTTTCAATTCCGCATTGGGTTCAAACTTCGCTTTTACAACATATTGTTCCGCCGCGTACGAATTTATTCTTAAACTGTTTGGTGCGGAAGTTAAGTCAGCGAAATAAAGTGTTTCGTTATTTTTCCATTCCGCATTTCGCCTGATTGTTTTTACAGAAAACAAAAGCAGGATACTAAATAAAGTTGCATTTGCTATTAGTCTGAAGCTGATTTTTACTTTAATAAATAAAGCTGCCAGTAAAATACAAAATGCCAGAGAAGGTTGAAACAAGAGGCGTTCAGCTAAAGGTGCGCCAATATCAACAACTAAATTTGTCACTAAAAAAATGGTAGCGAAAAAATACAAAATACAAAAGGAAAATAGCGATCTCTTTCTGAATGTATAAATAGCAAAAGCAATTAAGCCAAGGATTGTCAGCAATGATAAGATAAAGGAGAAGGAATAAATTTCAATATATGGAATTTGGTTATAGGAATAATCAGAGGATAAAGGATAGGGAAACATTAATAAACCTATATATTTAATCAAAATAAATATTTTTGTAGCGAAAGCTTCCGAAGCGGTGGCAAACAAAAAGGGCATATTGAGTATGTTGTCTGACGAAGAAATGCTAAAACCAATAACCAAAAACCGAAGCGTCAAATAAGCGATAAATACAAGCAGCAGAGGGATGGCAAGCAAGAGGGATTTTTTTATGGAATGAAAATAAAAGAAATATAAAATCAGTGGAAAAACTCCAACAAAAGCAACCGAACTTTCTTTAGTAAGTAATGCGAGAAAAAAGCAGAGCAGACCAATAAAAAGAAATCCTGTTGTTCGTTTTTCAGAATGTTTAATAAGTGCAATCAGTGAAACGATCAGTAAAATAAAGGCAATAAGCTCGTCACGACTTTTTACATTAGCAATTACCTCGGTATGTATTGGATGAACAACAAACAGAAGGCAGGTAATAAAAGCCAGATTATTATCCTGATTCCGAAAAACATAGTGATGCAATAATTTATAAAGCAGAGCAATCAATAAAACAAATAATAAAATGTTTATTAAGTGGCTTACCATTGGATTTTCGCCAAAAAACTGATGCTCCAAAGCAAAAATCGACAATCCCAAAGGTCTGTATCTTCCTCCTGATAACTCCTTTGCATCTAATCCATTCAGTCCTTTTAAATAATCCTGACTAAAAATTTCCGGAATTCCTTTCAGTCCTTTTTCAACAAACGTATTATCCGTCAATACTATCGCATCATCTACCGCGTACTCATTAAACAATGTATTTATGTTCAATGCAAGCGCGATAAACAACAAAATGAGAAGTTGAACTTGTTTGTTGGAAATTATTTTTTCTGTAAACATGAGTTAGTAGTTCAAAAATTCCTCTTTATTAAATTGATGTTTGGGATCAAGTTTTTTAACCATGTTCCAGGCTTTCATACCATTTATTGTATCATTTCTCAAAAAATAAATTCCACCCAGATTATACCATGTTTCAACATTGTTAGCATTTAATTCTATTGATTTCAGATAATAGTTTATCGCTTCATCCATTTTAGCCTGTTCGAATAAGCCATTCCCTTGTTTATATAAAATATCGCTCAGGTTTTCTGTCCATTTTTTTATTTCCTGATTTGTTGGTTCTAGTTTTTGAGCCTGTATCCAAAGATCCGTGGCTTTAAAATAATTGAAAAGATGATAATACGCGAACCCCAGCCGCAAGTAGGTATATGCAAATTTTGAATGTATTTTCAATGATCGTTCGCCATAATACACGGCTTTAATAAGATATTCATTTTTTAATTTTTTATCATTTTCATTGTTCGATTTTATTATATACCTCTCACAGGTATATAAATTTAATCTTGAACAGTTGGGCGAAGAAATTACATCCGCTAAAAAAAGCGTTTCATTATTTTTCCATTCGCTGTTTCGTGAGAATGTTTTTACAGAAAATAATATCAATATTGCGAACAAAAAAAAGTTGGATAACATTTTTGAGTAATTATTTGATTTTAAAAAAAGCAGAGCCACCACAATGCAAAATGCCAGAGAAGGCTGAAAAAGCATTCGTTCCGCTAAAGGAGCTCCAAGATCAATTATAAAATTACTACCCACTGAAATTGTTACAAAAAAATAAAGAATGCAAAAAGAAAATAGTGATTTTCTTTTGAAGGTAATAAAAGAATAAACGATTAAACCGCATATTAATAAAAATGAAAAGAAAAATTGAAATGAGCGCATACCAATGTATGGAATCTGATTATATCCATAGTCAGTAGATAATGGATATGGAAATACCAGGAGCCACATATATTTGAACAAAATAAAAGTTTTTGTCGCGAAGGCTTCCGGCGCGATGGCATATAAATAAGGAGAGTTTGTAATGTCATCCACGGGATAATAGTTAAATCCAACAATGAAATACCTAAGCAGCATATAGCCGAAAAATATAAGAATAAAAGGAATTGAAAAGAGAAGGGATTTTTTTATTGATTGCTTAAAAAAGAAATATAAAATCAGCGGAACAACGCCGACAAAAGTTACCGCACTTTCTCTGGTAAGCAATGCCAGAAAGAAACAAGACAAAGCAGCAAAAAGCGAGGTTCTTGTTTTTTTTTCGATATAGTTAATAAATGTAGTTAATGAAATAATCAGGAATATAAATGTAATGAGCTCGTCACGGCTTTTTACATTCGCGATAACTTCGGTATGTATTGGATGCACAACAAACAGGAGGCAGGTAACAAAAGCTAAATACCTGTTTTGTTCCCGAAAAACGTAAGTCTGTAATAATTTATAAAGCAAAGCGATTAACAGCGCGAATACTAAAATATTAATTAAATGACTTACTAATGGATTGGCACCAAAAAACTGGTGTTCCAAAGCGAATAGTATTAATGAAAGTGGTCTGTAACGGGCGCCACTAAGTATGTTTTCTTTTGTTGAATATCCATATACATAATCGGTAGTGAGTAATTCAGGGATTCCTTTTATTCCTTTTTCAACCAATCTGTTTTCGGTCATCACTACCAGGTCATCCAACGCATACTCATGAAACAACGTGTTTACATTTAAGCCAATGGCAAGAAACACTAATAGAATCAGTTGGTGTTTGGTGTCGAAAGAAAAATTAAAAAATTTCATTGGTAGTGTAAATAGGATAAACGTTGGTAATTAATTTTTCCGAAAATATATTTTTTTGCTGACAGATCAAAAATCTTCTTTTTTAAAGGAATGATGTGGATTCAACTCTTTAACATGGCACCAGGCTTTATTCGCATTTGTGGTATCATTTTTCAAAAAATAATTTCCTCCCAGATTGTACCAGGCTTCCACATTTTTATTATTTAATTCGATTGATTTCTGATAACATAAAATTGCCTCATCAAGTTTCTCCTGTTCATATAAACTATTCCCTTGTTTATATAAAACGGTACTTAAAACCTCCGAGGCTTTTTCCACAGCTAGTTCGGTAGGTTCTAATCCGCATCCCTTTTTCCAAAGTTCGGCTGCTTTCGTATAATCGAACAGGTAGAAATAAGTATACCCTAAACGCATATAAAGATCCGGTATTGGGGGACATATTTTTATCATTTGTTCACCATAACCGGCGGCCTTTTTTAAGTATTCCTCTTTCAATTTTTTATTTTCTTCAATTTTTACCTTCGATAAAAAGATGTTTGTCGCAAACTGATTTATCCTTACACTATTGGGAGAGGATATTATATCCGTTAAAACAAGTGTTTCATAATTTTTCCATGCGCCATTTCGATGTACTGTTTTTACAGAGAATAAAAGTAAAATGAAAATGAGAATAACATTTGCCAAAATTTTAAATTTTTTTTGAACTGTAAAAAAAAATGTTGCCACAAGGATACAAAATGCAAGGGAAGGCTGAAACAAAAAGCGCTCAGCGAGAGGGGTTCCGATATCTACTACGAAATTGGAAACCAATGAAATTGTAATCATAAAATAAAGAATGCAAAATGAAGCTAAGGATCTTTTTTTGAAAGTAAAAAAAGCATACGCGATTAAACTAAGCATCAGTACTAAAGATAGAATAAAGGACATGGACTTAACATCGATATAGGGTATTTGGTTGAATCCGTATTCGAAGGATAATGGATATGGAAAAAATAACAGCCCTATATATTTAAAAAGAATAAAAACTTTTGTCGCAAAAGCTTCTGTAGCCGTAGCGTATAAATACGGAGCATTGGTAACATCATTTACAGGATTGAAATAATTAATTCCTACAATCATGTACCGTAGAAGCATATAACCAATGAATACAAAAATTAAAGGAATGGAAAACAGAACAGCTTTTTTTATGGATTGATAAAAAAAGAAATACAACACCAGAGGAACAATACCTATAAAAGTAACCGCAGTTTCTCTGGTTAGCAATGCAAGAAAAAAGCAGAATAATCCAATTAAAAATTTCGCTATTGATTTTTTTTCGGAATGCTGAATAAGAGTAGTTAATGAAATAATCAGCAATATGAAAGTGATGAGTTCATCACTACTTTTTACATTCGCGATTACTTCGGTATGGATTGGATGGACTGCAAACAGCAGGCAAGTAACAAAAGCTAAATACTTATTTTGTTCCCGAAAAATATACGCCTGCAATAATTTGTAAAGCAAAGCGATTAAAAGCGCGAACAATAAAATATTAATTAAATGGCTTACCATTGGATTCGCGCCAAAAAATTGGTACTCGATAGCCAAAGCAATCAAAGCAACCGGTCGGTACCTCCCTCCTGAAAATTCAAGTTCATCCAGCTTGTTATATCCTTTCACATAACTTTGACTAATAATTTTCGGAATTCCTTTTATGCCTTCTCCAACAAATTTATTTTCAGTCATTACTATTACGTCATCCAATACATATTCATGAAATATGGTATTTACATTTAGCCCAATAGCAATAAACACTAATAGAATTAGTTGATGTTTAATTCCGAATGTAAAACTTCCTGATCTCATTGCAATTGATATACTAAAAATAGTTAACTCCCATCGTCACAAAAATACAAAGATCCGCTAAGGCATTGTAAAGAAATAACCTATACTAAATTAACAACCCAAAAAATTTATACAGGAAAAAGAGAGAAGGGCAAATAATGGAGATGAATTTCAATTCAAAAACCGGACAAAGTATTCAATAAATTATTCTATTTTATAATTGCGGACAATATTACCCAGACCTTTTAAATTAATAATTTGAATTTCCCTTTTTTTTCTAAAAATTAATTTCTCATTTTCAAAATCCGTTAATTGTCTTGTAACCTGCTCTGGTGTTGTTCCTGCCGTATCAGCAAGTTCTTGTCTGCTTAATTCAATATTTAATGTTTTTGTTTTAGGGTTGGTCCCAAATATTTCATTAATATACATAAATGCCTCCGCCACTTTTTCCCGGATATTCATCTGTGCATGGTATTTAACCCGTAATTCGGTTCTCCTTAATTCAAGAGCGTAAAAAAGGATAAGGTTGTAGGAAAAGTCAGGAGAATTCATGCAGGTGTCGCGAAAAACATTTGTATCAATAAAGCAAACCTCCGTATCCATTAATGCAATCGCGTTAAAATAGTATTTGTCATTTCCCAAAACTCTGTGTCCTAAAATATTTCCGTCAGAGAGTAAACGAACTACCTGCTCTCTTCCATTCAAATTAGTAGTTACCACCTTCACTCCACCTTTTTGAATAAAATGAATGCCGAGCATTGTATTTCCTTCTCTGAAAATAGAATCTCCTTTTTTATAAAAGTTTTGATTTTTCGAAGCGGAAATTTTTTCTAAGTATTCTTTTGAACAATATTTTTTTATGAAGCAGTTATCACTGGTACATCTATTACATTCAACTTTTTCTTTCATTTAATAAATTTAATAAAAAAATTTTAGACAAAAGAGAGGAAATATTAGAGTTTATATACGTTAAGAAACAATTCTGTTTTTTTAACCTCTCCCCACCCCTCTCCTTGAAAAAGGAGAGGGAGAATTTGGAATCAGCCTTTACTTATATAAACTCTATTATTTCTCAAAGTATACGATTAGATTTACAAAAATAGAATTTCAGATTATTACCGGCTGAACTATATTTACCAACTGTTCCTTTCTATTACCAATGAAAATGGAATTAAAAAGGAGCAGTTTGAAAAACGAAAATTTTCTCCTCCAGATTCAATGCCCTAATACGTTGAATTTACGTGATCATGCCCATGGCAAGCAAGGTTACACTTCCCGCTTCCCGCTCCAAGCAGCGTCCAGCTGAGGGCAATACCGCTATTAGGAGTAACAACAGCAGTATTAAAATTAACTAAAAAGCTGTTATTGGTTGAATTTCCCTGAGAATTGCTAATGCCATGAGGATCATGACAGGTATTGCATGAAGTTTCGTTCGCATGGTTTTTAGGACCGCCTAAAGTAGCATGTTTGGTAATTGTATTTGTTTGGTCATGACACTGATAACAAAGCTCATAGGCAAAAGCAGTTGTGGAATCGCCTGCAGAAGTTCGGTTGTAATTATATTTTAATATCTGCGGGTAGATTGAACCATGAGGACCTCCGGGAGCACCAACGCCATTACTTGCATGGCAATCCGTACAATAAATTATACTTGCCGCGGTATACCCCCCTATCAATCCGGCAATAGTTAGATTCTTTCCGGCAACAGCAATTGGATGATAGGAAGGATTTCCACCGTCAAACTCCAATCTAACATCATTTTGATCTATTTTTCTTGCTGTGGAGGAAGCCGTAACAGCGCTTGCGGAATGGCATCTATAGCAAATCTCATATTCGTTGGTTACAGGATTTACTGTAACTCCACTTTGATTTATTCCAATAACGCCAATGTTTGATCCCCTAACAGCAGGGGCTGATGCTGCCATGCTTTTTGTCGCATGTGGGTTGTGACAATCTTCACATTCAACATGTATATCAACCGGATTCGCAGCTTCTGTCGGACTGTGTTTACTGGTATAACCATAAACATTGTGTTTATAAGCTTTACTAAATTCTGTGCTAACGTCTTTAGTCGCGGCGTTACCGTTATGACAATCAAGACAATTATCTTCTTCGGGAAGGTGTTTTAATAAACGGGAGGTAGCACCGGAATTATGCGGGTTATGGCAATTTTCACAAGCATTTTCCGCTACAGTAGTCCATACGGAATAAGGCCATGGATCGACACCGGCGGAATTCCATGTGTGTACGGAAGTGTTGTGGCTACTTGCAGCCCAATATGTTTTATCGTGACAAGCGACACATAAAGTAGAATTTTGCGAAGTCGCAACCAGGAAATCAGAAGTAAGATTAACGTGTGGATCATGACAGGCAGTGCATTGCAATTGATTGTTCTCTAATTTTATTTGAGGAATTAATGTAGTAGGATTTTTTAGCTCTGTATTCAAAACAGTTAAAGCCACGTCATAGGTAAATGAAATAGGGTGATCATTCCTTAAGTCAGTTCCAAGATTACTGTTCCCTGTAATATTTGTTCCACTGGCAAAACTAATGGTTCCTCTGTTAAAAACCTCTCCCAAAGCGATTGTTCCATCGTGACAGGACAGGCATAAAATTGAGGTGCCTGTTGGTTGCCCCACAGTAGCCTTCATGGTGTTACTACTGTATTTTGTATAAATTGCGCCAGAGTTAACATTTCTGTTCCACAAAGGAATCAATGGATCTCCATTATGAGGTGTATGGCAAAAGACGCAAATTTCTTCTTCGCTGCTGGCTTTATAAGTTCCCGGACCTGTTACTGATAAATTATGCTTGGTTGTTTTAATTGACTGGGAATTTCCAATTGCCGGAACCCAAAATAAAATAATAGCACAAAAAATTGTTTTCATTGTTTTCATTGTTTACCTCCTGTAATTAATTGAAAAGTTTGTATTCTTGAATTATAGCTGTCTGCGACATAAATTTTGTCATTATCATCAATATATATTCCCAAAGGCATCCAAAACTGACCATCTTCATGTCCTTGTGAACCGAAAGTATATAAGAAATTTCCTTTCATATCAAAAATCTGAACTACGTTAAATAAAGCATCTACAACATAAATGTTCCCGTATGAATCAGTTGCAATCCCTTTAGGGCTCGAAAAGTAGCCCGGACCATCTCCATTGGATCCAAAAACAGATAGTACCTCTCCTTCTTTGTTAAAAATCTGAACCCTGAAATTCATCGCATCTACAACATACGCATTCCCTATTTTGTCAATCCAAATATGGGTAGGAAAATTGAATTCTCCTTTTCCGCTTCCTCTGGAACCTATTTTTTTTATTATTTGTCCTTTTTCGTTTAATACTACAATCCTGTGCGCTCCAGTTTCCAATACCCAAATCTCTTTTTTTTCTGATGAGTAGGCTATACCCGTTGGTCTGTCTAATTTTAGTGAATCATTTAATGAAATACATTCTTTTTTTTCAGCATTAATCACAAAAATTTTATTCGTATACGAATCAGTAAAAAGAATTTTGTTATTACTGAAGTTGCAAATCCCTACTAATGAAGGAAAGTCATTGTTTTTCTTTTCAATAAAATGGGGAATTTTACTAACACCATCGGTTACCTGAAAAATCGCATTGTTCTTTTGATCTAAAATCCAAAAAGAGTTTTGATTTGTGGCAAGAACCGAAACAGGTTTGCTTAGTTCCTGCTTTTTTTTCCCGATTAACAGTTCTTTAATTTGTTGTTTAACTTCTTTTTTTTGGTGCTTGCTCTCTGGCGTTGGCCACTGACTTACCCATTGTACTCCCGTTTTTTCAGAAGCGCTGTCCGGTTTAATTTGAGTTGTATTCTGAGCCTGACTCACTATGTTAGCAAAAAGAATAATTAATGCTGAAATTATGCTGTTTAAATAAATATTTTTATAATTTTTAATCATTCAAAAACAATAGTTTTTCTATCCCACAATTTTAATGATAATTGCACGAATGAATTCTGACGAAAGTCATATATTTTTATGTTTTCTCGCAATCTTGCATGTTTTTTTTAATATTCTACTCAAAATCGGACAATTTCATTAGAGTTTATATAAGTTAAGAAACAATTCTATTTTTCGTAACCTCTCCCCGTCCCTCTCCTTAAAAAAGGAGAGGGAGAGTTTGAACGCTTAACAGTAGATTAAATCGACTTACTAAACATGTTGCCTGTCGCTTTTTTTCTACGCAAGCGGGCATCTAATGTTGAACTGATATTGCGAATAAATAAATTGCCTTTTTCTGTTACAGAAATTAAATTGTTTTTTATTTTCAGAAGCCCATCTTTCTCCAGCAAAGAAAGTTCCTGCAGGATATTTTCAAGGTCAACGGGGTCAAACGTTTTTTTACCAATTGTTGTATACCCCCTGCACATTAAATCAAGAATGTTTTTACGAATTATTAAGTCTTCCTCCGTCAATAAATGTCCATTTACGATCGGAAATAGGCCTTTCGCGATTTTTTCCTGATACTCTTCCACACTCACTTCGTTTTGAGCAAAAGCAGTCCAGGCATCACTTATGCTGGATGCTCCCAAACCAATAATCAGTTTTGATTGAGTAGTGGTATAACCCATGAAGTTCCGATGCATTGTACCGTTTGAGACAGCATCAAATAATTTATCATTGGGTAACGCGAAGTGATCCATCCCAATAGCCTTGTATCCTTGCGCTGCCAGCAATGTTTTCCCAAGCTGGTACATTTTCCATTTTTCTGACGCTTTTGGCAAATCGTCTTTTGTATACCTTCGTTGCCCTTTGCTTTTCCATGGTACAAAGGCGTAGGAATAAAATGCAATTCTGTCCGGTTTTAGCTCTTTTATTTTTTTTATAGTAAAGGCGATGCTTTCCACCGTTTGTTTGGGTAAACCATAAATTAAATCAACATTAATACTATTATAACCATGCTTATGCGCCCAATCCGCTACTTCTTTTGTTTTTTCAAATGACTGAACCCTATTAATCACGTATTGTACAGAAGGATCAAAATCCTGAACACCTAAACTTATCCTGTTAAAACCAACAGTCGCTAATTGTTTTAAATGTTCTTCAGTACTAAAATTTGGATGTACTTCAATGCTAAACTCATGCTCCGGCGAAATGATGGCGTCTTTTGTGATTCCTTTAATCAGCTTCACTAAATTTGCCGGACTAAAAAAAGTGGGGGTGCCTCCACCGAGATGTATTTCACGAATAACAGGTTTTGCAGGTAACAGCGAACGGTACATTTCCCATTCTTTCAAAACACTTGCTAAATAAGGCTCTTCTACTTTGTGATTGGTGGTAATACGTTTATTGCACGCACAAAAGGTACATAGGTTTTCGCAGAATGGTAAATGAATATAAATACATAATTCGCCATTTTCTTTTTTGAAAGTATCAACAACAGCCTGTTTCCAGTTTTTATTATTAATTGTTTCTTTCTCCCAATAGGGTACCGTTGGATAGCTTGTGTATCTAGGAAGAGGAAGATCGTATTTGGTAAGTAATGGTAAAATATCTTCGTTCATTTTGATTAATTATAAGTCATTAAACTTTTTAATTCCTGCGCTATTTTGTCGCCGCCATTTTCCAGTAATTTCATTGCCGCTGATTTCCCCGCGTTTTCATAATTATCTGGTTCAAACTCCATTTCGATTTCCACTTTTCGAATTCCATCCAAGGAAAGAATATTTCCATTAAAATGAATGCTGTTTTTATTCGCAACCGCCAAAGCAGCGATAGGTATTGAGCAACCGCCTTTCAGGTTTCGTAAAAAAGAACGCTCAATTCCTGTACAAATGGCTGTTTCGGTATGATTTAACATTTTACACAGATGCTCTGTCTCTAAATCATCTTCTCTGCAAACCACCGCCAAGGCTCCCTGAGCGGGAGCGGGAAGCATCCAGTCTAATTCTGTTTTATGGGGTACATCCAGCCCGATTCTATCAATACCGGCAACAGCAAATAACGCAGCATTCCAATGCAAGGTATTTTTTAATTTTTCCAGTCTTGTATTAATATTCCCCCTGATTGACTCAATAGTATGATTAGGATATTTGTTCAGCCACTGGGCTTTTCTCCTCAAACTACCAGTGGCTATTGTTATTCCAGTTTTTTCAGAAACTTTAAATGCCGCATCCTGATATACCAAAGCATCTTTAACATTCGCCCTTTTAGGGATAGCCGCGATTTTAAGATTTTTTGGTAATTGTGTGGGAACATCTTTCAGGGAGTGTACGGCAATATCAATTTTGTTTGATAACAATGCGCTGTCAAGGGTTTTAGTGAAAATACCCTGTACCCCCATTTCGTATAATGGGGAGGTTAAATTAATATCTCCTTCACTTTTTACAAGAATAATTTGGGTTTTTATTCCCCGCTGATTTAATAAATTTTCGATGAATTTAGCCTGCCATAAAGCCAGATTGCTGTCTCGGGAACCTATTCTAATTAGCTTGTCCATAGCGCATAAATTTTTCAACGATTTCCCTCGGCTCAAACTTAAAATTTTTATTTTGTTTTAAGCCAACAACAAACGTTTGTATCGTTTTATTTACCATTTCTTCTTTTACCGTTTCATCCATTTTTGCCAGATGAGGACAGCCTTTGCTGGCTTCGATCAACATTTTTTTTAGGGACACAATTTGATTTCTTTTTTTATAAAAAGAATTCCAGTCAACAAAAGTAGCAATATGTGTATTGATTATTTCGTTCGCGATGGGCAAATATGTTTTTCTGTTTTCAAGCGACCTGTCCAAAATAGCTGATATGGTATCAATGTCTAGTATTTCCACTTGATTGTTGGTTTTACAATCAGGATGAACCGTTTGAGGGATAGATAAGTCCAGTATTAATTTTGTTTTGGTATTCAGTATATTTTCCGGGGTAACGATGTATTTATCCGCTGTAGTACTTAAAATAACGACATCAAAATTTTGTAAACACTCCTTGATGTTTTCGTAAGGTAATATAGCAAAACCATGAGTTGTTGCTATATCCAAGGCGGTTGAATAGGTCCTGTTAGAAATAGTTAATTCAAAATGTGGCAAATAATGTTTTATGTTTTTTGAAATATTATTTCCGAATTTTCCGGTTCCTATCAATAAACATTTTGTTGGTTTATTTTCAATTTTTTCTTTTAAAATTTCAATCGCGGCATAGGAAGCGGAAACAGTCCCTTTACTCAATGCGGTTTTTGTTTTTATTTCTTTGGATGCCTGAATACATATATTTGCCATTCTCTCAAATACAGGTCCCAGCAAACCATTCTCTTTGGATAATTTACACGCGTTTTTAAATTGCCCTAAAATTTCATAATCCCCCAATATCTGTGAATCCAGACCAGATGCAACTTGAAATATATGAGCTAATGCGCCATCCGACGTTTTTACAAATTTATATTCATTCAACAATTCGTTAGTTTGATGGCAAATGGTGGTAATGATTTGTTCCGCTAGTTTAGAGGAGCCGACACCATAAATTTCTGTTCTGTTGCAGGTGCTGAGCACGACAAAATCGTTGAACTTAAACTTTTTTGCTAAATCATAACATTCTTTTTGTTTTTCAGCAGAAATCGAAAATGCGCCACGGGTGGTAATATTCGCGTTTTTAAAAGTGATTCCGATTACAAAAATATTTTCCATACTGTTCAATTATGTTTTTATCTGTTAACAGATTTTATGGAACAAAGGTCTGCACTTCGTTTATAAACATTTATGACAGAAGTCATTACTTAACTGCTTTTTTAGCTTAAAAATACCTGCGGAAACGCAAATATAAATTTGTCAGACATAAAAATTACATGTTTATAAATTTGGAAGATTCTTTGGTATCGTTTGAAAAAGGAGGGCTTTCTTATAAAAAACCTGGTGCAGAGCACCATACTATTTGTAGAATGAATTACCAAAATAAAATTAAAAAGGTGCAGCGCACCGTAAAACTATTCAAATAGAAATAAGAAAAGGGTGTGCTAAAACCCTTTTCTTATTGAATGACACAATTTCGGTAAACATGGAAACAACCACAATTCCCGATTTATTTGTTTTTGCGATTACTATCGTCCTTTTCAATAGCCTCCATTTTACAGCTTTTCGCGCAGGATTTAGCGTTTTCTTTTTTGCATTTCATATCAGCGGTACATTCGTTCATGCCGCATTTTTTATTGCAATTACTATCTTTTGTACACTCTTTTGTGTCACATTTTTTATCGCACTTTTTTGTGCATTTACCACAGTCCTGAGCAAAAGCGGAAAGACCGATAAAAAAGATTGTCGCAGAAGTTAAAATTAGTTTTTTCATGATTTATGGGGTTTTAAATTTATATATAACAAAG
>JAVHPE010000107.1:0-16765 GCA_036170475.1 Bacteroidia bacterium | reverse complement strand
TTACTGACTTTTCCTATTTCTTTTCAACAACCCTTGCGGATTTAAGGTAATATAAGAGGAGCTGCATTTAAAGTACATTCTTCTCTCGGACTCGGATTATTAGAATCAGTTTATGAAACAGCTCTTGCTTATGAATTAAGACAGCAAGGGTATGATGTTAAAAACCAGATTGGCGTTCCAATGATTTATGCAGATATTAAAATGGATATTGGATTCAGATTAGATTTAATAATTAATGACTTGGTAATAATTGAAATAAAATCAGTTGAAACTCTTACAGACGTTCACCACAAACAATTATTAACCTACCTTAGATTATCAGGAAAAAAATTGGGGCTTCTAATAAATTTCAACTCAACATCCTTAAAAGACTCAATTATCAGATTGGTAAATAATTTATAAATCAGCGCAAATTAGCGTTTAACTTTGCGTTAATCAGCGAGAACATACATATATGCTTAATTTTTGTACTCTTTTTGATTCATTTTATTTGACACGAGGACTGGCAATGTACCAATCCCTGGAAAAAACCTGCGATAATTTTCACCTTTATATTTTTGCCTTCGATGATAAGAGTTTTGATATTCTGAATAAATTAAAACTTAAATATGCTACAATTATTCCGCTGAAAGATTTTGAAAGTGAAAGGTTATTAGCCGTAAAACCCACCAGAAACAGAGCTGAATACTGCTGGACCTGCACCTCTTCTACCATCCTTTATGTTATCGAAAAGTATAATGTCCCAAGCTGCACCTATCTTGATGCTGATTTGTATTTTTTTAAAAATCCAAAAGTTTTGTTTGATGAAATGGGTGATAAATCGATATTAATTACTGAACATCGCTATCCTCCAAAATTTAACAGGGCAGCTTCTTCAGGAATCTACTGCGTTCAATTTGTAACATTTGTGAATAACAAAGATGGACTGGAGGCATTAAGATGGTGGCGTGATGCGTGTATTGAATGGTGTTATGATAGATATGAAGATGGTAAATTTGGAGATCAAAAATACTTGGATGATTGGACAACACGTTTTAAAGGAGTACATGTATTACAGCATCTTGGAGGAGGGTTGGCGCTCTGGAATATTGAGCAATACTCTTTTATTGAGAGAAAAGGGGATCAAATAACATTTAAAAATATAAAAGACCAGTCAAAATTCGAAGTTGTATTTTTCCATTTTCACCATGTACGAATTTTTAAAAATGATATTCTTGATTTAGGATGGAGACAGCCCGCAAAAACAATTATATTAAATTTATTTGTTCCCTATATTGAAATATTACGTGATGTGGAAAACTATGTAAAGGGAGTAGATCCAGAATTTAATATTCCTTTAAAGAATTTTGAGTTGATCCATACTTCAGGAATTAAAAATAAGATAAAATATTTATTAAAAGTAGTACTCCGTTATAGTGTTTATGATATCAAAAAAATAATTAAACAAAGTAAAAGGGCATAGATTTGAAATGAAAAAAGTGTTAATGATTTCTGCTGTCTTTCCGCCTGAACCAGTTGTTTCTGCGAATTTATCATTTGATATTGCAAATGCACTTTCAGAAATAAATCAAGTCACTGTTTTATCCCCTAAACCATCCCGGCCATTTGGATTTAAATTTAATATTTCGGAATCAAAATTTAATTTTAAACCTATTCAAACAAATTCTTATACCTGTCCGCAATCCAGCTTATTTGGAAGATTTAAGGAAAGCTATAGTTTTGGAAAACAGTGTTATAACTATATTAATGAAAACCCTCTTGATATAGAAGTAATATATGCAAATACATGGCCTTTACTCGCACAATTTTATACCGTAAAGGCTGCAAAAAAAAACAATATTCCGGTTATTATTCATATTCAGGATATTTACCCCGAATCCTTAACTAATAAAATACCAATAATCGGTCCTTTGATATCTTTATTATTGATGCCAATAGATAACTACATTCTAAAGAATGCAACCAAAATAATTGCAATCTCAGAAAAAATGAAAAAATATATTGTCTCTACCAGAGAAATAAATACTGACAAAATAATTGTTATTAAAAACTGGCAGGATGAAGAAAGTTTTGTTCAATTTCGAAAACTTAAAAATTTAAAAACCAATGATGTCAGCCCTTTCACATTTATGTATTTGGGAAATATTGGTCCTGTTGCAGGTGTTGATACCCTTATAGATGCTTTTTCAAAGGTTAAACTAAATAATACCCGTTTGATAATTGCCGGTTCCGGAAGTATGAAAGAATCCCTTGAAAAGAAAGCAGAAAAATTCAAAGATGTAATTATCGAATTTTGGGATGTTCCTAATGGTAAAGTTCCCGAAATTCAGGATTCTGCGGATGTATTGTTATTGCCTATAAAAAAAGGTGCTTCCTTAAGTTCTGTACCTTCAAAACTTCCATCCTATATGTTTTCTAAAAAACCAATTATTGCCAGTGTGGATGAAGACAGCGATACTGCAAATTGTATAAAGGAATCCGGGTGTGGCTATGTAATAGAACCTGAAAATAGTGTAGCATTATCAAAAAAAATGGTTGGAATTGCAGCACTATCAGCATTAGAATTAAATCAAATGGGAGAAAACGGGTTAATTTTTGCTCAAAAAAATATGAGTAAAACAGGAAATCTGGAAAAAGTAATCTCAGTTATTGAAGGTTCTTGTGATTTTTGCATCAAAAATTAGATCGTTCAAATAAATATAAATGCGTTATTATCTAAATTCAATATAATGGGAATAAAAAAACAACTCTATTTATCACCCCTCGGAAGAATAATATCTATTATTCAAAACTTACTAAGCATTTTTTCCAGACCATTTATGGTTTATGGTTATCATTGTAAGTCTGATGGAAAATTCAAAAAACATACAAGAATTTCCTCATCTGTTGTAATTTTAAATGATAATAACCTGCAAATGGGAGATAATGTATGGATATGGCATTATTCTATTATTGATGCAACAAATAAAATAAGCATTGGAGATGGTTGTCAGATTGGCGCCTGGGTAGGTATATTCACTCATAGCAGCCATATTGCTATCAGGCTTTATGGAGGAGAAAGTTATATTAAAACGGATCAATCTGAACGGATTGGTTATATCAATGGAGAAGTTAGCATTGGTGAATATACTTTTATTGGAGCAAAGGCTTCAATTATGCCTAATGTTACTATTGGGAAAGGATGCCTGATTGCTGCCGGAACACTGGTAAATAAATCAGTGCCCGATTTCTCAATAGTTGTCGGAAACCCTGGTGTTATAAAAGGAAGTACGAAAGACTTAGATGAAAAATATTTTAGTGAAAAACTAGTCCAGGAAAATTATTTTGATAGAGAAACGATCAAGGATTTCCTTGAGAAGAAATCTTAAAACCATAGTTAATAATGCGAATCAAGGGTTGGAATAAAACACGAGGGGCATTGTCACCCAGAGCCTGTCGAAGGGTGTGCGGTGGCTTGCCCACATACTTCGACAAGCTCAGTATGACATATTCACACAAAATTCATTTCAGCCCTTTATTCGCATTAATATTTCAATAGTATAATTTTATTTTTACAAGTATCAATAAAAATGGTTCAACAAAAATTCAATGAACGCGCACATATCTTTCTTACAAGCGCAATAGCTTTTTTGCTGCCGGCATATCCCGACTTGCTACCTCCACTTATTGTTTTATTAACAATCAATTGGTTATGCGCCCCCGGATTAATTATTCAAGGACTTAAAAACATTTCAAAAAATCCATCATTACTATTGATGATTTTGTTATACGTAGTTTATATTATTGGAATGTTATATACGACTAATACAAAAGACGGTTCTCAAACAATCGAAACAAAATTATCCTTTTTAGTGTTTCCTCTTGTCTTTTCCCCTTATGCTCAAACCTGCAAAATTAATCTGAATAAATATTTAAAGTTTTTTATTTACGGTTCACTTGTAAGTGCCCTTGTTCGATTCGGCTGGGCATTCTATTGTTTTATAAAACCTGTATATGTTGTTTTATATGGAGTTCCTTATGATCTTGGAGCCAGTTATTTCTACTATACACAATTATCAGTATTTTTTCACCCAAGTTATCTGGCATTGTATTACCTTTTTGCATTAATAGCGTTAGTTCATTTAGTTACTATCGGAGAGCTGAAATATAATTGGAAATGGGTACTTGCAATTTTTTTATTAGCATTGTTTATATTATTATTAACCTCTAAAGCAGGCTGGATAGGTTTATTATTATTTACGCTGTATTTTTCGAGGTTGTTGATACTGAATAAAAAAATAGCGCAGGCTGTAGCGATGTTTGGGTTGTTAATTGGATTATTTTACTTTTTAAATATTTATTTCACTCCGCGTTTTTTAACTAGAATTCCCAAATTGTCAGTAATAACAGAAGCGATAAAAGGAAGTGATAATGAGAATAAAAAAATAACCACAAGTACCGATGGTTCCGGAAGTAGAGTATTAGTTTGGAAAGCTGCGGTTGAAATTATTGAAAATAATTTCTTGTTTGGTGTTGGTACCGGAGATGCCAAAGATACAATGTTAGAAAAGTACAAAGAAAAGGAAATGACATATGAATTTGAAAATAAATTGAATTCTCATAACCAGTATTTGAACACATTTATTGCGCTTGGTGTCATTGGCTTTTCAATTCTTTTGCTTTGTTTTGCAGTACCATTTTATTTTTCCTACAGAGAAAAAGTATTTTTATTTGCTGCCTTTATTATCATTGTTGGTTTCAATTTTCTGGTTGAATCCATGCTTGAAAGGCAGGAAGGCGTTATATTTTATGCATTTTTTTATTCCATATTAAGCTTTAGTTTATCATACAACAATCCAAATTCCCTAATCGAAAATCCAAAAACATTATGATTCCTTTTTCACCGCCCCGTATTGATCAAAAAATAATTGATGAAGTAACTACAGTGCTTAAGTCAGGCTGGATTACAACAGGACCACGAACCAAATTTTTTGAAAAAGAATTGACCAAATATTGTGGCAACAAGGCTACTCTGTGTCTAAATAGTGCAACAGCCGGACTCGAAATAATGTTACGTTGGTTTGGGGTAAAAGAAGGTGATGAAGTTATTTTGCCGGGATATACCTATTGTGCAACAGCCAATGTAGTGATACATTGTGGTGCTACGCCTGTTTTCGTGGATGTAAATTCAAATGATTTTAATATTTCCATTTCAACTATTGAAAAGGCGATTACTTCTAAAACCAAAGTAATTATGCCGGTAGATTTTGGCGGATACTGCTGTGATTATGATGAATTAAATGCTTTGGTCGTAAAACATAAAGACAAATTTATTGCCAAGTCCCAGGAACAAAAAACATTAAATCGTATTTTAATTTTATCAGATTCGGCACATTCAATTGGTGCATGGTATAAAGGTAAAAGAGCCGGTTCATTAACCGATGTCTCCGTATTTTCTTTTCATGCTGTTAAAAATCTTACTACTGCCGAAGGTGGTGCCATCGCTTTGAATTTGCCTGCCCCCTTTGATAATGAAGCAGTATATAAAGCATTATGCGTAAAAACTTTACATGGACAAGATAAAGATGCATTGGCAAAAACAGTAAAAGGAAATTGGCGTTATGATATAGTAGAAGCAGGTTATAAATGCAATATGACCGATATTATGGCAGCAATTGGTTTAGTTGAGTTGGAGCGCTATGACAGTGATACCTTAAAAGTACGTGAACATATATTTGAACAATATGATACCGCATTTTCAAAATATGCATGGGCACAATTACCAGAATATAAAACGAAAGATAAAACATCCTGCTATCATTTATATGCCTTACGGATAAAAGGAATCAGCGAAGCGCAGCGTGATGCAATCATCAAAGAAATTTTTGATCATGACGTTTCGGTAAATGTTCATTTTATTCCGGTACCCATGATGAGTTTTTATAAAAATCTGGGTTATGATATCAAAAAATATCCGGTAACTTATGATAATTATTCACGTGAAATTTCTTTACCTGTATTTTATGATTTGAATGATGAATTGGTAAAAACAGTTATTAATGCTGTAATTGCTTCAGTTGAAAAAGTGATTGCTTAATTTTACCGCTAAAACGCAAAGTTTTTATTAAATGCAGATTTTATATAAAATAAATAACACTTTAATTCCCTTTGCGCCTCTGCGCCTTTGCGGTATAAAAACATAATGTTCAAACGTGCCTTCGACATATTTTTTTCTTTTTTCGGTTTAGTAATTATACTCCCGTTTTTGATTATTATTTCAATACTGATTGCAATAGATTCCTCTGGTGGCGTGTTTTATAAACAAGCAAGAGTCGGAAAAGATAATATAGATTTTTATTTATTCAAATTCCGCTCCATGCGAACTGGAGCAGATAAAAAAGGATTGCTGACAGTTGGAGGGCGAGATAGCCGCATCACACGAATGGGTTATTTCATTCGCAACTATAAAATTGATGAATTGCCTCAATTGCTCAATGTATTTTTAGGTGATATGAGTTTAGTGGGTCCCCGTCCGGAAGTACGCAAATATGTTGATTTATATAATGAACAGCAAAAACAAGTATTGAGTATAAAGCCGGGTATAACTGATTACGCAAGCATTGAATACAGCAATGAAAATGAATTGCTGGGTAAAGCAGAAAACCCGGAGCAGGTTTATATCAAAGAAATAATGCCATCCAAATTAAAACTTAACCTTAAATACATTGCTGAACAAGGCATTATCACCGATTTGAAAATTATTATTAAAACTATCGGTAAAGTTGTAAGCTAACACTCCTATTAAGTCAAAAAATTATTTTATATCCAGATTCGTAAATTCGTAAAAATTCGTTATTAATGCCATTCAAGAATAGAAATAAATGTTGTGTGCGTAAGTCATACTGAGCCTGTCGAAGTATGTGGGCATGCCATCGCACACTCTTCGACAGGCTCAGAGTGACAACACACGATTTGAGAAAATCCAACCCTTGATTCGCATTATCCGTAAATTACATACTCCTCCTGTATTGTCCGCCCACCTCAAATAATGCATTGGTAATTTGCCCAAGTGAACAATATTTAGTTGTTTCCATTAAGCCTTCAAACATATTTTGATTACGAATAGCGATGGTCTGTAAATCACGTAGCAGAATTGGCGTTTTATCAGCGTTTCCTTTTTCCAGTTCAGCAAGCATTGTTATCTGATATTGCTTTTCTTCTTCAGTTGCACGTATTATTTCCCTTGGAATTATTGTAGGAGATCCTTTTGAGGAAAGGAAAGTGTTTACGCCAATAATTGGATATTCGCCTGTATGTTTTAATGTTTCGTAATACAAACTTTCTTCTTGTATCTGTCCACGTTGATACATTGTTTCCATTGCGCCCAAAACTCCTCCCCTTTCGTTGATTCGGTCAAACTCAACCAATACAGCCTCTTCCACAATATCCGTTAATTCTTCAATAATAAATGAACCCTGTAATGGATTTTCATTTTTTGCTAACCCCAATTCACGATTAATAATCAACTGGATAGCCATTGCCCGGCGAACAGATTCTTCCGTTGGAGTTGTTATGGCTTCATCATACGCATTTGTATGAAGCGAATTGCAATTATCATATATCGCATACAATGCCTGAAGCGTAGTGCGAATATCATTAAAATCTATTTCCTGAGCATGTAATGAACGACCACTTGTTTGAATGTGATACTTCAACATTTGTGAACGTTCATTCGCATTGTATTTTAATTTCATCGCTTTCGCCCATATTCTACGAGCTACACGGCCAATCACTGAATATTCCGGGTCTATACCATTACTGAAGAAGAAGGATAAATTAGGCGCAAATTTATTAATATCCATCCCCCTGCTAACATAATATTCCACATACGTGAAACCATTTGACAAAGTCAGAGCCAGCTGTGTGATAGGATTAGCACCTGCTTCGGCGATATGATAACCGGAAATAGAAACCGAATAAAAATTTCGAATATTTTTTTTAATGAAATAATCCTGCATATCTCCCATCAATCGCAACGCAAATTCTGTAGAAAAAATACACGTATTTTGTGCCTGATCCTCTTTTAATATATCCGCCTGAACAGTACCCCTGACAGCATTCAAAGTTTCTACTTTAATTTTTTCATACACCTCTTTTGGTAAAACCTTATCGCCTGTAATGCCTAATAATAATAAGCCTAAACCATCATTTCCTTTAGGAAGCTGTCCCTGATACTGTGGTCGCTTTGTTTTTTTTGCTTTAAAGAGTTGTTGAATTTTCATTTCAACTTCCGATTCTAAACCATTTTTCTTTATGTAGATTTCACATTGCTGATCAATCGCCGTATTCATAAAAAAACCAGTCAGAATACCTGCCGGACCATTAATAGTCATGCTTACCGACGTTCTTGGATCGGCAAGGTTAAAACCGCTGTATAATTTTTTTGCATCATCCAAACAACAAATAGAAACTCCTGAATTGCCTATTTTCCCATAAATATCAGGACGTATAGCAGGATTTTGCCCGTATAATGTAACACTGTCAAAAGCGGTACTTAAACGTTTCGCACCTAACCCGAAACTCACATAATGAAAGCGTCTGTTAGTGCGTTCCGGTCCGCCTTCGCCGGCAAACATCCGTGTTGGATCCTCCCCTTCCCTTTTGAAAGGAAACACACCGGCAGTATAGGGGAATTCTCCGGGTACGTTTTCCTGCAAATTCCATTTTAAAATATCTCCCCAGCCCTCATAACGGGGAGTACAAATTTTTGGAATTTGCGTATGTGAGAGTGATTCATAATGAGTTTTTATTTTTACTTCTTTATCCCGTACTTTAAAAATAAAATTCTCATTTTTATATTGCCGCACTTTTTCTGACCAACCTTCTACAATTTTTTTGTTACGTCCATCAAATCCTAATTCAATTTCTTTATATAGTTTTTCTAATGAATTAACCAATCCTCCTGCCCCCGCTTCAGGCGGGGTTAGGGGTAAAATACTTACTCCCGAATTATTCAAATTATTTTTGTTAGATGATACCCCTAACAGGGGTTCAAACCCTGTCAGGGGCTGCTTAATACTTTCAATAGTTTTACGAATAGAATATAATTTCTGAGCAATTTCTTTTTGAGCATCTACCCATTTATCATACGCACGATTGTTCTCCGCGATTTCAGATAAATAGCGTGTTCTGTGAGGAGGAATGATGTATATTTTTTCACTCATCTCATCAGTAACAGTAAAATCCGATTTTAAATCAGCACCTGTTTTCTCCGCTAATTTATTTACAACGGCTTTGTATAATTTATTCATTCCCGGATCATTGAACTGTGACGCTATAGTCCCATAAACAGGAATAGAGGCATCATCCGCATCATACAATTCATGATTACGTTTATATTGTTTTTTAACATCCCTCAAAGCATCCAAAGCACCTCGTTTATCAAATTTATTTAGTGCAATAATGTCAGCAAAATCAAGCATATCAATTTTCTCAAGTTGAGTGGCGGCACCATATTCCGGTGTCATTACATACAAACTCATATTGCAGTGTTCCGTAATTTCAGTATCACTTTGCCCAATACCGGAAGTTTCCAAAATAATTAAATCATAATTCGCGGCTTTCACAATATCAACAGTCTCTTTCACATATTTCGATAAGGCTAAATTACTCTGACGTGTTGCCAAAGAACGCATATAAACCCGATTATTTTTAATGGAATTCATTCGGATACGATCACCCAGTAATGCTCCTCCTGTTTTTCGTTTCGATGGGTCAACCGAAATAATAGCGACTGTTTTATCTTTAAAATCAATTAGAAACCTACGAACAAGCTCATCTACCAAAGAAGATTTTCCAGATCCTCCTGTTCCCGTAATGCCTAGCACAGGAACAACCTTCGTTTTAATAATTTGTTCGATTTCATTACTGAATTTTATAAACTCCTTAGGGAAATTTTCAGCAGCAGAAATCAAACGTGCAATTGATTTTACATTTTTATTTTTCAATTGTTTTACTTCACCGTTTAAATTGGCTCCTGTAGGAAAATCACATTTTTCCAGCATATCATTGATCATCCCTTGTAAACCCATTTCACGCCCATCATCAGGAGAATAAATCCGGGTAATACCATATTTCTGCAAATCCTCTATTTCCGATGGTAATATTGTTCCTCCGCCTCCACCAAATATTTTGATATGTCCGCAATTATTTTCCTGAAGGAGATCATACATATATTTAAAAAACTCATTATGCCCGCCTTGGTATGAAGTAAGAGCAATAGCATTTGCATCTTCCTGTATGGCACAATCCACAATTTCCTTTACGCTCCGATCATGCCCCAGATGAATGACCTCTGCCCCACTTGCCTGAATAATTCTTCGCATGATATTGATGGCTGCATCATGCCCATCAAATAAAGATGCAGCCGTAACAATCCTGATTTTATTTTTTGCTTTGTAAGGTTCTATTTTTATCATTTTCAATAAAATGTTTATTTAGGGATATGCAATGAGTCTGATTTACAAATGTAATGATACGAGGCTATTTTACCAAATTGTGATTCTTTTCATTATAATTGACCCCGACAAATTAAAGTAAAAATCGGTCACACTAATTAATGTCTGTCCATAGAGTCGGGAGTCTGAACTATAATGTTCGAGTTCGAGGCTTTCGTAGTTTTGAAAATCAAGAGTTTACATTTGTAAATGACTGATTTTTAAAACAAGAATAACGAAGAAATCGGACATTATAGACGGACTCTAATTAGTAGAGATGTTTTTGAGAAAAGATCATTAAAACAATAAGATATGTATACTTTTAAAGAATATTTGCCTACTGTAAAACTTTGGGAAAATAGGCAAATTATTTAGTAACTTTTTATCTATTTTTAGCGTTTCGTTAGCGTATTCTTCCATAACGTTTTAAGAGGATAGATCAAAAAATGGAAAATTCTAATTGTCGGGGGTAAAAAATTTCAAGTAAAAAATGAAAAACAAAGATGAGGTGGTTATTTTAAAGTTAAATTTGTCGACAAGATGTGTATATTTGGATTGCATATAAAATGGTAAAATAGAAAAACATCCATAAAAATAGAAATCTTACACTTCTTTGATAAAAAACACACATCTTATCTTCATTTGCAGGCTAAAGAAGATGGGATAAGGTCTTAAAATAAGATAATCAGATAAAATGGAAAATAAAAAAGATAAAGTTGACAATAACCGTTTCCCTTTACTTTTCCCCTCCCTTTGGATAGGTTTAATAAAAGGATTCCTCTTTACCATTGTTGTTCTCTTGCTCCCTTTCGGAGAAATTGGTAAAGGCTTTGCGCAGATTACTTCACGTCAGGACAAACAGCTACTACTTAAAGCTGATAAGGCATTTGACTTTGGCGATTTCTTAAGTGCTTTAAAAATATATGAATCGCTCTACTTGTTAGATAGTACAGATAATGAAACCAATTTTAAACTCGGTGTATGTAATTTTGAAATAAAAAAGTACAGAGTAAAATCAAAAAAATATTTTGACAAAGTATCTCCTGCCGATTTCCCGGAAGTCAACTATTATCTGGGTAGATTAAATCATTTACTAAAACAATATGATCGTGCAATATACTGTTATACTCAATACAAATATTTTGGCGGAGATAACGATTATTCCAGAAAAGAAATTGATGATTTAATCGAAAAATGCCATACCGCCTCATTATTCGAAACTACTCCTGATAAAACAATTTTAATTAAGAATTTGGGACCTATTGTCAATTCAGAGTATGCAGAGTATGCGCCCTTAATTCCCGCGGAGGAAAATTTTATGATTTTTACTTCCCGAAGAAAAAATCCTATTTGGCAAAAAACAGATCCCACGGGTGATTATTTTGAAGATATATATATTTCAAAAAAAGACAGCAGTACCGGCAATTGGACAACCCCAATAATGCTTGATACAAATATCAATACAGCCACACACGATGCCTGCACAGGATTGTCAGCTGATGGAGAGAAACTGCTCCTCTACCGTACCAGTAAAGATTCAAAAAGCGGGGACATCTATGAAAGTTTCTATAGCGATAAAAAATGGTCGAACCCTGAACTGCTTAGTTCAATTGTTAATTCACCTGAATACCTCGAAACCAGTGCATGTTATTCGCCTAATGGTAATATCATTTTCTTTTCCAGTAACAGACCCGGAGGTTATGGAGGAAAGGATTTATATTTAGTCAGGAAATTACTAAATGGGAAATGGGGAAAACCATTCAATTTAGGTCCTGCAATTAATACAGAATACGACGAAGACGCACCATTTGTGCACCCTTTAGGTAATATTTTATATTTCAGTTCGGAAGGACATAAAAACATGGGAGGATTCGACATCTTCAAATCAACTTTTGATGAGAAAGGCAACTTTGCAGAACCAGAAAATTTAGGAAGCCCAATCAATACTGTGGATGATGACATATTTTTTGTAATGAATACAGGAGCTTTTCAAGGCTATTTATCCTCTGAAAGAGAAGGAGGGTATGGATTACAGGACATTTACAGTGTTTCTTTTCCGGTAGCAACTATTCCTTTAAATGTTTATAACATACATGTGGTTGATGAATCAAATTCAGTTATTAAAGATGTAGAACTGAAAGTAATAAATCTGGAAAATGAGTCCACCTATGGTGTTTACAAGGCAAATGACAGAACCGGGAAAATATTGCTTATCTCACAAAAGAATAAAGAATATCGGATTATTATTGATGCTCCCGGATATGAACGGTTTGTTACGAACATTAGTTTAGAAAACAATGTTAACATTTTATATAAACTTACTAAAGTGAAATAAAACCTTTCCCATTATCCCTCTGAGAGGAACAAGACATAAAAAAAGTCAAATGAAAAATATAAAAGATAAAATTAGCACGAAGCACTTCAGATTATTCTCCCTCTCCTTTGGAGAGATGATTAAGAGAAGAGGCTTTTTCACATTCCTCCTCCTCTCCTGTGGTAATGAAATTAAGAGGAAGGGTGGCTTCATCCTCTTATTCTTTTTTCTTTTTAACACGAATATCGTAAAGGCGCAAGATATGCACTTTACTCAATTTTTTTCATCTCCACTATATCTTAATCCCGCGTTTACTGGTGCTAATGTTTGTTCAAGAGTTTCAACTACTTATAGAAATCAATGGCCTGGAATTTCTAAAACATATAAATCCTATTTACTTTCTATTGACCATTATATAGCAAGATATAATATGGGAATTGGATTATTATTTGGAAACGATGCGGCTGGTACTGGGGATTTGAAAACAACTATCATCAATCCAATGTTCGCTTACGAAGTAAAAGTTAATAGGAAATTTTCAATGAGATTTGGCGTTCAAGCTGGTCTTGGATTAAAAAGCATCAATTTTAATGCGCTGTTATTTGGTGATCAAATAGCAAGAGGTGGAAATGTAGCCACCATAGAAATTCCCACACAAACTAAAACCTACTTCGACGTTGGGGCTGGCGCTTTATTTTATTCAACAAAATATTGGATAGGCTCGTCTGTTTACCATCTTACCAGACCGGATGTTGCATTGATGGGCAATGGAGAAGGACTATTACCTATTAAATACAGCGTGCATGGCGGAGCGAAATTTGTTTTCAATCCCAGAGAGCGAAATCTTTATGATCAGCGATCTATTTCGCCCGCCTTTAATTACCGTGGGCAAAAAGAATTCGACCAACTTGATATTGGATTTTATTTTACCCAATATATATTAAATGTTGGACTTTGGTATAGAGGAATCCCTTTATTAAAGGCATATAAACCCGGCTATAGTAATAATGATGCCGTAGCGATAATATTAGGTATTAAAGCGGATAGACTAAATTTTGGGTATAGTTATGATGTAACAATTTCAAAACTAAACAATATTTCTCAGGGAGCCCATGAAGTAACACTTTCTTACCAGTTATGTAAATTCAAAAAGAAGAAAAAATTTCGATTAATTATTCCATGTCCAAAATTTTAAACAGAATTTACTCCTTGTCCGGAAGTTATTATAAACAAACATCTTTAGGAAACACTCATTAAATAAAATCAATTTTACCGCTTGCTGTTTATTATTAATTTCACAAAATAAATTATGAAAAAAATTTATAATTCTTTGTTTTTCCTTTGTTTTTCAATCGGACTAAATGCGCAAACAGCTTCGTTCAACATCAATTATACCGGCATCACATCAGAAGCTCAAGCTTCTTTTCAATATGCGGCAGGAGTATGGTCGAAAACGATTGCTTCAGCAGTTCCAATAAAAGTCTTAGTTCATTTTCAACCATTGCTATCAAGCATGTTAGGAATTACTTTTCCAAATGGAAGAAAAAATTTTTCAGGAGCTCCTTTAGCTGACACATGGTATTCCACTTCACTTGCTAACGCTATTTCCGGAACAGAGCTAAACCCCGGAGAAGTAGATATTGAAATGTATCTCAACAGTACAACCAATTGGTATTATGATTCAACGGGAACAGTACCTTCTGGGAAATATGATTTTGCAACCATTGCAATACATGAGTTGTGTCATGGACTTGGCTTTCTGAGTCTGGCAAAAAAATCGGGAACATCGGGCTCTTTTGGCATGTTGCTTGCTTCCGATTTTATGCCACTCACAACTTCATACCCATGGCCTAACCTCGATACATTGCCTGCAATTTTTGATCGTTTTCTTGTTACCAGCACCAATCAGGAATTAGATACTTTCCCAAATCCATCAACCACGCTTGGTACAAAACTTACCAGCAATACTATTTATTTTAATGGCGCAAATGCTATGACAGCAAACAATGGTACAAAACCTCGGATATACTCTCCCGCTACTTTTTCTTTAGGCTCCAGCATCACACACCTGAATGAATCAACCTACCCCGCAGGAAATGTAAATGAATTGATGACCCCAAATGGTAATCCTGCCTATGCACTGCACAGTCCGGGACCAATTTGTATTGGTATTTTAAAGGACATAGGCTGGACAATGAATCCTGCCTTAACTGTCAATGGAATAACGGTTAAAGAAAATATTTTTAGTGTATATCCCAATCCTTCGCATTCTACTGTTAACATCTCATGTGCTATTCCGAATGAAAAAATAAAAAGTATCGAACTAAAAAATATGTTGGGGGAAAAAGTAACTGCAATAGAAAACAATTCAACTGCGGATATTTCTATGCTGCCAAAAGGAATTTATTTTATCATCATTACAACGAATGATTCCCAGTCAGTACAAAAATTTGTTAAAGAATAAAAATGAATTTTTCTACTAAAAACACATTAAAAATTGAGAATTTTCCGGAATAAATATTTTGCCAAAGGACTGGAACAAACAGCGAAATCAACTCCCGGCAGCCTACCTCCTGATTTGACCTTTGATAATTATAAAATCAGGTTAATTCGCCCTGAGGATACCATACAATTATTAGAACTGGTTAATACTAACAGAACAAGAATTAGTAACTATTTTCAGAAAACATCCAAAGCTGTTTATGATAAAAATTCTGCGAAAGCATGGATAAAAGATAGAATCATATCCGCCAATAAAAAAGAGCATTATTGTTTTATAATTGAAGATACCTTTGAACATAAATTATCCGGTGTTGTATTTTTAAAAAATTTTGATTGGGCAATTCCTAAATGTGAAATAGGCTATTTTATTGATAAAAATAAGGAAGGAAAAGGAATTACGACAAAAGCAACAGCGGAAATAATAAAATTTTGCTTTGACAATTTAAAATTAAATAAATTATTTTTGAGAGCCGCTATAGATAATTTTTCAAGTAAAAAAGTGGCGGAAAAAAATGGCTTTCTTCCGGAAGGAATATTACGTAACGATTTTAAAACAGAAAAAGGCATTTTAATTGACGTGGTTTATTATGGATTGTTAAGAATCTTAAGCAAATAAAAAATCGCATTTTTTTATTTGAGTTTATATAAGTTAAGAAACAATTCTATTTTTTTTAACCTCTCCCCGTCCCTCTCCTTGAAAAAGGAGAGGGAGAGTTTGGAATCAGCCTTAACTTATATAAACTCTATTAATGTTTTATAAAATCAAACGAAATGAAAATTAAATTTTTATTCCTATTAATTTTTCTGACAAGTCTTTGTTTTAGCCAAAATGAAAATGGTGCCGTTAACTGGCTTACTTTTAAAGAAGCTCAGGAAAAAAATAAATTAATACCAAAACCTTTTTTAATTGATGTATACACTGATTGGTGCGGCTGGTGTAAACACATGATGAAAACTACTTATTCCAACCAGGCTTTTGCGCAATACATTAATACAAATTTTTATCCCATTAAGTTTAATGCGGAAGGAAAGGATACCATCGAATATAATGGCGAAAAATATGTACCTACATCCACACTACCCAGAACCCCTCACGGTTTAGCGTTAAAATTTTTAGGAAATAAATTAAGTTATCCCTCTACAATTTTTGTAAGTAATAATTTTGAATTTAATTTGCTTACCCAGGGATATCTTGACGAAAAAAAAATGGAACCATTATTAATTTTTGTCATTGAAAATGTTTTTAAAAACTGCACTTATGATGATTTTAATGAACGATTTTCGAAAGCATTTGTCGATACTACTGCTTTTAATAAAAAAGCGGTAAAAACGTATAGTCTTAATGAAGCTTTATCGCTTCAAAAAAAACAACCTAAAAAATTATTGATAAATATTTATACTAACTTTTGTAATTCGTGCAAAGTAATGAATAAAACCACATTTACTGATACGCTCGTTGCCGATTATATTAATA
>JAVHPE010000106.1:0-16789 GCA_036170475.1 Bacteroidia bacterium | reverse complement strand
AAGAGTGAAGAGTGAAAGTGGTTTTGAATAAATAATAAACACAGATTCGTAAATTCGTATAAATTAGTAATTCGTAGAATAATGAAAGTAAGAACATCCATCAAAAAAAGAAGTGTTGACTGCAAAATAGTACGCAGACATGGCGTTTTGTATGTTATCAATAAAAAAAATCCTAAGTTTAAACAAAGACAAGGATAAAAATATGGTTATGAGTGATGAGTTAATAGTTAATAGTTGCCAACGCAAAACAACTTTCAAACTTTGAACTCTAAACTTTGAACTTTAAACTCTAAACTAAATAAACAATGGCAAGAATTGCAGGTATTGATTTACCAAATAACAAAAGAGGCGAAATTGGTTTAACTTACATTTTCGGAATAGGGCGTAGTAGTGCCCGAAAAGTATTAACTGAAGCAGGAATTGATTTTAATACTAAAGTTCAGGACTGGAATGATGACCAGTTAACAGCTATTCGTACTATCCTTAATGATAAGTTTAAATTAGAGGGCTCTTTACGTTCCGAAGTGCAATTAAATATAAAACGTTTGATGGATATCGGTTCTTATAGAGGTATTCGCCACCGTTTAGGGTTACCTGTTCGTGGTCAAACTACTAAAAACAATGCTCGCACAAGAAAAGGTAAGCGTAAAACTGTTGCAAACAAGAAAAAAGTAACGAAATAAAAGTAGTTCAAAGTTTAGAGTTCAAAGTTCAAAGTTTAAAGTTGAACATAAAAACTCTTAACTCAAAACTCAAGACTCTCAACTAAATATAAAGATGGCAAAACAAAATCAAGCAACAACTGCAGTAAAAGCGGTTGCAAAAAAAAGAGTTGTAAAAGTGGATGCAATTGGCGAAGCGCATATAAACGCTACATTTAACAACATTATTATTTCGTTAACCAACCTTACTGGTCAGGTAATATCCTGGTCGAGCGCTGGTAAAATGGGCTTTCGCGGTTCAAAAAAGAACACTCCTTATGCTGCACAATTGGCGGCTACGGATTGTGCAAAAGTGGCTCATGCTGCCGGATTAAGAAAAGTTAAAGTTTTTGTTAAAGGTCCTGGTGCAGGTCGTGAATCAGCAATACGTACTATTTCCGGTGCTGGTATTGAAGTATCTGAAATTATGGATATTACACCAATTCCACATAATGGTTGCCGTCCTCCAAAACGCAGACGAGTATAATCTACGAATAACGAATCTGTACGAATTTACGAATTACGAATTTGTACGAATTAGAAAGAATTATTTATAACAAAAAGAAAAAAACAATAAAAAATGGCAAGATACATCGGCCCCAAATCAAGAATTGCAAGAAAATTTAAAGAACCAATTTTTGGTCCTGATAAAGCATTAGAAAAAAAGAATTACCCTCCGGGAATGCATGGTTTATCTAAAAAACGTTCTAAACAGTCGGAATACGCTGTTCAGTTGCGCGAAAAACAGAAAGCTAAATATACTTATGGTATTTTGGAGCGCCAGTTTGCCAAAATTTATACTATGGCTCAAACTGCTCATGGTGTTACAGGTGAAGTATTACTTCAAATAATTGAGTCCCGTTTGGATAATGTAGTGTATCGTATGGGAATTGCTCCAACACGTAGTGGTGCTCGTCAATTGGTTGGGCATGGACATATCACTGTAAATGGTGGTGTTGTAAATATTTCTTCCTATATTTTAAAACCGGGAGATACAGTTGGCGTGCGCGAACGTTCTAAAACGTTAGAAGTAATTACAAAAAATGTATCTTCTGCAAGTAATAGTTTTCCCTGGATGGATTTTGATAAAACCAGTATGACTGGTAAGTTTATTTCCATTCCGGAAAGAGTTCAGATACCTGAAAATATTAAAGAACAACTAATTGTCGAGTTGTACTCGAGATAATAAATACCTTACCCCTTGATCCCCTCTCCAAAGGAGAGGGGAAAGATACCAGAGGATATGACTTTTAACTTTTAACTTTTAACTCTTAACTCTTAACTTTTAACTCTTAACTCTTAACTCTTAACTCTTAACTTTTAACTTTTAACTAACTAATAACTATATAAAACATGGCAATTTTAGCTTTTCAAAAACCAGATAAGGTTATAATGATTAACTCCAGCGAAACAGAAGGACAATTTGAATTTCGTCCTTTGGAGCCTGGCTATGGTATTACCGTAGGTAATGCTTTAAGAAGAATTTTATTGTCATCACTTGAAGGTCATGCTATCACTACCATGAAAATTGAAGGCGTTGATCATGAATTTTCCACACTTAAAGGTGTTACAGAAGATGTTACTGAAATAATTCTTAACTTAAAACAAGTTCGTTTTAAAAAACAAATTGAAACCACTGATTTTGAAAAAGTAACAGTTACCGTTACAGGCAAAACTCAATTAACGGCTGGTGATATTGGTAAATTTACTTCAGGATTCCAAGTGTTGAACTCAGATTTAGTAATCTGTAATATGGAATCAAATGTAAAATTGAAAATAGAGTTAACAATCGATAAAGGACGTGGTTATGTTCCTGCAGAGGAAAATAAGCCTGTTAATGCAAGTTTGGGTTTAATTCCAATCGACTCCATTTACACTCCAATCAAGAATGTACAATACAGCATTGAAAACTTCCGCGTTGAGCAAAAAACAGATTACGAAAAGTTAATAATGAATATCGTTACTGACGGATCGGTTCACCCCAAAGAAGCGTTGAAGGAAGCCGCTAAAATTTTGATTCATCACTTTATGTTATTTTCTGACGAGCGTATCACTTTGGATACTGAGGAAAAAATGGCCACTGAAGAGTTTGATGAAACATCATTACACATGCGTCAACTGTTAAAAACAAAATTAGTGGATATGGATTTATCAGTTCGTGCATTAAATTGCTTAAAAGCTGCTGATGTTGATACGCTGGCTGATTTAGTTTCTTTCGCTAAACATGATTTGTTGAAATTCCGTAATTTCGGTAAAAAATCATTAACAGAGTTAGAAGATTTAGTTGCAAACAAAGGCTTAACCTTTGGAATGAACTTAGCAAAATATAAATTAGATAAAGAATAAATAGATATGAGATATGAGATGTGAGATAAGAGATGTCTCAATTCTCATATCTCACATCTCAATACTAAACAAACATGAGACACGGAGATAAACTAAATAATTTAGGTAGAAAGACTGCACATCGCAAATCGATGTTGGCAAATATGGCCAGTTCGCTGATCCTTCACAAACGTATATCCACCACTGTGGCTAAAGCGAAAGCGTTAAGAATATATGTTGAACCACTTTTAACTAAATCAAAAGAAGATTCTACTCATTCAAGACGGACAGTATTTGCATCTTTAAAAAGTAAAGAGGCGGTGGATACCTTGTTCAAGGACATTGCTTCTAAAATTGCTGATCGTCCGGGTGGATACACCAGAATATTAAAAACAGGTAATCGTTTAGGTGATAGAGCGGATATGTGCTTTATTGAATTAGTTGATTTCAATGAGAATATGTTAGCCGCTAAAGCTCCGGTAAAAGCAAAAGCTGCAAGACGTGGTTCTAAAAAGAAAACTACTGATGTTTCAGCTAAAACTGTGGCTAAAGATGCCCAGACAGCAACAGATGAGACACCAAAAAGTGAATAGATTTTAAAATTAAATTTTATTGATTTAAAGGATAAAGTAAAATTACTTTATCCTTTTTTTTGTGCACTAATATATTTTACTAAACAATTCGTTAAATCAAAGAAATTGAATTATTATTTTTAAAACTCAAATTAGAAAAATTATTCTAATTTAGCCTAAATTTTTTCATCATGTTTTAATGCAAGATTAATTTAAAAACTTAAATTTTTATCATGAAACAAAAACCTACACTTTTAACAAAATTTTTTATTCTGCCGGCACTTTTCCTGTCTCAATTAGTTAACGCTCAAACAGTAACCGGTACCATAAAAGATGGCAAAACTAATGAAGCGTTGTTTGGGGCAACTGTTGTTATAAAAGGAACTACTGAAGGCGGACTTACAGATATGGATGGTAATTTCAAATTTACTACTACCAAAGTTCCTCCTTTTGTATTATCTGTATCTTATTTAGGATATATTACTTTTGAAAGCACCGTAAAATCTATTGAAACACCTGTTACTATCAAGATTAAACCAAATGAAACTTTATTGAAGACAGTAGAAGTTCTTGGCGATCGCATCACAGAAAAACAAAAAGAATCTCCGCTTACTATTGAAGCCTTGGATGTGCTTGCCATTAAAGAAACCCCTGCGGCTAATTTTTATGAAGGATTAGGACAATTAAAAGGGGTAGATATTATGGCTGCGAGCATTGGTTTCAGGGTAATCAATACAAGAGGATTCAATAGTACTTCACCGGTAAGATCTTTGCAAATTATTGATGGCGTTGATAACCAGAGTCCGGGATTAAATTTTTCATTGGGAAATTTTTTAGGTGCATCAGAACTGGATGTACAAAAAGTGGAAATTATTGTAGGTGCAGCTTCTGCATATTATGGTCCAAACGCTTTTAACGGGGTGGTAAGTATGACTACTAAAAGTCCTTTTGTGAAGCCAGGATTAGCTGTTTCGGTAAAATTTGGAGAACGGAATCTGGTGGAAACAGGTCTTCGCTATTCGGAGGCATTTAAAAATAAGGAAGGGATTGATAAATTCGCGTTTAAAGTCAACTTATCGTACATGATGGCAAACGACTGGGAAGCTGACAACATGGATCCGGCAGAACAATCCACCGACGGGAAAAGCAATCCCGGTGGATATGACGCTGTAAACCGTTATGGTGATGAAAATTTATCTGATGGACAAAATAATGCAACCAGCAAAGTACAACAAGTAAGCTACCGGGGGCTAAAAAGATGGTATCGAACAGGGTATGAAGAAAAAGATTTAGTTGATTACAATACGAAAAACCTGAAGCTTGGCGCAGCTCTTCACTATAGGATAAAACCAGAAATTGAGTTGATTTACGCTTTTAATTTTGGAACAGGAACAACGGTTTACCAAGGAGATAACCGATACAGTTTAAAGGATATTTTGTTTTTTCAAAACAGGCTTGAATTGGTAAAAAAAGATAAGTTTTTTATCAGGGCTTATTCTACCAATGAAGATGCAGGAAAGTCCTATGATGCTGTATTTACAGCACTTTTGCTTCAAGCCAAAGCAAAAAGTGATAACGACTGGAGTAGAGATTATCGTAATTTTTGGGTTGGAGCAGTTCCTAATTCCACTCCTTATTATGAAGTAGGAGGAATGAATTATAATGTAAGAGATCTCCCTGGTTTTCCAACGCAAGGTCCTTATATTGGTCCTGGTAATCCAAACAATTTTTATTATGATTATGCCCTTGCTGATGCGATAATGACAACATATTCTGACTCCATGTTCCTCTGGCATTCGTATGCAAGATCTTTTGCCGATAATAATCGTTTGGTTCCCGGGACACAAGCCTTTACAGATGCCTTAAATGAAATTACTTCAAAAGCTACTTTTGGTGAAGGCGGTTCAAGATTGATTGATAAATCCGCGCTTTATCACGTTCATGGAGAATATAAATTTACCCCTAAAATAATGGATATTACTATCGGTGGAAACTACAGACTTTACACACCCAAATCAGCAGGTACTGTATTCTGTGATACAGGTACTGTGAAAATAACTAATTCAGAATTTGGGTTTTATGCAGGATTAGAGAAAAAATTAATATCGGATAAGTTAAAATTAAACCTAACCACAAGAGTAGATAAAAATCAAAATTTCAATTACGTTGTTTCTCCTGCAGCATCGTTAGTATATAATTTGAACAAAACTAATATTGTGCGTTTTTCTTTTTCTTCTGCAATCCGTAATCCGACTTTGGCTGATCAATATCTTTATTATAATGTTGGAAGAGCTATTTTGATAGGGAATGTAAACGGATTTGATTCATTAGTTACTGTAGAATCAATAAAAACATATTATAGTGTGGCATTGCCTCAAAGGAGTTCATTAGTTTATTTTGATATTCCTCCGGTAAGACCAGAAAAAGTAAAATCGGTTGAAATAGGTTATAGAACAACGCTCTTTAACAATTTGTTTTTTGATGGCAGTTATTATTATAGCTATTATAAAGATTTCTTAGGTTATAAAATAGCTGGTGATGTTAAATTTGCTCCAAGTCCTTATCAAAATAATATATCAAGTATTATATTTTACAGAGTTGCAGCCAACTCAAACGAAGTTGTGATTACACAAGGGGCTTCTGTCGGATTAACTTATTTTTTTCCAAAATTCTTTTCCATAACCGGTAATTATTCCTGGAACGAATTAAAAAAGAAAAGTGCTGAAGATCCTATTATCCCTGCTTTCAACACACCAAAAGATAAATTCAACATTGGTTTTAGCGGCAGAGAAATAAATACTTATTTCAGTTTATTTTCAAAAATATTTAAAAAGATCAACCCTATTCCGATTAATAATTTTGGATTCAGTATTAACTATAAATGGGTGGAAGGGTTCTTATATGAGGGATCTCCCCAGTTTACCGGGAAGGTACCTACCTATGATATGATAGATGCGCAACTAAGTAAATTTGTACCTAAAATCCATACAACTTTTAAATTAGGCGCATCCAACTTACTAAATAATAAAATGTTTCAGGTGTATGGTGGTCCAAGGATTGGACGGATGGTTTATTTTTCTGTTTTGTTGGAATTGGATAGGAATTAATAAAACCACGGAGACACGGAGAGCACAGAGAAACATGGAGAGGGGTAACCACAGAGACACGGAGAGCACAGAGAAGCACGGAGGAGGTAAAAAACAACTGGGGGCCGACAAAAACAAATGAAAATGATGGATAGAATTAATATAACCACGGAAACAGGGAGAAAGCAGAGAAACACGGAGATGATTACTCAAAAATATATAAATGAAATTTCGTATAGAATAATTGGTTGCGCAATAGAAGTACACAAACAACTTGGCTCTGGATTGCTTGAATCAGTATATGAGCTTTGTTTCATTGATGAAATGAGAAGTTCAGGGTTGTCCGTAAAGTCTCAGATATATGTTCCAATTCACTATAAAGAAAAGAATTTGGGTGGAACTTTAAAGCTTGATTTACTGGTAAACGATATAATCATTGTGGAGGAGAAGGCTGTAGAATTGATGATTCCACTTTACAAAGCGCAGCTTTTATCCTATCTGAAACTAACAGGAAAACCTAAAGGATTGCTGATAAATTTTAATAGTGAAAACATTAAAGGACACTTAGTATCACTTGTTACCGAAGAATTTGCAAAGTTGCCCAAGGGTTAATCTCCGTGAAACGCATTGTTCTCTGTATCTTCGGCGTGTTTTTTTACAGTCCAATAAAAATCTTAAACATTTTTTTGATTAATCTTCGTGGTTCTCTGTGTTCTCTGTGTCTCCGTGGTAAGTAGTTTCAAAAATATGAGTTAATATCTCTTGCTCCATTTCATTGAAGATCATTCCTCTGCGCTCAAATACATGTTTGGCAACTTCTATGGCTTCATTTATTTTATAGGTAGTAAACCCCGATGCCCCCCCCCAGGAAAAAGAAGGAATAAATTTTTCAGGGAAACCCGCTCCGAAGATATTTACGTTTACACCCACCACAGTACCTGTATTAAACATGGTGTTGATGCCACATTTACTATGGTCACCCATTATAAGTCCACAAAAAATCAAACCCGAATTAACATAATTCTCATTTTCATAACTCCACAACTTAACTTCAGAATAATTATTTTTTAAATTTGAATTGTTTGTATCCGCCCCGATATTGCACCATTCGCCAAGAACAGAATTTCCAAGAAATCCATCATGCGCTTTGTTGGTATAACCAAAAATTACCGAATTATTTATTTCTCCTCCAATTTTGCAATGAGGACCTATCGTTGTCGGACCGTAAATTTTTGCTCCTAATTTTAACGTTGAATGTTCACAGATAACAAATGGTCCGCGGATAATAGCGCCTTCCATAATTTCAGCATCTTTCCCAATATAGACAGGTCCGGTACTTGCATTTAAAATAGCATATTCAACTTTTGCTCCTTCTTCAACGAAAATGTTTTCAGCACCAATCACCTGATTAGTAGGGCTCAGAGCAAGAGATTTGCGGTCAGTGGTAAGTAAATCAAAATCTGAATTAATTGCTTCTCCATTTTTTGAAAAAATATCACAGGAATTTTCCACACGCATCGCTTTTGCATGGGACTCAAATTTAGTATAGGCATCAATTAAGTTAAAATTAAAAATTTTATCATTACCTGTATTTGCGGCAATCAGTATATTTGAAGATAATAATGCCTGATTTGGCGCTAAACTTTTTATTTCCTCAACTAGTTTATGGTTAGGACAAACCGATCCATTAACCCAAACATTGTCGGTATCAATAGCAAATTCGGTCGGATATTTTTTGCTTAAATAATCTTGTGTTTGAGATGATGTTTTTGAATTCAGCATTTTCTCCCACTTTTCACGAATGGTTAAAATACCGATTCGGATATCAGCCACAGGACGGGTCAAGGTTAGTGGCAAAAGTTTATTGCAGGTATTATCATCAAATAAAATGTAGTTCATGAGGGCTTCTTTAATTCAAACTTGGTTCAACTTTATTCAGCATGGTAATATAAGTATCAACTTGACGCAAAAAATATTTAAATGTTTTTGTATTGTCTGAATGAATCATCATATCATATATTTCCATCTCCTTTTCATTATACTTTCCAACCTTAAAATGTGCTTTAGATAAGGCTGAAATATATTTTAGTGGGAAATGATCTTTAATATTCAAATCTATCAATAAATCATATTCTTCGTTTATGAAATTTTGAATTATTACAGATGATGGCTTACCAAACCAGTTTAACTCCTTACCTGAAAAAAAATCGTATTCCAATTTTGAATTTGCCATTTCCGGGAGTTGTTTTGTACTAAAATACCCCAGAGCTTTTACCCTTTTATGGTGTTCCCGCAAATACAAAACATAACGTTTTATCAACTCGTAATCTTCCGGATTTGTGGCATCAAACAATATTCCAATCGTTTTAATAGCATCAAAATTAAAGCGATTTGGCTTATGCTCTCGTGGATTATCCTTTAATTCCAGCTTAATGTAAATTGTACTGATATATTGTTTTATTTTTTTAAATATACTCATTTTTATAGTTTAGAGTTTTTAGTTTTGAGTGTAGAGTCAGGAGTTAAGAATTAAGAATTAAGAATTAAGAATTAAGAATTAAAAGTTGCTACTCCAAATATGAACTCTGCACTCTTAACTCTTAACTCCAAACTCTTAACTCTTAACTATTTCCAGCTATCATTAGTATAAAATCATCTTCTGAAATTATAGGTATTCCTAATTTTTCAGCTTTTTTATGTTTTTCAGGACCCATATTTGCGCCTGCTATTATATAATTTGTTTTGCCTGAAATAGACCCAACATTTTTTCCTCCATTTTGTTCAATCGTTTTTTTGAGGTCATCTCTTGAAAATTTACTGAACACTCCAGAAACCACAAACGACAAGTCTTTTAGCTTATCACTTGAATTGATTAATTGCGATTCAGAAAGTTCAAATTGAAGTCCATGAGATTTTAATTTTTCAATAATCTCAGCCGTATGTAAATCAATAAAATAAGCTAAAATAGCTTTTGCTGTTGTTTCTCCAATATCACCTACTTCAAGTAATTGATCTAATGTAGCGTTTTTTAATGAATCAATATTCTTAAAATAGTACGCCAGTTTTTTTGCTGTTGTTTCACCAATATGACGTATGCCTATACCATACAGCACTCTTTCAAAAGGAATTTTTTTGGAAGCTTCAATACCGGAAAGTAAATTATTCACGCTCTTCTCCGCCATTCGATCTATTTTCAGAAGATCTTCTTTTTTAAGTTCAAATAAATCTGCGCAGTTTTTTATCAATCCCGCATCATACAACTGCGCAATAGTTTCAGCCCCAAGGCTGTCAATATCCATAGCTTTGCGACTGACAAAATGTTCCACCTTACCTTTTACCTGTGGAGGACAACCTAATTCATTTGGACAATAATGGTTTGCTTCATCCGTATTTCTAATGAGTTCGGCTTTGCATTCAGGACAATGGGTAATGTAATCCACTTTATGGGCATTAACAGGGCGCTCCGCTTCATCAACACCAACAATTTTTGGAATAATTTCACCACCTTTTTCAACAAACACAGTATCTCCGATGCGTACATCTAATTTTTCTATAATGTCGGCATTATGTAATGAGGCGCGTTTAACGATAGTACCGGCAAGCAATACAGGTTTTAAATTTGCTACAGGAGTGATAGCTCCTGTTCGTCCTACCTGAAAGGAGATAGATTCTAAAATGGTACTTACCCGTTGTGTTTTAAATTTGTAGGCTATCGCCCAACGAGGCGATTTAGCTGTAAATCCAAGTATTCGTTGCTGATCAAAAGAATTTATTTTTATCACAACACCATCAATATCAAACTCCAAATTATTGCGTTCAACCTCCCACTTATTAATGAATTTAAAAACATCCTGAATGCTATCCGCTTTTTCCATATAATCCGAAATTTTTAATCCCCAATTTTTAGCGGCTTTCAAATTATCGAAATGATTTTGGTATGGAAGACTATCAGCTAAAATAGCGTATAAACAACAATCCAGATTACGTTTTGCAACGATTGAAGAATCTTGCATTTTAAGTGTTCCTGCGGCAGCATTTCGCGGATTCGCTAATAATTGTTCTTCATCAGCTTCGCGTTCCCTGTTTATCTCATCAAATACTTTTCGGGGCATGAAAATTTCGCCACGAATTTCAAATTCAGTTGGATAATCCTGTTCCCGCAACTTTAACGGAATACTTTTAATAGTTTTTACATTCGCAGTTACATCATCACCATTTTCACCATCGCCACGGGTTACAGCTTGAATTAAAATGCCATTTTTGTAGGTTAATCCAATGGCAACACCATCATATTTTAACTCACAAATGTATTCGTACTCCGTATTTAACGCTTTTTTTATACGATCATCAAAGTCTGTCAAATCAGCTTCTGAATAAGTATTTCCCAAAGAAAGCATTGGGTTTTTATGTTTAACTGTTTTAAATTCTTTGGTAATTTGCCCGCCAACACGTTGTGAAGGAGAATCGGGACGAAGGAATTCCGGATGTTCTTTCTCTAATTTAACAAGTTCTTCAAGCAAAATGTCAAAATCATAATCGCTGATAGCAGGTTGAGCATTTACATAATAATTGTAATTGTGCTCTTCAATTTGTTTAGAAAGTTCTTCTATTTTGTGTTTTACGGATTCGCTCATTTTACGTTTCTCTGCCTACCCTGACAGGGTTTCAAACCCTGTTAGGGTTAATTGTATAACTGTATTTTAGTACTTTACAACTGATAGAGTTAGAATCCCCTGTAAGTTGTAACCGAAAAAATTATTTTAGTTTTTAAACCAAACAGAGTTAATTTGTATAATTGTATTTTAGTTCTTTACAACTGATAGAGTTAGTATACCCTGTAAGTGGTAACCGAAAAAGTTATTTTAATTTTTAACCCTAACAGGGGTTTGAAACCCTGTCAGGGGATTTTGCAATTTTTCGCATCATCAGCATATAGGATATTCCTGAAACAAAAAATCCGACAAACCAGGCGTAATTATAAAGTTGTGAAACCCAATGCCATACCGCATCTTTATCAATAGCACCAATCGTAGTTAAGAAACCCGGAATGTTTGGAATAATCCCAAGAAGCAATGCGATGATGGCAAATTTATTAAAACCATTTCCATAAAAATATTGACCTTTTAATTGGTACAATTCTTTCACATAAAGATTTTGTTTACGGATGAAATAATAATCAGCAATCATGATTCCTCCAATAGGACCAAGTAAACTCGAATAAGCAATCAGCCAGGTAAAAATATATCCTGTTGGATCAGCAATAAGTTTCCAGGGGAAAATTAATAAACCTATAATTCCAGTGATATATCCACCCGTTCTAAAATTAATTTTTGAGGGAGCTAAATTTGAAAAATCATTTGCCGGACTAACGATATTAGCGGCAATATTGGTGGCTAAAGTTGAAAGGGCGACAGCAATCATTGCAATACTTACCAGTATTTTGCTTTCAAATTTCCCGGCAAGTACCAAAGGATCCCAAATAGTTTCTCCATAGATAATAAGCGTTGCAGAGGTTACCACCACTCCTATGAATGAAAATAAAGTCATGGAAGCCGGAAGCGCAATAGCTTGCCCCATTATTTGTGCACGCTGGCTTTTTGCATACCTTGTAAAATCAGGAATATTGAGCGACAATGTTGCCCAAAAGCCTACCATTCCTGTTAAAGCTGGGAAAAAATAGCTCCAAAATGCTTCACTGGATTGAAATTTAGAGGGTTGAGATAGAATAGGACCTAAACCGTTACCCGCTGAAATAGCCCAAAACAAAAGCGCCAAAGCAGCAATGGGAAGAAAAAAGGCTTTAAATACTAATAGTTTCTTAATACTTTCCACACCCAGATAAACCACAAACATATTAACCAACCAGAATAAAAAAAACGTGATAGCGGGACCGGTTTGAAGTCCAAATGATATTGGAAATAGTTGAGGAATGGTTTCCAATGCCGGAATCCAAAGTTTCATCATCAAATAAATTGCATAGCCACCAATCCATGTCTGGATGCCAAACCATCCACAGGCGACAATAGCACGCAAGACAGCCGGAATATTTGCGCCCCGCACACCAAAACTCGCACGTGCAAATACAGGAAACGGAATACCATATTTGGCGCCTGCATGTCCGTTTAATACCATGGGAATAAGAACAACAGTATTTCCGATAAATATGGTAAGAATCGCCTGCCACCAATTCATACCTCCACCAATGAGTGAGCTGGCAAGCATATACGTTGGAATGCACAAACTCATGCTTATCCAAAGAGCCGCATAATTCCAGGTGTCCCAAGTACGTTTTGATAATGGAACAGGTGCAAGATCTTCGCTGTACAGAGAGGAGGAAGAATTCTTTTCAGAATGTTCTAAAGACTCATTGGTCATTTGAGAATCAAATTGATTAATACTGAACTTATTGGAGGACTTTATTACCTTAGTTGTTTGAAAATTATGCCTTCGTACAAATATAAAAATATTTAACTAAACCATTATTTATCTTTCTATAAATATCATTAAACAACTGGCATAAAAACTCAATCAGTATGGCTTTTGTTTATTCACAATGTAACGTTTATAAGATTTTAGAATTTTTATAATTTAGCTTTTGACAATTATTATTTTTACAGTATTACTGTATTTCTAAGAAAAATACATGAATTACGAATTGCCTGTTGCTGCGAATCTTCCAATTTTGTGAGATTCTTAAATTATATAATTTGTAAATAGTTAAATCGCTAAATGGCAGAACCTAAAAAAAATAATTTTAAAAATACTTTAAAAGACACTAAGACCGAAAAGGGAAGTAAGCCGAAATATTCTGATATAAAGGGAGAAAAAAATGGGGATTCTTCCGATTCGCAAACTAAATCCTTAAAAGAGAAAGTAGCTACTGCTTTTGGTTTTGTCAACAATGAACGTTTTCAAAAAATAGTTGGATTAACACTTTTATTGTTTTCTATTTTTTTAGCAGTTGCCTTTACATCCTATTGTTTTAACAGCTTTACCTCCTTTATTCAGGATCCGGATCAGGCTGCAGTAATGGATAACTTATTTTCTTCAGAAAAAGTTGACAACTGGCTGGGCAAATTAGGCGCTTTACTTTCGTATATTTTTCTTTATAAATGGTTTGGCATTTCCTCTTACCTTTTTGTTTTTTTAGCATTCATAACAGGTTTGCGTATTACATTTCATATCGGTCCTGTAAATTTTCGTAATACGTATATTTATTCTTTCTTTTTTTTAATTTTTATCTCGATAAGCCTTGGATTCATCTTTCCTAATGACGAATTAACTTTTTTAGGCGGTGCCTATGGACATACCATAAGCAATAATTTGAATGATTTGTTGGGGCATATTGGCACAGGAGTATTGTTGATTTTTTTATTCATCATATACTTAGTTGCGGCATACAATACTTCATTCGATTTAAGTAAAAAAACTCCTGTTTTAATGAACGAAGATACTCTGCCCACAAATGATATGGATGATAAATCAAGCGCAGGAAATAAATTTAAGGAGGAAGAAACAATAATGGCAAACGTAGATCAAGAGGATGATTTTTTCATTACTAACAATGAGCAACATGATATTGTTGAAGATTTTGAAAAACCAAACGTAAAAGACGAAATCATATTAACAGCGGATGATAGTGATGTTCAATTCACAGTGGTAAGTATTGAAAATAAAGAAGAAGAATTTAGCGCTGAAAAAATTAGCGAGGCTTTAATCGCACAAGTGGGGGAGTATGATCCAACATTAGAATTATCTTCTTACCAATTTCCTCCCATTGATTTGCTTGAAAATTATGGCGGATCCAAAGATATTGTAATCAATACCGAAGAGCTGAATGCTAATAAGGACCGTATCTTAAAAACACTCGGCGATTATGGTATTGAAATTCAGAAAATAAAAGCCACTGTTGGACCTACCGTAACTTTGTATGAAATAATTCCAGCTGCAGGCGTACGTATTTCAAAAATAAAAAATCTGGAAGATGACATTGCATTAAGCCTTTCAGCACTTGGTATTCGTATCATTGCTCCCATACCGGGGAAAGGAACTATTGGTATTGAAGTACCCAACCAAAATGCTGAAATGGTTCCAATGCGTGCTCTTATAACATCTGAAAAATTTCAGAATACACAAATGGAATTGCCTATCGCATTGGGGAAAACCATCAGTAATGAAACTTTTATTTTTGATCTGACAAAGATGCCTCACTTGCTTATGGCTGGGGCAACCGGACAAGGGAAATCCGTTGGATTAAATGCCATATTAGTTTCATTGTTATACAAAAAACATCCTTCACAAATTAAATTTGTATTGGTTGATCCCAAAAAAGTGGAGTTAACATTGTTCAATAAAATTGAACGGCATTTCCTTGCAAAGTTACCCGATAGTGCGGATGCTATTATTACAGATACTAAAAAAGTAGTTCATACCCTTAGCTCCTTGTGTATTGAGATGGATCAGCGATATGATCTGTTGAAAGAAGCGCAGGTAAGGAATATAAAAGAATACAATACTAAATTTATTGCTCGTAAATTAAACCCGAATAACGGACATAAATTTTTACCCTATATTGTTTTAATTATTGATGAGTTTGCCGATTTAATTATGACAGCTGGTAAAGAAATAGAGGCGCCTATTGCCAGAATAGCGCAACTTGCACGTGCTGTTGGTATTCACCTGGTAATTGCTACACAAAGACCATCTGTAAATATAATTACCGGAACCATAAAAGCCAATTTCCCTGCACGTATTGCTTTTCGTGTAACATCCAAAATTGATTCCCGAACTATTTTAGATTCAGGCGGAGCGGATCAATTGATTGGAAGAGGGGATATGTTGTTGTCAACCGGTAATGATTTAATCCGTTTGCAGTGCGCTTTTGTTGATACACCTGAAGTTGAAAAAATTTGTGATTTTATAGGTAGCCAGCGTGGTTATCCCGATGCCTATTTATTACCTGAATATATTGATGAAAATGGGGAAGGAAGCGGGAAAGATGATATGGATCCATCAGAACGTGACAGCATGTTTAACCAGGCTGCCGAAATTGTGGTTTCTACCCAACAAGGTTCCACTTCATTGATTCAACGAAAATTAAAATTAGGGTATAACCGTGCCGGCCGCATTGTAGATCAATTGGAGTCTGCAGGGATACTTGGCAAGTTTGAAGGTTCAAAAGCACGTGAAGTATTAATTAAGGATATGTTATCTTTGGAACAGTTTTTGAATAGGTTCTAACATCCTACGAATTACGAATTTTGTATTTCCCTGTTCTTGATTGGTAAGTTGTTCAATTAAAAAAATTATTAAAAAACAAAAAAATGAAATTCTATTTATTTAAAATTAGCCATATTCGTAATTCGTTTAGGTTCGTAATTCGTAGAAGTTTAAAAACAACTCTTATCGCACTGTTAACTATAGGTTATTTAACTTCTGTTGCACAAAACGATCTGAAAGCGAAAAAAATTTTAGATGAAGTAAGTGCGAAAACAAAAGCATACACCAGCATTAAAGCAGAGTTTTCTAAAACAGTAGAAAAAAAGGACAAAAGCAAAGAAACTCAGGATTCTAAACTTGAAACCAAAGGTGTTAAATACAAATTGGTAATACCTGGTCATGAAATATATTGTGATGGTAAAACCGTCTGGGATTTTGTAAAAGATGCAAACGAAGTGATAGTAAAGGACATGGAGGTTGACAACGATGCATTAAATCCTTCCACCATTTTTACAATGTATGAAAAAGGGTATAAATATAAGTTTGACGATGAAGATGCTACTACTCAAATAATAAGCCTGTTTCCTGAAAATCCGGATAAGCAAAAATTTCACACCATTAAATTGAGTGTCGATAAGTTTAAGAAACAGATTAGCAGTGTAAAAATGATGATGAAGGATGGAACCATTCAAACCTATACTATAAAATCATTTGTTGGTAATAGTGATATTCCGGATACTGATTTCACATTTAACGCAAAAGCACATCCGGGAATATCGGTAGAAGATTTGAGATAATAAAGTGTTTTGAATCTAAGTAAAATGTTTAAAATAACTGGAGTTTCCTCAAAAAATTATTCAGGGAATAAAGCTAATTGAAAATCGTC
>JAVHPE010000105.1:0-16805 GCA_036170475.1 Bacteroidia bacterium | reverse complement strand
ATTAATTTAAAAACAATAAAATGGTATAAGGGAATAGACCTAAACTGTAACAAAATTTCAATAGTATTTGGATAACTGAAAGGGGAGGAGTGTTACGGAATTCTAAGTCCTATTATTAAAATGTCGTCTACCTGATCAAGTTGTCCACGCCATTCTTCAAGTGTTTTATTCAGGATATCTCTTTGCTTTTCGATTGGCTCTTTGTTAATATCCATCAATAAAACGCGGAAAGGGACCGCCATAAATTTTCTACCATAAGGTCCACCAAACTGATCTGCAAAACCATCGGAGAAGATATAAACAGTATCACCCCTTTGAAGCTGAATAGAATGGTTAGTAAATTTCTTTTTTTCTTCTCCTAAAAATAAACCGATTGGAAATTTATCGGCTTTTGTTTGAATAAGCTGTCCTTTTCGAATAATATATAACGGGTTATAAGCTCCGGCATATTGTAAAACAAGAGTGTTAAAATCAATGGTACAGAATGATACATCCATACCATCTTTGGCTTGTCCTTCTTCATGTTCATGTCCACCATGGTGTAATGTTTCACTAACGCCCTGATTTAAACCATCGAGAATGAGGGATGGAGTGGTAAAATTATTATTACTCACTACGTGTCGTAAAATATTGTATCCGACAATTGACATAAAAGCCCCTGGCACCCCGTGTCCTGTGCAATCAACAGCGGCAAACATAGTCTTTCCCTCTTTTCGTTCTATCCAGTAAAAGTCGCCGCTGACGATATCTTTTGGTTTATATAATACAAATGAGTTTGGTAATATTTCTTTCACAAGGCTTTCGGGAGGTAAAATAGCTTCCTGAATTCGTTTCGCATATTTTATACTGTCGGTAACATGTTTGTATAAAACTTCCAACTCACCATTTTTTGCTTCAATTTCTTCTTTTTGATGAACAACTTGTTCTGTACGCTCAATTACTTTAGCCTCGAGTACACGTTCATTCTCACGTAAATCTTCACGCATTTTTAAAAGTGCCGCGCCTAAAGTATCATCAGAACTTAATGGACGATAATCCGAATCGAAATTACCTGAACCCACTTGTTTCGCAAACTGAGTGGTTCTGTCCATACCATCTACTAAATCATTAAGGGCAACCGACATTTCGCCAATTTCATCATTTCTGTCTTTAATGCGGTCAGGAGGCAAAATTCCTTTTCCCATCATGAGCAGTATTTTCTTTAGTTGTTGAATAGGTTCAACAATAGATTTAATGGTAAACCCGGCAATTAATATACCCCCAATAAATAATATTATGGCAAGCGTAATAACAATGGTATTAAGGAAACTGAAAGAATCCAACATTTCGGTTGAATTTTCAGTAGCATTTGAGTTTTGTTTTTCAATAAGATCGTGTAATTTCTTTTTGATAGCTTGAAATTCTTCATTCGAATCATCGAAAGACTGGTCGGCTAAAAATTTAGTGGGCATATCCTGATACTCATCCATTGTGCTTAAGGGAGTCATTATACTTTCCTGATATTTTGCAAAAAGTATATCAATTAATGAAAATATTGTTCGTGTATTTTCCTGCTCATCCGAGGTCCATTTAAGGGAGTATTCGGTAATTTTTTCTCTTAATTTAGGATATTCTTCATGAATAAGTTGAGTGAGTGCTTTTTTTTCGGGGATATCCGATTTATACATATTATCCCATTGAGTGATGCCTAGTCTCGAAAGGTTTAATTGATTGTCGAGCTCTTTTAATGCGGTAACAGAGGGGTTGAAAATTTCAGTTACCTGACGTGTTTTTTCACGACTGCCGGTAAGAGTCAGATTGGTAAAGAAAAATGAAACAAGGGTTAAAAAAACGATAACACCAAAACCTAATGCTATTTTTTTACCGATTGTAAACCTTATTTTCATAAAAAGGGATTAATTTGATAATGTGCTGATTCGATTATGCGCTAATTTTCAAATTGAAAATGTTTTATTTGGCATTTTATTCCCGAAATAGATAGTGTAATAAATTATATTCAAAAGTTATTCATTTACTTTTGTAAGAATAGAAAGATTGAGTGATTTGCTCTTTTCTTTCCCATCCTCTTTAACCATACATTCATTAGCGTCAACAAGACCTGTAATTATTCCTGTTTTAATTATCGATGATTCTTTCCATTGTACTTTATCTCCGACTTTAAATCCTCTGATTTCCGCTAACTTTTGTTTGTAGATGTTCGATTTTTCCGGTTCATTTAAACTCCAGTAGATACCGGTTAAGCCTTGTAATGTTTCAATTCGTGTAGGAGCGAGTGAGTACGCTTTTTCCATAAAAGGGAGTGATTCTTTAAATAATTTGGTGGAGTTATCAATAACACGGGTAAATTCTACTAAATCTGCATCAATATCCTGAGCCAATACAAGGTTTACAGCCTGATTATAATATAAGATTCCCATTTGATAATTCGCGGAAATATTATTCGGGTCAAGCGATAATACTTTGCTGTATATGGTTTTAGCAAGATTCAAAAATTTATACGTTTTTGCACTGTCTTTTTTACTGGATTCAATGATGGAGTAATACACAGAGCCCAGAGCCAGGTTAAACTCAATTTCTTTTTCCTGATTAGCTTCCGGAGAAGGGTCAATTATTTTAAAGCATTCCTGAGATTTGCTGAAGAGTTCAATTGCTGTTTTATAATCAAAAATATCGAGGCTTTCAGCGGCATCGTTATGGAATGTGTTTGCCAAATATTTAAGACCACCGATGTTATCCGTAAAATATTCATTCGCATTATCTAAAGAAAGTGATTTTTTGAATGAATTTAAAGACTCTAACCGGGCTGCTGAGTGCATTTTCCCTTTTTCATTTGTATTATAAATTGATTTGTAAATAAAACCGCGGTAATACCATGCTTCCGCGTCATTTGCGGTTTGAGGATTAACAATAGCAGCATCGATATACGCTTTAGCGCTATCGAGATTGTTTTGTTTCAAGAACGCATACGCAGCGGCAACTTTTTCAGTTTGCGCTGTTGAAACTACCGCTATTGAAAGCAATAATCCCAAAATGAATGTTCTTATTTTAACTAACTGCTTCATTATTATTTACTCAAATACAAAAATTTAATTAACCGGTAGCGCCATATCCACCAATGTGGAGGCTACTTTCAATTTATATTTTTCAATATTTACTTTATTTAACTCAATTTTTTGTTTGTTTTCCACGACCACAAAATTGATACCAGCACCCTGTTTTGCCAAGCCAGGTTTATCGGTAACAATTAGCGTACTTTTACCTTTGACTTTACTTAAAACTTCGGAAAGCTGCGCGGAATTATCCGAAAGGATATAAATAATGTTAAATTTATCAGCATTTTGGACATTGGTAATGTTTCTGATTTCAATATTTTGACTACCTACTTTTTTGGTTGCGATCTCCGACAGTTTACTTAGCAAAGCACTATTAGAGCCTAGAAATCCAATCACAAAATTTCCTTCTTTATAGCTTTCGGGCCATTCAATATATTTTGTGAAATTATAAATGTAAATAGCTTTAATTCTGGCAGTAGCCTCTTCCGATTGGTCAGGCATTACCACCATAGATGAGGTAAAAAGTATAAAGGAGAATAATATGAATAGAAGTTTCTTCATTCAGTAAAAAAAAGCCAGATAAATGACCAGCCGGATTTTATTCTATATAATCTACAAATATAGAATTTTTTACCCAGTAAACGAAGACTTATAATAAATTTCTCCGATGAAATCTTGCTAAAATTGGTAATAAATGTATTAATTGTTCAAAAATGGCGGTACTGTTTTTTTTAATTTTCTTATATAGTTTTACAAAAAACAAGTGCATCCTTTTTATGATAAGGCATTTAACAAATTGATAGCTAAAAGAAAAATAAATTTCCAAGGGCAGTCTTATTCTTTTGAAAAATATTTATCTTCAAAAATTTGTTAAAATAAAATTCGACAAAACTATTTTATCAATAGACGAAAACTATAAGAAAATTTATTTTAGGTTTACCGGAAATTTAAAAGGAATAATTTGTTTTTCTTTTTTTTCGTAAATTAATTAATAGTTTAAAATGAGTTTTAAAGCAATAAATGACAATTTTGACACAGAAGATAGAGGCGTATTGCTTGGTGTTATATGTTATTTTGTCGCGATTGTATTAGTAGCTATAACTACCAACGGTACTTGCGATTCAGGTGACAGTATTACCCATTTTTTGTATTCAAAATATGCTTTCCGGCATCCCGAAAATTTTCTTAACCATTGGGCAAAACCATTATTTGTTTTGCTAAGTGCACCATTTGCACAGTTAGGATTTGTTGGAATGAAATTATTTAACTGTTGCATAGCCGCACTTACAGCATGGTACAGTTATAAAGTGGTAAAAAAATTAAATTACAAAAATGCTTGGCTTGCTGCCGTATTTTTGTGTTTTACTCCGGGTTATTTTATTCACATTTTTTCCGGACTTACGGAGCCGTTGTTTTCTTTATTGATTATACTTGGTGTTTATTGGATATTAAGCAATCGCCTATCGTTAGCAGTAGGTGTTATTTCATTTTTACCTTTTGTGCGATCCGAAGGTATTATCATTATTGGCGTATTCGCATTTTATTTGTTAGTCAACAAACAATACAGGTATTTGCCTTTGCTCATTCTGGGGCATTTTGTTTACAGTATTGTGGGCGTTTTTTATTATCATGACTTATTATGGGTATTTACTAAAATTCCTTATGTAGCGTCAAGTGGTAAATACGGAAGTGGCAATCTTTCTCATTTTATTATCCAATTAAATTATATCATCGGTGTTCCATTATATATACTGTTGGGATTGGGTTTCGTAACAAAAATAATTGAATTCTTTGTCCGAAAAAAATCTGAACTAAATAGCACAGCGCTATTCGGAACAGAAACGCTGTTGATTTACAGTTCTTTTCTTGTGTTTTTTATAGCCCATACATTATTCTGGTATTTCGGCATCTTTGAATCTATGGGGTTAAAAAGAGTTTTGATTTGCATAGTTCCTTTGGCAAGTATAATTGCATTAAAAGGATTTAATTTTATTATAGGATTTTCCCCATCTTTTGTCTCGTATATTGTTGCCATTGCTTTTGCGGGCTTTGTAATTGTATTTCCTTTTACTCCCAATCCTGCCGCAGTCAATTGGAAAAGGGATTTGTCTTTATCTGCTGATCAAATTTTAATTACAGATGCTGTATGGTATTTAGAAATTAATTCTTCCGGGAAGAATATGTTCATATATTACACTCATCCCTACGTAAGTCTTTTGATGAATAGAGACCCTTTTAACGGACAATTGAACAGAGAATTAAAAAATATCACAAGAGAAAAACGCCCTTCCCATTATTTAATAATTTGGGACAATTGGTTTTCCGTTGTCGAAAATGGTATTACACTGGATCAATTGAAAGCGGATGGTAAATTAAAAGAGTTAAAAACTTTTCAGGCAACAGATTTTGGAATGGAAATGCAGGTGGCAGTTTTTGAAGGGAAGGATTGATTTTAGTTCAACGTTCAAAGTAGAGGTAAATTGAAGAAATGAGAAACCTACAAACACAGTGTTTTAAACTTCTTTAAAGGGGTTGCGAGGAATCCAATTGGAAGTTTTAATGGAATCAATAAAATGTTTGATCAGGTGGTTGGACAAAGGATTGTTGTGGCGAATGTAACATGTTAATGGATAGGCTGTGGCACCTATTGTGCTTTTAATTTCAGATGCGGTACGACCTAAAATAAGCAGGTGTAAATTATTATCGATAGCTTCTTTAACATAATCATATAGTATGTTTTGGTAGAGTTCCACGTTTTTATTTACTTGATAATCTATCCCGATAAAATGAGCCTCCATTGAATCTTCAAAAATAAAAGAAGTCCTGAAACCAATTAGTTCGTCATGGTAATAATAGGCAATGAAATTGAATTTTTTCTGGAATTTTTTTTTCATCTCAACAAAATAATTTGTTGAGATAGATGCCATACTAAATGATGCTTTCAAAAAAACATTGTCATATAATTGCTGAATTTGTTTGGAGTTTTTATAAATATCGTTGGAAGAAAAATTTTTACATTGTAGTTCCTCCCCCTTTTTAAAAATACTTTTTGCACGGTTACGATATTTTTTACTCATCGCATTTAAGTATCCATCAAAGGTTTCCCAATTAATATTCAAAATCATATTAGGCTCTCCCAGGAAATCGTGATACTTAAATTCTTTTAATTCGTCCGAAACAATTTTTGTAGTAGCATAAAAATCTTTTATTATAATGGCAGCAATTTTACCAATTCGTTTTTCGGCTTTGTTGATTTCATTAATTATTTCCGGCAACACCTCCAGTGCTTCAATTTTATTAATTTCAGGACTGTATGCTAAACCGTGTTCACCGCTAACAAACACATTTCCACAAATCTGCAGACGCATATTAACTTTGCCGGTTCGTCGAAAAAAATGATTTGCTAAATATTTTTTCATATACCCTGTAATAGGGCATGAAAAAGCTGTGTTTTCTTTTTCAACCAAACTTTCAAAACCGTCAAAAGAAAAATCAAGCACTTGAAAATAGGCGATAGCAATCGGTTTTTTATCCTCATAAATAATAGCATAATGGAAATGCATAGTATCAGGATGTGTATTTTCCAAGACCTCCAAATAGGGGGTTTTCAAAAAAGGACTTCCATAATTCGCTATGCTATTCCATAGTTCTGAATCAAGCATTGAAACAGAATCATACAGGGCAAAAGAAAAATCAGAGTTTTTTTTGCGAAGTGCAGCGTTTTTTTTATTTGGTATTTTGTTGCAAGAGATCGGCATTTAATATTTTTTGATTTTGCGAAGTAATATTCAAAATAGTTGAATTAATATACCATTGCACACATCAGGTTCCGTAATAATAGCGTCTGGTAGTCTGATTATGCCTGAGTTGATAGATTAGCCAACTATCAAAACATTAGCAGGTATTTGGTAGAAAATATCCTTAACTAAAACAACATTTGCTACTATTTTATTTCCCTACTGGCATATAAACCCTAACAGGGTTTGAAACCCTGTTAGGGAAAGCGATCTTATTTTTTTTGCATCTCCGCCATCATCAATTCCTTAATATATTTTACCGGCGCACTACCATAGCTCAGAAATTTTTCATGAAATTTTTTCAGATTAAAATTTGCTCCCATTTGTTTTTTCAACTCTTCCCGAAAATCATAAATTTCGGTATAACCGGTAAAGTAGCAACACAATTGAACCTGAGTTACTGAAACTCTTTTCCATTTTCCTTCCGCCTCTGTTTTTTGCTGAAAAGCTTCATTCATCAGTAAATTCATAGCCTCTTCTTTACTCATGTTTTTTGTATGAACACTATAATCTAAAATAGTATTACAAGTACTGCGCAAATTCCACTTATAATACATCAGCCACATTTCAGGTGAATGGTCATACCCGTTTTCCAACATCATACGTTCAGCATAAACCGCCCAACCTTCAATCATTGCATTGTTTCCGAATAATGATTTAATCAAACTAGGTGATTGATTGCTATAGACTAATTGTGTATAATGCCCCGGAATTGCTTCATGTATATTTAATATTTGAAGGATGTAATGATTATACTCCCGCAAATAACTTTCAGCTTTATCTTTATCCCAACCCGAAAGACTTCCAACATTGTAATAGGTATTCCCGTTTTTATCATAAGGTCCGGGAGCAGAAATAGAAGCACCAGCAACACCTGCCATGTATTCAGGCTCTTTGCGCACAACAAGCGGTTTTGAAGGATCGATATAAATCAAATCTTTTTTCTTAATAAAATCAATCAACACCGGCATTTGTTGCTCAATAGCAGATTGAAATTCTTCAGGTTTAACATGTTTTTCAGAAATTTTATCAATCACTTGTTTTATCAGTTGGAGTGAATCAGCAGGTCTGGAAATTTTACCTTTCTTACCCAATGTAACATCAACAGAATTACCAACATATTTTTCCCATAATTTATCAGCAATCTCAAACATTTTTTTATGCAATTCTTTTTTATGTGTTATTGCTTTTTCATAGATTTGGTCAATAGTATAGCCCGATTGGATATCGAACTCAAACTTTTTTGCATACAACTCTTTTCCTAATCGAAAACTGCGGGGAGTTTTATTGTCAATGTTTTTAAGCCATTCAGCGTAATCCTTTATTGCATTTACGGATTCTTTTGCATTTGCTTCCATCATTTGCTTTTCGTGCTCACCAAAATGTACTTTGTTAAGTGCTTCATGAAAGTCTTTTTCAAATACGGATACACCACCCAGGTTTTGATCAATAGCTAATTGTGTATGTTCAATTGTAGGGTTTTTAATATTCTTTTTTGCCGCCTCATAATAGGCAGAAATGTTTGCCATCTTTAAATTAAAATTCCTCAAGCGCACATCCAATGAATCATAATTGCCATTCAGTATTTCAGCGAAAGAGTTGGAAACATTGTATTCTGAAGGATTCCATTCAAAGGATTTTTGTTCATTAATAGCCCAATCAATTGATTTTAATTGATTTTCTATCATGTAATAATCTGTTTTATTATTATCGGATAATCCGGCTAAATCGAAGGTTTTAAGTGAATCTGAATTCGCTTTAGAAAAAGCCAGTTCTTTTGCTCTTGAAGCATCATTTGGTACAATCAATATACTGTCATATTTATGGTAACCCTGACTGCTTGCCCATCCCGGATATACTTTCCAAAGTTCCTCAATAAAATTGGCTTTAAACTTTTCAAATTGTGGGTTAATATCGACAACAGTTTTTGATTCAGAGTTTTGTTTACTGCCTGAACATGAAGCAAGAGCAATACATATCAGAGAGGACAGAATTATTTTTTTCATTGTTTAATTTTTGATTTCGGGTGTTAAAGGTAAAAAAAAAATGACATCCTTATAATTCCTTACTTGCCTTAACGGAAGCTCCACAATGATTTTATAAAAGCAATCTCATAAATTTATCTATTTTTATGCTTTCAAAAAATAAAAACGATGTATAAAAAAATATCCCCAATGATCTTATTGTCTGTTTTTGCTGCCTGTGGCATCAGCGAAAAAAAAGAACAAGCTAAGTTTAAATACCCATCTACACGGAAAGTTGATACTGTTGATACTTATTTTGGAACTAAAATAGCTGATCCGTATCGTTGGTTAGAAGATGATAAGTCCGCTGAAACAGGTGAATGGGTAAAAGCACAAAATGCCGTTACGTACGATTATTTAGCTAAAATATCTTTCCGGGATAAAATTAAAGAGCGCTTAACTAAAATCTGGAACTTTGAAAAACGAAGTACACCTTTCAAAAAGAAGAATTATTATTTTTTCTATAAGAATGATGGCATCCAAAATCAAAGTGTATTATATGCTCAATCAGGTCTGAACGGAACTCCAAAAGTATTATTGGATCCCAATACGATGGCTGCCGATGGTACAGCATCATTGAGCGGAATAGCCATTAGTAAGGATGCAAAATATTTAGCGTATAGTATTAACCGTGCAGGAAGCGATTGGAGCGAAATTTTTGTAATGGAGATTGAAAGCGGTAAAAAATTAACGGATGAAATTAAATGGGTAAAGTTTTCGGATATTGCCTGGAAGGATGATGGATTCTACTATAGCGCTTATGATGCTCCCCAAAAAGGCGGAAGTGAATTATCAAATAAAAATGAATACCATAAAATATTTTATCATAAATTAGGTGCTAATCAAAGTACAGATGCATTGGTGTATGAAGATAAACTACATCCTTTGCGTACTTTTTCTACTGCAACTACCGAGGATCAAAAATTATTGTTGGTGTATGGATCTGAGTCAACCAGTGGAACAGCCATTATGGTAAAAGAATTAGATGAACCCAATTCAAAATTCATTACCATCGTTGATAATTTTGAAAATAATTATGGTGTTATTCATAATGAAGGGAACAAACTTTTTGTTGTCACTGATTATGAAGCACCAAAATATCAATTAGTAGAGATTGATATTGATAATTATTCGAAACCAGGCGCAGGTAATGCGAAAAGCTGGAAAAAAATTATTCCTCAATCAAGTGATTTGTTAGAAGGCGTTTCGGTTTGTAATGGAAAATTTGTAGCGAAATATCTGAAAGATGTTACCTCCCGTTTGTATGTGTTTGATATCAATGGTAAAAGTGAGAGAGAAATTCAATTACCCGGTTTATGTAAAGTGGATGGTTTCGACAGCGATAAAGACGACAGCCTTGCTTTCTTCTCCTACAACACATTTACAGCACCACCAATTGTTTATAAATACAATATTGTAAACAATAAAATGGAAGTTTGGTTTAAACCTGAAATTGATTTTAAGTCAGATGAGTATGAGACAAAGCAGGTGTTTTATGCAAGTAAGGACGGAACAAAAATTCCTATGTTTATCACCCATAAAAAAGGAATTGTTTTGGATGGAAATAATCCATGCTTTTTATTCGGTTATGGAGGTTTTAACTCTTACTATTCTCCCGAATTTAAAATTGACAGGGCTGTGTTTTTAGAAAACGGTGGAGTATATGCTATCCCCGGATTGCGCGGTGGTGGCGATTATGGCGAGGACTGGCACAAAGCCGGAATAAAATGTCTGAAGCAAAATGTGTTTGATGATTTTATAGCGGCGGCTGATTATTTGGTAAAAGAAAAATATACTTCACACGATAAACTAGCTATTCATGGCAGGTCGAATGGAGGTTTGTTAATTGGAGCAGTTATGACACAGCGACCAGATCTTGCAAAAGTAGCCATTCCAACAGTTGGGGTAATGGATATGCTGCGTTACCATAAATTTACTATTGGTTGGGCATGGGCTTCTGATTATGGGACTAGCGATAGCTTAAACTATTTTAATTGCCTGATAAAATACTCACCACTACATAATGTAAAAGAGGTGGAATATCCTGCAACACTAGTTACAACCGGCGATCACGATGATCGTGTTGTTCCCGCACATTCTTTTAAATTTATCGCTACCTTGCAGGAAAAACAAAAAGGAAATAATCCTGTTTTAGTTCGTATTGATACCAATGCCGGGCATGGGGCAGGCAAACCAACATCAAAACAAATTGATGAATATAGTGACATCTGGAGTTTTGTATTTTATAATTTAGGAATGAAATATTAAGTTGAAAATTTGATATGGAAAATTTCAAATCTTAATCTGTTTTTTGATTAATTTCACACCCAAAATAATAGCCATGAAAACAAAAATGAGAAACACATTAGTTTTATTAATCGGATTAGGTTCCTTTGCTTTTGCTGCTGAACCAATTAGTTCAACACCCTCTAATGTTTTAGCACAAGATGCAGGTGGAAAATGTTTTAATGAAACTACCCACATTGTTAATATCGGCATTGGTACCGGAGGAATTAGCTACTTTGGGGGTATTACCGGTGGTTCATTTACAAGGAGTCCTGCTATCATTGCCAATTATGAGCACCCTTGGCCCAAAAAATTAGGAATCGGTTATTTAGGGGTAGGAGGATATCTGGGATATCAAAGAGGTCATTACCGCGATTATTCAAACGCAGTTTATCATTACGACTATAATTATACTTCGATAGCTGCCAGAGGAGTTTACCATTTTGATGTATTAAACTTTGATAAAGGAGAAGTTTATTGTGGTGCGCTTGTTGGACTTAGAATTCATTCCTATAACTCAAATGACCCCAACACATTTGCCTATGCCAAATCGAATGAAGGTATTTACCCTATTGGTGCTGCATTTGCTGGTGCCCGTTGGTATTTTGCCAAAAACTTTGCTTTATATGGGGAAGCTGGTTCCGGAGTTTCTTTTTTAACTGGTGGAGTTAGTTTTAAATTTTAGGTATACTATATTTCTTTCTTAACCATTCTGTAATAATGGATAGTGGTGAATAACTATTTTGAATAAAAAAAGCCCCACGAAATAATAATCGTGGGGCTTTTTCATTGGTTTGCCTTGTTATTAATGAAGGGTGATATAATAAACTGTTCCATTGATAGTAACAGTAGCTTGATCATCGCAAGTACCATTTCCCCAATCGATGGAACGGGGTGGTTTACCTGAAGGAATCAAATCCATTCCTCCGCTAACGATATAATGACAATCCAGTTTTATTTTTAAAGGAGTTGTTATTGTGGCAGTATAAGTAACACCATTAGAGTGAGTCCCACTTGCAGTACCAGTAATCAGATACACATCATCACTCCAGATTAAAGTGTTTTCGCCCTCAATCCATTCACGAACCCGATTGGAGTTCCAGGTAATGGTTCCGGCACTATTCGCCCTGATAATTGTTCCATTTACAGTAATTGTAAAAGTTAAATTGCCGGAATTATTGTGACCATTATTAGTAACTGTTTTGCTGCCCAATATTTGATTATCATTTACATAATAATCAGTAAATGTAATGGTATGTGTTGATAACGAATCACGATAATGGCCTGAATAAGAGATGTTAATTACTCCTTTGCGGTATCTGCCATCACTGCATAAACAATTTGTACTACCAAAATTAACGGTAATTGTTCTGGGGGTTGAAGCTGTATCACGTGTGATTGATGCGCAAAGACTCAATAAACCTCTTTCTTCAGATCCGCTGTTTGCCGCTAGGTAAGAAGTTAAATTACCAGCCGCCGCCTGATCAGAAATGTTTCCGACATCATTAAATGCGCCTTCCGCAAGTGCATTTTCAGCTGCGCCTCCGGTATCACTATCAACAATAGCAGGCTTCTCATCTTTTTCTTTTTTACAAGCGGAAAAAAATATACCTACAGTAGTTGCTACCATAAAGTATTTTAGGAGGTTTTTCGTTTTCATAGTTGATTTATTTTTAGATTAATTAATATTTTTTTCTGTTATGACGATCGAAATTACAAGAAGTTTAATTGGAATGCAATTTTTTATTGTTTTGTGAGATCGATTCCGGATTATTACTTGAGTCATCGAATTTTAGCTTATCTATTGCAAATCCAATCAGAAATTTATATAATTCGCCACCAGAAATTAGTATTTACGATTCACTTCCCTTTATAGATAGGAAACATTCTTTTTATCGCAGTAAAACTAGTAGTAGATTTTGCAGCAAAAACTCCCTGACTGGTATCTTTTATCTCTTCAATAGAATAAAATGCAGTGGGATTGTGTTGATGGATTAATTGAACGACCTGTTGTACATTTTTACGTTTGATGATTGTAAAAAGCATTTTAACGGGACCAACAGCACCTTGAGCATCAACAATGGTAACGCCATGGTTTTCCTGTTTCAGTCTAACTAATAAATTATCGCAATTTTGATTGGTAATAATTCGAATTACCTGTAAACCCAATGCTAAGCGTTCTTCAATAAGCAAACCAACATACGTGCCCGATGCAAAACCTCCTGCATAGGCTAGATAGCATGCAATATTATTTAAATTTTTCATTATTTGGGCTACCACAATAATCCAGATGAGCACTTCAAAAAATCCTAATACAGGTACAATTTTCCTAAACCCTTTTGAAATAAAAACATGACGCAAGGTGCCCAGACTTACATCGCCTACGCGGGAAAAAAATATAATAAGAGGTAATAGTATCCAACTATAATAATCAAAATTTCCAAAAATTGAATGAAGCATAAAGAAAGGATTAATGAATGTGCTGATTTACCGATGTGCTGATGTGCTAATATACTGATGTGCTAATAAAAAAATGTACTCATAACTCATAACTCACAACTCATAACTCACAACTAATAAACAATTACCATTTTATTCGTTTTGCGTTTATTCTCCGCAGTTAAGCAATAGTAGTAAATGCCAGCTTTCAGGTTTTTCTTATCAAAGTTTACCGTATGTTTTCCTTCCCGCATTGTTTCATTAACAAGTGTTTCAATTAATCGTCCGCATTCATCCCAAATTTGCAAATTTACACTTGATTTTTTATTTAATAAAAATTCAATAGTACTTGATTGTGAAACAGGATTTGGGTAATTGAATAATTGTAAATCGGTTTTAGCGGCAACAATATCATTTACAGTAACAATATCATTCACACTCGTTATTGTAGTTGAATAAATACCGTTTGCATGGGTTGCAATTACAACTAAGCCATCCGAAATCCGGGTTTCTATCATATCGCATACGGCATTTCCGATTGTATTTATTCCTTGTTGAACCCATACAGTTGAATCATTTAAATTATCTGTGGCATAAAGTCCAGTTGAGGTTGCCGCTAAATAAACCTTTCCGTCACCAACAGGTAAAATACTTACCCAACGTATAGAAGGTCCAGAACCTGTTCCATTCAAATTCTGTTCTAAATTACCCGCGCATTTTGCCCATGTACTTCCTCCATCTGTAGAATAAAACATACTATACAATCCATAGTTCGAAAACACAACCACTACTTTATTTCCATCTGTTGGGTCGGCTGAAATACAACTTACGTAACTTGATATATTCGATGATCCTGATGGAAATATCGCACCTGATGTTGTGGAAGTAATATCAACAGGAGTTGGTGTTCCTATATTCGCATTATCCACACGGTAAACTTTCTTTTTATCTGTACCATAATACACACGGTTGAGTGGTGTTTTACAAACAGCGATTGCGGTAATAACGGATTTTGCAGTAGGAACCGAATCCGCAAATTTTATCCAATTGGTGTTGATAGAATCCCAATTACTGGTAAGAGGAATGCCCGATAAATCATTGTTTCGCCATAAATATTTACCACCGGCCAAATACATCAGGTTATTATTATTGGGATCAAGGACAAAGGGATTTATAAATTCGGGCTTTTTTAATCCGATAGGGTCAATACGTGTAAACGCAGTTGTATTTCCATTTGCATCAAGTGTCGCTTTTGCCATTTTCGCGTTTTGAATGGAGAAATAATAATTTGTTTGATTATCCGCAATAGCGCAATAGGAACCATCACCACCCCAGGCATGCAACCAGGATGATGTTGAATTAGAGTTATTGGTATACCAGGTTCCATTATCCTGAGCCCCGGCAACAATAATATTATTTCCTGGTGTAGCATGGTCAATGGCAACGGTGTAAAACATGGAAGTTAAATAACCATTGTTTAAAGGTTGCCAAACTATAGTGCCTGCTGTGTTATCCATAGTTTTAAAAACGCCTCCATCGGTGGCGCTAATCATTATATCAGGGTTGGATGGTAAAAATTCAAGACCATGTTGATCGGAATGATGATTAGCATAAGAGTTGACGACAGGTAAAGATGCGCCATGCTCATAACCACCAATATAAGTAGTATTTGTTGAATCCTGAAAACCTGTGGTTGAGCGATACAAATTTGTGCCACCAATAAACACGGTATTGGGTTCATTTGGTTTTACACGTACAACCATATCATACGAACCTTGTACCGACCATTTATCAAACTGACCGCCTGTTGCGGGTAAATTTATTGACAAGTCCTGCCATGTACCACCCGCACTATCGCCATTACCCGACACATAGGTATATTTCCAAAAGCTGTTCCATTCAGCATCGCCTAAATAATTATAAGTAACTTTCCCAAATCCGGGAGTGTTGGCTAAAAAATAAATTTCATTTTCGTTAGAAGGGTTTATTCCCATTACGATTCTATTATAAGCAGTAGGAAAAGTAAGAGGAGTAATTTTAGTAAATGCGGTACCATTTGCAGAGCGCCAGATACCTTTTTGCGTTCCATCGTCGCTTAATGTTGCATAAACAACTCCTGTGGTTGTTACAGCAACATCCGTAAAATAAGAATCCCCTGAACGTATCGCTGTCCATGTAGTGCCTCCATTAATGCTTCGGTATACAAAACCATAAGTAGCGAGATAAATTTCTTCAACGCTGTCAGGAGCGGAAATATCATTTGCTACATTCCAATCAAGTTGAAAGCCGGATGCGCTAAGTCCGTTAGGAATACCACCGGCAGTAGAAGCAATAGGCAACCAGGTAAGACCATTATCGGTTGATTTGAATAATCCGTCACCTAAATAATATGAACCACCACCACCAGCGGAAGCGCCATAGGCTTCTCCACTGCCATAATACCAAACATTGGTATGTCCCGGACGTTTATCCTGAACTAAACAGGTAGCATTTTTTAATTGTGATAAAGTATTACTCATATTCCAGGTAAGCCCGGCATCCGTTGAAAGCCACATACCACCGGAACACGATCCTGCCAATAATCTGTTTTCATTACTAATGTCAATACCAAAGGCTCGTGTACGTCCCCCCACATTCCATGGTCCCCTGTTTACAATAGTTAAAGCAGCTCTGTCACTTAAAGAAGTAACTTGCCCGTCATTCGGCAATGTGCTGGCAAAAGTTAACTCTTTCTGACGGATATTGTCAGGAATTTTTCCTGTAGAAGGATCCGCTAAACGCCTTAATTCCCAGACCATTCTACCTTGAGCGTCAGCCTCCATCCCCCCACCGGATGCTTTATGCTTATTGTCCTTTTTGTTTTTTATTGGTTCATTCGAAGCCATGTATCCTAATGCTGATATGGAAAAAGCAATACAGATAAAAATTGGAAATGTTTTTTTCATTTTGTTATTTTATGGAAATCAAATGTAAGAATTTACAGGTTACAGATAACGAATGCTTACGAATTTACGAAACTGAGTTTGTTTGTTTGATTGCCTATTGAAAAGTTGATAATTTGTAAATTGACTACTAAAAAATTGCAAAACCAAAATTCTTTAATTGCCTATTGAATAAATATAAAATTGTAAAATTTTGTGCCTGTAACTAATTGAATTGTTAATAAAATAGTATAAATAAATTTTGGCTACCTTAATTATTTTTTG
>JAVHPE010000104.1:0-3627 GCA_036170475.1 Bacteroidia bacterium | reverse complement strand
TTTAAACGCATTGCAAAAAGCAAACAAAACGATGTTTGTGAGTATGCCTAAAATCTGGAAAAGATCTCAAATGCTTCTTTTTCCAGTTGCTCTCTTGAATCAGGATGAGCAATTTCGATTATCGCTTTGGCTCGTTGTCTAAGATTCATTCCATATAAATAAGCCACGCCAAATTCAGTAATAATATAATGTACATGTGCTCTTGATGTGGTAACATCAGCACCTCTTTTTAGCGTGGAAACAATTCGGGAAATACCTTTATCGGTTTTTGAAGGCAATGCGATAATAGGTTTCCCTTCTTTAGAAAGTGCTGCGCCACGAATAAAATCCATTTGTCCTCCAACGCCTGAATATTGCCTTGTTCCAATAGTATCAGCACAAACCTGTCCGAAAAGATCCACTTCAATAGCACTATTTATGGCTGTAACTTTTGGATTAAGTCGTATTATTCGCGTGTCATTAACATAATCGGCATCACGTAATTCAACAATAGGATTTGCATCAATGAAATCATACACCTTTTTGGTTCCAAAAACAAAACTCGAAACAATTTTTCCTACATCGGTTTTTTTATTCATTCCTGTAATAACCCCTTTGTGCACAAGATCTACTAACCCATCCGAAAACATTTCGGTATGCACTCCTAAATTTTTGTGGTTGAATAAATTCGCCAATGCCGCATTGGGTATTCCTCCTATCCCCATTTGTAGGGTTGCCCCATCTTCAACAATTTCAGAAATAAATTGTCCTATTCTGTTTTCTACTTCAGTCGGCGCTTTTTCCTCTAAGGCAAATAATGGGCGATCATCTTTTACAATGGCATGAATTTTATCCAAATGAATAATTCCGTTTCCATGTACAGTAGGCATATTAGAATTTACCACGGCTATTACATATTTTGCAGTATCTATTGCCGCATTGGAAACATCCACAGAACAGCCTAATGAACAGTAGCCTTTTTTATTGGGGACAGAAACGGTTACCATTGCAACATCAAGCTGTTTTATTCCTGATCGGAATAAGTGAGGAATTTCGCTTAAAAAAACAGGAATATAATTAGCTCTGCCACTATTTACGTAGGGTCTGATGTTTGCTCCTACGAAGAAGGTATTTATGATGAAATTTTTAGTGTATTTTTCATCCGCGTATGGCACGGGACCTTCGGTATGAAGTGACAATAATTCAACCTCACTTAAATCGTTTGCCCTGTGAGTTAAAGCCTCAACCAATGCAACTGGCGTAGCCGCGGCAGTATGAATAAAAACTTTATCTCCTGATTTTATAATTTTTACAGCCTCCTCAGCCGAAACAAATTTCTTTCCCTGATAATTCATTTTGTTAATTTTTTTGATGCAACGAAAGTAATGATTAAATTCTTTTTTCTGGAATTAAGAAAAAAATGTGTTAGGGTCAGGAAAATTTTGATTAAAATTTTTGCCCCATTTTAACATTATTTAATAGTGATAGGGATATAAATATATTTTTTTTATTTTTCTTAAAGTGGTAATGATATTTTGTAATTTTGCACGCTTTTTTACTCCATCTTCCAATCAATGAGCAAAGATAATTATTTGGGTCACAAAGTGTCAACCGCTGGACTACTGGTAACACTCGGTATTATTTTTGGTGATATTGGAACTTCCCCTCTATACGTTTTAAAGGCAATTGTGGGCGATCGCCCTATCGATGCTGATGCTATAAAAGGGGCGCTTTCATGTATATTTTGGACGCTGACATTACAAACCACTTTAAAATATGTAATACTTACCTTACGCGCTGATAACAAAGGTGAGGGAGGCATTTTCTCATTATATACCCTCGTACGCAAAGCTAAAATTAAATGGTTGATGTACCCCGCAATTATTGGTGGCAGTACCCTTTTAGCTGATGGCATCATTACACCTCCCATTTCAGTGGCATCTGCTGTTGAAGGATTAAGATCTATAAACCCCAATATACAAACAATTCCAATTATCATTGTTATCCTTACTGCACTTTTTTCTGTCCAGCAATTTGGCACAAAATCTATTGGTAAATTTTTCGGTCCCGCCATGTTGATTTGGTTTTTAATGTTGAGCGTTTTGGGTTTTATTCAAATATCAACCAACTACAGTGTAATGGGGGCTGTAAATCCCTACTATGCTTACAAATTACTGTTTCTTCATCCAGGAGGTTTTTTGGTTTTAGGGGCAGTATTCCTTTGTACAACCGGGGCAGAGGCTCTATACTCAGATCTGGGTCATTGTGGTAAACAGAATATTCGCATCAGTTGGATTTTTGTCAAAATTTCTCTTGTCTTGAATTATTTTGGACAAGGAGCCTGGTTGATTTCACAGGAAGGCCAAAAATTAACAACAAATCCTTTTTACAGTATCATGCCACAATGGTTTGTTCCTGCCGGTATTGTAATTGCTACAGTAGCTACAGTAGTTGCTAGTCAGGCTTTAATCAGTGGTTCTTTTACTCTGATTAATGAGGCTATCCGACTCAATTTTTGGCCAAAAGTTAAAGTGAAGTATCCAACAAATTTAAAAGGACAACTATATATACCATCCATTAACTGGCTGCTTTTATTCAGTTGTATTGGAATTGTTCTTTATTTCCGTGATTCTTCAGGAATGGAAAACGCCTATGGTTTAGCCATCATACTTACCATGTTAATGACCACCACTCTCTTAACCTATTTCATGTATATCAGGCGCTATAATAGGATTTTTATCGGTTTTTGCCTTGCAACTTATCTCGTTATTGAATCCTCTTTTTTAATTGCTAATTTGAATAAATTTACTCATGGAGGCTGGATTACCATGTTAATAGCGTCTATACTCATTTCGGTAATGTTGGTTTGGTATCAGGCACGAAAAATCAGAAACCGTTATGTTGAATTTGTTACACTTGCAGATTACTTGCCAATATTAGAGGATTTGAGCAAGGATCTTAGCGTATCTAAATTTGCGACTCATTTGGTTTACCTTACCAGTGCGAATAATATTGAAGAGATTGAATCAAAAATTATTTATTCTATTATGCAGAAACAACCTAAGCGCGCTGATATCTATTGGTTTGTGCATGTGGATGTGGTGGATGAACCTTACCGGATGGAATACAAAGTGTGCGAATTTATTCATGACGATGTTATTCGCATTGATTTCCGTTTGGGTTTTCGCATTGATCCTCGTGTTAACCTGATGTTTCGAAGGGTAGTGGAGGATATGGTAAAAAATAAGGAAGTTGATATTACCAGTCGGTATAAATCACTTAATAAAAATAACATCATCGGCGATTTCCGTTTTGTTGTTATTGAAAAATTCTTATCCTATGAAAACGAACTTCCATTCTACGAAAAAGTAATTCTGGATATTCATTCCGTATTGAAACATTTAAGCTTGTCTGAAGCAAGAGCTTTTGGTTTGGATACTAGTTCTGTTACTGTAGAGACTGTTCCACTAATTATAGCACCGCCTAAAGAACTTAATTTAAAACGTATTGGCTAAATGCCAATGTCATTTAGGTAAGGGATATTTTCTAAAAACTCCAGCCCAAGGTCTTCGACAATCTCAGACTGACTGTGCGCTGGTCATATTGAGTAAACAATTAAAAAAATTTAAAGCTCTTTGAAAATGACAC
>JAVHPE010000103.1:0-3637 GCA_036170475.1 Bacteroidia bacterium | reverse complement strand
AAAGTGAAATTGATATTTTTTGTTTTGTTCAAGTTATTTTGAAAACTTTCCTTATATAACAAGTCTTCCATTATTTTTTCCTAATTCGTGAAATTCGTGTCTAAAAATATTCTAAATAGTTTTTTGTTGTTACACTTTTTCAATTTCAACTCTTGTATCTCTGTCACTTTGCCCGGGTTGTTTGAGTGCCATTACAGGGCGTAAGTATGGATAATCACCAACCATGTCAATTGGATTTAATGGGGAAGCCATTACATTTCTTACAGATTTACCATCTCTGAATTGGTAGCTTTCCCATCCATGATACATTATTAGCTGTCCGGGCTGAACGGTAGTAGAAATTTTAATTCTGCTAAAAAAATGGCCTACATCATTAAACCCTTTTATTTCATCATCATCTTTCAAATTATGTTTTTCAGCATCCTTCACTGAAATCAGAACAAAAGGTTTACCACGCTGAAGCCTTAATAAACCAGGGTCGGTGCGCATTACAGAATGTATGCTCCAGCGGGTGTGCCCACCTGTTAAAGTAAATGGGTAATTCCCACCTGCTGTTGGAGGATTTTTATGAATTGGTAATTGTTCTTTTAATTCAAGGTACCAATCGTGGTCGATGTAAAATTGTATACGGCCCGATAAAGTGGTCCAGGGCTCTTTTTTCTCCGTATGCCATGTATGCGGACTAATGGTTTCCCCTTTTTTAATATCACAGGCATTGCCAAAACTTGCAGGATCGGTACCAACAGCTGTAAACCGGGTATAACCAACCTCTTTTAATTTTTCCCAGGAAATACCTCCCAAATTGGTTGATCCTTCCGTCATTTTCTTTGCGATTAATTCGCTCTCCTTTTCCGGGGCAGAAGCGGTAAGTTTAGCGTACATAGCGGTAAACTTCCGGTTTTTTTTGCGAGCCGTTTTAAAGTTTACAATTTTCAATTTCTTTGAACGCTCTTTAATTTTTTTTGCGAGCAAACAGGCAATTTCCCATTCATCTTTTGATTCACCAATGTTCTCAACCGCTTTTTGAGTGGTATGAAAAAAGGGAGCCAAAGTACTGGTATTAGCGCCCATTACTGTTGCTTTTTCATAAGCTCCTGAAACGGGCAATATGTAATCTGCATGAGTGGCTGTTGAACTCATGCGCATTTCAAGAGCAACCACCAAATCAAGTTTAGGCCATAATGTGGTCAAAAGGCTTTCAGAATGTCTTACTCTTCGAAGAGCATTTCCTGCCCATGAAAAAAATATTTTTGGATTTGTATTTAATGGAGGATCTAAAACCTGCCATTTTTTCTTCAGCATTTCATCAATGTATTCTTTAATATCTCTTTTCAGGTGCGGATCCCATTCATTTGTTCTGCCGCTCACATCAATGATTCCGCCATGCAGGTTCCAAAACAATGTTGAGTTCGCAGCTATTCTTGAATCGGCATACGTATCTAATACATATTTATACGTAGCCTGGTTCCAGCTTTTTCTTTTGTAAACATCCATCCAGAAGGGTACGCCATATTTGAATAAATATTTGGTCTGCAAATCTTTTGTCAATTGTAATTCCATGAGCAGTTTATTACTGCCATCTGCAACTATAAAAGAACAGGTGGTGAATCCATCTCCTTTTTTACCAAGATGCCCCGCTAAAATAAACGTTAAAATTTGCGAACGCATAATTATATCGCCATGATAAAATTTAGAAAAATTACTTGTACAGGTATTGGTTGCTGTTTTTGCTGTTACCAGCATGTTGGTTAATTTCCTGATAGTATCAGGCGCTACGCCACATATTTTAGAAGCTTTTTCGGGTGTAAATTCCTTGAGTTGTTCTTTCAACGATTCAAAAACAGGACGAACAGTTACCTCTCCAAGATAGGTATCTACTTTAAATTCGCCTTCAAGTGCAGGATCAGTATGCAATTTTAATGATGACTGGCTTGGAATTTCTAACCTGTTATGTTTGTTATCCCACCTGTAAAGCACCATTTTACTACCACCTTTAACTACATCCGATTCTCTTAATAACTTATTATTATCTGTTCTAACCAAGTAAGTTAAATCCGTTTGCTCCTGTAATAAATGTTTGTTGTAAAGTTTTTCAGAAATAATAATATGCGCCATGGAGTTGGCAAGAGCCGAATCGGTGCCGGGTTTGATAGGTATATAATAATCCGCTTTTATTGCGGAAGCATTCATATCAGGACTGATGGCTACTATTTTGGTGCCGTTATATCTGGCTTCAGTCAAAAAATGAAAGTTTGGAATTTGAGTATAGGCAGGGTTTCCGCCCCATATAAATATTAAATCAGAATAGAAATAATCATCCCCAGATCGGTCATTCGTAATTTCGCCATACGTAACAGCAGCACCTTGTTGGTCATCCCCTAACTCGCAGTTGATATCTAAAATGGTACTGTCAATCAAATCGAAAAATCTGAAGAAACTGTAAAAAGCGAGATAACTAACCATGTTACTGCCGGGATCAACTACTACCGATTTTGTTCCGCTTTCGTGGATAGTTTTAATCATTTTGTCGGCTATATCTGTCAATGCTTCATCCCAGGAAACTTTTTCCCATTTACCTTCTCCCCTTTCTCCGGTTCTTTTTAGAGGATGTGTAATTCTCGCTTCGCTATACATAAAGTCGCTGTAACTGCAACCTTTCTGACAACCTCTTGGATTAAAATCAGGAACTTTTTCGTTAGTTTGAGGGTAATTTCCGACTTGTTCTTCGCGTGTTATTTTACCATCTTTCGAATAAACATAAAACAGGCAATTCTGTTGAAACCAGCAGTTAAGGTTATGCGTTCCCAAATGCACTTCATCCCATGTCCATTTGTTTCTATAATTATTTTCAAATCCGGGCAGAAGTGGAGGCATTGGATATGGCGCCAATACAGAGGATTCATCAGCTAAAAGTTTAAATGGAAAAGAGGAAGCTACTGCAACGCCAACCGAATATTGAACACAGGATTTACAAAATTTTCTCCTGTCGTGATTGTCAAAATCGGTTGAATCAGCTACTGATTTTTTTGTTGATTCATCCATAAATAATTTGGGTTACATAATTTATTTAACAGAAAGTGTTCGGATATAATTAACCAAAGACCAGCGTTCTTTATCTGATAATACTAACTTATAGGAAACCATTTCCAAAGTCGAACGCCCTTCTGTTAGTTTCCAAAAGATGGCACCGTCGCTTTGTTTTTGAATTTTTTGGCTGGAATGATCAGCGGGTTTTGTTTTTATGGACGTACTTGCCGGTCCATCACCTTTTCCTTTTTCACCATGACAAGGAGTACAATAAATGGTATAAAGAGCTTTTCCGGCCTCAACCGATTTTTTATCTTCCACAAAGGGGTTCTTTATTTTGTCAGCCGATAGTGGTGCTATCCACTCTGAAGTTTGAAAATCTTGATAATAAAAGCGGGGATTCCTGAACCCAAAGAAAATAAAAATTGAAATGAAAAGTGCAGCAATAGTTACTGTTTTTTTTGTGTCCATTTGATTTATGTTCAAATTAAAAAGTTCATTCATCCTATTCATAAATATTTTATTTTGTCGGATGATGATATGGTTACTGTCACGTAAGTAAAATGTTTAAAATAATTTAAACGAAACTGTGTGTCTTTCTTTTTTCTTG
>JAVHPE010000102.1:0-3640 GCA_036170475.1 Bacteroidia bacterium | reverse complement strand
GAACTATGCACTTTAGCGCAAGAATTTCATTTTCTACAAAATTTTAATTGTTGTCCTCATTGCGAGGAACGAAGCAATCTCATTATTGGTATGGGATTGCTTCAGTCGTACCTCCTTCGCAATGACGTATTGTATTATCATTTGCTAAAAGAATTTCATTTTTTTTATTTAAACCTCTACAATTCAGTGCAGGGGTGGTTTAGTTCAATATTATTTTTTTGTCAATTTTAAAAAGTTTTCTTTTATCTGTTCTTCAGATAGTATTACCAGTAATTTATCGGTTCCCTCAATTTGGTAATATTGATAATCTTTTGCCAATGGAGTATAATGTAAATCGAAAATATTTATAGCATTAACATCCGCTATTTTTACTATACCTTTAATTTCACGGGTATTGGTTTTCTCATTTGGCAAATCCATTATCTGAAAGGCATTTCCAACGTAAAAATTCCAATAGGTATAGGCAATGGGATTTTCTGTTTGCATTTTATTCAGTTCTTCTTTCGGAAACTTTGAAAGTAAACGCTCGTCAAAACGATTGCTTTGAGCTGTTGCAAAAACTGCGCACAAAACAAAGTAGATTAAAAATAAACTATTTTTCATATTTATGAAGTATATATGGAAGCGTGAAGGTAAATGAAAAAAATACATTTACAAATTGCAACTTAGATGTGTTTTTAGTGTGCAAGGTTGCATTTACATAATAACTAATAAAGCGACTGGTGCGCAGTTGATTTCATGAAACCAATATTTTTCCTAACTCACTTACATCATTAACAATATACGTAGGCTTTTCATTTTGTAATTCTTCCAAACTGCCATATCCATAGGTAACGGAAATAGTATCAATTCCGTGATGTTTAGCCCCAATGACATCATATTTTCTGTCACCAATCATTACCAGTTTTTCTAAATTTATGTTTGGTAATTGATTTATAATTTCCTGAATGATATCCTTTTTTTCTGTTCGTGTTCCATCTAAATTACTTCCAATAATGGTTTTAAAATGTTGATGAATTTTAAAATAATGTAAAATTTGTTCAGCAAAAATGGTAGGTTTTGATGTTGCCACAAAAAGTGTTTTGTTACTTTGGTTCAATTGTTCAAGTAGTTCAGGAATGCCATTGTAAAGTAGGTTTTCGAATTTTCCGTTTGTAGAAAAGTATTCGCGGTACACATCCACCGCTTCAAACGCTTTTTCTTCGGTTTCAAAAATTTCCTGAAATGATTTATGCAGTGGCGGTCCTATAAAATGTAATAATTCGTGATTTTCTTTTTTTATCCCATAATGATTTAAGGCATATTGTATGGAATTGATGATGCCTTCCCGTGGATCGGTAAGTGTTCCGTCTAAATCAAAAAGGATGTGGCTGTAATGTTTCATTGTAGTCTGTTTTCAAAACCGTATTTCTATTTATGTGTTGCTTTGCGTTTTTATTACTCTATAATTCCTTCTCCACCCAGTCGCCATATTTTTTTATTAAATCAATCAAAGCATCTACAGCTTTTTCAGAACTAATATTACGTTCAACAACATCCCTGCCTTTGTATAAAGTAATTTTTCCAACACCGGTTCCCACATAACCATAATCGGCATCAGCCATTTCGCCCGGTCCATTTACAATACAACCCATTATGCCAATTTTTACACCCTTTAAGTGGGAGGTACGGTTACGGATTTTTTCTGTTGTTTTTTGTAAATCAAAAAGTGTTCTGCCACAAGAAGGGCATGAAATATATTCTGTTTTTGAGATGCGTGAACGTGTCGCTTGTAATATTCCAAAAGCTGTTGAATTGCAATTTTTGGGAGAAGTGCAATTAGCCTGGTCTATCCATATTCCATTGCCAAAGCCATCCAAAAATAATGCTCCAATATCAGTACTGGCATTTAGCTGAAATTTTTCTTCGGTTAGGTCTTTATAATTTCTTTTAATGATAACAGGATGGCTACATTTTTTATTCATTAATTCTATGAAGGCTCTACGTTGTTCCGCCATTCCATGTTCGTTAGCTGTTTCTAAAACCAGAACAACTGTTTTATCAAATGGAGTGACATCAAACTTACAAATACCCGTCAGTTCACGAATTGTTAGTGAGACAAAATTTAATTCACTAGATTTCAATTTTTTTTCTGCGCAAAAATATTCATAAGCGGAAAACAAAGGATAGCATCTTGTTTTGTCCTTAAGTTTTTTCCAGGTGTCTGCATGAACTATTAATCCTAAGGTTCCGGGGACTTTAAAATTTATTTTATTTTCGCCAAGATAAATATAATCACATGCCTGATCCGTAAAATTCCATTTATCTGTTGGTACAGAATAATTATACCCGACAGCAAAAAAGGCAGCGGGACTAATTATTTGTTTCTTGCTGTAATCAGCAATTACGCATGGTACATTATTCCCACCGATATTTAATACGTTGTTTGTTTCTCTGCGTTTGTATTCATAAGGAGAGTAGGGGAGGTTTGAGATTTGAGATTTGAGATTTGAGAGGTGAGATGTATTACCTGGCATTTTCGAACTACTATCATTTAAACTCTTAACTCCCAACTCAGAACTCTCAATTTCAGCAATTGGTTTGTGGGAGGTACGGTTAGCATATCTTTCAACTAAAGCTTTCGCAACCGGAATTTCAAATTCAGGATCTTCGGTAAGTGAAACACGAATAGTATCTCCAATACCATCTTCCAGCAACGCGCCAATGCCAACAGCTGATTTAATACGCCCATCTTCTCCTTCGCCAGCTTCTGTAACCCCCAGGTGTAAGGGGTAATTCATCCCATGCAATCGCATTTTCTGAATCAGCAAACGATAGGCTTGAACCATCACTTGTGTATTACTTGCTTTCATTGAAAGCACAATGTTGTAATAATTGTTGTCTTCACAGATACGTAAAAATTCCAATGCGCTTTCCACCATTCCCAGCGGAGTATCGCCATACCTGCTCAAAATACGATCACTTAAGGAACCATGGTTTGTTCCGATCCGCATTGCTGTTCCGTATTCTTTACAAATTTTTACGAGAGGTGTAAACCTTTCGCGGATACGTTCTAATTCTATTTCATAAGCGCTACTAGTATAATCTATTGATTCAAATTTTTTCTTGTCGGCATAATTACCGGGGTTTACCCTTATTTTTTCTACAATGCGTGCAGCCAGTTCAGCGGCATTAGGAGTAAAATGTATATCAGCGATAAGTGGCGCGGAATAACCACGAGCATGTAATTCTTTTTTTATGTTTTCTAAATTCCTGGCTTCTTTAATGCTGGGTGCTGTAATTCGCACATATTCACAACCGGCATCAATCATTCGGATGCTCTGCTCTACCGTGGCTTTTGTATCCATTGTATCTGTAGTTGTCATCGACTGTATACGAATAGGATTATTGCCACCTAAAGGAACATTACCAATAGTTACAATACGTGTTTTATATTTTGAGAAGCGAGTAAGACTGTTGCAGTATAATTGAGTTTCCATCGAATAAAATTGAATCGCAAAGTTAGGATAAATGGCAGAAAAATTATCTCTCCCAAAAATTTACTTTATTTATTTGTAAATTAGCTCCTCAAATTCATTTCTGATTATTAAATATCTTATCTACATATCAATTCTTTTTTATTCATTATTGCTTTGTTCGG
>JAVHPE010000101.1:0-3658 GCA_036170475.1 Bacteroidia bacterium | reverse complement strand
TATTTATATACTAGAAAAATTTTTTTTAATTGGGAAAATGGGACAACAGGAATAAAAAACCTGAATTTAAAAGCATTATTAGAAGATTTTGATTTATTAATTCCTTCGGATTTAAGTTTAATTATTGAGTTTAATAATAATGTAAAAGGTTTATTTGAAAAAATACAGACAAATAACTCACAAATCCAATCCCTTACCAAAACACGAGATGCATTATTACCAAAATTAATGAGTGGGCAGGTTCGGGTTAAAATGTAAAAATAGAAGTTGTGAAAAAATAAAAACCCATTAAGATGACATTTTTGTAAAAATAATACTTTTTTATAATACTTATTTATACATTTGTGTAAAAATAAGAACTATTATGAGTTTCGATACCGTTATTCCAACATCTAAACGAATAGAACGTTTGCAATATGAAAACCCTTGGTGGACAACTGGCAACGTGCAACAAATCTACCAAGATATGTCCAAACGTCTGTATTTTAACCTGTTCTATCCTTTTGTAAAAGAAACCGATGTTAAACGTGCCGTAGTGTTAATGGGTCCTAGAAGAGTGGGAAAAACGGTAATGATATATCATACCATTCAAGAGCTAATCAAGGAAAACATTGCACCACAAAAAATCTTTTTCATAGGTATTGACAATCCTATTTATATGCATCTGAGCTTAGAAGACATATTGCTCTTGGCAAAAGAAGCGGTTCAGGTAGTTGAACTTGAAGGTTGTTTTGTTTTTTTTGATGAAATTCAATACCTCAAAGATTGGGAACGCCACCTAAAAGTATTAGTCGATTTATATCCAAAAACAAAATTTATTGTATCTGGTTCGGCGGCAGCAGCTTTGCGTTTACAAAGTTCAGAAAGCGGTGCTGGTCGTTTTACCGATTTTATGTTGCCACCGCTCACCTTTCACGAATACATCCATTTAAAAGGTTTAAATCATTTGGTGCAACCTAAAACCATAGTTTACAACTGTAAAGAAATGCCTTTTTTTATCACTCACGATAACAAGGCTTTTAATAAAGAATTTTTTAACTACCTCAATTTTGGTGGTTATCCCGAAGTAGTTTTATCCGAAAAAATACAATCTGATATGGGGCGCTATATAAAAAATGACATAGTAGATAAAGTACTGCTAAGAGATTTGCCTAGTTTGTATGGCATTAAAGACGTGCAAGAATTAAACAGCTTTTTTACATATATAGCATATAACACAGGTAATGAATTTTCGTTTGAACGCTTGGCAAAAGACAGTGGTATTCAAAAAGAAATTATTAAGAAATATTTAGAATATCTAGAAGCTGCATTTTTAATAAAGGTCATTCACAAGATTGATGATAACGCCAAAAAATTTAAAAGGATTACAAACTTTAAAGTGTATTTAACCAATTCTTCTTTACGAACAGCCTTGTTTTCTCCTATTGTAGAAACCGACAAAGAAACAGGCAATATGGTAGAAACAGCTATTTTTTCGCAATGGATGCATCGCGAAAATCTCAATTTAAAATATGCCCGTTGGAAAATGGGACGTTCTGAAGGCGAAGTGGATATTGTATTACTAGATAACAAATTATTTAAACCACAGTGGTGTGTAGAAATAAAATGGAGTAATCGCTATTTCGATAAACCACAAGAATTAAAAAGCTTAATCTATTTCTGTAAACAAAATAATTTTAAAGCAAGTCTGGTAACAACTATCGATATTTTAAACAATAAAACCATTGAAGACATAAACCTAACATATATCCCTGCAGCCGTATATGCTTATAATATAGGCGTTAATACGCTAGAAATTAAATCAAATTGGTGAAAATGCTAAACGAAAACACCATAGAACAAGCTTTTATAAGCCAATTAGTAGGTCAAGGATATTTGTATCATTATGGTCCAGATATTGCACCCTACAGTGCTAATCCACAACGTGAAAGTTTCGAAAGTGTTATTTTAGAAAAGCAATTTAAAAATGCTTTAAAGAAATTAAACCCCACCCTACAAGAGTCAGCTAGAACAGAAGCTTACCAAAAAATATTAAATTTAGGCACACAAGATGTGATGGAAAACAATGAGCGATTCCATACCATGCTTACCAATGGCGTAACGGTTGAATACACTAAAAATGGCAATACAAAAGGTGTCAATGTTCAGTTATTAGATTTTGAAACTGTTTCTAAAAATGAGTTTTGGGTCGTTAATCAATTGGTTGTCAAAGAAAATAACAATGAAAAACGCTTAGATGTAGTCATTTATGCCAATGGTTTGCCTTTGGTAGTGGTAGAACTCAAAAATGCTACTGACGAAAAGGCAACGGTTCGTAAAGCTTTTACACAAATTCAAAACTACAAAAAAGCAATACCAAGCCTGTTTTATTATAATGCTATATGTGTTATTTCTGATGGAATAGATGCCAAAACATCAAGTTTATCGGCACCATTTACAAGATTTCTAACTTGGAAAGCTCCTAAAGAAAGTAATAATCTTTCAATAAATATTAAAAAAACCTTACCCTTAGCTGCTGAACCAATTATTGAGTATGATCAAACAGAATTACAAATTTTAACGGAACAGATGCTTCAAAAAAAAGTGTTGTTAAAATTAATCAGGTATTGTACTGTATTTGAATCGGAAGAAAAGAAAGATGAAAATACGGGTTTGGTGTCTATTGTAAAATTAAAAAAAGTAGCTGCCTATCATCAATATTACGCCGTTCAAAAAGCAGTTGAACAAACCTTAAGAGCAACTAATAAATTAGAAGGCGACAGAAAAGTAGGTGTTGTTTGGCACACACAAGGCAGTGGTAAATCATTATCAATGGTTTTTTATAGTGGTCAAATCATTACGCATCCATTGATGAAAAATCCTACAATGGTCATTTTAACAGATAGAAATGATTTAGACGATCAATTGTTTGGCACTTTTGGTAATTGTGTAGGTTTATTAAGACAAACACCTGTACAAGCAACCAGTAGAGAACACATAAAAGAACTCCTCAAAGTTTCGGGTGGGGGCGTTATTTTTACAACCATTCAAAAATTCGCACCAGAAGAAGGTCATGTGTATGATATGTTATCAGATAGAACAAATATTGTAGTTGTAGCTGATGAAGCACATCGCAGTCAATATGGTTTTAAAGGGCGTGTTGTAGAATTAGATGAAGTCACCGAAATACGATATGGCAATGCTAAATATTTACGTGATGCTTTGCCAAATGCATCTTATATAGGTTTTACAGGGACACCTATTGAAAAAGAAGACAAATCAACGCCAGCTGTTTTTGGTAATTATATAGACGTATATGACATCAAACAATCTGTAGATGATGGTGCTACCGTGCCGATTAGTTATGAATCACGTTTAGTAAAAATTAAATTAGATAAAAAGGCAGGTGCCGATATAGATAGTTTGGTAGATGCCATTAGTGGTGCTACAGAAGAACAATTAGAAAAAGCTAAAAAGAAAACAGCAACCATCAATGCAATTGTTGGCCATCCTGATAGATTAGAAGATGTTGCAACAGACATTGTAAGCCACTTTGAGGCGCGTCAAAAAAGTTTTGAGGGTAAAGCTATGATTGTGGGTATGACACGTCAAATATGTGTTGATTTGTATGCTCAAATTATGGCTTTAAGACCTGAATGGCACAATGACGATTTAGATA
>JAVHPE010000100.1:97438-104881 GCA_036170475.1 Bacteroidia bacterium | reverse complement strand
ATTTTTAAAACAAGAATAACGAAGAAATCGGACATTATAGACAGACTCTAATTAACCACTAACAGGGTATGAAACCCTGTCAGGGTTTTTGTTTATTTACCCATTAATTTCTCAATTTCCTCCGCTTCAATTGGAATATTTGCCATTAAATTAACAGGACCTTTTTCAGTTATTAATATGTCATCTTCTAAACGTATTCCCAGATTTTCTTCTGGAATATAGATCCCCGGTTCACAGGTAAACACCATTCCTGCTTCAAATGTGCGATATTTGCTGCCTACATCGTGTACATCTAAACCTAAAAAGTGAGAAGTGCCATGCATATAATATTTTTTATACAAAGGCATAGCCGGATTTTGTTTCGCGACTTCGTTTTTATTCAACAATCCCAAACCAATTAATTCCTGCTCCATTATTTTACCAACGGCTTTGTGATAATCAGTAACATTATTGCCAACCACCAGCATTTTTATTGCGGCACGCATCACACGTAATACCGCATTGTACACGGCTTTCTGGCGAGGAGTAAATTTCCCGTTTACCGGTAACGATCGTGATAAATCACTGGCATAATTTCCGTATTCAGCGGCAACATCCAACAAAACAATATCTCCTGATTTACATTCTTTATTGTTATCGACATAATGCAGCACGCACGCATTTGCACCCGATGCTATGATAGGTCCGTATGCAAAGCCACGTGAACGGTTGCGAACAAATTCGTGTATTAATTCAGCTTCCATTTCATATTCCATTACACCGGGTTTAATAAAGCCTAATAGTCTGCGAAAGCCTTTTTCCGTAATGTTACATGCCTTTTGCATCAGTTCTATTTCGTATTTCGATTTGATGGCGCGCAGGTCGTGCATTATAGGTGCTGAACGATAATAATTATGTAAAGGATAATGCTCCATGCAGAATTTTATAAAACGAGCGTCACGTGTTTCAACATCTATAGTAGCCCTAACGTGTTCGTTGGTATTCAAATATACATTTTTAGCCTCACACATTAATGCCTTGAAAATTATTGGAAATTCTTTCATCCAATAAATTCTCTTGATGCCGGATGTCGCAATAGCCTCCTCTTTGGTGTATTTATGTCCTTCCCAGATAGCGATATGTTCATTCGTTTCTTTAAGAAATAAAATTTCACGATTTGCTTCTTCTTCCGCATCCGGGAAAATGACCAAAATACTTTCTTCCTGATCAATGCCGGAAAGATAAAATAGATCACTATTTTGAATAAACATCATTGAGCCATCAGCACCAGTTGGCATAAAATCGTTCGCATTAAAAACAGCTAGAGAATTTGAGTTTAATTTTTTAGTAAAACGTTTGCGATTTTCAATAAATAATTGCGAATTAATAGGTAAGTATTTCATAGATTAGTTTTAATTTGTGACAACAAAGTTTGGAAATATTATCCGAATAAAGAAATTGTAAAAAATTAACCTTGAATTATTTCAAATCGTGTGTTGTTACCCTGAGCCCACAACATATATTTCTACCCTTGAGTAGCATTATCAACTATTTTTAAAGGTATCCGCTCCCTATATACAAAAAAATAGTGCTGAGTCAACAATCGGAAACAATTTAAAACGATTATAAATTAGTATACAAACAAGGCTTGTATTGCGACTTATAAATGCTTTTTCGCAGAAAGTTAATAATAAAAACCCAATTTATTTGATAGGAATCATTTTGAATTATACATTTGCCCCGCAAAAAAAAACGAATAATATAATTCTACTATTATGAATAATGCATCACCCAATTTTTTAACATCTTCCATCGGAAAAAAATTCTTAATGGGCTTAACCGGCTTATTTTTAATTGTATTTTTAATTGTACACGTTTCTGTAAACGCTTGTATCTTTTTTAATGATAGTGGAGAGACCTTTAACACCTTAGCCCATTTTATGGCGAATAATTTTATTTTTCACATTATTGAAGTTGGTTTATTCGCCGGCATTATTATACATGTCGTTCAGGCTGCAATTTTAACAAAACAAAATAAAACGGCTCGCCCTCAAAAATATGCGGTTCAAAATCTCGCTGTTAGTAGTAAGTGGTATTCACGTTCAATGGGGCTGTTGGGAACATTGTTACTACTATTTTTAATTGTACATCTTGCAAATTTTTGGGTGCCTACTAAAGTAGCTGTCTTTAAAGGAGAAGAACACAATACTTTTGAAAGTTTAAAACTCATTTTTTCACAGTGGTACATTGTGATCCTTTATTTATTTGGATTAGGATCCTTGTTGTATCATCTTTTACATGGCTTTCAGTCAGCTTTTCAAACATTCGGATTGAATCACAAAAAATATACACCTTGTATTAAAGCATGTGGATTTTGGTATTCTGTACTAATTGCATTGATTTTTGCATCCATGCCAATTGCAATGTTTTTAGGTTGGATTAAATAATTTTAGAATTAAATATATTTAGAATTAAAAAATTATATAATGCTTAATTCAACAAATCAAAAATTCAACAAATCAAAAATTAAGTAAGGATATGTCAAAATTAGATTCAAAAGTACCTGAAGGATCAATTACTGAAAAATGGGACAATTACAAAGCTCATAGCAATTTAGTAAACCCTTCCAATCGTAGAAAAATAGATGTTATCGTTGTAGGAACAGGTTTAGCCGGTGCCGCCGCTGCTGCTACTTTAGGCGAAGCTGGTTATAATGTAAAAGCATTCTATTTTCAGGATAGTCCGCGAAGAGCACACTCTATTGCTGCTCAGGGAGGGATTAATGCTTCCAGAAATTATCAAAATGATAATGATAGCGATTACCGTTTATTTTATGATACTGTGAAAGGTGGCGATTATAGAGGCAGAGAAGAAGATGTATATCGTTTGGCGCAATTAAGCGGTAATATCATTGACCAGTGTGTGGCTCAGGGAGTGCCTTTTGCGAGAGAATATGGTGGAACATTAGCTAACCGTTCATTTGGAGGAGCACAGGTTTCAAGAACATTTTACGCTTCAGGAGCTACAGGTCAGCAACTATTATTGGGTGCGTATAGTTCAATGAACAGACAAATAAAAGCGGGAACAGTAAAACCATACAACCGGCACGAAATGTTGGATGTAGTGCTTGTGGATGGCAAAGCCAGAGGAATTATTACCCGGGATTTAGTTACAGGTAAAATCGAACGTTTTGGAGCTCATGCTGTTGTTCTGGCAACAGGAGGTTATGGAAATATTTTTTATTTATCAACCAATGCCATGGGTTGTAATATTACCGCAGCATGGAAGACCTATAAAAAAGGAGCTTTTTTTGCTAATCCGGCATTTTGCCAAATTCACCCCACTTGCATACCTGTTTCCGGAGATCATCAAAGTAAATTAACATTGATGTCGGAATCATTAAGAAACGACGGTAGAATTTGGGTACCTAAAAATATTGAAGATGTAAAAGCAATTCGCGAAGGTAAATTAAAACCAACCGACATTGCTGCAGAAAACAGGGATTATTATTTAGAAAGAAGGTATCCGGCTTTCGGAAATTTAGTTCCGCGTGACGTAGCTTCAAGAGCTGCAAAAGAACGTTGCGATGCTGGTTTTGGTGTAAATAAATCTGGTTTTGCTGTTTATTTGGATTTTGCGGAAGCTATCCAACGTTTAGGGGAAAAAACCGTTAAGGAACGTTATGGTAACTTATTTGATATGTACCAAAATATTACCGGCGATAATCCGTATGTTACTCCAATGAAAATTTATCCTGCCTCTCATTATTCAATGGGTGGGCTTTGGGTTGATTATGAATTGATGACTACTGTTTCCGGCTTGTATGCAACCGGGGAAGCTAATTTCTGTGTTCATGGTGCTAACAGATTGGGTGCTTCTTCATTGATGCAATGCTTATGCGATGGGTATTTTGTTTTACCGGCTACCATTTCCAACCACCTATGTAATGATATTCACACCGGACCAATAAAAACTAACACACCGGAATTTGATACCGCGGAAGCCGCTGTTAAAGCTCAAATAGATAAATTGTTTGCTATAAAAGGAAGCAAATCTCCGTCTTACTTTCATAAAAAACTAGGACTTTTGATGTGGGATAAGGTTGGTTTATCAAGAAGTGAAAAAGGGTTAAATGAAGCCATTGCTGAAATTAAAGCTATTCGTGCGGAGTTTTGGAAAGACCTTAAAGTAACCGGTAAAGCCGACCAATATAATACTGAATTGGAAAAAGCGGGAAGAATAGCTGACTTTTTAGAAATGGGAGAGTTAATCGCACTCGATGCGTTAAACAGAAACGAATCTTGCGGCGCTCATTTTAGAGAAGAATCAGTTGAATTAGATGGACCTCAAAAAGGAGAAGCAAAACGTAATGATAAAGACTTTATGTATGTTGCAGCATGGGAACTTGCTGAAAATGAACATAAACTTCATAAAGAACCACTAACATTTAAAGCAATAGAAATAAAACAACGTAATTATAAATAATATAGCGATAATGCAACCTCCAGAGGTTCTTACATTGCTTAATTATTAAATTATTAAATTGAAAACTATGGATTTTACCCTTAAAATATGGCGACAAGATAACGCCAATGCTCAAGGTAGCATGAAAGAATATAAAGTTACTGATATATCATCAGACACTTCTTTTTTAGAAATGTTAGATGTTTTAAATCAACAGCTTGTTGAAAAAGGCGAAGACGTGATTTCTTTTGATAACGACTGTAGGGAAGGTGTTTGTGGAACATGTTCGCTATACATCAATGGAGAAGCTCATGGTCCCAAAAAACTTGTAACAACTTGCCAATTATACATGCGTTCGTTTACCGATGGGCAAACTATTTATGTGGAACCATTCAGAGCTAATGCTTTCCCTCTTGTAAAAGATTTAGTGGTGGATAGAAGTGCACTTGAACGCATTCAACAAGCAGGTGGTTATACTTCATTTAATACAGGGAGTGCGCCGGAAGCTAACGCAATGCCAATTGCTAAAGAAGATGCAGCTGCCGCATTTGATGCCGCTGAATGTATTGGATGTGGCGCTTGTGTGGCAACATGTAAAAACGCTTCCGCCATGTTATTTGTTTCTGCTAAAGTTTCGCAATTTGCCTTATTACCTCAGGGAAAAGTTGAGGCAACAGCCCGTGTAAAAAATATGGTTGCCCAGATGGATGCTGAAGGGTTTGGAAGTTGCACCAACACAGGCGCTTGCGAAGTGGAGTGTCCGAAAGGAATTTCATTGGAAAATATTGCACGGATGAATCGTGAGTATTTGGTTGCAAACTGCAAAGATTAATCTCTGATAAAATTTTATTTGCTACTGACAGGGGCATTTATTTGCCATTTGTCCGGGTGTTCTTTTCCCTTGAGTTTTAGTATTTACCAATCAATGTCGTTTTTTAAGAGTATTTTACAGCAAAAACATCCTCACGCACAAGTTCTCGACTTCGCTCGAACTGACTGTGTTGATAGTCATTTCAAGCAGAGTCGAGAAAGTGTAAGGTACGAAGCAATCTCAGATTTATATTTATCTTGAGATTGCTTCGACTGAAAATTTTTACAATGACGTATTGAATGATTTTTTTATAAAAAAGAAAATTCCATAACACTTTAACATATATAATGCCTACTAAACGCATTTATTTTTCACCTGTTTTCTTACTGAAAAACTGAACAGTCTTTTTTCCAACTTTTGAAAGATATGCTAAAACAGGTCTTGTTTTTTCTTCCATATTGATAGTATCAGTCATATCAACAAGGTTCCTGGTTTTGTGCAAAAATCTTCCGCTTTTAATAGTGCCTTTTACAGAAAGGTTGATGTTTTTGTTTTGAATTGTTTTTATCGCTTTAGGAATGTCGGAAATTCCAAGATCCGAAAAGTCAGATTTTAAATATAAAACTTCTTCTACTTCTGAATTGGCAGGGATTACCACACGTTTCTTAATCTTAGCTTTACCAATAGGCATATCATTAAGTTGGATAGCTAATTTTGAACGGTAAACCGTTACATCAACAGGGTTTGGATTTTTTATATTGACTGTTACTTTTCCTTTAATTCCCTTCATTGCCAAGCCAGCAAATTCAACTTTGTTATGTCCGGCTAACGATAACGGAAGCATTTGAGATTGTTTACACGAGCTGAATAAAACAGCTGTAGATACAGTAAATAGGGCGATTGATTTTTTTAGATTTTTCATGTTGCTTGGATTTTTAGTTAATTTTTTAATTGATTTTATTCTAATTGATAATTGGATAGATTTTGAATTTTGTGAATTTATTTTCTGATGCGGTTATTGAAAACCCAATATACATTTGCATAAGCGCCAACCGGCATATTTGATTTTTCAGCCTTCCAGGTATTCCATGATGGAGGATCAAGAATAGTATATAAACCAACGGTATAATGAAAATGCGTTTTAGCATGCGTCCAGCCCAGAGATGGTATGATGAGTTGGGTTTTGCCACCTTCAAAACCACCGACGGTAGAATTTAAAACAAGCACATTTTTTTTATTGAGTACATAATCAGTTTCAAATCCACCCATATAATAATTGAACCTATGATTAATATTGACAGGAAGCGCACCAACAATAACCCCCTCACCACCCACACCTGCAACACCAATTAGTCCCGCATATCCAATTTTCAAAAACGAAACGCCTCCTCTTACCGAAAAAGTTAATTTTGGTGTAGGCTTCCAACTTGAATAGATTTTTATATGGTTGTCAGAACCTTTTATAAAACCTACCGTTCCTCCACCTATAGCTGCACCCGGAAGTATAATTCCAAAAGCCATTCCTAGTGGAAATGCTCCATTTGCTGTTCCAAATTCAACAGCCGAAGCAAAATTTCCATTATCATGAAACCGATATTTAAAGGAAATATTCGGTGACATAATAAGAGGTAAGTAGCTCGACATTTCCAGCCTGTTACTGATAGCATAAGAACTACGACCTAATACATTTAACCGAAGTTCATGACTTTGTAAAGTATATGCATTAGAGAACTCCGGAACCCGTCCATCTTCCCACCCTATGTGAAACTCGGTTGTTGGGTTGCCATAATATAACTGGTGTGCTTGTTTATGAATACTGTCTTTACTGAAATTTTTCAGTACCGCTGAACTTGATTTTTTTAAAGAATCAATTGATATTAAATTTTGTGTTTTAGCAACAAGACTGTCTTTTAGGATTTGTACATCCATTTTTTGTCCATACCCATTAAGTGAGGCAAAAATTATGATTGTAGAGCCGAGCAAATTTTTAGTTTTCATATCCATTGTTTTAAATGTTCGATACAAAGGAATGACGATACTTGCTCAAAAAAAAGAGTGGTTTTACCAACTGCGATTTTTGGTTTGTGAACTGCGTAAAAAAGGAGGGCTTAGTTAAAGAAAGCTTTCAAAAATGTTGAAAAATCAATAGTGTTAGCAGCTTTTGAGGAGAGTACAATTAATAAAAAAAG
>JAVHPE010000100.1:95622-97338 GCA_036170475.1 Bacteroidia bacterium | reverse complement strand
TTGAAAAATCAATAGTGTTAGCAGCTTTTGAGGAGAGTACAATTAATAAAAAAAGAGTTGACTATTTAACTACTTTCGTTGTTAAAGATTGATTATTAGAAGTTAGTTGAAAAAAGTAAACACCGGACTTTATGTTTTCAGTATTGATATTAATTTTGTTTTGTCCTTCCTGGTATTGTTCATTAGCGGAATATATTACTTGTCCCAAAGAATTGAATAGTTTGATAGTTACGTTCTCTTTTTCAGCTAAAATAAAGGATATATTAAGCATTTCGGTAAATGGATTTGGGTAAACTACCGTTTTCATTTTTGCCGTATTATTGGTTTCTATGCCTGTCAGCAGGCTATTAACAAGTATTTTACCATAAGCTTTCGAAAATCCGACTGCGGAACGTCCATCACAAAATAAACTTAACACTACTTCATAAACACCATCCGATCCGGGACCATATAATTGAGACAACAAGGTGTCGCCGGAAACTGTAGAGTAAATTGTCCAAATAACAACAATGGAATCATTATTACCTAAATAATAGCCAGTAACAGCGATAGAGTCAATTGTTGTTAGATCAATACCACAAGATAGAACTGCATCGTTTGTTAAAGTGGCAACTACCACAGAATCGTTCAATGGGTCAGATTGGTTATCGTTAAAGGTATTTTCAGGTGCTCCTATAACAAAGGATATAGAATCGTTCGCTCCGTCAGCATCAGTAACATAAGCGGTATAGTATCCGGCACATAAATTATTAACTTGTCCTCCTGAAAAGCCATTGGAATATATAATTGAATAGATACCGTCGCCACCAGAAGCATTCACATGAGCAGAACCATTGCAAGCGCCAATGCTATCCACATCGTTTGTTGTTATGCTGATCATTAATGGAACAGGTACAGAGGTATCTCCCTGAACATATACGTTCGATGCGCCCAAACAACCAATAGCATCTTGTACCTGAACGTCATAATAACCCGGACAAGCATTTGATAAATTGGATGTATGGTATCCATTGCTCCAAATGAAAAGATAAGGTGCTGTACCTCCGACAACCGTTGAAACAACGCCACCATCACAAGCTCCAGGGGAAGCAATGGTTGGATTCAATGCAACATTGATAACTACCCCATTACAAGGACCAACAATTGAATCTGTCCCTACTGAGCCAGTTGCAGTAGTGGAACAGCCGTTCGCATCGGTAACAGTTAAAGTAAATGAACCGTCACATAAACCTGAAAACTGAGGTGTAGTAGAGTTTAATCCTGTTCCCCAGTTAAATACATAAGGCGCAGCACCGCTGTCAGTAGCGCATATTGCTGTTCCGTCACAAGCTCCGGGGAAGGTTTGGTTTAATGTTGAACTGATGCTTGCCATGAAAGCGGAACAAGGGTTAGTGGTGTCGGCAGTAATAGTAAAGGAAGAGGAATCACTGCTTCCATTAATATCGGTAACAATCAGAGTATACGTTCCGGAACAAAGTGAATCTACATAAGTGCCATTTCCGCCATTTGACCAGGAATAAGTGTATGGAGAAGTGCCTCCTGTAACAGTAGCGGTAGCGTTTCCGTTACAGTTACCTCCTGTTTCACCAACCGTGGATACGGAAACAGCTAATGCAGTAGTGTCCGAAGTGATAGTAAAAAAAGCGGTATCACTGCCTCCGTTAATATCGGTAACAATCAGAGTATACGTTCCGGAACAAAGTGAATCTACATAAG
>JAVHPE010000100.1:0-95522 GCA_036170475.1 Bacteroidia bacterium | reverse complement strand
GAAACAGCTAATGCAGTAGTGTCCGAAGTGATAGTAAAAAAAGCGGTATCACTGCTTCCATTAATATCAGTAACAATTAGAGTATACGTTCCGGAACAAAGTGAATCTACAAAAGTACCATTTCCACCATTTGACCAGGAATAAGTGTATGGGGTAGAGCCTCCTATAACGGTAGCGGTAGCGTTTCCATTACAGTTTCCTCCTGTTTCACCCACGGTGGAAACAGAAACTGTTAATGCAGTAGTGTCCGTAGTAATGATAAAAGAAACCGTATCAGTAAGGCTAGTGGAATCGGTAACAACTACACTATACATTCCAGAACAAAGAGAATCGGCAAAAGTACCATTTCCTCCATTTGACCATGAATACGAGTATGGAGCAGTACCTCCTGTAGCGGTAGCGGTAGCGTTTCCATTACAGCCATTAGTCGCATTTGTTTTTGATACAGTTAAAGTAAGTTGCGCCAAAGCATCGCTAAAGCAAAATAGTATCAAAGCGACAGAAGAAATAAAACGTAAAATTTTTTTCATGGTTGAAGTTTTTGAATTTATTTATTAAATTTTCAGAATATTGTCAAAACTTTGCAAAGATACATTAAATTTTAAAATAAGGAATACTCATTGATGAGCATTTTTACTAAAAGAAAAGGGAAATTATAACAATCCGTATATTTTACTAAAGTTTATCAGATAGTGAAAAAAGTGAAAGTTTATTTATACAGATTTTTTAACAGGGCAGAAAACTCCGCTTTATTGCCACGGGCAATCTCTATTTTTGCTCCATCAGCCATTTCAATAAGTCCGCCATCTTTTAAGGGAGAATATTTATTTATATGTTCCAGATTAATAAGATGTGATTTATGGGTACGATAAAAACTTTCCTCCTCCAAAGATGTCTGCATTTCTTTCAGGTTACGGGAAATGAGTCGTGTTTTCCCATCAATTGTAACTACTTTGCAATAGCTGCCATCAGCTTCAATACGGATGATGTCAGAAATTTTTATAAACTCCGTCCCGGAGGAAAATGGTAATCCTACTTTCCCAGATAATGCGGCTTTGAGCCTGTCTAATTTATCGTTTGCTGTCGATTGATTGTCCTTATTTCCGCTTACTTTGTTAACCGCTTTTATGAGTTCCGGTATGCTGATGGGTTTAAGTAAATAATCAATAGCATTTAGCTTAAAAGCTTTTACTGCATACTCATTGAAAGCAGTAACAAAAATGACATCAAAGTTACGATGGTCAATCTGCTCAAGCAGTTCTATGCCTGTCATGTGGGGCATTTGTATATCAAGAAATACAAGATCAGGTTTTTTTGTCTCGATTTCCTTAATGCCTTCTTTGGCACTGTTTGATTTACCTACTACTTCAACTGTAGGACAATATTCTTTAAGCGCCAGTTCAATGGAAATAGCGGCACTTTTTTCGTCATCTATTATTACCGCTTTTATCATTCCTGCTTGCTTTTTTAGAATTCTCCAATAACCGGTATCGTAAGCTCTACCTTTGTTCCGGAAGCTAAACCATTGTTATCGCTAAGATCAAAATACTGAACGCCTATACCTGAATTGTTTAAAGAATTTATCAGATCTATTCTCTTTTGTGTAATTTTTGTTCCAAGTGATTCATGGTTTGACTTATTTCTGCTGATTGCCAAAGCAGCCACCCGGCCTATTCCATTATCTTCAATTGAACAAATAAGTTTCTCCCCATTTTTTATTATACTTATAGTGAGTGTTCTTTCCCCTTCTTTATGAAGCAGTCCGTGCCAGATTGCGTTTTCGATATATGGTTGCAAAATAAGCGGGGGAATTTTGTGAGATGAGAGATCAACCGCAGCATCAATATTCCAAAAAACATTAAATTTATTATCAAAACGTTGTTCTTCCAATTCAATATATAATTTTAAAACTTCAATTTCCTTAGTCAGAGTAATTAAATGATGTTGTGAGTTTTCAAGAACCTTACGCATAAGACCCGCAAATTTCGACAAATATATATTCGCGGAAAGTTTATCATTTTGTAAAATAAAACTCTGGATTGAATTGAGTGAATTAAAAATAAAATGTGGATTCATTTGTTTTCGCAGCGCCACTTGCATATAATGATCTAAATCTTCCTTAAGAGCTTCTTGCAATTGTTTGGTATAGGCCAAACTTTCTTCCAGTTTTTTCTTTTGTTCAACAATTTTATTGTTTTGAGTAAGTAGGATAGTATTGATTTTTTTCTTGGCTCTGTATTGTCTGAAAAGGATTGTTGCCAAAAGAGCCGTAAGAAACAAAGCAAGTATAATCAATGAAATGAATTTTTTTTGCTCCTGAATTTGTCCATCTGACTTTCTTAGTTCTGATTTTTTCTTTTCTCCATCCTGCACAAGGAATTGTATTTCGCGTTGTTTTTTTTCTGCCTCATATTTTGATTTCAGTTCGGCAAACGTTTTATCGGTTTTTAATTTTATTAGAGAATCTTTTACCTCGGCATATTGTTTATAATAAAATAAAGCCTTTTTGACATCTGATTTTTGAGCGTATGCATCAAACAGTCCTTTCAAAGCAAGTTGAATAATATCAAGCGAATGTATTTCCTGTGCTACATGTAAGCCCTTTTCAAAATAAAATATTGCATCATTGGTTTTGTTTAAGCCCAGATATAAAGATCCTGTTTTCACATAATCCATTGCAACTTTCTCTTGCGGATTTTGTTTTTCCAGAGTTTTCAAATCGGATTCTACTTCCACAGAAGATAGGGTATCTTCTTTTGTTTTATTAGTTGAAGAAGTTAAAGGATAGTTACTTATGCTATCGCGAATTTCCTTTCTTGTTTTTAATGATTTTGATATTCTTTGCTCCATAGCAACTACTTTGCCTACACTACCTGTATCCGCATGTGCAAAACTGTCGAGCTTTCTATATTTATTACCAACCCTTCCTCCCAGGTTATCTAGTTGTTTAATATATTTATGAGTTACCGGGGATTTATCAAGCTTTTTGTAAACGGTGCTGATTTTAGATTTAAAATTTCCCGATGTGGAGTCCTTTGGATTTAAAGCTTTATTTTTCTTTTCGACCTTTGAGGAATCCAGATTTTTTAAATGGTTTTGTTGTAAATGAGAACTATCTGTATTGACCAGAGGATTAGTTATAGGCTGTTGTGAAAAAGCGGAAAGGCAACAACTCGTAAAAAATAAAATGATACACTGAATACTCATCATAATTTCCGCTCAATATTGAACTGCATTTATCTTAATAAAGTAACATCGCCAAATTTCAAATAAGTAACCCCATCAAGATATTTTCCTGCTACTTTCCAGATATAAACATCCGACTCACATAATTTCCCTTTGTAGAAGCCATCCCAGCCTGTTTTTAAATCGCTGGTGTCAAAAATAATTTCGCCCCATTTGTTATAAATTGTTAGTCGGTATTCATCAACACCATTCACGGTAAAAGGGAAAAACACATCGTTATTAAAACTTGTAGGATCATAAACTCCACCATTTGATCCGGCAGGATTAGGTGTGAAAGCATTAGGTAAAATAATATCATTGACTTGTTCCGCTGTGATATATTGGAATTTAGTTAATGAATCGGTGCAACCATATTGATTGGTTGCAATCAAAATAATATCATATTGTCCCACTTGTGTATAAGCATGTATGGGATCTTCGGCGATTGAGGTGCCACCATCTCCAAAATTCCATAAATAGGAATCCGCATCAGTTGATAAATTAAAAAATTGCGCTTGAGTGTTTGGAATTTGAACAAGAAGAGGTGTTGCGGAAAAATTAGCCTGAGGTTTAGGATAAATAGTAACGGTAGTATCCGCGACATCAGTTTGCCCGCCGGGTCCGGTTACTGTTAATGTGACAAGAAATAAACCCGGACTGAAATAGGTATAACATGGGTTTTGAGAATTGGATGTGTTCCCATCGCCAAATTCCCAGGTATCGGAAATTGAATATTGAGAATTATTTACAAAACAAATTTTTTCTGGTTCGCAACCATCATAAGGTGGGATATTAAATGACGCGATAGGTAATGGAGGAAGGATAGTAATTGAGTGGAATGCGGTATCGGCACAATTGATACTATTTACAATCAGCGTTATAGTATATGTTCCCCAAGTGGCATAAATGTTAGCTGCCGGATTTTGTAGTGTTGAACTATTGGAATCGCCCCATGACCATGAATAGTCCCATGTTCCGGCATTAGTAGTATTAATAACATCTACCTGTGCGGAAGGGTATGTTTGTGTGATGGGTGTAGCAGTAAAGCCGGCAAGAGGCTGGAATGCAACTATTGTTGTATTAGTGGCTGTATCGGCACAACCTAAATTAGAAGATGCGATTAATTGAATGGTAAAAACCTGATCACTTGTTGTTGAATTTATATACGTATTGGTTGGGCTGCTCTGTCCGGAGAAACTTCCGTTTCCAAAATCCCAGAGATAATTTGTTGTATTAACCGACTGATTAGTGAAAGCTACTGTATATGGACTACAACCAAATGCAGGACAGGAAAAAGCAGCCGTAACATCGGGATAAACAATTACAGGACTAGACATTGTGTCGCTACATGAATTAGTTGTTGTAACTATTAACTCCGCAATATTTGTAATGGAATTTGTCGTTGAATCCCAATAAGTATGGCTGGGATTAATCACGCCGTTTATACTGCTCCCGTCTCCAAAAGTCCAGTCATTAGTAGAAGCGCCAATAGAACTATTATTAAAATTGACAAGGAATGGCGGGCAGCCTGCGTTGCTGCTCAAACTAAAAATCGCATTCGGTTTGTAAAAAATAGTTATCGGATAAGAAACGGCATCAACACAGCCAAAAGATGATTGGGCGGTTAACGTAATTGTATAGGTTATATCAGAAGTAGAAGGATTAGTGTAAAGATGAGAAGGGTTTGTTTGTCCGGAAAGCCCTCCATCACCAAAATCCCAACTGTAAGTAGTGGCATTTATACTTGCGTTTGTTATCACACAACTTAATGGGCTGCAAGCGTTGGGAGGACTTGTAAATGTCGCTGTTACTTTTGGAAATACTTCTACCTGCCTTATCATGGTATCTGTACACCCGGCACTAGTTTTTACCTGTTGTATTACATTATAAATTATTGTTGCAGCTGTATTATTTGTAAAAGTATGCGTTGGATTTAAAGCGGTGGAAGAAGTGTTATCACCAAAATCCCAAAGACTTGTATTTGCGAGGATTGAGTTATCAGCAAAACTTACTGTTAAAGGAGAACATCCTACACTAATTGATTGAGAAAAAAGAGCTGTCGGGATGGGATGTACCAATACATATAAATCAGTAGTGTCTTTACAGGAAAAAGGAGATGTTGTCATTAACACTACATGGTATAAAGAATCAGAAATTCCAACATTAGTGAATAGATGATTAGGCGACTGTACTAAACTCGTTGTCCCATCACCAAAATTCCATTGATAAATAGCGCCTCCCGAAGAACCAGTAAAATTAACGCTTAAAGCGGAACAGCCTGTATCTGTTGGCAATCCAATAAAACTAAAATTAGCTCTTGGATAAACCATAATATTTTGCGTCGCGCTACCGGAACATCCGTTAGGAGAATTTACAGTGAGAGTAGTGATGTATGTTTGTAAAAAAGAGGAATTATTATTAAATGTGTGAAGGGGGCTGGCGCTGGTTGAAACAGCAGAGCTGTCACCAAAATCCCATGAATAAGCGGTAGATCCTGATGATGTGTTTGTAAATTGAACAGGCAAAGGACTACAGTTGATTAAATAGTTGGATGTGAATGATGCATGAGCAGCGTGAAATACAGTGATAGTAGTACTAAAAGTATCTTTGCAACCAAAAGAAGAAATGGCAATCAGGGATACTGTATAGGTAGTGTCGTAAGGCTGAGGGTTGGTAAAAGTATGGTTAGGATCCTGTGCTGTACTGGTAGGGGTGCCATCACCAAAATCCCATGTATAAGAGGTTGCTTCCGTTGATTGATTTGTAAAGCTGTTAAGTAAAGGAGTGCAGCCGGAGGCTGCGCTTTGTAAATAATTTGATACCGGCAAAGGATTTACGCTGGCATAAATGCTGTCTTTATTATTGCAAAATGCTGTACTAACAGTAAGTACGACATTGTAAATACCAGAATCAGGAAAGATATGTGATGGATTTTGAGCGTTGCTTATAGCAGAAAAATCCCCAAAATCCCATGACCATGAAATAATCGGATCTCCTATTGCCGATGTTGATGCGTCTGTAAGTATTCCGGAAGTGCCCTTACAAGCACTAAATGGAATTATTTCCGCATTGGGCGATTGAAAAACAGTAACCTGTTTTGTCTTATTTGCAATGCAGCCATTGGTTCCTGTAACATTTAATAGCACATTATAAGAACCAGCTCCTGTGTATGTTTCCGGCAAGGGACTTGGTAATGCGGAAGTGTTACCATTATCGAAATTCCATGAATACGAACTTATTGCACCGGAAGAAGTATTAACGAAAGTTTCCTCACCTGTATCGCAAAAATTATTGGAACCAAAGTTAAAATCCGCTGTTGGAGATGGTTTCACTATTATCTGTTTGGTGGCAGTAGAGGTACATCCGCTTGCTCCGGCTATGTTGGCAATTAAAGTAACCGTGTAAGATCCGGCATCGGAATAAACATACGTTTGAGCTGCGGTATTACTAACAATGATAGTTACAGAACCATCACCAAAATCCCATATAAATTGATCGGCTGTTCCGGTAGATAAATTCGTCGCCGTAAGGCTTTGTCCTTCACAGATACTATCCGTACTTAATGATAAATTGGCTACCGGTGGAGCAATAACCCGGACTGAAATAGTAGCAGTATCCAAGCCGCAAAAACTACTGTCCTTTAGTAAAATGTCGTAGGTGCCAATTCCGGGATATGTGATATCGTAGCCAGCCCTGTTGGGTGGACTAAAGGGTTGCCAAACAATAATGGAATCGTGTCCTAAGCCCCAGTAATTACCAAAATTCCAATATTCATAACGCTGTTGATTATTACCAAGACCGATACAATTTAAACCTGTTGTATTATCAAAATGAAAAGTTGTACTCGGAGAACATTTTATTAAAGCATCGGGAGTAATGATAACATTATCCCTGTCCCATACCTGAATTGGCTGGTAAACATTAGTGGATGGATTTCCCCGGTTGCAATAATTTTCAGCACTTAGGGTTACTGCTACATTACAACTGGTAGTGCCGGGCAAATAGGTGTGATTTAATATCTGTCCCAAATTGGAGGAATTAAATATTTGCGCCGCGGAGCCATCACCAAATGTCCATGTAAATTGTGTTGTTTCGGAAATATTGGTAGATGCATTCAGAAAATTAAATGAGGCAGGGGTACAACCATAAACAGCGTTACCGAAGGGAATTTGGATAGAGGCGGATGGCGTTTGTTCCATTACTACAACACCTGAAATGGTGCAGGCGGGAGAGGTAGTAGTTATGATTACCGGAAATGTATCAATAGTTGCTGTATAGGTATGTGAAATAAAAGAAGGAGGGATTAAATTAACTCCCGTGTAATTAGCTGTTCCATCACCCCAATTAATAACATAACCTCCCGTAATGGCAAGAGTAGGCTGAACAAAAATTGTATAATTTCCACCAGAACAACCAATCCAGTAGGGATTAGAAGATGCTACTCCGGCGCCATTATAAAACTCCGGACACTGAGCCATCAGGCAAAAGGAAAAGGATGAAAGAAAAATTAATATGACTTCCGCTTTTTTCTTCATAAAAATTGTTTGGTAAACCATTAAAATAAATGCAATGTAAATCTAAAAATAAAAACACACAATAATTCAATATCTTTTCAAAATTTCGATTGACAAACCAACATGGATTAGGTTTATTTTTATGTAATGTGTTCCGGAAATATTTTTTTGACTTGCTCACTGAGCCAATAGGCTCTTTTTGGTTTTTCGTAATATCATTTATTAATTAGTGCCTGTCCATACAGTCGAGAGTCTGAACTATAATGTTCGAGTTCGAGGCTTTCGTAGTTTTGAAAATCAAGAGTTTACATTTGTAAATGACTGATTTTTAAAACAAGAATAACGAAGAAATCGGACATTATAGACGGACTCTAATTATATTTGTTACGACTATGAAAGATCAATTAAAATTTTTATTCTTCCTTTTCTGCGCAATTTATTTGGGTGGTTGTATAAATCGTGAGCATAATAAAGAGAATATGCCAAAGCCAATAAGTTATTCGGTACTTCAGAAATCTGTCTACTTTAACAGGAAAAATATTTCATTTTCAATAGATTCGTTAAGTAATACATTATTCGTTAAGTTAACTATCAATGGACTAAAGGACTTCCCTTTTCCAATAAATCAACAATATAATGACACACTTTTTAAAACCGCTTTTGTTTTTACTTTTTATTGCGACAACAAAATTATTGTTTCTGACTATCCTGTTTTTAAAAACACATTCAGCTATTTCAAAGACAAATCAGCTACTGCAAAAAATTTAAGTATTTCAACTGATACTGTTGATTTAAGAAAATCAAATGAATTGAAAATTCAAATTCCTTTTTATGCTTTTCATAATTTGAAAAAGGGAAAACAAGTCCTTGAATTGAGTATGTCTCAAACAGTTTTTACTGATGAGAAAACAATTCAAAAGCCGGGTAGTTATCGTGAATATATTCACTTATATGCCACCCAATCTTTTTTTAACGCCCGGGTAAAATTTGATTTGAATGTTCCGGCAATTTATAGAAGTGTGATTTACGGACAAGGATTAGTATTAGTAAACGACTCTACTTTTTCTCCAGCCGGAATGGATAATACACTTTGGAAAAGCAGTTATCCTGATATTTACTGGACAATCATTTATCCGAAAAACGCTTTTTATGCACAAACCCCCTTTGAAAGCTCAACGGATAAATATGTGGCACATGATACATTTAATTTATATCATTATTATTTGAATGATAGTATAGGGTTTGGGGTATATGACCATGATAACTTATCAAGGGATGATTGGATGGGAGATTGGTGGGGCTCATTAAACAATTTGGAAAAAACGGAATATCGCCGATTAAAATTCGACCATATTCATCATTTTGATTTGAAAGTAAAAGATGGAGGGATGGTAAATTAATTGAATAGCGTTTATATAAGTTAAGGCTGATAACAAACTGTCCCTCTCCTTTTTCAGGGGAGAGGGACAGGAAAAGGTTACAGATAGATTGAAATAAAAAAGAGAACAACGCCCAAAACAAATTTAAAAAAGCTAACCTGATTACTGAGCGACTACTAACTTACTGATAATTGTTTTACTGTCGGAAGTAAGAATACATTGGTATATACCTGTCGATAAACCTATTGCATTGAAAGATACGGAATGACTTCCGGCTTGTGTTAATTCATTATTTACTATAGTTGTAATTTCCTGCCCAACAGCATTATAAATTTTAATGGATACATTTTCGGGCTTTTCAATGCTATAGGAAATGGTGGTAATATGACTGAATGGATTTGGAAAACTAACCAAAGAATTCGCATTTTCATTTAATCCGATTATTGAAGTTGAAGGATTTACTACAGCAGGAAATATTATATCATCAACCCATGCTTGATCGGATCCTCCAACGGTGTTGTAATCTTTTTCATAAGACCATGTAAAGGTATGAATTCCGGAAGTTACAGGATATACGCTTCTTGACCATGCCTCTTCACCACTCCATCCTCCCTGTTCAATACCATCAATATAAAATTTTAAATAATCATACGTTGATTCGGAAGAAACTTTTTTGTAGAAGGAAATAGAATCATCAACCAGAACATTAAATGTAATATGGAATTCTGATGTATCCATATCAGGGATAGAACCTGATTTTGCATCATGTAGACCATCGTATGGATTTACGCTATTGATAGTCCATGGGTAAGAACTTCCCTGTATCCATGGGTATTTATTGAAGTTATTTGTTTCCCAATCTTCTTCAACAATTCCAATAATGGCGTGTATGGTTTTCTGTGCGCTGTAAACTCCTGACGTAACATTATTATTAAACGTTGCGAAGCTACCAATAACAGCGGAAGAGCTCACTGTAATATTAAAAGTCGCATTTGCCGTGCCCCCTAAAGAATTTAATGTACCCAAATTGGCAGTACCTGAATTAATAGTGATATAACTATCTGTAGAAGAAATAGTGCTAATGGTATTCGCTGCATCGGCATGCCCGTTATTAGTATATGGAATTATAAGATCAACGGTTTCTCCCGGATCCAGTTTGCCGTTATTATTTCCAGTGGCATCGTTAATAGTCATGTTTCCGATTGCAAAGGAAGGCGCATTTAATGTGACATTAAATGTTCCCGTCCATGTATTGCTATTTACATCCACAATAGTAAGTGTGAATATAACAATATGCTGGTCAGGCACAGAGTCCGCTACTTTAAAGGAGTACCCGTTATTTTGTGTAGAAGTAGCCGAAGAATTAATATTACCCCATGTTTGTGCATTATCAGTAATTGTTATATGTGTGTCGGTTGTTGAAAGTGTCGCGGATACTGAATTCGCTATTGCTGAACCTACATTTTCAAGTGTAATATCCAACGTGCAATCTTCTCCAAAATCAGCTTGTCCATTGTTATTTCCGGCAACATCATGTAATAGTTTACCGGAATAAACGATGTATGGTCCGGATGGGTTTGCTACAACAACAGTACTGATAAAAGGTGCTCTGTTTTGTTTGGTTGCAACAACATCGGCAGTGCCGGGAGCTGAAAAGGGGGATAGATTAACGATTGCAACACCAAGGTTATCAGCTATTGCGGCACCATAAAGAACGCCTCCCATAGAAACAGCAACATAAGCATACGGTTCGGTATTAACAGTAAATGTTGTTGCCCCTAATGGTATCAGTGCGGAGTAGGTTGCAGTAAGTGGCGGAGGAACTCCAAAATATACCATCAAAGAAGGATCTCCCATCAGATGATAAATTTCCCAATAATAATCCATACTGCTATTCCCCGATTGAGAAACTGCAAGATTGCCGGCAAAAACCATCTGACCCTGTGTTGCATACCAATCTCCAAAACTTTCTCCATGATCATGAAATGTTCTGTCGTAAGAACCAAGAGAATTATAATCGTATGCAGGGTTTACCACTACTGTTTTATAACCGGTACCCCACCAAAAATCTTCATCCCAATAAGTGCTGTTTGAACCACCAATGTACCCAATAGCTCCTTTTCCACTTGCCCTAAGCAGAGCTTCGCCAAAACATTCAGGTTCATCAAATTTATTAGTCAGACAGCAGTTACCTACCATTAATGGATATTTATGATTGTTTTGTAAGGTGCTGATATCTGAAATGGTAAATCCCGGACTGTACCATCCGTCAGGACTTCCGTGAGCAGTATAATTGGCATAACAAACGCCATTACTTACATTCTGAATAATTTGGGAAGCGCTGGTCCCCGAAACTGCATACAAATAGGTATTAGAATTGAGGATATGAGCCGTATTGAAATAAGTTGATGTTCCATAATTTATCTGACCATCACCATGAAGCGGTCCGTAGGTAGCATCTTGCCCGGCAATCATTACACAATTTCCCAAAAAGGAAGGATCGGGCATGGTGTATTGTTCATATTCAAGAGTCTTATCAATCTGAGGTTGTAATTCGCCTACAGTTGTCGCGGAGAACCTGCCATAATAAATTTCAGGAAAATAATCTCCGGTAAATTCACAATAATAAAGATCTGATACATGCGACCCTGTTTGTCCGCTAAATGAAGGTACCTGAGCAATATCTCCTACAAATAAGACAAAAGAAGGTGCAGGGTCAGAAGAGTTTCCTGCATTATAAAGCCCTTGTAAATAATTTTTTATTGATGTAGTAGTTGTTCCGACTAAAGGATCATTAGTATATGCTTGTATAACAGTAAAACCTTTTTTTGTTTTCCATTGAACAAAAGGCTGTAATGTAGCCTGAAAAGCAGGATCGGAAACAATAACATATTTTACAGGATATTTAGTAATCGTGTCTTTTGCCTGAAGTGGATTTTTATAATTCAACAATTGGTTAGAAAACATTCCTTCAAAAAATGGAGAATAGAACTTTCTTTGATTTGCTAAAGTTTGCATAACATTCGCACCGGGAAAGCTAATTTCTACTTCAATATCATTATAGACCTGTATAGTGTTTTTTACAGGATTATATCGTACAGGTGCAATATCCAATCTTGCCAACCTCACTCCTCTCATTACCCCAAGAATTTCAACTGATACAAGATTATCAGTATTAAACTGGTCGGTAGAATATGTTGATATATTATGTGCAAAAGCTGGAAGAGGCTTATTAATATCCTTAGAAACAGATGGCTGACAAGGGAAAAGTTTATCCTGTATGCCGTAATCCGATAATTTATATTCGATAACGGTATAGTTAATCACATTAACATTTACAGTAGCGCCCTCCGGAACCTCAATAAGTTTTTTGAGCATAGGAAGTTTGGGATCCCCAATCCTGTTAGATGCACCATAATCTGGTATGGTCATTTCGGTATAAAAACTGTTATTGTTTTTTACAGTCCGGTAACTAAGTTTAGTAAAAGTGTTGGAAAGAGTAAGTTTAGTAAAAGTGTTCTGAACAATTGATAATTGAGCTGCGCCAGATTTAACTTTAATATCTCCCGCTTTTAAACACATTACGCTAAAAACGAAAACAACAGAAAGACAAACGCTCTTTATGATACTTGTAGAAATGTGTTTCATATTTTTAAGGGATTTAATTTTTGAGTGATTGACATAATCAAATGTAATAAAAAATAAATTTATATCACAATCAAATTTGATTATTTTTGCAGTTGTAAATTATTAAAAAACCAAAATTTGAGCTCATGATAAAAAAACTTACTTTATTAATTTCGGTGGTGGTGCTTTTTTCAACTATGCTTATAGCACAAAGTTTTACCGCTTTATACAAATTTGATAGTGTAAAGGCTCCATCAACAAATCCCCCGGTAGTTGGTACTGGATTGATTGACCCAACTCCTTTGCCAACAGCTACTGGTGTTACATTTGGAAGTTTTTCTGCCACCGGAACACCTTCAAATCCAAATGCGCTAAAACGTTTTTCATTTATCAACTGGCCTTTAGGTGCTACAACTGCGATTGATACTTATGACACTTTAACCGGTTCATTAAGTGCTACAGAATATTACGAAGTGACCCTTACTCCGGAAACAGGCTATACAATTGATTTAGATTCTATAAAATTCAGCGTTGAACGTTCCGGTACCGGGATCCGCACTTTTGCTGTTAAATCAAGTATTGATGGATATATTTCAAATCTTGCCGCGTCAATTAATCCTGTAAATGCAAAATTAAGTGTGCAAACCGGAGATATTTTCTTTTGGAATTTAGACGCGACAACTTCAAATCAAAATGGAAGTAAAATTACTTTAGGCGGGTCCTCATTTACAGGGCTTGCTTCGCCGGTAACATTCCGTTTTTATGCATGGAACGCTGAAGCAAATACAGGATCATTCAGCATTGACAATGTAAGTTTTGCAGGTACGGCAGCACCAGCAACTGCTATACATAATTTTCCGAGTAAAAGTTCAATCTCAGTTTACCCTAATCCTTCTACAAATGGCTTGTTTACTGTTGATTTAGGAAATTATTCCGGAAAAACCATTGTTACGGTTTACAACATCATTGGAAAAGTAATATTTTCAAATGAATCAACTGTTGGAAACAAACAAACAATTGATTTGTCAAATGTAGCCAATGGCAGCTATTTTGTGAACATAAAAAATGATAAGGAAAATACCACAAAAAAAATCACGATTAATAAATAATCGGACTGAAAAATTTTCTATAAGTCGTACCTGAAAATTGGTTCTAAATCACTGATTTCGTCCATCATTACATGTAAATCAGTAATCAATCCATCATTAAAACCATACACCCAGCCATGTATTAAGAGTTGACGATTTTTCCATGCCTGCTGCACAATAATGGTTTTGGAAAGGTTATGCACCTGTTCGTGTACGTTAAGTTCAACCAATCGATTTTCACGTTCCATTAAATCAGTAATTGATTCCAGTTCGGTTTTATGTTTTTCGTAAACCTCTTTAATATTGAGCAGCCAATTGTTGACGAATCCATTATCATTATTACGCATTGCGGCTGTAATTCCTCCACATCCATAATGCCCGCATACAATAATGTGCTTAACTCGCAATACTTCAACAGCATAATATAACACGCTCAATAAATTCATGTCAGTATTCACAACCATGTTGGCAATATTGCGATGTACAAATATTTCACCTGATTTGGTATCGGTAATTTCATTGGCAGGCACACGGCTATCGGAACAACCAATCCATAAATATTCAGGATTCTGACCCAGCGTTAGGTTTCTAAAAAAATCGGGATCTTGTTTCAGTTTTTCCACCGACCATTTTTTGTTACCCATCAGCAGTCTTTCGTAACTTCCTTGCATTGGCGTTATTTTAATAAATGAGTATATTTCAATATTGTTTTTTTATCCATTTTTTTTTCTTCTTCAATCGATAACAGGAATTTCAATCCGGTATATTTTAATATATATTCTTCTGCTGCTTTTGAATGCTTTCCGTTGAAAATAATACCTGCGATGGGGATTTTTCTGCTTCTGAGTGCTTCAATTGTCAGCAGCGTATGATTAATGCTACCCAAATAATTTTTGGAAACAACAATAACTTCCGCTTTGAGTTTTTTTATTAAATCAATTACCAGAAATTTATCATTCAAAGGAACCATAACTCCTCCTGCTCCTTCTATAATAAGGGAATTAGACGTTTTCGGTAAAATTATTTTTTGAATGTTGATTTTGATTTTATCGATCGCCGCGGCAGCGTGGGGCGATAAGGCTTCTGATAAACGATACGTTTCCGGATGAAAAACAGATTTAGTATTGCTGGTTAATGAACGGACTGTCATTGTATCCGTATTATTCAAATTACCAGCCTGAATGGGTTTCCAATAATCGGCGTTTAATGATTCCACTAAAATGGCACTTGCCACTGTTTTGCCAACATCAGTTCCAATACCGGTTACAAAAAATCGTTTCATTTTTTTCTTCTAAGCTAACAAAGCCCTGGAGATAACGATGCGTTGAACTTCAGAAGTTCCTTCGTAAATCTGGGTAATTTTAGCATCACGCATCAGTCGTTCTACATGGTATTCTTTTACAAAACCATATCCGCCATGTATCTGAACAGCTTCAACAGTAGTACGCATAGCTACTTCCGAAGAAAAAACTTTTGCCATCGCACCAGCAGTTGAATAATCCAAATGCTGATCTTTCAGCCAGGCAGCCTTTAAACAAAGCAAACGTGCGGCTTCAATTTCAGTAGCCATATCGGCTAATTTGAACTGAATAATTTGATGTTGATTTATTGTTTTGCCAAACGCTTTACGTTCTTTTGAATAAGCCAATGCTAATTCGTAAGCACCTGAAGCTATGCCTAGCGCCTGAGAAGCAATACCTATCCGCCCACCGGCAAGTGTTTGCATTGCGAATTTAAAACCAAATCCATCTTCACCAATACGATTTTCTTTTGGCACCTTAACATCGGTAAACATTAGTGAATGAGTGTCTGATCCACGAATCCCCATTTTATTTTCTTTTGGACCTACTACAAAGCCCGGCATACCTTTATCTACAATGAATGCATTAATTCCTTTATGTCCCTTTTCGGCATGTGTTTGCGCTATTACCAAGTATACTGATGCTGAACCGCCATTGGTAATCCAGTTTTTTGTACCATTTAACAAATAGTGGTCGCCTTTGTCAATAGCTGTTGTGCGTTGTGATGTAGCATCAGAACCTGCCTCCGGCTCTGACAAACAAAATGCCCCGATAATTTGTCCGGAAGCTAAACGTGTCAGGTATTTTTGTTTTTGTTCTTCGGTACCATACGTTTCTAAGCCCCAACATACAAGAGAGTTATTTACAGACATCACTACAGAGCAGGATGCATCAATTTTAGAAATTTCTTCCATTGCTAAAACATAGGAAATACAATCCATTCCTCCTCCTCCATATTTCGGGTCCACCATCATCCCTAAGAAACCAAGCTCGCCTAATTGTTTGATTTCATCCGCCGGAAATTTTTGGTGTTCGTCACGCTCAATCACTCCTGCCTTTAATACATTGTTTGCAAAATCACGAGCGGCTTGCTGAATCATCAAGTGCTCCTCTGTTAAATTAAATGTCATACCTGTAAATTTTATGTTGAATTTTCTTTTATTTTTGATACGTCCACCATCATTCAGATGGGAGAACAAATGTAAATTTTAAATTTTAAATTCGCTAATTGTATTATGGTAAATACGAGGAGTTGTTACAATGTGATTGGTTTAATGTCCGGCACATCGCTTGATGGCGTTGATATTGCTTTTTGTAGATTTACTTTTAATAATAATAAATGGACGTATAAAATAATTCATGGCGAAACCATCGCTTATTCGGCACTTTGGAAAAAAAGATTGTTGGCTCTCGAAAAAACGGATGCAATCACATTCCAGCAAACACATATTGATTATGGGGTTTACTTAGGCAAACTGGCAACTGATTTTATTAGAAAAAATAATTTTAATCCTGATTTTATCTCCTCACATGGGCATACTATTTTTCATCAGCCCGAAAAAAAATTAACAGTTCAAATTGGGGCAGGAAGTGCTATTGCTGCGGAATGTGGTTTGCCTGTGGTTTGTGACTTTCGCTCGCTTGATGTGGCATTGGGCGGACAAGGTGCGCCATTAGTGCCTATTGGCGACAAATTATTATTCCCTGAATTTGATTATTGTTTGAACCTGGGAGGTTTTGCAAATGTGTCTTACCAGTATAATAATGAACGAATCGCTTATGATATTTGTCCTGTAAATATAGTGATGAATGCAGTTTGTGCGCCCTTAGGTAAAGAATACGATAACGGAGGAGAACTTGCTCGTAAAGGCTCAATACACCAGCCCTTATTATTCGAATTAAATGAACTTTCATTTTATAAATTACCATTAGACAGTCCTAAATCATTAGGAAAAGAATGGGTTATAAAAAATGTAAACCCGCTATTAACAAAATACAATATCAGCGAAACTGATGTTTTGCGAACCTATTGTGAGCATGTCGCATTTCAAATTTCAAAAGCACTTGATAATAAATCAAAAGGGAACATGCTGATTACGGGTGGCGGTACCTATAATAACTTTTTGATAGAGATCATAAAAAAACATACTATTCATCAATTAATTATTCCCGATAAAAACACCATAGAACTTAAAGAAGCAATGATTTTCGCTTTTTTGGGTGTACTGCGGGTACGTAACGAAGCTAATTGTCTGAAAAGTGTTACCGGAGCTAAACGTGATAATATAGGAGGAGTGGTAAACCAGCCCTCCTTTTCCTAAAGGTTTTTAAAACTTATCCTCGTAGAAATTACCATTACCATCTTCATCTTCGTCGTCTTCAAACTCGCTGTCGAGTTTCATATCATCATCCATAATGAAATCTTCATCCTCATCACTCAAACTGTTTTTCCAGTTTTGTTTTTCTTTTTCTTTTAGAGGTTTAAGTTTGGGAGTTTTTTTTGTGTCTCCATTCTCCTTAACCTTTTCATTGTTTTTTTTTAAAGGACTTTTTTTGGGATTTGGCTTTTTCATTGCAAATGAAATTTGTTTTACAAATTTAAGTGATTTATTTTTTCTATTTTTATAATTACTAATGTTAGTATATTTTACAAATTTCCGAAAAATATTTTTCAAACAAAAAAATATTTTCAAATAATTTTATACAAATATCATTTTACTTTTGCAAAATAGAGATTATTTCCAAATATATATATTTAATTACATATTATGCTAAACGACTTTTTGAAATTCAGTTTTATTGGGAATACGGTAGAAAGCTACTGCTGGTTAATTGGAATAATTATAGCCGGACTAATTTTCCATCGGTTATTGTCAAAACTGTTAACCCTGTTTGTTTTTAAATTTTTACAAAAATATTCAACTGATATTGGATATGGTAAACTATTTGCATTATTAAATAAGCCAATGGGGATTTTCATTATGCTTATTGTTTTATATCTGGCTTTTGACCGCTTGGAATTTCCCTCTGAATGGAATTTCGTAACCATTGAAAAATTTGGCTTACGAATGGTTTTATACCGCTCATTTCAAATCGCACTTGTTATTTCCATTACCTGGATTTTCCTTCGTGTAATTGATTTTTTCGGTTTAATTTTGATGTATCGTGCTTCTTTAACAGAGTCAAAAACTGATGACCAATTCGTTCAATTTATTAAAGAGGCTCTTAAAGTAATCGTTGTTATCTTTTCTGTTTTTTTTATCCTTGGAGCAATATTCGAATTAAATGTAGCGTCGCTTATTGCCGGATTGGGAATTGGAGGTCTTGCAATTGCTTTAGCGGCAAAGGAATCGTTGGAAAATTTACTAGGCTCATTTACCATTTTTCTGGATAAGCCATTTGTTATTGGGGATTTAATAAAATGTGGAGAAGTGGTTGGTAACGTTGAAAACATTGGATTTCGCAGCACCCGTATTCGCACCTTGGAAAAAACTTTTGTGACCATACCCAATAAAAAATTGGTGGATAATGAATTGGATAACCTTTCACATCGCAGCCAGAGGCGTTCTAATTTTACGATAGGTTTAACGTATGAAACAAATGCGGAACAGTTAAAAAATATTATTACCGACATTCAAGCTGTTATTGGAAATCATCCATACATTTCAAAAGAAGAAACACAGGTTCGTTTGAATAATTTTGATGTAAATTCAATAACTATCAGGATTATTTATTTTGTTAACAGGATTGAATATAATGTGTATCTGGATGTTTGCGAAGAAATCAATTATGCGATTATGGGAATTGTAAAAGAACACGGAAGTAACTTTGCTCAGCAGACACCTGAATTATGGGTTAAAAAATAATTCGTAAAGTTGTATTTCAATATTAAATTGTGTTCAGTTTGAATAAAAGAAAATCTAAAACAAAAAACACCAATGTTTATTTTACAGGTTTATTTCCGGTAGAAGAAAATTCTTTTCAATTTTCTTAATCAATAATCATCTCAGGAATATCTCCTTCAATAACTAAGCGCCCTACCGTTGCATTCTTAATTTGCTCCACACTAATTCCCGGAGCACGTTCCAATAAACGAAAACCTTGTGGTGTAATATCTAATACAGCTAATTCCGTTACAATTTTTTTAACGCATGCGACACCGGTTAAGGGTAATTCACATTTTGTCAATAGTTTGGATTCACCTGCTTTGTTAACATGTTGCATAGCAACAATAATATTTTTGGCTGATGCTACTAAATCCATTGCGCCACCCATTCCTTTTACCATTTTACCAGGAATTTTCCAGTTAGCGATGTCTCCATTGTCCGACACTTCCATCGCGCCAAGAATGGTAAGATCCACTTTTCGTGAACGAATCATTCCAAAACTCATTGCTGAATCGAAAAAAGCGGAACCGGGAACAGTAGTAATGGTTTGTTTTCCCGCATTTATTAAATCCGGATCTTCTTCGCCTTCAAAAGGAAATGGTCCCATTCCCAAAAGTCCGTTCTCGGACTGTAAAACAACGCTCATTCCTTTTGGAATATAATTGGCTACTAAAGTTGGAATTCCAATTCCTAAATTCACGTAATAACCGTTTTTAATTTCTTTTGCGATACGTTTCGCAATTCCTACTTTATCTAACATAGTTTTAATGTGAAAATGTGAAAATGTGCTGATGTGCTGATGTACCAATTTAATAAGCACATTAAGAATCAGCACATCAATTAATTATTTTTTTCTAACTGTTTTTTGCTCAATACGTTTTTCATAATTTACACCTTGAAAGATGCGGTGCACATATATTCCGGGAGTATGAATAAGATCGGGATCTAACTCTCCTGCGGGAACCAACTCCTCCACCTCGGCAATAGTAATTTTTCCAGCCATTGCCATCAAGGGATTAAAGTTGCGAGCTGTTCCTTTGAAAATCAAATTGCCTTGTGTATCCCCTTTCCAGGCTTTTACAATAGCAAAATCAGCATCAAAGGCATATTCCATCAGAAAATCCTTTTCTATACCATCAACCATAAATTTTCGTATTTCTTTTCCGATAGCAATTTCGGTACCAACACCTGCGGGAGTATAAATCACAGGCATTCCATATCCCGCGGCAAGGCAACGTGTTGCCAATGTCCCTTGAGGTATTAATTCTACATCTAATTCTCCACTTAACAGCTGGCGTTCAAATTCAGCATTCTCGCCTACATAAGAGGAAATCATTTTTTTTACCTGGTGTTTCTGTAACAACAAACCAATTCCAAAATCATCTACTCCTGCATTATTTGAAATGCAGATCAACCCTTTGACACCTTTTTTTACTAAAGCGGTAATGCAGTTTTCCGGAATACCACACAAACCAAAACCGCCAAGCATTATGGTCATATTATCCTTAATGTCCTTAACAGCCTCTTCAGCATTTGCTATTGTTTTATTCATGTTACTAAAAATTAAAGGTTACGAATAACGAATATTTACGAATCTAAAAATCATCCCCTCTACATCCCTCTGCAACACAGTATCCATCGCTTCCCCCTTCTCTTTCGCACAGCCCATCAAACAAGGGGGACAATTGCTTATTGCTAATTGCCTATTGTTAAATTGTCAAATTGTTAAATTGTTATTAATTGCCTGTTGCTAATTGCCTACTGCACAATTGCACAATTGTTAAATTGCCTCATTAATAAATGGCTTCATCCGAATTTGAGTTTTCTACCCCACTCTCCAACTCTCTGTTGTATTTACCACAATCCATTTCAATATCCATTTTTTTTACGGGCTTTTCAAATTCTTCTTTCGAAATTTTGATGGTTTTATCGGCATACACTTTTTGCATATACTTTGCCCAGATTGGTAGCGCCATACTTGCTCCCTGCCCAATATCGGTACGATCAAAATGTACTGCACGGTCATCTGCACCTGTCCAACAACCCGAAACCAAATCTGGTGTAATTCCCATAAACCACCCATCGGAATTATTTTGTGTTGTGCCGGTTTTACCGGCAATAGGCATCATCAATTTATAACGGTATCGCAAACGAACACCCGTACCAATTTGTACAACACCTTTTAATAATTGCAACATCACGTATGCTTTTTCTTCACTTAAAACTTCCTCTGTGCGAGGAAAAAAATCTGTCAGTACGTTTCCATTTTTATCTTCAATGCGGGTTACAAAGGTTGGTTGAATCCATGTACCTTTATTAGCAAATGTGGCATTGGCTCCTACCATTTCAAACACCGATATTTCAGGTGTCCCCAAACAAATTGAAGGAACAGCATCAATAGGACTAACAACTCCCATCCTGCGAGCCATATCAACAACCGCTTGAGGACCGAACTGTTTAATGAGGTATGCCGAAATATAATTTATTGAATACGCAAGTGCTTGCTGAAGTGTCAACATTTTCCCCGCTAATTTTTCTTCTCCTCCTGCATTATCCGGACAATAAACGGGTTGTCCTGCAGGCATATCAATACATGTTCTAACATTGGGGACACGGTAACAGGGTGAATATCCTTCCTGTATAGCGAGTGCATAAATAAAAGGTTTAAATGTTGAACCCACCTGGCGGGAATGTCCTATCTGAACATGATCATACTGAAAAAACTTGTGTGCTATTCCTCCAACCCAAGCTTTGATATAACCTGTTTGTGGTTCCATCGACATAAATCCGGATTGTAAATATCCTTTATAATATCTGATAGAATCCCAGGGGGTCATAATAGTATCTTTCTCTCCTTTCCAGGTAAAAATGGTCATTGCCACCGGAATTCTAAATTTTTTTGCAATATCCTCCTCACTCATTCCCGCTTTTTTAAGCATTTTATAACGATCCGAACGCTTCATGCCTTGCTCCATAATGGATTTAATTTCATCCTTATTAACATTCCATGCAAAAGGTGCATTTTTTTTATGCTTGCATTCATTATCGAATGCACCTTGTAAGTCACGCAGATGTTCGGTTACAGCTTCTTCTGCATAACGCTGCATACGTGAATCAATGGTGGTATAAATTTTTAACCCATCCCGGTATATATCATATTTTTTTCCATCTGGTTTAGGATTTTCCTCACACCATTTTTTCATAAATACATCCCTCAAATATTCGCGGAAATAAGGCGCTAAACCATCATTATGATCTTCGGGATGAAAATTTAATTTAAGAGGAAGCTTTTGCAATGAATCGCTTTGGTGATCAGTCAGATAACCATACTTGTACATTTGTTGAAGCACCGTATTACGTCTTCCTTTCGAGCGTTCAGCAAATCGGTTTGGATTAAACAGTGAAGGATTTTTTGCCATTCCTACAAGCAGCGCTGCTTGTTCAACACGCAATGAATCGGGTGTTGTTCCAAAATAAATTTGCGCTGCCGATTTAATTCCAACAGCACTATTAATAAAATCAAACTTGTTGAGATACATTGCAACAATCTCTTCTTTGGTATATTCACGTTCCAATTTTACCGCGATAATCCATTCTTTTATTTTTCGGGATACCAAACTAAAACCATGCAAATCTTCACGAGGAAACAACATTTTTGCTAACTGTTGAGTAATTGTACTGCCACCACCACTACTGCTATTATGTGTCACAGCGCCATAAATGACTCTAACCAAGGCGCGAATATCAACTCCTGAATGATGGTAAAAACGTGCATCCTCTGTCGCGATTAACGCATTTATCACATTCGGTGAAATTCCTTTAAACTTAACATTAGTACGGTTTTCGGCATAATATTTACCTAACACTTTCATGTTACATGAAAAAACTTCAGTGGCTAAATTTGTTTTTGGATTTTGCAAAGCCTCGGTATCAGGCAAATCGGCAAAAAACCGAACGCTGGTAACAAAAAGAAATAAAGCAACAATCGGACAAGTAAAAAGGAGCCAAAACCACAGCACCTGTTTTCGGTAATTATTTTTTTTCAGTTTTTCTGCGACCATTTTTTACTATCTACGAATTACGAATTTACGAATCTGTGTTAAATTATTTGTTGCTCATTGCCTATTGCCAAATTGTTAAATTGCCTACTGCATAATTGCCTACTGTAAATTGTTCAATTCTCTGTTTTTTCAATGCGCAATCCTACATCCATAATTAAAGGAATAACATCGCTGCGCATACCCTGTTGCATCTCAAATTTATAAATTCCAGCAACCGGGAAACGAACATTTTTTTTAAATGGTATTTGATTATCATAAATATCTCCCATACCCGTTCCCAACCATTTCCCCTTTTCATCAGCTAAAATACACTCGAGGGTATCGTCAGCTATTTTCCCGTCTGGAAATGTTGTTTTAACAAACAAAAACAGATTGTTGTAGGGGTAACCATCGGCATTACGCACATTAATAAAAAAATTAGTTGGTATTACTAAATTAGTAATATCAACATCAAACTTTAGAATATTACCGCTACTCCATCCTTCTGTCGGAATTTTTCTATTTTCTTCAAAAATACGGTTACTGTCGCATGATGAAAAAAAGAATAAACACAACAAAACCGGTACAATAAATAATTTTAATTTCAGGTGTGCTGCTTTCATAATTAAAAAAATTATTACCCTTGAAGTGGTTCTTTGTTACTATTATTATTATTCGGTTGCGGTGGTCTGTTGTTTGATTTATTTGAATTATGCCTATTCTTTTTGTTCGGATTCGGTTTTAATTTTTCGTTTGAATTGGGCTTCAGATTCGACTTTGAACTTTCAGTTGGATTCGGATTTATGTTTGTTTTGCTCGTATCTGTCCCGGAATTACGTTTTTTATGATGATTATTTTTTTGTTTCTGTTTTTTTGTTTTATCAAAGCGGGTAAGACTATCTTGCCCAACCACATTCTCATAATCTGGTTTTTTCTCTACTACTTTCATTGTCACTTTTATCTCCAATGTGGCAGGTTTTACGCCAGTGTTATTCATTTCCATAATTTCTTTTACACGCTCTACTGATAGCGGAATAAAGTTATCGGGTTCATCGGTATAGGAGAAAAACAGGATGCGTTTAAAAATATCTGTTTTTTGATGAAAGGCTCTGCCCTTCTCTGTTTCAAGTTTAACATTATTTACTTCCGGAAAATCCTTAAGTGCATCCAGATAACTGTCTAACTCATAATTTAAACAACATTTAAGTTTACCGCATTGTCCGGCAAGCTTCATCGGATTTAATGATAATTGCTGGTAACGTGCAGCGCTTGTTGATACCGAACGAAAATCAGTTAACCAGGTAGCGCAGCATAATTCACGACCACAAGAGCCAATGCCTCCTAAACGCCCGGCTTCCTGACGTGCCCCTATTTGACGCATCTCTATCCGCACCTTAAATTCATCCGCCAGCACTTTTATCAATTCACGAAAATCAACACGATCATCGGCAGTATAATAAAATATCGCCTTGGTCTTATCGCCCTGATATTCTACATCACTGATCTTCATTTGCAAATTTAATTTAATAGCGATAGTTCGTGCACGATACATCGTTGCCTGCTCTATGTTTTGCCCTTCCTGCCATTTCTCAATATCATTCGGTTTTGCTTTACGATATACCTTTTTTATTTCTTCGGATGCCGAACCAATACCTCTCCTTTTCATCTGCAAACGAACCAACTCACCTGAAATAGAAACCACACCAATATCATGACCAGGAGAAGCTTCCACCGCCACCACATCTCCTACCTGAAGTTGTAAATTATTTACGTTTCTAAAAAAATCTTTCCGACTATTTTTAAAACGTACCTCCACGATATCACATGCTGACTGACCAGCCGGCAATTCCATATTTGCCAGCCAATCAAATACATTAAGTTTTTTACAAGTTCCCTCCCCTGCTCCGCAAGAACCATTATTATTGCATCCTCCCGGCAAACTACTGCTTGTTGCACCATTACCGGTTGAACATCCTACACATTCCATATTATTTAATTTGAAAATTATTTAATTTGAAAATGTGCAAATGAAATTATGTAATTTTCAAATTTGCACATTTTCAAATTGATTTAAATTGGCTTTGGTAAATTTAGCAATTCATTGAACTTGAAAGCTAAATCCATAAATAATATTTTAACATTAGCATTACGCTCCATGTGATGATAGGCTTTGTCTAATTCTTCAATAAAACGCTCTACATTATTTGCATGGATAAAAGGAGCAAACTTTTTCACAAAACTTTGTTCCTCTGCTCCCATTTTCACAAGACTTGCATCAGCGTAATTTAAAATCAAACTTTCGCGCATGATGTGTAATGAATAATTCAAAAAACTTTTCTGTCGTTCACGTCCGGCAACGGCAATTTCATCAATCCAGACCATTACAGCTTTCGGATCAAATTTAATGCTTGCCCGCATTAACTTTTGAAAACTTGCCAGATTTTGCCCTGAATTTTCATTCTGATGAATCAATGCTAAAGCTTCCGCATAATTGCCATCCGCCAAATGAACTATGTTTTCAGCTACTTCAGAAGACAAATTATGACAAACTACTAACGCTTTCATTAAATCGTTTTCATTTATTTTGGCAATTTTAATCAACTGTGTGCGCGACAAAATTGTACGTAGCAATTGATCTTCACTTTCGCAAACTAATAAAAACAATGTTTTCTCAGGTGGCTCTTCTAAAATTTTCAGCAACTTATTTGCAGCCTGCTGATTCATTTTTTCCGCCTGCCAGATAATCATTATTTTATATTCCGATTCATAGGTAGTGAGGCTTAGTTTACGAAGTATTTCAGCGCTTTCATCAACACCAATCACCGCTTGTTTATTTTCCGCATCCAGTAGCTCAAACCAATTGAAAAGAGTAAGGTAGGGATTATCCAAAAAAGATTCCCGCCATTGAATAGCTACATCTGAGCTTGTTCTAACATCCTTCGAAAGCGCCACAGGATAGACAAAGTGCAAATCGGGATGAATTAATTTGTTGTACTTTACACACGATAAACAATGCCCGCAAGAGTCATCCTCCAACTTGTTGCTACAAGAAATATATTGCGCATACGCCAATGCCAAAGCCAGACTTCCACTACCTTGAGGGCCCAAAAATAACTGCGCATGACTGATACGCCCTTCTTTTACAGAACGTATTAATCGATCTTTAACAATATGTTGCCCTATGATCTCTTTAAATAACATATAATTTTCCCTTTAAAATAAAGAACAGGGGTTTTAATTTTTTTGCTTTCAAAGGTAATAAATGTTTTAATGTGAGTAAGTGATTATACGTTGCTTTCTCAAAGATGGGGGAATCTCAAAAGCTGTTTGGGGTGTATTTGCTATTTTATTCTAAAAAATTATTCTTTCAATCTTACATAAAACAAAGGTTTGTCGTTGCCGGTAATTTCACCTGCTTCATCCACCTGCGTTATTAATAAGTCAATTCGGGTTATATGCTTCGTCAATTTGAAGGATTTTTTATCGAACACCCATTTCTCGTTCATCCTTACTTTGGAAATATCATTTTTTGTTATCAACTTAGGAGTATCTCCTAACCTGACTAATGATGATTTCACTTTGGCAATTGATAAAGGGGCATTCGTTACCAAATCGTATGCCTGTAACTTCCCACTAAGAACGGCATCTACAATGGTGTTGAATATTTGTGAACGATTTACTTTTTTATTGAGGGAATTCCAGTATTCATTATCGTAATCTAAAGGCTGTATCATTGGCGAAGTAGATTGAATTTGCTCTGCCCATACTTCATTTTTTGAAGAATCTATCACTATTTCCTGTTTCTTAGTAATAGGGAACACATAACCTAATAAAAATTCAGTGGAGGATCCTGTATATGATTTTATCGGACTCATTCCTAAATCGTAAGCATACCCTAAGCTGAAATTTTTATAACGTACTCCCGCACTAACAGCCATCGCATAACCACTATGGTAAGTAAGCCCAAACCACCCCATCTTTTTCCAATCAACTACCGTGTTAATATCAAACTGAACAGGTGCACCCTTTACGGCACGAATCATAATCAATGGATAGGCTGTTATTTGTTTTTCTTTTATGACAACAAATCCATATTTCATCGAAAACTGATAGTGACGATTCAAATTAAAATGTCTGATATAACCCACGTCCGTACCATATTTCATACTATTACCCAACAACTGCGGAATAGCCAATCCAAGCTCCAAATCTTTCCAGACATAGGCAAAACCCAAATCTGCGCTAAAAACGGTTTTGTTTTGTTGTTGCTGTAGAAAAAACGGATCATCTTTATCTCGCATCACTGCACTCGCATAGTCAATTTTATTATCCAGCATTCCCATCGCTAAACCAAAAAACAAGTTTTTTTCTTTATCTATTTTTAATCTATAAGAATACGTGGCAGAAGCGCCTACCTGACTTAAAATATCAGTAGTATATGAATAAAGTTTAAACCCTATTCCAACATTTTTTTCTTTAACAGGCGCATCCACAGTAAAATAACTGGTTTGAGGTGCGCCTTTCACATTACCCCATTGAGAACGATGACTCATATACACATTAAAAAATTGCTCATTCCCTGTAAATGCAGGATTAATCATAATCTGATTTGTATAATACTGGCTGCTAAAAGAAACTTGTTGAGCATAGCCATTCCCGACCTTCCCAAATGGGAGGAGAACCAATGCACAAGCCAAAATCAAAAGCCAAAGTCCCCTCCTCATCCATCTCAAAAAGAGGCGGAGTTGATTGGTGTTAACTTTATTTTTTACCTTTTTCATATTCTCTTTCTTTACATCCTGCCCCCTTTCCATCGGAGAGGGGATTATAGGAAGATATGTTATTTATCATTGAAAATGGTTATTGCACCCGTATATACTTTTTTATCAGATGCAAACTTTAAAAAATAGTAGTAGGTGGCATCTGGTAATGGTTTGCCATTATATGTTCCATCCCAGCTATTATCATAAGATGATGATTTATATACTTGTTGCCCCTGGTTATTCACAATAATTATTTCTGTGTTTGGATAATCATCAATATTAATAATTATCCAGGTATCATTCTTTCCGTCACTATTTGGCGTCATAATATTTGAAATTATCAAATTATGATCCGATAAAACAGTAACTGTTAATGAATCAGAACCGGCGCAGCCATTAGCATCTATCGCAGTAAGCACATAAGTAGTTGTAACTAACGGAGTAAGTACCGGGTTTGAAACATTGGGATTATCAAGCCCTGTTATTGGCGACCAGGAATAAATGATTCCTCCTTCTCCGTGAAGTGTCACGGCAGTACCGTAATTAACAGTAATATCGTTTCCGGCATTCACAACCAAAGAAGAAGCAATAAAAACCGAATCTGAACTGCTGCATCCGCTGCTACTTGTTACTGTCAATACATAAGTACCCGCCGTATCTACTGTAATATTCTGGGTAGTTGCTCCGCCTGGGTTCCAGTAATAGGTTATTCCGGATCCAGCAACTGCTGATAAAATAATAGAATTTCCTGAGCATAAAAACAAAGGTAAATTAGCACTAATTGTAGGATCCGGCAAGGCGTTAACAATAACACTTGAAGTTAATGGCGTTTCACACCCTATGTCGGAAGTAACAACAAGAGTAACTGAATATGTTCCCGCTTGATTATAAGTATGAAGGACAGGGCTTACAAACGGTGTTGATGTATAAGTAGTATCACCAAAATCCCACATATTCAAATCAATTAATCCATTACTTATACTTGAACCATTGACAAAGGTTGTTGCTTGTCCAACACAAACTGTTGTAGAAGTGAAGCTCGCCAGCGGGCTGGGGTTAACTGTTATTATCGCTATTAAAGCTGTATCTATAGGGCATACGCCACTCTTAATCAAAGCAGTATACCAGATTGTTGTTGTAAGATTATTGTAGGTATATGATTGTGTTCCTGTTGTACTCGGTATTGCTGTCCATGTAATACCTCCATTTGACGAAGATATCCAATTCACTATATTTCCGGCAGAACCGGTTAAGTTAAGTGTTCCTGTATTTAAGTTGCTACAAACTGAAGCGTTACTGGAAACCATTCCTCCAACAGTAGCGGAATTAACAGTTATAGTATCATACGAGGAAGTTTTTATCGAGCAAGTTCCCTCCTGAACTACTGCGCGGTAAATAGTGGTCATCGTGAGGTTGTTATATGCCAATGCGCTGGTAGAATTATTAATTGTCATCCAGGTGCTTCCATCTGTTGAATATTCCCATTGCACCACACTACCGGTTTCCCCATTAAGTATTAGCATACCATTATTGCTTCCACTGCAAACTGTCGCATTGCTTGACACTATTCCTCCCTCCGTTGAAGGATCAATGATCACAACCACACTATAAATTGTTGAATTTGTGCAACCATTCGCTGATAACGTATATTCATAAGTAACACTTACAGGAACTGTTATCGTATCGAAAAGTGTTTCATTAGGATTGTATGTACCACTATCTGTGGCATTATTAACCCCTGTAATCGCTACCCGATCCCAATCAAATATGGTTCCGGCTGTCGCGCTTGTTGGAATATAACTAAACACCGTACCACTACAGATTGTTGGAGGTGTCAAACTACTGTTTAATGTTGGCATAGGGTTTACCTCAACAATTACATTAAAAGTAGTTGCATTACTACAACCATTAGCTGACAAGGAATAAACATACGTAACATTTATCGGATCAGTTGATGTATTTGTCAGCGTTTCGTTAGGATCATCAATACCACTACCCGCTGTATTGCTGATACCCAATACCGTGGCTCTTGTCCATGTAAATGACGCACCCGGTATTCCGCTTATTGGAGTATAACTAAAAGTTGTGCCACTGCAAATTGCCGAAGGTGTTAATGTACTTGTAAATGTTGATACGGGATAAACTGTATCAACTACGCTATAAGTTATTGAATTAACACAACCATTAGCTGATAAGGTATAGATATAGGTAACAATTGCGATCGCTCCTGTTGTATCATTCAGTATTTCGTTTGGATTACCAATGCCGGTAGCTGCAATATTACTAATACCTGAAACTGCTGACCGGGACCATGAGAATAATGTTCCCGCCGTGCCACTTGTTGGTGTATAATAGAACGCGGTGCCACTGCAAATTGCCGGAGGAGTCAAACTACTGCTTAATGCCGGATTTGGATTGATGGTAACAATAATACTATCGGTTTTTGGATTAGTACAACCATTGGCGGATAAAGTATAAATGTAGGTAACATTAACAGGAAAAGTTACAGTATCAATAAGCGTTTCGGCAGGGTTACCGGTGCCACTAACAGTCGCATTGCTTATTCCCGATACCGCGGCTCTTGTCCATGCAAATAAAACTCCAAGAGTAGAACTTGTTGGAATATAATTGAAAACTGTACCACTGCAAATTGAAGTAGGAGCTATACTACTGCTTAATTCTGGTGTCGGACTTACAGTTACAACTACATTGTAAGCTGTTGCGTTGCTGCAACCATTAGCTGAAACAATATAAGAGTACGTAACATATAACGGGAATGTAGTCAAACTGGTAAGTGTTTCAGCGGGGTCTCCCGTTCCACTTGTTGGTGCTTCACTTATACCTCCTACTGATGCCCTAGTCCAATCAAATGTAGCATTTGGCGTTGCACTTATTGGCGTGTAACTGAACACACTTCCACTGCATATCGCAGGCACCGTTATGGAACTGCTCAACGTTGGAATTGGATATACTGTAACGATTACATTATACGGCGTCGCATTAATACAGGTGTTAGCGGATAATGTAAATTGATATGTAACATTTACTGAATCGGCTATTGTATCGGTAAGTATTTCGTTTGGAATGCCGGTGCCATTACCCGGTGCATTACTGATACCTGATACTGCTGCTCTTGTCCATGTATACGTAGTGCCGGCGGTGCCACTTGTTGGAGTATAATAGAATGATGTACCACTGCAAATTGCGGGAGGGGTTGAACTGCTACTTAATGTAGGGTTTGGATTTACCGTAACAACCACACTATCACTAATTGGATTAGCACAACCATTGGATGATAAAGTATAAATGTAGGTAACATTAACAGCAGAGGCTATTGTATCGGTAAGTATTTCACCGGGATTATCAGTACCACTGCCGGCAACATTGCTGACCCCTGTTACTCCGGCTCTGGTCCATACAAAGGAAACTCCTGCGGTTGAACTTGTTGGCGCATAATTGAAAACCGTACCGCTACAAATGGAAGAAGGCGTAGAACTACTGCTTAATTCCGGTGTAGGGTTTACAGTTACAACTACATTTTGCACATAATCACAACCATCAGCCGATATGGTAAATGTGTATGTAACATATAATGGGAATGTAGTCAGATTGGTAAGCATCTCATTCGGATTGTCCGTTCCGCTTGCTTGTGTCTGGCTAATGCCTGTAACCGGTGGACGATTCCAGACAAATGTGGCATTTGGGGTGGCACTTGTTGGTGTATAACTGAAGGTGTCGCCACTACATATTGCTGCAGGTGTTAAGGTACTACTAAGCGTTGGAGTCGGATTTACCAAAACAACGACATTATATGTTATTGGATTTGTACAACCATTGGCTGTTACAATAAATTCATAAGTAACATTTACAGGTGCTGTTGTGGTATCGGTCAATATTTCGCTGGGAATACCCGAACCGCTACCAAATGGATTACTAATTCCTGCTACCGTAGCCCTTGTCCAGGTGAAGGTTGCGCCTGAAATTGGACTCGCTGGAACATAAATGAAATTTGTACCACTACATATTGCGGATGGAGTTAAAGTGCTGCTTAATGTTGGCGTAGGATTTACCGAAACAATTACATTGAAAGTCTGCAAATTTGTACAACCATTGGCTGATACAGAATAAATATAGGTAACATTTATTGAACTCAATGTGGTATCATCAAGAATTTCGTTTGGGTTTTCATTACCCCAGCCCTCAGGATTACTGATGCCATATACAGCGGCTCTTGTCCATGTAAAGGTAGCTCCTGTAGTTGGGCTTAGAGGAGGGTATGAAAAAACAGTACTATCACAAATTGCCGGTGGAGAAAATGAGCTTGTTAATTGATAATTGCATAGACAAGGTTTATTTACAGTAAGAGTAACAGGGAAAGGTGTTGCATTTGTGCACAGTCCTGTATATAATGTAAAAACGTAAGTAACATTTACTGGTATAGTATCTGAAAGATTAAGCAATTCAGCGATTGCACCATTTCCACTACCAGCTATATTTGCGAGCCCCGGTACTGTATCTCTTGACCATAAAAATGTTACACCGGTAAGTTGACTTGTAGGTACATAATTGAAAATGGTACCGCTGCAAATCGCATTAGGAGATGCTATGCTGGTTAAAGTCGGCATAGGATTAACGATAACAGTTACACTATAGGTAGTAGGATTGGTACAGCCATTCGCTGATAATGAATAAACATAAGTAACGGTAACAGCATTTATTGTTGTATTATTGAGTACTTCATTTGGATTATAGGAACCGGTATCCGCCAGATTACTGATACCAACTACTGCTGCTCTTGACCATGAGAATGTAACACCCGATGTTCCGCTGGTTGGGTTATAACCAAAAACAGTACCGCTGCATATTGCCGGTGCCGTTAAACTACTCGTAAATGTTGGTATTGGCGATAGGGTAACCACCACATTATAAGTTTCTGAATTTATACAGCCATTAGCTGACACAGTATAAATATAAGTAACATCTTTAGAAGCCGCTGTTGTGTCAAAAAGTGTTTCGCTCACATTATCAATACCGCTTCCTGTCGGATTACTTACACCCGAAACAGTTGCCCTTGTCCATGTGAATGTCGCTCCTATCGTTGCGCTCGAAGGTATGTAATTAAAAACCGAACCACTGCATATCCCCGGCGGCGTTAAAGTACTGCTTAATGTAGGTTTTAGATTTACATTAACTACTACACTATAAGTTGATGGGTTTATACATCCATTCGCTGATAAAGTATAAACATAGGTAACATTTACAGGAACAGTTGTTGTGTCCACCAAAAATTCATTTGGATTATCTGACCCTCCTCCAGAAAGATTACTTACACCGAAAACAGCTGCTCTTGTCCATAAGAACGACACACCTGATGTACCGCTTGTTGGGGTATAAGAAAAAGCTGTACCACTGCAAATAGCTGAAGGGTTTAATGTACTTGTTAGCAATGGTAATGGATATACAGTAACAACTACGCTGTACGTTGTAGGATTTGTGCAGCCGTTAACAGCTAAAGTATAAACGTAGGTAACATTTATTGAATCCGCTGTGATATTGGTAAGTACCTCATTTGGATTATAGCTCCCACTGTCCGATAAATTACTGATACCTGCTACTGCTGCTCTTGTCCAGGAGAAGGACACTGAAGAAGTTCCACTTGTTGGATTGTAACCAAAAGTGGTACCGCTGCATATTGCTGGAGGTGTTAAACTGCTTGTTAATGTTGGTGTTGGTGATACGGCAACCACTACATTGTAATTTGTCGCGTTGCTGCAGTTGTCAGCCGTTACGGTATAAACATACGTGACATTTTTAGAAGCAGTTGTTGTGTCAAAAAGGGTTTCGCTCACAATCCCGGTACCATTGCCAACAGAATTGCTGATACCCGGCACTGCTGGTCTTGTCCATGCGAAAGTTGCACCACTTACAGAACTTAATGGCGAATAACTAAAAATCGCGCCACTACATATTCCTGTTGACGTTAATGTACTCGTTAGTGTCGGAACCGGATTTACTTTCACAACCACATTATTGGTATTGGAACATCCGTTAGCTGATACAGTATAAATATAGGTAACATTCACAGCGGCAGAGGTTGTATCGAAAAGTACTTCATTCGGATCATCTGCGCCACTGCCTGAAATATTGCTGATACCGGTCACAGTTGCTCTTGTCCATAAAAAGGATGCACCTGCTGTTGCACTTGTTGGGGTATAAGAAAAGACAGTACCACTGCATATTGCGGAAGGGGTTAATGAACTACTCAATGATGGCGTTGGAAATACAGCAACAACTACATTGTAGGATGATGAGTTTGCACACCCATTAGCTGCCAGGTTATATATGTAGGTAACATTTATTGTATCAGCAGTAGTATTGATCAACACTTCGTTCGGATTATACGCCCCAGTATCCGCTAAATTACTGATACCTGCTACTGCTGCTCTTATCCATGAGAAAGTTACACCTGTTGTTCCGCTTGTTGGAATATAGCTAAAAGTCGTTCCGCTGCACATTGCGGATGGAGCTAAACTGCTTGTCAATAGTGGTGTAGGGAAAACTGTATCCACTACATTATAGTTTGTTGGGTTAGTACAACTATTCGCGGAAACAGTATAGACATACGTAACTATTACCGGACTTGCAATTGTATCTGTAAGCGTTTCGCTCACACCTCCCGTGTCATTGCCTACTATGTTACTTATTCCAACTATTGCCGGTCTTGTCCATGTGAATGTTGCACCTAAAGTTGAACTTAATGGCGAATAGTTAAAAACCGAACCACTACAAATAGATGGAGGAGCTATGCTACTTGTTAATAGTGGCGAAGGATTTACTTTGACAATTATGTTATAGGGTGTTGCATTTGCACATCCGTTAGCTGCTACAGTATAAACATACGTTACATTTACAGGAATAGCCGTGGTATCAAAAAGCACTTCATTCGGATCATCCGCTCCTCCGCCAGAAATATTGCCAATACCTGATATCGCCGCCCTTGTCCATGAAAATGTCGCACCCGATGTTCCACTAGTTGGGGTATAAGAAAAAGTTGTACCACTGCATATTGCTGTGGGTGTTAATGTACTGCTTAGCAATGGTGTGGGATATACAGCAACAACTACACTATAGGTTGTTGGATTTATGCAACCGTCAGCTGCCAATGTATATACATAGGTAACATTGATAGTATCCGCTGTAATATTGGTAAGCATTTCTCCCGGACTAAAGCTGCCACTGTCCGCTAAATTGCTTATTCCTATTATGGCTGCTCTTGTCCATGTGAATGATACGCCTGTTGTTCCGCTTGTTGGAGTATAATCGAAAGTCGCGCCGCTACATATTGCGGGAGCAGTTAAACTACTCGTTAATGTCGGCATTGGATTCACTCTGACAACAACGGTGTATGGGCTTGGGTTTGTACAACCATAGGCTGAAACAGTATAAATATACGTAACATTTACGAAGGATGTTATGGTATCGGTAAGTGTTTCACTTATACTAGCCGTATCGCTGGCAAAAGAGTTACTGATACCTGAAACTGCTGACCTGCTCCATGCAAATGAAGCACCTGTTGTTGAGCAAGAAGGAGTGTAACTAAAAACGACACCACTGCATATCGTCGCAGGAGATAGACTACTGGTAAATATCGGAGTAGGATTTACCCTGATAACAACACTGTAAGTCGTTGCGTTTGTGCAACCATCAGCTGATAACGTATAAATATACGTAACATTTACCGGACTGGTTGTTGTATCGATAAGAAGTTCATTCGGATTATCCCCTCCGACACCAGAAGGATTACTTATACCCACTACCGCTGCTCTTGTCCATGTAAAAGTAACACCCGATGTTGCACTTGTTGGCGTGTAGCTAAAATTAGCTCCGCTACAAATTGCTGTGGGTGTTATTGTACTGCTTAATTTCGGTGTCGGATTTACAGGGACAACTACATTATAGGTAATTGGATTTGTGCATCCGGCGGCTGTCAATGTATAAACATAGGTAACATTTACCGGATCCGCTATAGTATCCGTGAGTATTTCAGATGGGTTATCTGTTCCGCTTCCACCCAAATTACTGATACCTCCAATAGCCGCTCTGGTCCACAAAAATGAAGTGCCCGCAATGCTACTTATTGGAGTGTAAGAAAAAGTATCCCCGCTGCATATTGCCGGAGGAGCTGTATTACTGATTAATGTGGGTACACGATATACCCTGACAACCACATTAAATTTAGTCGGATTTGTACAACCGTTAGCCGAAACAGTATATTTATAAATTACGTTTACGCTATCCCCTGTTGTATTGGTAAGTATTTCATTTGGACTATCACTTCCACTTCCGTAAGAATTACTAATCCCTATTACAGCATCTCTGGTCCAGGTAAAAATAGCGCCTGTTGTTGAACTTGTTGGTAGGTAACTAAAAATAGTACCACTACAAATTGCCGGAGGTAATAAATTACTATTTAAGGTTGGTAATGGATTTACGGTTACTACTACATTTTGGTCGTAGCTGCAACTGTTCGCAGTGGTTGTATATAAATAGGTTGCATTAACAGGAGCCGTAGTAGTATCGAAAAGTGCTTCGTTTATATTGGTTACTCCGTTAGCATTTACATTACTGATACCTGCTACCGCTGCCCGTGACCATACATAGGAAGCGCCCGAAGTAGAACATGTTGGTACGTAGCTAAAAAGATCGCCACTACAAACTGAAGCCGGATTCAAATTACTGCTTAATAATGCGGAAGGTTTTACAGGGACAATTACCGTATCACTTATCGGATTGGTGCAGCCATTAGCGGTTAACGTATATCCGTATTTAGCATTTACAACAGCATACGTTGAATTATTAAGTGTTTCATAGGGATCTCCAGCTCCGTTGTTGGATCCATTACTAATACCTGTTATTATTGGTCTTGACCAAACAAAAGAAGTACCGGATGTTATGCTTGTAGGTGTATAACTGAAAACGGAACCACTGCAAATGGCAGAGGGCGTTAATGTGCTTGACAATATTGGTAAAGGACTTACGGGCAGCACAACATTGAAAGATGTTGGATTTAAACAGCCATTTGCGGATACCTGATAAATATAAGTAACATTTATTGAAGATGTTGTTGAGTTTGAAAGAGCTTCACTCACGTTACCTGTACCAAAACTTGTTGCCGGCGAAATATTTGTCACTAAAGGACGTGACCAGGAAAATGTAGCTCCGGTAGTACTGCTCAAAGCGGTATAGGAGAAAATATCTCCGCTACAGATTGCCCCTGGAGCCCAACTGCTGGTTAATACAGGAGACGGCTTTACTTTAATTGTCGCAGTAATATCGGTACCTACACAAAATGTAGGAGAGGGTCCTGTTGGTGTAATGGTAAAGGTTACTGTCACAGTATCGCTGGTTGTATTGAATAATGAATCACTTGTAATATCTCCGGATCCACTTGTCGCAACACCCGTTATTTCACTTGATTTATCTCTTGTCCAGGTATAAGTAGTGGGCGCAACACCGTTACTGGTATTTAATACCATTGTTGTAAAAGTAGTTCCTGAGCATCTTGTTTGACTACTATTAGTTGCGGTTGCAACAGGTATTTGATTAATCGTCATTCCAATTGATGATGAAACATCTGTTAAACTTGTGCAGGAAGTTATTTTTCTTCTATACCATGTATTTACTGTTAATGAACCAGGAGTATAATCAGCATTGTTGTTTGTCCCTGTAGCAGTGGAAAAACCTGAAGAACCATCAGTAGTGGAAGATTCCCATAAATAAGTATAGGAATTGTCTCCTCCTGTTGGAATACTGCCAATTAATGCATTGGGAGTACTTCCAAAGCAAATAGTTTGCGCTGCACTTATCGTATTATTACCAATTGCGCCATTAATAGTTACAAGCACATCAGCGTTAGCGGCACAACCAACAATACCCAAAGTACTGGTACTTATTCGCCTGTAAGTGGTAGTAGCCGCTAAACCCGATGGGGCATCATAGGTGGTAGTTGTTGCCAGAGTTGTAACGTATCCATCTGTACTTTGTTTCCATTGGTAGGTAAGTGATCCGGAACCTGTAGCGGCAACACTTTCTGTAAATGCGGAAGGATTACCACCGGAACAAATACTTTGAGCAGCAACAACAGTACCTCCCGTCACGTTATTAATTGTTACAGCTATTACATTACTGTTGGCATTACAACCTACACCATTTATAGTACTTGTTGTTACACGCCTGTAGTAAGTAGTAATAGCCAAACCTGAAGGAGCATCGTAAATAGTTGAATTTGCGCCTACATTGCTTGGAAAGGTACTACCATCAGTTCCCGTCTGCCATTGGTAAGATAAGACTCCAGACCCCGTTGAAGATCCACTTTCTGTAAATGCTGCCGGATCACCACCACTGCAAATCGTTTGAGCCGATGCTATCGTACCTCCTGTCACTGCCCCTTGTACCGTTACTGTTACTGTGTTGCTGATGGCGGTGCAAACTATACTATTCAGAGTGCTGGTGGTTATACATCTGTAGTAAGTAGTGATAGTTAAGCCAGAGGGTGGATCATAAGAAGCTGAATTTCCTCCTACATTGGTTGGAAAGGTAATGCCATCGGTACCAGTCTGCCACTGATAAGACAATGTGCCTGCCCCTGTTGATGCGGAACTAAATGTCAGGTTAGCCGGATCGCCGTTATTACATATTGTTTGGGAAGTAGCAATTGTTCCACCTATTACTGAATTAATGGTTACTGATATTACATTACTGTTTGAGATACAACTAACACCGTTTTGTGTGCTTGTTGTTACACGCCTGTAATAAGTGGTAATGCCAAGACCTGGTGGCGCATCATACGTTGTGGAATTTCCACCTACAATGGTCGGAAAGGTACTACCATCGGTACCAGTTTGCCACTGATAAGATAAGACACCGGAACCCGTTGAGGCACCACTTTGAGTAAAAGCTGCAGGATCACCTCCACTACATATCGTTTGGGCGGTTGCAATAGTACCTCCTGTAACTACACTTTGCACGGTTACTGTTATTATATTACTGATAGCGTTGCATGCTATGCTATTCAGCGTACTAGTGGTAACACATCTGTAATAGGTAGTGGTGGTTAAACCCAATGGAGGATCATAAATGTCGGAATTAGTCCCTACGTTGGTTGGAAAAGTACTACCATCAGTACCACTCTGCCATTGATAAGATAAAGATCCGGAACCTGTTGAGGCTGAACTAAATCCCAAAGAAGAGGGATCTCCTGCATTACAAATTGTTTGAGAAGAAATAACCACCCCGCCCGTTACTTCATTAATTGTTACTGTAACCGCATTACTGATGGCTGTACAGGTTATACCATTCAAAGTACTGGTAACTACACACCTGTAATAAGTAGTAATAGCTAGTCCTGATGGAGGATCGTAGGTAGCAATATTAATACCTACGTTGGTTGGGAAAGTGCTTCCATCGGTACCCGTCTGCCATTGGTAAGACAGCGTTCCGGAGCCGGTTGGAACCGAACTAAACGACAGGATAGAAGGATTGCCTCCACTACATATTGTCTGGTCAGAAACAATAGTACCACCGGTAACAGCATTCTGAACTGTTATCATTATTACGTTACTAAAAGCGGTGCAGGCAATACTATTCAGAGTGCTTGTGGTTACACATCTGTAATAAGTATTAGTGGTTATTCCAGAAGGAGGATCATACGAAGTGGCGGTTCCTAAATTCGTTGGAAAGGTAATGCCATCAGTTCCCGTCTGCCATTGGTAAGTTAACGCACCCGATCCAGTGGAGGCAGAACTAAACGTCAGGTTAGAAGGATCGCCACCATTACATATTGTCTGCGCGGCGGCAATAGTTCCTCCCGTAACTGCATTAATTGTTACTGTTATCACGTTACTGATAGCAGAGCAGGTCACACCATTCAGAGTACTCGTGGTAGTACACCTGTAATAAGTAGTAACCAACAAACCAGATGGAGGGTTATACGTAGCAGTATTTACACCCACATTGGTTGGGAAGGTAGTGCCATCAGTACCCGTTTGCCATTGGTAAGATAAAACACCCGAACCCGTAGAAGTTGAACTAAAGGTCAGATTAGAAGGATCGCCTCCACTGCATATCGTCTCCGCTGAAGCAATCGTTCCTCCGGTAACATCATTAATTGTTACTATTATCACATTACTGATTGCCGTACAGACGATACTATTCAAAGTGCTGGTAGTGACACATCTGTAATAGGTGGTAGTGGTTAGTCCGGATGGTGGATTATACGAAGTTGAATTTGTACCAACATTGGTCGGGAAAGTACTGCCATCAGTACCGGTTTGCCACTGGTAAGACAAGGCTGAACCTGTTGAGGCTGAACTAAATGTCAGATTAGCGGGATCCCCTCCACTACATATCGTTTGGGCAGCTGTGATTGTACCTCCCGTAACTGCATTTATTGTTACAGCAATTATATTACTATTAGCAGTACAACCTGTACCATTTTGTGTACTTGTAGTTACACGCCTGTAATAGGTGGTAACTGCCAATCCGGATGGAGCATCATACGTTGTGGAATTTGATCCTACATTGGTTGGAAATGTACTGCCATCAGTACCCGTCTGCCATTGGTAGGACAAGGTTCCAGAACCTGTAGAGGCTCCGCTTTCAGTAAATGCAACAGGATCCCCCCCACTACATATAGTTTGGGCGGATGCTATCGTACCACCTGTAACCGCACTCTGAACCGTCACTGTTACAACATTACTTACGGCAGTACAGGCTACACCATTCAATGTGCTTGTTGTTACACATCTGTAATAGGTGGTAGTCGCTAGTCCGGATGGGGGATCATAACTTGTGGAATTTCCTCCCACATTGGTTGGAAATGTACTGCCATCAGTACCTGTTTGCCATTGGTAAGAAAGAGTTCCAGGACCCGTTGATGCTATGCTAAACGAAATATTTGCCGGATCTCCCGCATTGCATATCGTTTGAGAGGAAGCAATCGTTCCTCCCGCTACTACATTTATCGTTGCCGTCAGCACATTACTGTTAGCAGTACAACCTACTCCGTTTTGAGTGCTTGTTGTTACTCGCCTGTAATAGGTTGTGGTTGCCAGACCTGGAGGAGCATCATAGGTAGTTGAATTTGTTCCTACATTTGTCGGGAAAGTACTGCCATCAGTACCCGTTTGCCATTGGTAAGACAATACTCCGGAGCCGGTTGACGCTCCACTTTGAGTAAAGGCCGCCGGATCGCCTCCGCTGCAAATTGTTTGAGCAGCTGTAATGGTGCCGCCAGTAACGTCATTTATTGTAACGGCAATAATAGTACTGTTGGCTGTACAGGCTACACCATTCCACGTGCTGGTGGTAACACACCTGTAATAGATAGTAGCAAGTATGCCCGAGGGAGGATCATACGTTGTTGAATTTGTACCTACATTCGTTGGAAATGTACTACCATCAGTGCCGCTCTGCCATTGATAGGACAAAGTACCGGAACCTGTTGAGGCTGAACTAAAACTCAGAATAGAGGGATCTCCCGCATTGCAAATTGTCTGAGATGGAATAATCGTACCCCCTGTTACGTCATTAATTGTTATCGTTACCGTCGTGCTATTAGCTGTACAGGTTATACCATTCAACGTGCTCGTAGTGACACATCGGTAATAGGTGGAAGTAACTAATCCTGATGGAGGATCATAAGATGTGGCATTCGCTCCTACGTTGGTAGGAAAGGTACTGCCGTCAGTACCCGTTTGCCATTGGTAGGATAAAGTACCGGCACCTGTGGAAGCTGAACTAAACGTCAGGTTAACCGGATCTCCGCCGCTACATATCGTTTGCGAGGCAGCAATGGTTCCTCCAGAAACAGAATTAATCGTTACTATAATCACGTTACTATTGGCTGTGCAAGGTACACCACCTACTGTGCTGGTAGTTATACAACGGTAATAGGTGGTAACGGCTAAACCGGATGGGGGATCATACGAAGCTCCTGTTCCTAAACTTGTTGGGAAAGTACTGCCATCTGTACCGCTCTGCCATTGATATGTTAAGGTTCCAGAACCTGTTGAAGCTGGACTAAACGTCAGATTTAACGCATCGCCACCACTACATATCGTTTGAGGGGCTGTAATTGTACCTCCGGTTACATTATTTATTGTTACCGCTATTGTATTACTGGTGGCGGTGCACACTATACTATTCAATGTACTGGTGGTTAAACATCTGTAATAAGTGGTAATACCCAAGCCAGATGGAGGATTATAGGTAACTGTATTTGTTCCTACATTGGTAGGGAAAGTAGTACCATCCGTACCCGTCTGCCATTGGTAGGACAATACACCTGTACCCGTTGAGGCGGAACTAAAATTAAGTGGAGAAGGATCGCCACCATTGCATACCGTTTGCGCGGCAGCAATAGTACCAGCCGTTACGTCATTAATTGTTACTATTACCACATTACTGATTGCTGTGCAAACTATACTACTCAGAGTGCTGGTGGTCACACATCTGTAATAAGTGGTAATGGCTAAGCCTGATGGGGGATCATACGTAGCTATGTTCGCGCCAACATTTGTAGGAAATGTACTGCCATCAGTACCCGTCTGCCACTGGTACGACAAGGTTCCTGATCCAGTGGAGGCAGAGCTAAATGATAGATTTGTAGGGTCTCCTCCGCTACATATCGTTTGAGAAGCTGTAATTGCGCCTCCTGTTATGTCATTTATTGTTACAGTGATTATATTACTATTAGCGGTACAACCTACACCGTTAGTTGTACTTGTAGTTACACGCCTGTAATAGGTAGTAATTGCCAAACCTGATGGCGCATTATAGGTGGTGGAAGTACCTACATTGCTTGGGAAAGTGCTACCATCAGTACCTGTCTGCCACTGATAAGACAAGATTCCCGAACCTGAAGAAGCACCGCTTTCCATGAAGGCAGCCGGATCTCCGCCACTACAAATCGTTTGAGCAGAAGCTATCGTACCACCTGTTACCGCACTTTGTACCGTTACTGTTACTACGTTACTAAGAGCTGTGCAGATCACACCGTTCAGAGTACTGGTAGTAACACATCTGTAATAAGTAGTGGTAGCTAGTCCCGATGGAGGATCATAAGAAGTTAAATTTGCACCTACATTGCTTGGAAAGGTAGTACCATCAGTACCCGTCTGCCACTGGTAAGAAAGTGTTCCAGGACCTGTTGATGCAACACTAAACGTAAGATTCGCCGGATCGCCGGCATTGCAAATCGTTTGAGAAGAAGCAATTGTGCCACCGCTTACCTCATTTATTGTTACTGTTATCACGTTACTGTTAGCTGTACAACCTACACCGTTAGTTGTACTTGTAGTTACACGTCTGTAATAAGTGGTAACAGCAAGACCTGATGGAGCATCATAAGTGGTTAAATCGGTACCTACATTTGTTGGGAAAGAGCTGCCATCAATACCCGTCTGCCACTGATAAGATAAACTTCCGGAGCCGGTAGATGCTCCACTTTGGGTAAATGCTGCCGGATCGCCTCCACTGCAAATTGTTTGATTGGCTGCAACCGAACCTCCTGTAACCGCACTTTGTACAGTTACAGTAATCACATTGCTGATTGCGGAGCAAATGATACCGCCCAGTGTACTGGTGGTTATACATCTGAAATACGTAGTAACAATTAATCCGGATGGGGGATCATACGAAGTGCTGGTTCCTAAATTTGTAGGAAATGTACTGCCATCGGTACCACTCTGCCACTGATAAGTTAATGTACCCGAACCCGATGAAGCCGCGCTAAACGTAAGGGTAGCGGGATCTCCCGCATTACATATAGTTTGATCGGATGCAATAGTTCCTCCAGCAACTGCATTAATTGTTACTGTTATTACGTTACTAATGGCAGTACAGAGTATACCATTTTGAGTACTTGTAATAAAACATCTATAATAGGTGGTGGTAACTAAGCCTGATGGAGGATCATAGGTAGGTGTATTCAAACCAACATTTGTAGGAAATGTACTACCATCAGTACCCGTCCGCCACTGGTATGATAAAACACCTGAACCAGTAGGAGCTGAGCTAAATGTGAGAATAGAAGGATCTCCACCGCTGCATATTGTTTGAGCTGAACCTATTGTACCGCCCGTTACAGCATTTTGCACAGTCACAGTAATAAAATTACTAATTGCAGTGCAGGGTACACCACCTAATGTACTGGTAGTTATACACCTGTAATAAGAGGTGGTGGCTAATCCAGTTGGAGGATCATACGTAACTGTATTTGTCCCTACATTGGTTGGGAAAGTAGTGCCATCCGTACCTTTCTGCCATTGATACGATAATGTTCCTGAACCTGTGGAGGCGGAGCTAAACGTCAGGTTGGATGGATCACCTGCATTACAAACCGTTTGATCGTTAGCAATAGTGCCTCCTGTTACGGCATTAATAGTTACTGTAATCACATTGCTATTTGCAGTACAAGTCACACTATTCAATGTACTGGTGGTAACGCATCTGTAATAGGTAAGAGTTGCCAGACCAGTTGGAGGATCATACGTATTTGTATTTGTACCAACAATGGTTGGAAATGTACTGCCATCCGTGCCGGTTTGCCATTGGTAAGACAAAGTTCCAGTACCTGTTGAGGCTGAGCTAAAGGACATATTTTCCGGATCGCCACCACTGCATATTGTTTGAGCGGCTGTGATTGTTCCGCCTGTTACTGAATTAACTGTTACAATTATCACATTACTATTGGCAGAACAACCAACACCATTATACGTACTGGTGGTTACGCATCTATAATAAGTGGTAGTGGCAAGGCCTGAAGGAGGATCATAGGAAACACCGGTTCCTAAATTTGTTGGAAAAGTAGTACCATCAGTACCGCTCTGCCATTGATAAGACAAGGTTGAAGTGCCTGATGAAGCTATACTGAATGTCAGATTCGCAGGATCACCGCTACTGCATATCGTTTGAGCTGCGGTGATAGTTCCACCGGTTACATTATTAATTGTTACCAGCAAAGCGGCACTGTTAGCTGTACAACCTACGCCATTTTGGGTACTTGTTACTACACGCCTGTAATAAGTATTAATTACCAGACCTGATGGAGCATCATACGTTGTAGAATTGGATCCTACATTTGTTGGAAATGTGCTGCCATCTGTGCCCGTTTGCCATTGATAAGACAACGTTCCAGAACCTGTAGCAGCTGAAGCTTCTGTAAAGATAGCAGGATCACCACCACTACATATCGTTTGAGCGGATGCGATCGACCCGGGTGTCACTGCACTTTGCACTGTTACAGTTATTACGCTACTATTAGCTGTACAGGTTACCCCATTTAAAGTGCTAGTAGTTACGCATCTGTAATAAGTGGTTGTTGCCAAGCCGGATGGAGGATCATAGGATGTTGAATTTGCACCTACGTTGCTAGGAAATGTACTGCCATCAGTACCCGTCTGCCATTGATAGGATAAGGATCCCGAACCAGTCGAGGCAGAACTAAATGTCAGATTAGCCGGATCGCCTGCATTACATATTGTTTGAGAAGAAGTAATTGTTCCACCGGTAACTGAATTAATTGTTACTGTCAGCACATTACTGTTCGCGGTACAACCAACACCGTTTGTTGTACTTGTTGTTACACGCCTGTAATAGGTGGTAATGCCAATACCTGATGGGGCATAGGTAGTAGAATTTGATCCGACGTTTGTCGGAAATGTACTTCCATCAGTACCCGTTTGCCATTGATAAGACAAGACTCCGGAGCCAGTTGATACTCCGCTTTCAGTAAAAGCTGCCGGATTTCCGCCACTACATATTGTCTGGGATGTAGCTATCGTACCACCACCCACTGCAGCCTGCACAGTTACCGTTAACATGTTACTGATGGCTGTGCAAGGAATACCATTCAGCGTGCTGGTAGCTATACATCTGTAATAAGTGGTGGTGGTTAAGCCGGAAGGGGGATCATAGGAAGTTCCTGTTCCTAAATTTGTTGGAAATGTAGTACCATCGGTGCCGCTCTGCCATTGATACGTTAAGGTACTTGAGCCTGTAGCGCCAGTACTAAACGTCAGGATAGAAGGATCGCCCGCATTACATATCGTTTGAGAGCCGGTAATTGTACCAGGTGTAACTGAATTAATTGTTACTATTATCACATTACTAGTGGCAGTGCAGACTACACCCAAAGTAGAGGTTGTAATACATCGGTAATAAGTGGTGGTGGCTAAGCCAGAAGGAGGATCGTACGATGGCGTACTTGTACCTACATTTGAAGGAAATGTACTTCCATCGGTACCGGTCTGCCATTGATACGTTAAAGTACCTGCACCTGTGGAAGCTACACTAAACGACAGATTAGAGGGATCTCCTCCACTGCAAATGGTTTGAGCGGAGGCAATAGTTCCTCCCGTAACCGCATTAATTGTTACGGCTATCACATTGCTGTTGGCTGTACAGGCTATACTATTCAGAGTACTGGTGGTTACACACCTGTAATAAGTGGTTGTAGTTAGACCGGATGGAGGATCATACGAGGTAGTGGTTCCTAAATTTGTAGGAAATGTACTTCCATCGGTACCGCTTTGCCATTGATATGACAAGACTCCTGTACCAGTTGATGCTGAACTAAAGGTTAGGTTAGCAGGATCTCCTCCACTGCAAATTGTTTGAGCAGCTGTGATGGTGCCACCTGTTACAGAATTCAAATAGGAAGTAAAACTAGCGTGTTGGGCGCCATTTGCATCGCCGGCTATTACTGAGGTTCCTCCTGTTCTTGTAGCATATTGAGGACCGGCAGGACCTGTAATACCTCTTACCTGAATTCCACTGATAGTAATTACATCTAAATTAGTAAAGGTTATTCCATTAATCTGAAATGTAATAGTAGTAGGCGTAATACTAACAGCAGAGATAGTGGTTATGTCCCTGGAAGCAGTAAATCCAACACTTCCTGTAGCATTTTGGAATTCAAAGTTAGCAGGAGCTGTAAGAATTAAAGTTCCGAATGTTGAAATATCCCCTGCCAAACTTTCGGTAATAACAATATTTCCTAATGCACTGTACGCTGTAGGAAATGAACAACCTGTAATTTGCGGCAGAGTAGGAACTGTGATAATTACCCCTCCAACCGCAATATTAAAAAAAGCTGAGCCAACAATAATAAATGCGATGAGTAGCATTTTTAGCGTTGCAAGCGTTTTTTTAATATTCGAAAAGTAAGATGAGTAATTATTTTTCATATTTAGAGAATATTCCCCAGTTATTCTATATTTTAAGCATCAATGGTAAACACAAAAATTGCAAAAAAAACCACAAATACCTGCAATACCTTACAAAGCAAGTATTATAAAATTTTTATTTACACATTTAACCTTAGCGTTTACGCAAAATTGTCAAAAAAAGTTACAAATTTCCCTGCCCAAATTTATGCAATAATTTATTAAATTCCTATGTATAAATTAAGCCTGTTTTTAAGCCCTGATTTATGAACAATAAGCTGTAAATAAGTATTGAGGCTGAATGTTTTACGGTTGATAAAAAAGCTATAGTGATGTGTGAAAGTTTTCATCAAAAAAAGGCAGAGATCGCTTCCTGAATTATTCAAATTTTTTGAATGGATTTATATAGGGAAAAATCACAACAAATTTTATAGATATCCGGGTAAACCGATAGGCTGCCCATCTTTTTAATTTTGCCAACCAATGATTGTTTTGATTTATCGGAAAAACCTGCTTACAACCAGTTTCAATTACTGATATTAATTGTTGCTGAAACGCTTTTGAAAATTGCTCATCAAGTATGTCAATATTAAGTTCAATACTTCCATAAGCACTCAGATGGTTTAGGTTAAAAGAGCCAATAGTTGTCCAAATAGTATCAACTACGGCACCTTTGCCATGCAAAACAGATTTTTCCCATTCGTAAATTTTTATTCCATTACGAAAAAGAAAATCGTAGAGCCATCTGGTTGCTGTTTGAAATACAGGGACATCGGAAACGCCCGCCATGATAAGATGAATTTCCACTCCACGCTTTGCCGCTTTGATTAATGCCTTTCTAAGTTTTATCCCGGGCAAAAAATAACAACAGGTTATGTAAATAGATTTTTTTGAGTTTTTTATGGCTTGTAAATAACTGTCGCTAATCTGATTTTTCCTTCTTAAGCGATCATTCTCCCTGATTCGGACAGCACTATTTTCGTTCAATAAATGTTGCTTTGGAGGTACATTATTTTGTTGTCTTATGAATTTTCTACCATAAATCCGCTTGCATATTTTATCAATATCCCGGCAAACATTTCCTTTGAGAAGAATTGCGTAATCAAGCCATGGAGGCTCTGTTTCTGAGCCATGATATTTATCGGCGACATTGATTCCACCTACAAGGGCTGTGCTTAAATCGGCTACAATGACTTTGTGATGTAATCTTCTGCCAAAAGAAATATTCCGCGAAGAAAAAAGCGGGGAGAAAAAACGGAAATGAATACCCGAGGATCTAAGATCATTCACAAATTTTGGAGAGAGGGAGTTAGAACCAAAGCTATCCAAAATCATGTATATTTCCACTCCACGTAATGAGGCGGCTTTGAGATCTCTGGCAATTCGTTTTCCTGTTTCGTCTTCTTCAAAAATATAGGTTTGAAAATGAAGAGTATGCGTTGCTGAATGAATAAGGGTTTCAAGCGTTTCAAAATAATCATTGCCACTATAAACTAACCTGATATCAGCAGTTTTAAGATACTCTTCAATATTAAAAGAATTTCTTTTAAATGGTCTACTATTCATCAGTTAATTATTCTGTGTCCAACAGGTATTGAAAGAAAGAGAATCCGAATGCAATCCTTAAGATTGTGGTAATGGTTGTTTTTTGATTACCCCAAGCTCTTTACCTACTTTTTCAAAAGCCGCTAAGGCTTTATCAATATGTTCTTTTTCATGAGCAGCAGATAACTGAACACGTATACGTGCCTGACCTTTTGCAACAACCGGATAAAAGAATCCAGTCACATAAATACCTTCCTCCAGAAGTTTGGCAGCAAAGTCCTGCGCTAATTTCGCATCGTATAACATTACCGGGACTATAGCAGAATCGCCATCTTTAATTTCCAAGCCTACTTTTTTAATTCCTTGTTTAAAATAATTTATATTCGACTCTAATTTATCGCGCAAGGTTGTGGTTTCACTTAGCATATCCAACACCGCGATGGAAGCACCAACAATATGGGGAGCCAATGAATTACTGAATAAATAAGGGCGTGACCGCTGGCGCAGTATTTCAATAATTTCTTTTTTAGCGGCAGTAAATCCGCCCATAGCGCCACCTAAGGCTTTCCCTAACGTGCCTGTAACAATATCTACACGGTGCATTACATTTTTTAATTCGATGGTTCCTCGTCCTGTTTTTCCAATAAAGCCACTGGCATGACTTTCATCCACCATTACCATTGCATTATACTTATCGGCTAAATCGCAAATCTTATCCAGAGGGGCAACAAAGCCATCCATAGAAAAAACCCCGTCAGTAACAATTAAGCGGAAGCGATTTTTTTGTGCGGCTTTCAGCTGTTCTTCCAAATCATCCATGTTGCAATTTTTATAACGATACCGTTCCGCTTTGCACAAGCGAACACCATCAATTATTGAAGCATGATTTAATTCATCTGAAATAATTGCATCGTCTTCCCCAAACAAAGCTTCAAACACACCGCCATTTGCATCAAAGCAGGCAGCATATAAAATAGTGTCTTCCTGCCCGACAAACTTTGCAATCTTCAGTTCCAGCTCTTTGTGAATATCCTGTGTACCACAAATAAAACGAACACTACTCATTCCATAGCCATGCCTGTCCAATGTTTTATGAGCGGCCTCAATAACTTTAGGGTGAGAGGATAAACCCAAATAATTGTTAGAGCAAAAGATAATAACATCTTTTCCGTTTACTTTCACAACAGCGCCCTGTTCAGTAGTGATTATGCGCTCCCGTTTAAACAATCCGGCGTCTTCAATGTTTTTTATTTCTGTCTGAAGATGATTTTTGAAATTTCCGTACATGTGTTGAGATATTTGAACCATTAATATTGAGATGAACAAAAGTAAAAAAATATATCTATTTTACTTACTTTTACCGTTCATTGCATATTTGCCCTGTGAATTTTATTTAACAAACAAAAATAGTTACTATTTAGGTAGTCTAATAATAAAACTTTGCTCCTAATTACATTAGTCTAAGATATAGAATTCTTAGTCCTTTTAAGCATTTTACTTTTTGTCTTGAAACAAAAAGTAACAAAAAATTCAAGAAAAGGTCATCGGCACACGCACTAGCAAATGCTGCCCCCGCTACCTTTTCTGGCTTATGCGCCTTTCAGATTATAATTTTTGCTTAAATCTGTTAGTTTTATTAATTTAAAAATAATAAAATAGTTTAAGGGATTAGACCTAAACTGTAACCAATAATATACTATTAAATTTTAATAATAAAGAGTATGGAAAACCAACTTACATTAGATCAAATTCAGGATTTCAAAGGGAAATATCCAAAACAATTATGGTATTTGTTTTTGGTAGAAATGTGGGAACGCTTTTGTTTCTATGGTATGCGAGGAGTTTTAACCATATTTATGGCGGATAAAATGTTAGGGTTATCATTATCTGATAAAGACGCGAATCTTAAATATGGCGCAATTCAAGCCTTTGTTTATGCCTTTACTTTTATCGGAGGAATTTTTGCGGATAAAATTTTAGGATTTAAAAAATCCCTTTTGTTTGGTGGATTAGTTATGATAAGCGGGAATTTGATAATTGCCGCTGCCCCACAAAATTTCTTCTATTTAGGAATTACACTTTCCATTATTGGAACGGGATTTTTTAAACCGAATATTTCTTCTATGGTTGGAGAATTATACAGAGAAGGGGACGCACGCAGAGATGCCGGGTTTGGACTGTTCTATTCAGGAATCAACATTGGAGCTTTGCTTGGTGGGGCTGTTTGTGTTTATTTAGGAACAAGTAAAGATTTTGGATGGAGTTATGCATTTCTCTCTGCTGCAATTGTAATGATCATTGGTTTAGTCACTTTTTTATTAACGAAAAAATCCTTGGGACCAATTGGAGATTCGCCCCTATTGAATTTAAGCGTTGTTAAAAGAAACACCAGAGAAATTGCAGTTTATGCTGGTGCATTGATTAGTATTCCTTTGATTTTTATCATGATAAAAAACACAGATTACACTGATTATTTTATGTATACCATAGGACCATTAGCAGTTCTGTATTTTATTTACGAAACCGCAAAAGAAACTGAAATAAAATCACAAAAGAAACTGATTGCAGCTTTTGTATTTATACTGTTCTCTATTATCTTCTGGGCTTTCTTTGAACAGAGTGGCGGCTCCTTAGCACTTTTTGCAAAAGATAACTTACACAGTAATTTATTATTTTTTGATATCAACCCCAACATTATTAACAATACTTCCAACTCATTATTTGTAATTATCTTCAGTCCATTATTAGGTTTATTATGGCTTGCAATGATTAAAAGGAAAATTGAACCCAACACCGTAATAAAATTTGGAATTGGATTTTTGTTTCTCGCAGCCGCATTTTATGTTTTTTATTACACGCGTTTTTTTGCAGACGCAGAAGGAAAAACATCATTAAATATTTTCACTATAGGCTATTTAGTTATCACGTTTGGTGAGCTTTGCCTTTCGCCAATAGGCCTGTCGATTATGACGAAGCTATCACCTAAAAGATTATCAGGGATGATGATGGGCATGTGGTTTTTAGCCAGCGCCTACGGACAATATGCCGCAGGGTTATTGGGTGCAGGAATGTCGAGTCCTGATGAAAATGCTACACTGATGGTAAAATTGCAATCTTATACCGATGGGTATAAACAACTCGCAATTTATGCTCTTATTGCTGGTCTTGTAATGATTGTTATTTCTCCCCTTATTCGTAAGTTGATGCAAGATGTAAAATAGTTTATGCCATCCGTAATCAACATACAAGAATTTTTAGAATTATCAGAGCAGCACCCGATACTGGATGTTCGTAGTCCGGGCGAATTTGAATACGGACATATTCCCTGTGCTCACTCCTTACCATTATTTTCTGATGAAGAGCGTGCAATAATAGGTACGGCCTATAAACAGATAAACCGTGAATCAGCTGTTAATAAGGGCTTAGCGTTTTTTGGACCCAAGATGAAGACCCTTGCGGATAATGCAAAAAAAATAAACCGAGGGAACAGCTTTTTAGTGCATTGCTGGCGTGGAGGAATGCGTAGCGCAAGTGTCGCGTGGCTATTGGAACTATATGGTTTTAAAGTTTATCTGCTGCGTGGTGGATATAAATCATTCAGAAGAGCAGTATTGGAAAGTTTTAACGAAGAACGAAAAATTTTAATTTTAGGTGGAAGAACAGGATCTGCGAAAACATTGATATTGAAGGAATTCGTCAATCTGGGAGAACAAGTAGTAGATTTAGAACAACTGGCGCATCATAAAGGATCATCCTTTGGCGCATTGGGCGAAAAGCCTCAGCCAACGCAGGAAATGTTTGAGAACGAATTGTTTTTTCAACTTTATAAAACTGACAAAAATAAATCCGTTTGGTTAGAGGATGAAAGCGGAATGATTGGAAGCAGAGTAATTCCGAAATTGTTTTTTGAAAAAATGAGAACTTGTAATTCTTTTTTTCTTGATATTCCATTTGATATTCGTTTAGAATACTTAAATGAAGAATATGGTAAATTTGATTCGGAAGATTTAAAAGAAGCGATTAAACGTATTACAAAAAGACTTGGCGGATTAGACACAAAAATTGCGCTAGAAGCGATTGATAATAATGACACCAAAACAGCTTTCGAAATTTGTTTAAAATATTATGATAAAACATACGATTACGGAAAGAATAAACGTGCACCCGAAACTGTTTTCACTTGCCACTTCGATACTTTGAACCTTGATGAAATCGCTAAAGAAATAATTTTAAAAGGCAGATACTAATTAATGAATAATGGATAATTGATAATTGGTAGTGAGTTGTAACAAATCAATTACAGAATAATTAACAATAAATATGACAACAGACGAAAAAATAAGATTAACACAATTCAGTCACGGTGCGGGGTGTGGTTGTAAAATTGCTCCCGGAGTATTGGATGAAATTTTAAAATCAAATTTTATTGCCCCGGCCAACGATAAATTGATTGTAGGAAATAGCAGTAAAGACGATGCCGCGGTATATGATATTGGCAATGGACAAGGGCTTATCAGCACCACCGATTTTTTTATGCCCATTGTAGATGACGCTTTGGATTTCGGAAAAATTGCTTCAGCTAATGCGATTAGTGATGTGTATGCAATGGGCGGAAAACCACTGATGGCAATCGCCATACTTGGTTGGCCTATTAACAAACTACCTGTTGAGCTAGCCCAACAGGTAATTGAAGGGGCTCGTATTATTTGTGCAGAAGCCGGAATTCCGCTTGCCGGTGGACATAGTATTGATAGTCCTGAACCTATTTTTGGATTAGCCGTCAGCGGTTTAGTTGATTTAAAAAACCTGAAACAAAACAATACCGCTAAAGAAGGAGATTTGATTTATATCACAAAAAAAATCGGTGTGGGAATCCTTTCAACAGCTGGAAAAAGAGGACTCCTCAAGGAAGAGCATACAGGCATCGCGGCAAAACAAATGATGCAATTAAATAAGCTGGGCGAAAAGGTATCACACCTCAGAGGAATTCACGCAATGACCGATGTTACCGGTTTTGCATTGCTTGGACATTTAATTGAAATGGCGGAGGGTAGTTGTTTGTCAGCAGAAATTACCTATTCAAAGATTCCGCTTTTTGAAGGATTGGATTTTTATATCTCACAAAAGTGTATGCCGGGTAATACACAAAAAAACTGGAAAAGTTTTGAAAATAAAGTCGCGAATATTTCTGAAGAGCAAATATTTACCTTATGCGATCCCCAAACAAATGGCGGATTGTTAATTGCCGTTGCTCCGAATTCAAAAAACGAATTTGAACAATTATTGATTAATGAAGGGTATGAAAATTTTGCGCAGCCTATTGGAGTAATGAAAAGTAAGGGGCAGAAAGTAGTAACGGTTGTTTAAAAAACTCTTGTCAGAGAAAAAAATTAAAAAAATCAAAAAAAAATTTAACCAAAAAATCAAAAAATCTTTGACAAAAACCCTAACAGGGTTTGAAACCCTGTCAGGGGGCTGACAGTGTATTTAATTCAATTCAAATATTCGTATATTCGTAATCAATTCATAAAATCAATTCATACTATCATGGATAAACGTATTGCTATTTTCCCAGGATCGTTCGACCCTATCACAAAAGGGCACGAAAATATTTTACTTCGCGCATTACCATTGTTCGATGAAGTAATTATTTCTATTGGTGTTAACAGCGACAAAAAACATTATTTTACATTGGAACAAAGGGAAAAGTGGATCAAACAAGTATTTGCAAATGAGCCTAAAGTTCGGGTAGAAACTTATTCAGGATTGACGATTGATTTCTGTAAAAAAATGAAGGCAACTTTTATTTTGCGTGGTTTAAGAACTTCCGCCGATTTTGAATTTGAAAAAGCAATCGCTCAAAACAATAAAGTGATGGCACCTGAAATTGAAACCATATTTATTTTGCCTGTTTCAGAACTTTCCGCAATAAATTCCACTATTGTGCGTGATATAATACGAAATGGAGGTAATGCAAGTCCCTTTGTTCCTAATGGCATTGATTTGAAAATTTAATTGTATTCTCTTGAAAAGGTTTCAAGCCCAATCAGGGGGAGGTACCATAAAAATCAAATCCTTCTGTGTTTTACATTATTGTTTAGCCTTAACACCCAACCCTAACAGGGTTTGAAACCCTGTCAGGGAAAGCTACTAAAATTATTAACTATTTTTATGAATAAATTAGCATTAATTATTTTATCTTTTTTATTTCATTTTTTGTGTCATGGACAAAATGTGATTATTAGAGGTGCAGCTAAAACATACGAAAATCAAGAGATTGGAGTGTGGGTTCATAACGATTATATCTCTAATACCGAAAAACAACTTACGTTCTCTTCGATTGATTCAGTTGGTAATTTTTTATTAGAATTTAACAGTAAAGAAATTCAATATATTACCTTAAAGATTGACAAAAGCATTGCATCCTTGTATATTGAACCAGGGGCAAATTATGAAATATTGCTATACCCTCCCGACTCAACAACCTATCAAAATCCGAATTTAGAGCATGATATAAAAATATCCATAAAGTTAAAAAGCAAAATTGAAATCAATGCACTTACTATGGATTATGATAAACGGTTTGATGATTTTTTATCTGTTGAATATCGTTCATTTGTCAGTCGCAGCCCACAGGCAAAAATTGATTCCTTTAAACTGGCGATGCATACTTTTTATGCTTCCGTCAAAAATGATTTTTTCGATGCCTATCTAACCTATACTATTGCGGCACTTGAAGAAAAAACAAAAGTAAGTGAAAAAAAATTATTTGCAAATTATCTAAATGGGAAAGCAATTTTATATAATCATCCGGAATACACTAATTTTTTCAATGCCTTTTATAAACAAAAACTTCAGAGCATTGCCATGTCAAAACAAGGATCTGATATTGTTTTTCAAATCAATGATCGCGGCAGCTATAGCGGAACATTGATGTTTTTGAAAACCGTCCCATTTTTACAAAATGATACCCTTTGTGAATTAGTTTTAATAAAAGGCTTATACGAAAGTTATTACGATGGAACCTTTAAAAGGGGGAGCATTGTTGCCATACTTGAACAAATAGTTGTAGAAAGTAAAATTCCTGAACATCAACATATTGCCCAAAATATATTAAATTCATTTTCGAAATTACATGCCGGCACGCCGGCGCCCTATTTTGAATTACCCGATAAAACCGGACTTACACATAGTCTGGATGAAATGCGTTCAAAAAAATATATTTATATTTTATTTTTTGATGCCGGGTGTACCACCTGTTTGCAACAGATGAAAGTAATACCCTCCTTAAAGAAAGAATATGGCGCAAGAGTTGAATTTGTAAGCATTTCGGTAGAGAAAAACAATTCCGATTTTAAAAAATTTTGTATAAAAAATCCGAAATACGATTGGTTATTACTTTATGATAACAGCGGCACACAATTGAAAAAAAATTATGAAATAAAATCATTGCCAGCATACTTTTTAATTAATCCTGAGGGAAAATTTGTTCAAGCACCTGCTGAAAGTCCTGATGGAGATATTGACCGTGTGTTATACGACCTTACTAAAACAAAAGGTAAAAGACATGACATAGGGGATAAAAGCAATAAGTAATGGAGGGGTTTCGGTTAGGAAGCATTTTCATATTTCAAAACTTCTTTTATTGATTCAAACGTATTGTCCAAAACTTTTTTCAATTTTTTTGTCGCAATCCATTGTACATCAGTAATGCCTTCTTCAAGTTGAGGAACCAATGTCGAGGTATCGTCACAATTCATTTCAAACCAATAAGTACGTTTTAAAATAGCTTCTTTTTTTATAAAGTAAGTATGGTAGTTCGGCGCTAATTCCCTAACAATAGTTAACCCGGTAACGCCGCATTCTTCTTCTACTTCGCGGATAGCGGCAGTTTTGATACCTTCTTTTTTTTCAATTTTACCCTTCGGTAAATCCCATTTACCATTTCGGAAAATAAATAAACGCTCTCCCTTTTTATTTTTCACTAACCCCCCCGCAGCGTTGATGATACGGAACATGGCAGAAAAATAATTGAATAATAATTCAAGATTTTCGTTGAAAAAATATATTTCAGTCAGCTGTTTATTGCTCACTAATTTATGATACTTTACTAGTAATTCATCAGCGGAATAAATAGCTACTAAAATAGCCTTTTCTTTAGGTTTGAAAATGGCTCGATTATCAATTAGAACTATTATTTTGTCAAGGGAAAATATTTTTATCATTTCTGTTATTATTAATAGCGTTTATATAAGTAAAAAGTTTAAAATAATTTAAACGAAACTGTGTGTCTTTCTTTTTTCTTGAAAAAAAAGAAACAAAAATTCAAGAACAAACGATTGCTACCCACAGGCATCACGTCATCGCGTTTGTTCATTCCTCGCGCACATTTTCATAAGTTTATTTTTGCAAAAAAGTGAAATTGATATTTTTTGTTTTGTTCAGGTTATTTTGAAAACTTTCCTAAGTTAAGAAACAATTCTATTTTTTTAACCTCTCCCCGTCCCTCTCCTTGAAAAAGGAGAGGGAGAGTTTGGAATCAGCCTTAACCTATATAAACTCTAATTATGGTATATTGTTTAAATAGTTTGATATATTTGCGTTATGAAAGTGAATGAAGAATCCGCATTAAAAATTGCTGAATTCCTACTGCAAATTAAAGCAATTAAATTACAACCTAACAAACCTTTTATTTGGGCTTCCGGATGGAATTCACCAATTTATTGTGATAACCGCATCACGCTTTCTTTTCCTAAGATACGCACCTATATCCGACAGGAATTTGTAAATGTAATTATTGATAAATTTGGGAAGCCCAATGTTATTGCAGGTGTTGCTACGGGAGGAATTGCTCAGGGAGCTTTGGTTGCACAAGAATTAGGCTTACCCTTTGTTTACATTCGTTCCGAAGCAAAAAAACACGGATTAACTAATAAGATTGAAGGGGTAGTAGAAAAAGGTCAATCAGTTGTAGTAATTGAAGATCTTATTTCAACCGGAGGAAGCAGTTTAAAAGCAGTAGAAGCTTTACGTGAAGCTGGTTGCGAAGTTAAAGGCATGGCAGCCATATTTACTTATGGATTTAAAACGGCAAATGATAATTTCAAAAAAGCTAAGTGTAAATTAGTTACACTTTGTGATTATGAAACACTAATTAAACAAGCGCTAAAATCAAATTACATCTCTGAAAAAAATTTAAAATCATTAAAAGAGTGGCGCGAAAATCCCGCTGAATGGAATAAATAGAAAGCAATCAGGCAATTGAACAATAAGCAACAAGCAATTGGCAATTGAATAAAAGGGGGAAAAATAATCCTACAATTTTACAGTAGTCAATTAAAAAAACACAGATTCGTAAATTCGTATAAATTCGTAATTCGTAGATACTATGGCTTTAACAAAAATTGAAAGTGAAATAGCTGAAATTAACAATTCCGCAGAAAACATTTATAACTATTTAAGTAATTTCCAAAACTTCGAAAAACTGATGCCTTCACAGGTTACCGACTGGGCATCCACAAGCGATGAGTGCACATTTACTATTAAAGGTATGGCAACTATCGGAATGAAAATAATTGAAAAAATACCTTCCACAAAAATTACCATTAGCTCTAATGGAAAAGTGCCTTTTGCTTTTCAATTGTTTATTCTTATTACAAAAAAAGATGAAAACAATTGCTCTGGACAATTGGTATTTGAATCCGATTTAAATCCGATGCTAAAAATGATGGTAGTTAAACCTCTAGGCAATTTCTTTAATATGCTTGCGCATAAAATGAAGAGCATAAAATAATAAACAATCCCTGACCAGTTTTGTACTATATATCATTGGACAAAAGCTTCATTACAAAACACTTTCCCAACGTCTTAGGCAAGCCCAAAGTAAACACATGCAAAACCTATTGAGTATTTGTAGAAGGTGTAATGGCTTCTTGTATTAATAGCATTCGAAACGATCATAATGGATACAATGGATTTATAGCTAAAGAACATTGTACAATAAATAGTATTTTTGCGGTATGACAAAACAATTTTATTTAAAATTCCATTCGTTTCATATCAAAGCGATTTTTTCCGCGTTAAAAAATATTTTTGAAAAAAACGAGTATGCCGACAAGGCAATTGAAAAAGAAATGCGTTCTCACAAAAAATGGGATGTACGCGAACGAAGCTTTGTCGCGGATGTAACGTATGACATGATACGCAATTGGCGATTATTGTTTGCTACTGCCGGTGTTGATGGTAAACTTTCCGAAAAAAATTTATGGAGTGTTTTCGGTACCTATCTTATTTTTGATGGATATGAATTACCCGAGAGCAATTATTTTAAAGGCTTGAATGAAAAAAAAATAATAACACAGCTTGAAAAATTTCATAAGATTAGAAAAATTCGTGAATCGGTGCCTGATTGGTTAGATGTATTGGCGGAAAAAGAATTAGGGAAAGACTGGGATAAAATAATACGTGCACTAAACCAAAAGCCAACAACAATATTACGTGCGAATTCTTTAAAAACAAATCCGAAAGAATTACAGACAATTCTGGAAGAAGAGAAAATTACAGACACTTCACTTATCAGTTGGTCCCCTGATGCACTAGAATTAAAATACCGGACGAATGTGTTTCGTACCGAAGCATTTCATAAAGGATTATTTGAAGTGCAGGATGCTTCCTCACAAATGGTTTCTGAATTTTTAAATGTTCAACCCGGAATGCGTGTGGTGGATGGGTGTGCAGGAGCAGGAGGAAAAACATTGCATCTTGCCGCATTGATGAAAAACAAAGGACGTATTATCGCGCTGGACGTAAAAGAAAATAAATTACTGGAATTAAAAAAACGCGCCTCTCGTGCCGATGTTCGGATTGTTGAAACAAGAACTATTGATTCGTCAAAAGTTATAAAACGCTTAAAAGACAGTGCCGACAGATTGTTGCTTGATGTCCCCTGTTCAGGGTTAGGTGTTATTAGAAGAAATCCTGATAGTAAATGGAAATTGAATTTAGAAGAAATTGAACGGGTAAAAATTATTCAACGTGAAGTACTTACAAACTTCCCTAATATAGTTAAAGTGGGGGGAAAGATGGTGTATGCAACATGCAGCATACTTCCTTCGGAAGGAGAAGAACAAATAAAATGGTTTTTAAAACAAGTAGGTAATAATTGGAATTTGATTGGTGAAAAGCGCTATTCACCCGAAGTTTATCATGCCGATGGATTTTATATGGCATTACTTGAAAGGATGAAATAATTAATTTAAAAATTGAGTCCAGTCCAAATTAAATTACCATTTATAAAAAATATTACATTTTTAAATTTATTTTTTTAGTGCTTCATAAATAAAAAAAACAATCACAATCGTCTTTCGGAATTTATAAAATAAATTACAGTAAAAAAAACAACTTGTTGAATTCCTTTAAAAACAGGCTACACAAAGACAATTTAAAAAGTTTAAAATTATTTTGGTAAGATATTTTATATTTTTTTGAAAATTATTTTTTTAAAATGACCGCCATAAAACAAATGCCTATGCTGTTATCAACATAATTGTGTTGATAAAATAAAGTTTAATTTTGATTTTTGTATTAATAATTTTTCTTACTTCGTGTCATAATAATTTATTAACTAAATAAAAAAAGCCATGGCAAAAAAAGTAGCAAAAAAAGCAGCTCCAAAAAAAGCAGCTAAAAAAGCAGCTCCAAAAAAAGCAGCTAAAAAAGTAGCAAAAAAAGCAGCTCCTAAAAAAGTAGCTAAAAAAAAGTAAGAAAGGGCTCGTAAGAGCCTTTTTTTTTGCTCTTTATTTTCCTTACCATTCCCTCCCATTCCCTCCCATTCCCTCCTATTCTCCACCAGTTTATCCAAATGATAGTATAGCATCCTCGTATGTAAACGTTTTCCAGATATTTTTTTGAGAAAGTACTTGTGCTCTTATTATTTTACCCATTTTTCATTGCTTTTAACACGAGAGAAGAACTTTCTTGGCATCGTAGCAATATTCCCTATCTTGTCAACTGCCAGCGCAAAACATTTCTAAGATTACGCAACCTCATCTTTTCGTCCAGCATATTTTTCCTGATAAAACTTTGAAGAATTCAAAACTATTCAAAATATATTTCGCTGGAGAGGCGGCATCCAGATAGCGATTAATTTTTTGCTTCTGATTTTTTTAGTGCAAGAAAATAAATAAATATAAAAGTAGGGAATAGTTGAAAGAACAATCGGTGTACAGAAGTAGAGAGGTAATAATATAACTCTTTGGGAGTGATAATTTCTATAAAGAAAAAACCGAGTAACATTAGTAAAAGCCAGGTAAAATTAGAAATGAAAGCATAATTATTTTGTTTAATACTTATCCCCCATTTTAATATTATCCCCAGAAGAAATAACCACCATGGGTTTAACACCCACTGTCCGAATATTCCAAGTTGTCCGTAAAACCATTTGAATACAATTTCATATCGTGATAAATCAAAGAGTTTAGTAATTGGCAAGCCTCCTTCCGGAGAAATAATTCGATTGGGTGGAGCAATGACTATTTTAAAATATGCGACTAACAACAAAGTAGGCAACATCCCAAAAAATAAATATTTTAGTTCCACAAAAAGTTTACGATAGTTTATAAAAAACAGACGAGTTAGCTGAGAAGCAAATAAACATAAAATAAAAAGTAATCCCTCACTTTTACTCCAAGCCGCCAATCCGGCTGTTACCCCCGCAGCTATTAATAATCGCGGATTTAATGATGTTTTACTGCGAGCAAAAGTCAATAATACAATTGATGCCAGATAGAAAAAGCCAACCGTATTATCGGCATACTGAGAGTCCCCCATTACCATAAAAAACGGAGTGCAAAGCATTATTAAACCCGCAATAAGACCTTCTGTTTTATTAGTAAAAAAACTAACGGAGGTAGCTAAAAGACCAATGGTGCAAAAGGTGAAAATAAAAGAAGAAATAATAGGAATCCATACGCTTTCATTTTGCATAAGTAACCAGCACCTGGCTATAAAACCTTTTTGAAGCAATGGGTGATCCGGGGCAAAGTCTACCGCATTCATTTGATGAATTAAATGGGTCCAATTATGTGGGGCACTACTGATGAACTTTGCATTCAAATTCCAACATGACCATGCATCCCATAAACCATGGGGGGTTTGAATACTATCAAATGTATATATTCCAACGTCTATTAGCCATGAATAAAAATAGATTATAGTCGCTAAAAATAAAATGGGAGTCAGAATCAATTTATTAAAGTTAAACCGCTCAAATTGATAAACTGTTTTTGGGGCATTCTTTATTTTAAAGAGTAGAAAAATTATCAATCCAATTTCAATCAGGAAGATCAATAAAGAAGGAAGCCCTAACAAATTTAAAAATATAAAAATAACAGATGACAGACCTATGCCTATTGGAAAAGAAAGATTAACAAGAAACCTGAAATTAATAATTTTAGCTCCTTTAAAAAATAAATGGCAAGATAAAAATCCAAGTAAAAGAGATGTTAATATGGAGATAATAAGCATCATTTAGCAAGTATAATTAAGCCATTATTAAAATCTTTTACTACATGCCAACCATTATTCAGGTGGAAATTAGTGGTTGGATCAATATGTATAGTGTTATAAAGGTTGTAAAGTATAGTATCATAAGCAGTATTATTTCTAAAAAGTAAATTTGGAGCTAAATAATACTGGGCAAGAGCAAAACCGCCCTCACTAAATCCATAGCTCTCATTTGCTTCACTAACATAATTTAAACGGGTTGGAGTACTAAACATTTTTTTTACTTCTACAAAACGTTTTCCGTATTGGGTAATATTATCATTTCCGTAATTCTCTTTAATAAAATGTATGGGGTTTAAGAATTTTTCCTGGTATCTCAAAAATGTAGACCACTGCTGCCAAGCCATTATGCATAGGAGTGGCACAAAAAGCCATTTTTTCAACCCTCTGATTATCTCTAAAAAGCGCGGCATTACAATTTTTTTAAAAAATTTATATGAAGGGTGCGGCATTCGTAAAGTTTTTATAAAAAACAGTGTACCTATTATGAGAAATGGGTATCAAAATAATTTCAATCAATCCCAATATTGCAATTATCCTATATTTAGAAATCATTGTTTCTCCAAGAAGATGATTTTTCGCATAAAAGAAATCAGGCAAGCAATTATCTCAATTTTTTTCAAATACAAAAAATCGAATTGTTTTTTTGAAAATGACAACCCTATTTTAAAATTTTGTACTTGCGAACTAATTTTAATTTATTAAACTCATTCACTTCTATTTTATACAGCATTAAAAAAAGTATTCCTATAAAAATCAACATCACTGCACCTTGAACAAAATACATTCGCTCACTCATCCAGGGTCCTACATTCATCCATAATATTTGATCCGGGAAATCCATACAACCGTTTTCGTCAAAGTTGCCTTTCAAATTGCCTTCATATATATTTAACAGAAGCCATACTTTTGATGCCACAAAACTCAATACTCCAACCACAATATAAAAACCAGTTGAAAACGAATATTTGTTTAACGTTACTATTAAAAATACTACCAGCCAGGGAAATAAATTTATTAGTTGCCTGCTTTCCGGTGAAATACCAAATAAAAATAAATTTAACCCAACAGCAGCCACAATACCCCAACCCATTTGTGAAACTGTTTTACAAAAACTTTTCCAAAACAGCAATAACAAACAAATAAGTATGCCAAAATAACTAACATGTGAAACAATTGTAATAAGTGGCCTAATCAATGAATATAAGGGAGGTCCTCTAAAAACCAGTTGAAAAGTATATACAGTTTCTGTACTGGGATGTAGAAAATATATGATAATAGAAACAGAGGAAAAGACTATTAAAGAAATCAATATCCTTTGATAATTTATTTTTTTAATGAATAAGGATACATCAAAAAGTGTTTTGTTAAGAATAATTTTCGCGAAGAAAAAATAAAATAAAACTATTCCCAAAATACTTATAGGTAGTAAATTCCGGTCGATTTTCATGACAAAATCCACCGTCATGTCTCTTTTTTCTACAAATACATAATAACAGCTGATAACAAAAATATATAAAACTGAGACTCCATAGATAACGTATTTTTGCCATTTTAGCGTTGCGGTAAATGGTAAAATACATATCGGCAATGCAATTAATAATAGACCCTGATAATAAGCCATAGGCCACGTGAATGCAAGCAACAGAGTACTAATAACCATTCCAATCAGATTATTCTTAAAATAAAAATATAACAAAGCTGTACTGAGCATTAAAGCCAATGTATCCGTCATTACCGGCAAGTAAAAAGGGTATTTAATCACTCCGAAATTTAATAAAAACAATACAAAAGCAAGTACTTGATTTTTTAAGGATATTTTAAACAAGAGAAGAATCTGCTTTAAAAAATAACACGCTAAAACAGTACTTGCTAAATTTAAAATCTGAAATGCAGTATAAATATTTTGCGATGATGGAATGATCGATAAAAGCTTAAAAAAAGCGCTAACGATTAGTGATGGCAATATCCGGTGAACATAAAAGGAGTTAAAAAAATAGCTTTGTGTAAAGTCCGGAATAAAACTTGAATATGTATACCCATCCGTGCTAAGCCCCCCATTAAAAGGGTAGGTTTCACCAAATAGAAAGTAAAGTATCCCATAGTAAAATATCAAAAGGGGAAAAAACCACCGATGACTTAGCATCGCTTTCACGTTAATCATAATCTGAATTAAAAAATTTAATAAAAATAAACTTATTTTAAGTTGTACGTATATGAACGCAAACCATTTCTTTTCTGTTTAATAATTTGAACCCTAACTTCATTTTAAATATTTTTCAAAACTGCTAAGGACATTATAAAAAAAGGAATTATATTGCAAAAATAATATAATTTACAGACCAATTATCGCAAAATATTTCAAGAACTTTTATAAAACAGACCAAGCCAGATCCGGTATTTCTTTACGGCGATGATTTATAATTTTTTTGTTAACCAGGCTTTCATCTTTTTGCCCGCCGGTTTTTCGATACCAAAAGTAACTATACTTGCCAAGGTAATTACTATAAGAGCGTTTGATAGAGCGGATGGCCAAAAAGACCAGGCACAATCTTCAGTTAAAAACGGCATAATAATACTTAAGCTTAGGTATTGGTGTATCAGATATAAAGCATAGGAAACAGAACCTAAAAATAACGTTACACGAGATACTATAAAATTCAACATGTTATTTACAAAAAGAAAAAAAACAGAGAAATAAATTCCAAGCATAAAAAAATACTCCTGAAATGAAACAAACAGATTGTTAATTGCGCCCTTATTATACAGAGACACTTGTAGACAAAAGCAAACCAAGACACCAAAGAATAAAACATATCTGGGTCGTCCAGAGGATTTGTTTTTTAGTTTATAAAATAAAATTCCAGCAAAAAACAAAGGGAAATGTTTGATCAAAGGAAAAAAACGAGCTAAAGAATCAAACAAAATGGAAAAATTATCTTTCAAGAAAAAGGAATAAATAGCCACAAGCAATAGACCAATGCCCCCAATTATTTCCAACCTTTTTAACTGTTTCGTCATCAAAACCACTAACATAAAAACATAGAAGAGCATTTCAATAGCCAAGGTCCAATAAGGCGCATCCAAATCAGGCACATTCAAATAATATTGTATCATATACAAATTGAAAAAATAATTATAAATTAGTGTCCAATCAAAAAAGTGATTGTACGCATTACTTGCCAGCATTACCAAAAAAGTAAATGTGACACATGCCCAATAGGTAGGATAAAGTCTTGAAATTCGACTTATGGCAAATTTTTTCCAGGTAACATTGTTCTCTATGGACATATAGATAACGAAGCCGCTGATTAGAAAAAACAGATCCACTCCGGTAATACCGAGACCAAAACCAAGTTTTGCCTGTGGGCGCCACATGGTAAGATGAAAAAACACAACAGCAAGCGAAGCTATCCCTCTTAACGCATCTAACTCAAGTATTCTTGACCCTTTTGATCCTGTCTGATTCATAAAAAAACCTTGCTATACAAATTTAATAAAATTAACTTCAGTCACTACATTTGTTGTACCCCACATTTGTCAATATAGTTTATATAAGTTAAGAAACAATTCTATTTTTTAACCTCTCCCCATCCCTCTCCTTAAAAAAGGAGAGGGAGAGTTTGGAACCAGCCTTAACTTATATAAACTCTAATATAAAAGCAAAATATTTATGAGTAAATTAAACCATACTGGCAGGCAGTCAGGCAGGCGCTAAGCAACTATTTTAGGTTTAAAAAAAGCGGTGTTATTTTTGATTGCTAAAAAATATATGAAAATAAAAGTTGGAAATAACTGAAAGAACAATCTGTGTATAGAGGTAGAAAGATGGAATACCAAATCTAATGGTGTGATTATATAAATAAAGAAAAAGCCTGTTACCATGAGTATAATTATCGTAAAACCAGAAATCAAACTATTTTTATTTTCCTTCAGGCTGATACCATTATATACTATTCCAAAAAGAAATAGCCACCAGGGATTTAATACCCATTTTCCAAATGTACCCAATTGTTCGCCATACCATTTGAATACAGTTGAGTAACGCGAGTAATCAGCAAGTTTAACAAATGTTTGAGCTCCTTGCGCATTTACAATATCGTTAGGTGGAGCAATGCTGATTTTATAATATACAATAAGAATTAAAATCGGAAGCATGCCAAAAAATAAATATTTTAACTCAACAAATAGTTCGCGGTAATTTTTAAAAAAAAGAAGTGTTAACTGTGAGCAAAACAAACAAACAATAAAAAGTAAGCCTTCATTTTTACTCCAAGCGGATAAACCGGCTGTGATGCCTGCGGCAATTAATAATTGTGGTTTTACAGTGGTGCCTCTCCGTGCAAAAGTTAATAATACAATTGTTGCAAGATAGAAAAACCCCACCGTATTATCAGCATATTGCGAGTCGCCCATGGTCATATAAAAAGGAGTAGCTAAAAGAATTAAGCCCGCAATCAGTCCTTTAATCTTATTGGTAAAAATGCTAACCGAAGCTGCCAAAAGACCAATGGTACAAAAAGTAAAAATGAAGCAAAAAATTATTGGTACCCATACACTTTCATTTTTAATATATAACCAACAATGCGCTATATAACCTGTTTGTAATAATGGGTAATCCGGATGAAAATCATCCGAAATCATTTGATGAAATAAGAATGCCCAATCTGATGGAGCACGACTTATGAATTTAGCCTTTAAATTCCAATAATTAAATGCATCCCATAAACCATGTGGTTGCTTAATGCTATCAAAGTAGAATATGCCAACATCCATCAGCCAGGCATAAAAATAAAGCGCAGTAAATAATAATAAAATTGGATTTTGAAATAATTTATTTAAGCTAAATCCTTCCCGGGGATTCATTATTCCTTTTGAATTTTTGACTTTAAAAACGAGAAAAATAATCAAGGCAATTTCAATCAAAACAATGGAGAAAAAATTAAATCCAAGCAAATTAAAAAAAATAAAAATAACAGATGAAATACCTATTCCCAGAGGTAAAGAGAGATTAATAAGAAAATGGAAAGTGATCTCCTTTTTTTCCTTAAAAAAGAGATGACAAGATAAAATACCAAGTAAAAAAGAGATACCTATTGAAAACAAAAACATCATTTAGAAAGTACAATTAAGCCATTATTAAAATCTTTTACAATATGCCAGCCATTATTTAAATAATAATTGCTAGCAGGATCAATCTTAAGGGAATTGTAAAGATTATAAATAATAGTATCTCGAACAACTTTATCTTTTAAGATTAAATTAGGCGCTAAATAATATTGGGTAAGAACATAATTCAAAGCGCCAGCGGCAAAATCCTCATTTGCCTCCCCAACATAACTTAGGTGTGCCGGATGGGAGAATATTTTTTTTATTTCTTCAAACCGATTTCCGTATAGAGTAATATAATCATTCCCATAGTCTTGTTTAGTTATCCTTACAGGACTTCCAAACTTCTCTTCATATTTTATGTATGTAGTATACAATTGCCAAATAAAAACGCAAAGTAAAATCAATAGTAGAACACTATTAAAAATAGTAATATGTTGTGCTTTTATTTTCATCTGCGTTTTTCAGTTGCATTAAAATTTCGGTATAAATACATCCACCTGTCAGCATATATCAATTCTTTATCCTCATGGGGACTATTTTGGTCTTCAAAAATATAGTTAGCCGGATGAGTTTCCCTTAAGTCTTTCCCTTCCCTATAAAACCGATAATGAATAGGATATCCTTTGCCACTTACCAGAGGGAAATCTATAAAGTAATTTGGATGAGCGTGTAAAATGAATTCGATAGGCAGAGCAATCACAACGTTGTGATCATCTGTAATCAGATCTTTAATTTTAGAATAGGTAGCTTCTCTTGAACTTCGTTCAGATGATGGGGCATTAACAGCAATGGAGCTGGCATTAAGAGCTTTCGTTACTTCTACTACACCAGGGAAAAGAAATAATTGAATGGCTATTACCGGATAAAAAACAAACGAATTGTTTTTTCCTATTAATGAAAATGCCAACAAAGGATTTAGGACAGCCAATGCCCGTTCGTCATACCCCCAAAATGCGTGATAAAAAGCTAAGGCAGCAAAAAAATAAGTCCAACCGATAAATGTGCATGCAAGCGTAAATTTATTACGCCTGAAATAGGTATACCAGGAATTGATTATCAACAAGGTAAGCAAAGAGTATCGCATGCAGGTGGTTGCAAGACTTTCGGCTGGAGTTAAAAACAATTGCAGGTTCTCAGAAAATTTCCGAAAAATAGTATTTAGCGAACTCAACAATGAAAATTTTTCTGACCTGATAAGATTATCCGCGACCATTTCGTCATAAGGGTAAGGTGCTGCAATGTATCGGCTGATAAATATCCCGAAAGCTAAAAGACCCATTGCGACTATAGTCCATTTAATAAAACTTTTAAAATTAGTAGCCAATGGCAATAATCCAAGCCCCCACATAAACCAACCATAACGGAAAGTAATAGCGAACATAATAATTATCAAATAATAAAACAGATAGTTACTTTTAGAAGGATTCTCCTGAGTATAAATCAAATACAAAGCTCTTAATGCCAACACCGCAAAAAAATACTGAATGGTTTCCTGCATATAAGAAAGGGTGCAGGAATACAAAACATAATGTGTAGCTACAACCAAAGCAACTTTTACCCTTATATTTAAAGCAAAAGATTTGAATTGGAGGATGATTGTTAAAGTGGCAAGAAAAAAAAGGAAATTGATGAATACCAATGGAGGATCTTCGGCATGAAAAAAAAGTTTAGCTAACAAACCATCTTTTATAGCATAACTTCCGCCATGAAAACCAAAATCGCCAATATAGGAGGTATTACCATCCAGACTGGCCGGTGTCTGATAAATGTTGTGAGCAGCAATGTCCTTTGCTTCAACATAGTAAAAGAACTCATCAGTAGTCCGGGCTTCATATTTGTTGGCTATTTTAAAATACTGATAGGTATATACTAATACGATACCATATAGCAAAATGCCAAGCAGAATTGTTTCAATTTTACTGAATTGCAGCCAATAGCCCTTATTCACTGGTAGTATACTCAATTATTCTATATTATTAAATAAATAAATTTGAGAAAAAATATTCTACAACTAGTAAATCAGCCCAATATTTCATCAAAGCATTTACAAATGTAATTTATCATATCATTTGTAATCATAGGTGTTACACCAATCCAAAAAGTGTGATTTACAATTATCTCTGTGTTTTTCAAATTACCCACTACACGGTAAGTATAATTCTTAAAATAAGGTTGTTTTCTAATATCGCCGGCAAATAACAAGCGGGTTGCAATCTTTTTATCGTTTAATTTTTGAAGCAATTCGTTTCTGCTGATGCCTGCATTTTCTTTTACAGTTATTAAAAAACCAAACCAGGATGGCTCCGAATTAGCTGTTGGTTGAGGAAGAATAAGCTTATTACTATGTTTGGAAAGTCCTTTAGTTAATAAATCGAAATTGTTTTTCCTGATTTCAATAAAGCTCTCCAATTTTTGCAACTGCGCTAAACCAAGAGCAGCTTGCATATCCGTAATCTTTAAATTAAAACCCTGATGTGAATAAATATATTTATGATCGTACCCCATTGGCAAATTACCTGACTGCCATTCAAAACGCTTACCACAGGTATTGTCCTTACCCGGTTCACACCAGCAATCACGCCCCCAGTCCCGAAAAGATTCCATAATAATTTTTAACTTAGGGTTAGAAGTAAATACCGCACCGCCCTCCCCCATGGTAATATGATGTGCTGGATAAAAACTGAGTGTGCCAATATCACCAAAAGTGCCGACATGCTTACCATTATATTTCGCGCCTAAAGCATCGCAACAATCTTCAATTAACCATAAATTATTTTTTTTGCAAAATGCGGAAATCGTCTCTAAATTAAATGTATTTCCTAAAGTGTGCGCAAGCATTACCGCTTTCGTTTTTGGACTTAAAGCTTCCTCTAATTTTGTGACATCTATTTGGTAAGAGGGAATATCAACATCCAGGAATACAGGTATTGCGCCATATTGCAATATAGGATTGATGGTTGTTGGAAACGATGCCGCGACAGTTATCACTTCATCACCGGGCTTTATTGATTTATTACCAAGCTCCTTTGCAGTAAGCGCCGCGAACGCAATCAGGTTAGCGGAAGATCCACTATTAACTGTCAATACGGACTTTACATTTATAAATTTCGCTAATTTTTTTTCAAACTCAGCGTTAAATTTTCCGGTGGTAAACCAGCCGTCTAAAGCGGAATCGGCGATATAAGTAAGTTCTGTATGGTCAAATACCTTTCCGCTTACAGGCACAAAAGATTCTCCTGACACAAAAGGTTTTACTTTAAAAGCTTCCAGGTAATATTCTTTGATTAAAGAATGTATTTGGGTTTTAATATCTAAAAGTTTCGACATTCTATAAATTACAATATTTTTTTATTTGTTCTAACCGGCAGTTATAAATACTTGTGGTAAGCGAAGTCGAGCCATTATTTTTTTTATCCAACTCCTGCAAATACCCATCAATAGTAAATTGTATGGTTTGTTCAAAATTTAATTTCGGCTTCCATCCCAGGTAATTTGTCGCTTTTGTAATATCTAATATTAATAAACCAGCTTCATGTAATTTTTCAGAAGTATCAGGGACATCAAATTTTATGGTTGGCATTCGTTTTTTCACTTCGGCAACAACATCATTTACACTATGCTTTTCAGTAGCCGCCGGTCCAAAATTCCAGCCCCCCGAAAACGCTTTCCCTTCAGTAAATAATTTTTCGCCCAATTTCAAATAACCATATAAAGGCTCTAAAACAAATTGCCAGGGTCTGACAGAATTTGGATTTCGGATGATTGACACTTGATTGGATTGGTAGGCTTTTATTATATCAGGAATAATTCTATTGTCAGCCCAATCACCACCACCAAGCACATTCCCTGCTCTTGCCGAAGCTATATTTGTAGTGTTTTCTTTACTGAAAAATGATTTCAAATATGAATTGGTAATTAATTCAGAACAACCTTTAGAGGCGCTGTAAGGATCATCTCCGCCCATAGCGTCATTTTCGCAGTACCCTCTAACCGTTTCTTTATTTTGATAACATTTATCAGTAGTTACATTGATAGCGGCTTTTACTGAAACGCATTTTCTTAGCGCTTCAAAAAAATTAACGGTTCCCATTATATTCGTCTCAAAATTATAATGAGGATTATTATAAGATTCTATAACCAATGGCTGTGCAGCCAAGTGAAAGGCTATATCCGGTTGCATTTCATAAAAATAATTTTGTAATTTTTCGTTCTCCCTGATATCGCCATCAAGATGATGAATTTTATTTTTCAAACCCGTTGTTACAAAATTATCCTGAGTAGTCAGCGGAGGCAAGGCATAACCATAAACATCTGCACCTAGTTCCTTAAGCCAGATACAAAGCCAGGATCCTTTGAAGCCAGTATCCCCTGTAACTAATATTTTTTTGTTTTTATATATTCCTGAAAACAGATCTAACATTGAAATAATTTAACCATTTTAAATTTTCCTGCCCCTCCTGCTACCATATTTCTTGAGGAGAAGGGATTAAGGGAAGAGGTATTTACCAAGTCTTCCATTCCGCAATACCCTTCTCCCAATATTCGTTTAAAACTTGTTTATCTTTTAATTTATCCATTGGTTTCCAGAACCCATAATGTTTATAGGCGACAAGCTGGTTTTCTTTAGCAAGATTTTCCAAGGGCTCTCTTTCCCAAAAAGTAGTATTATCTTTTATATAGTTAAAAATTTCCGGTTGGCAAACAAAGAAACCTCCATTTATCCAGCCTTCTTCTCCTTTTGGTTTTTCTAAAAAAGAATGTACTTCATTTCTCTCCCTGATGTCCAAAACACCGAATCTACCCTCAGGTTGCACAGCGGTAACTGTTACAAATTTTTTATGTTTTTTATGAAATTCAATCAACTGATCTATTTTTACATTGCTCACGCCATCACCGTAAGTAAGCATAAAGGGCTCATTATTTATGTATGGCTCAATTTGTTTTATTCTTCCACCTGTCATGGTATCTTTTCCTGTTTCAATTAAAGTAACTTTCCAGTTTTCTGAATTTGTGTTATGTACTTCTATACTATTATTGTTTAAGTCATACGTTACATCTGAATTATTCACAAAAAAATTAGCAAAATATTCCTTTATTACATGTCCTTTGTAGCCCAAACAAATTATAAATTCATTATAACCATAATGAGAATACATTTTCATTATATGCCACAGAATTGGTTTCCCTCCAATTTCTACCATTGGCTTTGGGCGAATGTCGGTTTCTTCAGATAACCGGGAACCAAGACCTCCCGCTAAAATTACTACTTTCATTTTTTGAAAAATTTAAGATGTCTCGACAAACCAAGACATCGCGTCTTTTTATAATTAACAAAACACTAATACATTTTCAAATTAGCGAATTTTAAAATTACTCTTTTTCTCTTTTAATTATTTCGCTTATAATATATTTTGGTCTTTGTTTTACTTCGGTAAAAATTCGCCCGATATACTGACCAATAATGCCTAATGAAAACAATTGAACACCTCCAAAAAACACAACAGCAATTAATATTGAAGCCCAACCGGGAGAAGAAATATTCAAATAAAACAAACGTATTACAATAGTATATATCATAAGTAATAAACTAATGATAATACAAACCAATCCCATATAAAGCAACATCTTAAGAGGTCTGTTTGAAAAACCTGTAATGCCATCAATCGCTAATTCAAAATTTTTGGCAAAATTAAATTTACTTTCCCCTCTTGCTCTGTCGTTCCTTGTGTATTCAACACCTATCTGTTTGAAGCCACACCAAAATCTTAAACCTCTCAGATAAACATTCATTTCCGGAAGGCTTTTTAAGATAGTGACGACTTTGCGATCAATTAAAGCAAATTCGCTTGCATCCTGAGGTAAACTGATGTCACTTAGTTTATTGGCAATTTTGTAATAAAGTTTATAGGTAAATGCCTTAATTATCGATCCTTTTCTTTTACTACGGATGCCATAAACGACATCAAATCCTAATTCCCATTTCCTTAAAAACTCCAATATCAATTCGGGAGGATCCTGTAAATCCCCATCTATACAGACAACACAATCGCCGGTAGCATAATCCATTCCCCCCTTTAATGCCATTTGATAACCAAAATTTCTGGAAAACCGGATTATCTTCACATGTTCATCTTTTGCCACCAGCTCCTTATAAATCTCGAAAGACTTATCGATACTGCCATTGTCAACATAAATCAATTCATATTTATAAGGTGTTTGTGCGATAATTTTTGTTAATGCATCATACACCTCATTAATATTTAACTCTTCATTAAAAGATGGCACCACAAAAGAAACCATTTGAGTCATACTGTTCTTGTATTAAAATCTATGCAAGTAGTAAATCCAAATATAGAATTTAGGATTTTCTTCAAACTTATTTATTTACACTATAGTTTGTATACGTTAAGAAACAATTCTATTTTTTTAACATCTCCCGTCCCTCTCCTTGAAAAAGGAGAAGGAGAGTTTGGAATCAGCCTTAACTTATATAAACGCCACTATTTATCACTAATTTTTATATTTTTCAAAAAAAGCCGGATTCCTTCTTGTAAAGTAATCTTAGGTTTCCAACCAGGAATTTCCTCTCCCTTTTGCCAGGGAATCATAACTTCTCTTGGTCGGTATTCCTTTTTCCCCCAGGCAATGTTTAGCTTGTATCCTGTTTCCTGTTCAAACAACTTTGCAAGTTCTTTGAGCGAAAATCTTTTTTCAGCCCTCATTGCATACGTTTTCCCACAGTATTTTTTCTCTCTATCTTTAGAAATTAAATTCATTAACACTCTGATTCCTTCTGTTATATTGTCTATATAAGAAATGTCAATAATTTGCTCTCCACCCGACATTTCAAGCAAATTACCGGATAACGCACACTCCCTCCAAAGATTAAATATTTTTGGTCGTGTATCATTAGGTCCAAATGTGTCGAAAAGTTTAAAGGTAACAAAATTTATAGTTGTTGTTTCGAAATAATACCTTGCAAGATCCTCAAATGATTGCTTTGTAGCCGCATAGAGATTTACCGGAGAATAATCCCGATCATGGTAATGTTGCCAAAAAGTACCTGCGTTTAAAAACCATTTCACTTTTGAATTTACTGCCGCCTCCATAAGATGAAGAGGGAACAGAATATTTGAATTAACTAAATCATTAATCTGTTCACTGCTGTGGTGCACTAAAACTAAAGAAGCCAAATGAATAATGCCATCAGGCTGCTCCTTATTCACAAAATCAAACAACTCTCCGTATTCTCTCTGGTAATAACAAAAAGATATATTGTTTTTTGTTAAAAATGAAACGTCAGATCCCTGCCTTACCACTGCGACGATAGAATGCCCTTCCTCCTGTAATTGAACAATCAAATGTTTTCCAATAAAACCGGTATGTCCGGTAATTAAAATTTTCATGGAATATTTTTTTGAACGAAATTTTAATGTTGAAATGTAAATTTGTATGCTATAGAAAAATTCTATTTGTATCCATTTGATGGATTAAAATTAGAGTTTATAGAAGTTAAGAAACAATTCTATTTTTTTAACCTCTCCCGTCCCTCTCCTTGAAAAAGGAGAGGGAGAGTTTGGAATCAGCCTTAACTTATATAAACTCTATTCTTCAATCAAAAAACAATTTCTCCGTAAAATTTTCCGGGATTGAAATTTTATTTAAACGTTTACCTCTTTTAAAATGTGCATGTTTCTTTACAATCACAATTACCTGTAAAATCATTATAATAAATAAGATAAGCACTGGTATTATTCTGTCCATACGAATGTATGTTAAAGCATTACCGCCAAAATCTCCTCCACGAAATAAAAAATATAAACTTGGCAAACACACAATTAATCCTACAAAAAACAATACCGGAATAATTTTTTTATAAAAAACTTCTTTTTCTTTTAATATAGGTAACAAAGCAAGGACAGGCAATACCGAAGCAAATTGGTATTCCCATATTGTATTATAACTTAAAAAGAAGGATAGTGAGATAGCCATCACTAACAATAATGTGCTTTCCAAACGGATTTTTTTATCTTCAATAAATGCAACCCCAACTGATAAAAACAAACTAAGATAGATTGGTATTTTATAAATGCCTGAGGCTGTTGCTCTGCCCATAATAGTATCAATAAAAACAGGCAACGAAAAAACATCAATGTGCATGAATTTATAATCTGATTGCGCAATAAGGTTTAACCAGTGAATACTATTATCCTTCATATATTCATTCAACACAAAATGATTTTTATAAATGTTCATATTTTCCTTTATAAAATCAAAGTCGAAAGCGACATTTATAAGTTTACTTAAGCCTATTCCCTGTGGGTTTAATTGTGGTACTATAATAAAAAGCAGAGAGACAACAAAATAAATAATAAGACTTTTTATTGTTGTTTTGCGGGTTTCTTTTGTTAAAAGCAATAGCGGAAGCATTAACAATACAATGGGTTTGCTGAAAAATGAAATGAGTAAACCGAGCAGCAATTTTTTATTAGCTGATTTTATATCCTTCTCATTTTCAGAATAGGTTAATTCAAGAATAGAAATTAAAATTAAAGTAAGGGCTAATACTAAAGGAGCATGCATGTTACCTACAAATAGCATCCAATAGGTTGGAAATGTACATACTAACAGCAAATAAGAAAGTTGCTTTTTAAAAGCATTGTTTGTTGTTTTTGAAATTAAGTATCCGCAGTACCCCATTATTGCTATTGAAAAAAAAACGAACAGCCAGTAACTGGTCCAGGGGGCAAAAAAAGAAAACCAGGAAGCTACAAACAGACTAAATGCAGGATGTGCAAGGTACCAGGTGGAATGCGGTCCATAAGAAGCACCTCCCCAGGAATCAAATACACTTCTTCCTTCCAATAGATTTAAAAAAGATTTTGGTACAGCAAAATAGTCAATTCCCTGAACATTGGGGCTCAACTCAGCGCCATAAAAAAACATGTTTAACCATCCAAAATGTAATGACAATAGCATTACAACAACTATCGCGATAGTAATAAAGAAAAAATATCGACTTAAATTTTGTTTCATACGTTTCAAAAGTAAGTAATTTTTTAGTTCGAGAATTCATCCTCGTTAAATGAAGTAAATTCTATTAACTTTACCACCCAAATAATGGCACTATTCGGACTATTAAATAAATCAAAAAATGCGGCAGGCGAAATGTCTTTTTGGGGACATATTGAAGCTTTGCGTGGACATATTATTCGTTCGGTAATTGTTGTATTAATATTATCCATTGCATTATTTTGTTATCCTGAATTTTTATTTGATACAGTAATTTTTGGTCCGCTTAAAGGCGATTTTGTTACCTATCGTGCATTTTGTAAGCTGTCCCACCTGCTTAATATGGGAGATCAATTGTGTTTTGGGCATTATACATTTAAGCTTCAAAGTCTTGGTTTGTCCGACCAGTTTACATCCCAAATGTGGATTGCTTTTTTAGGTGGATTAATTATTGGGGCTCCTTATTTATTATGGGAGATATGGCGTTTTATTAAACCTGCCCTAAGGGATGTGGAAAAAAAGGCATCCACCGGATTTATTATTTCGTCTACTTTTCTATTTTTAACCGGAGTGCTTTTTAGCTATTATGTTATTGTTCCTTTATCAGTTAACTTTTTAGGTACTTATCAGGTAAGCAAAATGGTAGAAAATAACTTTACCATGGATTCATACATATCAACCATTACAACACTTACACTTGCTTCCGGTATTGTGTTTGAGTTACCTGTTATTGTTTACTTTTTAACTAAATTTGGTTTAATATCACCTCAGTTTATGCGTAAATACCGCAAACATGCAATCGTGGTAATATTGATAGCCGCTGCCATTATTACTCCTTCACCGGATGTTACTTCACAAATGCTGGTAGCTTTCCCCTTGTATTTTTTGTATGAAGCAAGTATTTTTGTTTCACGCTATGTAATTAAACAGAAAATTAAACGGGAAGCAGACAATTAAAACAATTTGGCAATTTTGCTTAAGCAATTTAACAAACACAATTCCATAAATTCATTATGTTACCCTGAGTTTGTCAAAGGGCGTTATAATAAAACAACATTGACTAATAACATAAAATATTATTTATTGAAATTTACATTCGTATTTACAATACTTATGCTTGATGCAGCGCAAGATGGTTTTGCCCAAAGCACCAAAGTGAGCGGCAAAATAGTTGATGCTGTTACCCGTGAACCTTTGCCTTTTGTAAATGTATTATTAAGAGGCACCCAATCAGGTGCTGCGAGTGATTTTGAAGGTAATTATACGGTTTCCGCCACTGAAAAATGTGATTCCATAATAATTTCTTATGTTGGGTACAATCGTGTTGCAAGGGTTATAAAATATGGAAATACTCAGGAAATAAACATTGGTCTTACTCAAGGTGTAGAGCTGGCAACAATAGAAATCCGCCCGGGCGAAAATCCTGCACACAGGATATTGCGAAAAATTATTGCTCATAAAGATCAAAACAACAGCGAGAAATTAACTGCTTATGAGTATGAATTATATAACAAAGTTGAATTTGATTTGAATAACATTCCCGATGAGCTAAAAAATAAAAAATTGCTTCAGCCTTTTTCTTTCATTTTTGATAATATTGATAGCAGCAATGCGAAAGAAAAACCTTATTTGCCGGTTTTTATGACTGAGTCACTCTCCGATATTTATTACCGCAGAAATCCAAAAACAACTAACGAAACGATTAAAGCCAGTAAAGTTGCCGGTCTTCAAGATGCAAGTGTCTCACAATTTATGGGTGATATGTATCAGAAAGTAAATATTTATGATAACGCTATTTTAGTTTTCGGAAAAAATTTCATCAGCCCCATTTCTGATAATGCATTACTTTATTACAAATTCTATCTGATAGATAGTATGGTAATTGGCGGACATAAATGTTATCAACTGCAATTCAAGCCAAAACATAAACAAGAATTAGCATTTACTGGAAATCTATGGGCAGCGGATACCTCCTTTGGCATTAAGCAAATAGAGATGAGCATTGCCGGAGATGCCAATATTAATTTTATAAATTCTACCGCTGTTGTTCAAACTTACACTCAGGTAGATAGTGCCTGGATGATGGAAAAAGAACGGTTAATAATTGATTTTAACCCTTTTCCGATTGACCGTAAGAAAAAAAGTCTGCTGGGTATCTATGGCCGGAAAACTGCATCTTACTCTAAATTTGTCATCAATAAACCTAAAGAAGATTCTTTTTATTCTCTTACTGATAACTTAAAAGTGAAGGACGATGCCTTTGCCAAATCGAATGATTTCTGGAAAAAAAATCGTCACGATTCATTATCAAAAAATGAAAAAGAAATTTATCACATGGTGGATACCCTGCAATCATTGCCTATATACCGAACATGGGTGGATATAATCCAACTATTTGTAACCGGTTATAAAATCAGAGGTAATTTTGAGTATGGTCCCTATTTTAATATTTATAGTTTTAATGAAATTGAAGGACAGCGATTTCGTTTTGGTGGACGTACCAGTGATAAATTCAGCAAATGGTATGAGTTAAGTGGCTATGTTGCTTTTGGCACTCGTGACGAAAAATTAAAATACAGTCTTGGAATGCGTTGTTTCTTAGAAAAAAAACCACGCACCCTGGTTGGAATGTATTACAAAAATGATAATGAAATTTTAGGTCAGAGTCAAAATGGATTTACTACTGATAATATTCTCGCCTCTCTCTTCAGAATAGCCCCATTACGTAATCTGACTAAAGTACAGCAGGTAAATGCTTATATTGAACATGACTGGTTTACGGGTTTTAGTTCTAAGTTAAGTTTTTATAACAGGCAAATGATGCCCCTAGCTGATTTTCATTACGAATACCTGAAAACACCCAATACTATTGCATTTAAAGAGAATATCACAACATCTGAAATTCGTTTAATGACACGATTTGCTTTTGATGAAAAATTCGTTAACGGAACATTTAGCAGAGCCAGTTTAGGTACAAAATATCCTATTCTTCAGGCACAATACACTTTAGGCATAAAAGACTTATTCTTCAGTGATTATAATTATCAAAAACTAACTGTTAATCTTGAAGATCGGATCCATGTTAATCCTATTGGATATTTTGATTATGTATTGGAATACGGCAAAACCTGGGGAAAGTTACCTTACCCATTAATGACCATACATGGTGGAAATGAAACTTATATTTATGACATCTATGCATACAACAGCATGAATTATTATGAATTTGTGAGTGATGAATATGCTTCGGTTACCTTATCACATCATTTTGATGGTTTCTTTTTAGACAGGATTCCATTAATGCGGAAATTGAAATGGCGTGAAGTATTGGGAGGTAAAGCATTAATTGGCAGAGTTAATGAAAAAAATAAAAATAACGATTTACTTATTTTTCCCTCCTATTTATCTACACTTGATAAAGGACCTTATTTGGAAACATCTGCTGGCATTGAAAATATTTTTAAAGTTTTCAGATTGGATGCTGTTTGGCGTTTATCTTATTTAAACCATCCTAAGGCTATCCCATTTACTATCAAAGGATCGCTTCAGTTCAATTTTTAATTTCAAATTTATGATTTTACGGACAGATAATTTAATAAAAAAATATAAAAACAGAGCCGTTGCAAAAAACGTGACTGTGAATGTGAAACAGGGTGAAATTGTTGGACTTTTAGGACCTAATGGCGCCGGAAAAACAACTTCGTTTTACATGATCGTTGGAATGATACAACCTAACTCCGGTAAAATATTTTTAAATGATGTTGATATTACAAATGAGCCTATGTATAAGCGTGCTCAACTCGGAATAGGTTATCTGGCACAGGAAGCATCGGTTTTCAGAAAGTTAAGTGTGGAAGATAATATCCGCGCCATACTTGAAATGACGAAATTAAATAAACGGGAACAAAGTGAAAAATTAGAAGAATTATTGAACGAATTTCATTTGCAACTTATAAGAAAAAATTTGGGTGACAGGTTATCAGGTGGAGAGCGCAGACGTACCGAAATTGCCCGGTGCCTTGCCGGTGATCCTAAATTTATTTTATTGGATGAACCTTTTGCAGGAGTTGACCCTATTGCCGTTGAAGACATTCAACTTATTGTTGCAAAACTAAAACAACGAAATATAGGCATATTAATTACCGACCACAATGTGCAGGAAACATTGCAAATAACCGATCGAGCTTATTTACTTTTTGAAGGAAGTATATTAAAAGCCGGTACTGCTGAAGAACTTGCCGGTGACGAACAAGTACGCAGATTGTATTTAGGAAAAAACTTTGAGTTAAGAGAAAAGAAACCGGTTATTGAATAAAAACAGTTGTAGTTTCTCTAATAATTTTCTTCTCTATTTTTTGTTTACCTCTTTTAACCTGTTTACTATGATCCTATGTGGTTTTAATTTGAGTATCACTTTTTTGAGTGAACCCTAAATAAAACATGATCAAATGCAATCCGATTTTTAATTCTCGGAAACTTTAAATTCATAAAATTCCATGATTTGATTTGCCAGTAATTTTTTACAAGCCTCATCAACTTTAGTAGTAGCTGCATCTTTCGAGATCGCCTCAATTTCCAAAGTAATATGTTTCCCAATTCGTACATTTTCAATTTCCGGCAAACCAAGATTTTTCATACTTCCCGTAACGGCTTTCCCTTGAGGGTCTAATAATGCTTTCAATGGCATCACATCTATTTCTGCTTTAAATTTCATTTTAATTATGAATTTTGGGTTATTTAATTAATACTTAATCTCTTTATACCTTACGTACTAAAACATTGTTTAGCATGGATAAAATAATATATAAAAATACAATGAATGGTATTGCTATAAATTGGAGAAAAAGTAACAAGGACAATGATAGTATCAAAAATGAATAACGCATTTTATTATCCATCCATCCAAAGTTCTTAAATTTCATTGCGAATAGTGGTAATTCAGCTACCATTAATAAAGACATGATAATAGTGAGTCCTAGTAAAACCCAAGGGTTCCCAATAATTGGAATGACGCTGAATTTTCCGACATGCGGCTGAAAAAATTCAATCAGCGGGAAGGAACAAATCAAAATAGCGGTAGCGGGGGTTGGAACTCCGACAAATGAGCTAGTTTGCCGGGTGTCAATATTAAATTTCGCTAATCGAACAGCGGAAAATATAGGAATTAAAAATGCGAAAAATGCAAACCAATAAGGAAATCCGACTCCGCTATTAGTAATCCCTGCAATATAATCGAGAGCAGCAGCATCTGATAGCATTAAAAACATTACAACACCTGGTACCACACCAAATGTAACCATATCAGCCAATGAATCCAATTGTTTTCCGATTTCGGAATGTACCTTTAATAGCCGGGCAGTAAAGCCATCTAAAAAGTCCAACACAGCTGCAATGCCCACTAAATATGCACTCCAAACCATATTGCCATTAAACGCGCTTACAATTGCCAGGCATCCGCAAAATAGATTACCACAGGTAATAATGTTTGGTATATTTTTTTTTATGTTCATTTATATCAACGAAATTACTAAATCTACTTTATACTATCAGGAACGAAAATACTGTTTTTATTCTTTAAAGAAGAACCGATTTTTGTTAACCTGATTTATTCCGGCTTTAAAATTCTTGCAAAAGTCATCTGTTCTAATTGTTTGTTACGGATGAAATTGAAAATAATCATTACGCAATAAAAATAAAAAAAATGCGTTTTTCAAAACTCGTGATATGATTCAAATCCTTTCAGGGGTATCTCTCTGTAGTTAAACGCTAAAGTATAAAAAAACTAACAAGGTTTCAAACCTGTTACTGATAAAAAAATCGTACCGAACCATAAATTAGTTTAATTTTATAACCTGTTATGACGAAAAAAAATATTCTATCAATTACCCTCTTCTTAAGCTTTTGCTTTAATGCTTTTGCACAAGCGCCGAAATACAGCAACGAGTTTTTAAATATTGGTGTTGGGGCAAGAGCTTTAGGAATGTCCAATTCTTATGTTACCTCAGTAAATGACGTTACTGCCGGCTACTGGAACCCCGCAGGATTATTAGGTATTAGTAACCAGCATCAGATAGCTTTAATGCATAGCGAATATTTTGCCGGTATTGCTAAATATGATTATGGCGCTTATGCCACACGTTTAGATAGCGCAAGCGTACTGGGTATTACCATGATTCGTTTTGGAGTGGACAATATACCCAATACTACTGAATTAATTGATGCCAATGGTAATGTTGATTATAACAGAATCACAACTTTTTCGGCAACAGATTTTGCTTTTATAGTATCCTATGCTAAAACCTTGAAAATACCAGGCTTGCGTTTAGGGGGCAATGCAAAAATTATTCGCAGAAGGATAGGAAACTTTGCCGGTGCTTGGGGTTTCGGACTTGATGCCGGCGCACAATATGATTATAAAAAATGGAAATTTGCAGCCATGGCACGCGATGTAACCTCTACATTTAATGCCTGGACTTTTAATCTTTCTGAAGAAACAAAAGCTGTGTTTATTGCCACCGGCAATGAAATCCCGGAAAACTCAGTGGAAGTAACACTGCCTAAATTATTATTGGGTACTGCCCGTAAATTCGATTTTTCGCCCAAAATTTCCTTGCTTGCCGAACTTAATCTTGATGCCACTTTTGATGGCAAACGCAATGTGTTACTAAAAAGCAATGCAATCAGTATAGACCCTCATCTTGGACTGGAGGCTTCCTATATGAATACGGTATTCCTAAGGGCTGGAATAGGAAATATTCAAAGTTATACTGATGCAATTGGTGTAAAGATAACTACCTTTCAACCTAATTTTGGAATTGGAATACGAATTAAATCTGTCAGTATTGATTATGCTTTAACTAATATCGGTAATCAATCCGGAGCACTCTATTCAAATGTATTTTCTATTAAAGTAGATATTAATAAAAAAATGAAATGATTCGTATGATTAAACCAACTGCTATGCTCCTCCCCTGTTTACTTTGTGGTATTCCCATTTCATCGGTGTACTCTTTTTCATAATCTTTGTAATCAATTCAAATGAAAACCTATCAACTTTTTTTACTCTCTTTATTAAGCGCTTTATTGCTGTTTTTGTGCTGGCTGCCTCATGGCTTGCTTCCATTGGTTTTTGTTGCATTCGTACCTCTTTTACTGGTTGAACATACCATCTTTCATAATCCGCAAAAATATAAATCACTGACTCTTTTTGCATGCAGTTATTTAACCTTTTTAATATGGAATATTTTAACAACATGGTGGATAAAAAATGCTACAATAGGTGGTGCCATAATGGCAATTAGCTGTAATGCATTATTGATGACAATTGTATTTCTGTTAGTCCACAAGGTAAAAAAACGAGTAGGTGAAAAGTGGGGCTCTGTTTTATTTGTAAGCTTTTGGATCACTTTTGAATTTCTCCATCTTGATTGGGATTTATCGTGGACCTGGCTCACTTTAGGTAATGCGTTTGCTGATACCCCTAACTGGATACAATGGTATGAATATACAGGAGTTTTTGGTGGAAGTTTATGGGTTCTTATTATTAATTGTTTCATTTTCAAAATCGTTTCCAATTTTAAAATTGAGATTTTTAAAAAGCAACTCATCGGATTAACACTACTATTAGTAATACCCATTTTGATTTCATATTCTATTTTAGCTTTCGTAAGTCCATTGAAAGAATCAATAAATATTGTAGCGGTTCAACCCAATATCGATCCGTTTAATGAAAAATTTGTTGCTGGCGGGTACGAAGGGCAATTACAAAAAATGTTACAGTTAGCAAAGCAAAAAACAGATACAACAACTGACTATTTAATTTTCCCTGAAACAGCCTTGACAGAAGAATTATGGGAGAATGAACTGCTTCAGAGTACTAGTATAAAAACCTTGAAACAGTTTCTGACACAATTTCCAAAACTTGAAATTATTTCCGGCGCTTCTACTGCAAAAGTTTATCAACCCAATGAAACCTTGTCTGCAACTGCCCGAAAATTCACACTGCAAGATGGGTATTATGATTCTTACAATACCGCTCTGCAAGTTAATAATAGTAATCTAATACAAATTTATCATAAATCGAAATTGGTGCCGGGTGTAGAGAAAATGCCATTCCCCTCTATTTTTAAATACCTGGGAAAGTTTGCCGTTGATTTAGGCGGAACAACAGGAAGTCTGGGCATACAAAAAGAACGGAGTGTTTTTGTTTCTACGGATGGTAAAATAAAAGCGGCTCCTGTTGTTTGTTATGAAAGCGTTTATGGAGAGTATGTATCCGGTTATATAAAAAATGGAGCTCAATTTATTGCAATCATTACCAACGATGGTTGGTGGGGTGATTCTCCCGGGGTAATTCAACATTTGAAATATGGAGCATTAAGAGCCATTGAAACACGCAGGTATATTGTACGTTCCGCAAATACTGGCATTTCCTGTATCATTACTGATAAGGGAGAAATACAACAAGACACAAAATGGTGGACTCCGGCTGTCATTAAGGCGGAAATTAAATTAAATAATGTGTTGACTTTTTATACTCGTTATGGTGACTATATCGCTCGAATAGCGATGTATTTATCATTGCTTCTGATTTTATATTCATGGCTTTTGCGATTTAGAATTATAAAGAAACAGTAATTTGCGTTAGTCCCAAATAAATACAGATAATAATTTTTCTTCAGGGAACTCGTTATAGTTAATATTTAACAGAAAAATATAACTTCGAAACTTTTTTAATACCTCATTATCCAAATCAAAATACAATGGAAAAATTTGATGTCACAATTATCGGTTCAGGTCCTGGTGGTTATGTTGCAGCCATCCGCTGCGCACAACTGGGAATGAAAACGGCTATCGTTGAGCGATATAATTCACTTGGAGGAGCCTGTTTAAATGTTGGATGTATCCCTTCCAAAGCACTATTAGACTCTTCTGAACAATATTATAATGCAAAACATTCATTTACAGAACATGGCATTGAACTAAAAGATCTGAATGTTAATTTTAAGCAAATGATCAAACGAAAAGCGGATGTGGTAAAACAAACCAGCGAAGGAATTAATTATTTGATGAAGAAAAATAAAATTACAGTTTTTACCGGACATGGTTCATTTGCAGATAAAAACACCATTGAAATTACTGTTGCACTTGGGAAAAAAATACTGATTGAATCTGCAAAAACAATTATTGCTACCGGCTCAAAACCTTCTTCTATCCCGGGAGTTAAAATTGACAAAAATCGCATCATCTCATCAACTGAAGCTTTGGAATTAAAGGAAATACCTAAACACATGATAATTATTGGAGGCGGTGTAATCGGGCTGGAATTGGGTTCGGTATATGCAAGATTAGGTTCTAAAATTTCAGTACTTGAATTTACCGGAGGAATCATTGGCAATATGGATAATGCATTGGGTAAAGAATTGATTAAAAGTTTGAAAAAATTAGGCTTTGAATTTTACCTGAATCATAAAGTCACAGGCGTAACGTCTAAGGGGGATGAAATAACTGTTACTGCACTCAATGCAAAAGAAGAGAGGCTTGAATTGAAGGGCGATTATTGTTTGGTTTCTGTTGGACGCAAACCTTATACTGATAATTTAAATTTAGATAAAGTAGGTGTGGTACTAGATAATCAAGGGAAAATAGAAACCGATAATCATTTACAAACGAACATACCGGGAATTTATGCCATTGGCGACGTGGTAAAAGGAGCAATGCTGGCGCACAAAGCGGAAGATGAAGGAACATTTGTCGCGGAAATTATTGCAGGGCAAAAACCGCATATAAATTATAATTTAATTCCGGGTGTGGTGTATACATGGCCTGAAGTAGCGACTGTTGGCTTTACCGAAGAGCAATTAAAACAAGAAGGAAAAACATATAAGGTTGGCAACTTTCCTTTCAAGGCAAGCGGAAGAGCCAGAGCCTCAATGGATACTGATGGTTTTGTAAAAGTGCTGGCGGATGCGGCAACCGATGAAATATTAGGTGTACATATCATTGGACCGCGCGCTGCTGACATGATAGCCGAAGCTGTTGTTGCAATGGAATACAGAGCAAGTGCTGAAGATATTTCTCGTATAAGTCACGCTCACCCTACTTATACTGAAGCCTTTAAAGAAGCTTGTTTAGATGCAACAGGTAAAAGAGCATTGCATATTTAATTATTTCTCAACACAGAGATCACAGAGAATTATGAGTTTCACAGAGAATTATAATGAACTTTCGGGCAAAATAATTGAATGTTGCATAGAAGTTCACAAAGAACTCGGACCCGGCTTAATGGAATCCGTCTATGAGATTTGCCTTATTTCTCTTTTGAAAAAGAAAAAATTGGGAGTGCAAAGTCAAGTTGCGCTTCCTGTTGTTTTCAAGGGAGAAAAATTAGCAAAAGAATTCATTATTGATATTTTAGTTGAGGATAAAATTATTCTTGAACTTAAATCAGTTGAAACAATCCTCCCTGTTCACGAAGCCCAACTTGTTACTTATCTAAAATTATCAGACAGGAAATTAGGCTTACTGATTAATTTTAATGTTCCCATACTAATACAAGGTATCAGAAGAAAAATCAATGGCAACTTAAATTCATTTTAACTCTGTGCAACTCCTGTAACTCTGTGAACTCTGTGTTAAAAAATTCATGAACTTTGTATTAAATAAATCATTATGAAAACAGGCGTACTACTTATAAATCTTGGAACCCCCGACAGCCCAAAAACTTCGGATGTTAGAAAATACCTATCGCAATTTTTGAATGATCGGCGGGTAATTGATATTAATCCGATTGGTCGTTTTTTATTGGTAAATGGAATTATTGTGCCATTTCGTGGACCAAAATCTGCAAAATTATATGAACAAATCTGGACCAAAAAAGGATCACCACTTTTAGCTATTAGTACTAAAGTAAAAGTATTATTACAAAAAGCTCTAGGCGATTCATTTGTAGTTGAATTAGGAATGCGTTATCAAAGTCCAAGTATAGAAACCGGATTGAATAAACTAAGCACAGCGCAGGTTCAAAAAATTATATTAATTCCTTTATATCCTCAATACGCATCATCAAGCACAGGGTCTTCTGTTGAAGAAGCACTGCGTATTATTGGCAAATGGGAAGTAACACCCTCCATTGAAGTAATTTCAAAATTTTATGATAACCCTGATTTTATTGATGCTTGTGCTGATGTAGCAAAAAAATACCTCACCCCTATCCCCTCTCCAATTGGAGAGGGGAATAAAAGGGGTAAGGTCGATTACGATTATTTTATTTTCAGTTATCACGGTTTGCCCGAACGCCATATTTTAAAAGGTTCTGCACATTATGGAGCAAATACCTGTAACATGGGCAGCTGCTGTGATTCCATTACAAAAAATAATCACTATTGTTATCGTGCCAGTTGTTTTGAAACAACACGACAAATGGTAAAACGTTTGAATATTCCGGAAGGAAAGTATGAAACTACATTTCAATCACGACTGAATGATAAATGGATAAAGCCCTATAGTGATAAAGTGATTATACAAAAAGCTGAAGAAGGGAAAAAAAACATATTAGTATTTTCACTTGCCTTTACTGTAGATTGCTTAGAAACTATTTATGAAATAGGAACAGAATACAACAAAGTTTTTAAGGAACATGGCGGAGAAAAATTAACCCTGGTGGAAAGTTTAAATGATCATCCGAAATGGATCGATGCCCTAAAAAAAATGGTTGTTGACAGAGTATAATGTCAGATGATTTCTAAATTATACCACAACAACTTAGGTTCTTGAAAAATTTATTAATATCTACGATAACGAATCGGTACCAATATACGAATTGATAAGGGTTTCGTAAATTCGTATTAATTCGTATTTCGTAGATAATATGCGAAAGCTATGTGCGTTTGGTATATCATCCTACAATTCTCAATTTAGCAAACTTTATTAATAATTGTTTTTGTCCCACCCCTTCAAAAAACACAGTAGCTTTGTTATTGGGGAAAACACCATCCATATTTATTACTTTCCCGCTTCCAAAACGATCATGTTCTACCTCCATGCCTACTTGTAATTCTCGTAAACTTTCGGTATCAAAATCACTTGTATTTTTGGAGGCAGAATTAATTTTAACTAATTTTTTACCAATAACAGGATGCTGCACAAATGTTTCTTTGGGCTTTCCGGTGCGAAGTTTCGGCTTACTTGAATATTCTTCATTACCAAACAAACGTTCATTATTTTCAGATGGCAAATCTAAATATTTCGCATCCACTTCATCAATAAAACGACTGGGTTCACAGTAAATTAAATTTCCCCATTTATACCGGGTAGTTGAGTAGGATAGAGTTACACGTTTCTCTGCACGGGTAACAGCGACATAAAATAACCTTCGTTCTTCTTCTAAATCAGCCCTTTCGGTCAAGGACATTTGTGAAGGAAATAAATTTTCTTCCAAGCCAACAATATACACATACGGGAATTCCAGCCCTTTTGCAGCATGTATAGTCATCAAGGAAACTTTGTTCCTGTCCTCTTCTGTTTCTGTTCTTTTATCTGCATCCGTCATTAAAGCAATATCCCGCATAAAGATATCGAGTGTATTATTTTTTAGCACTATCACATCCAAATTCTCGCTATTCCCCTCTTGGTTCTTGTATCTTGCATCATGGTTCTCACTTGCATCTTGATTCTCACTTGCATCTTGGTTCTCACTTGAATCCTGGTTCTCAATTGTTTCTTCAACTTCAGCACCAATATCATTCAGTTCAATTTCGCTTTCAGTAAATTCTTTTAAGCCATTTAACAATTCCTGAATATTTTCATGCCTGCTAATACCTTCTATTGATTTATCAGCATACAAATCTCTTAAAACGCCGGAATGAACAGCAATATACTGCCCTAAATCATAAGCATTGTGAGTTTGCAGCATTGCGGAAAAACTTTTTATCATTGCTGTAAAATCCGCTACTTTTGTTTTGGTTCCTGAATTTAATCCGATGTCAAATTCATTGATATTTTCAATAACTCTCCAAAGGCTGATGTTATGATCGTTTGCAGCGACAATAATTCTATCGGTTGTAGTATCGCCAATCCCTCGTGCAGGATAATTAATAATACGTTTCAATGCTTCTTCATCATTACTATTAATGGCAAGGCGGTAATATGCTAATAAATCTTTTATTTCTTTGCGTTGATAAAAGGAGAGTCCGCCATAAATACGATATGCGATATTTTGTCGGCGCAAGGCTTCTTCCATAGCACGTGATTGCGCATTGGTACGGTAAAGAATTGCAAAATCACGGTTATGAGCCTGTTCATTCATCTTGGTTTCAAAAATAGAACTTGCTACAAAACTGCCTTCGGAATTATCCGATTCCGTTTTCATTACCTTGATAAGTTCGCCCTCATCATTTTCTGTAAATACATTTTTTTTAAGCTGTTCAACATTTTTGGCAATAACAGTATTGGCAGCACCTACAATGTTTTTTGTGGAACGATAATTTTGTTCCAGTTTAAATACAGTCAGCTCAGGATAATCCTTTTCGTAGTTGAAAATATTTTGAATGTTAGCTCCCCGAAATGCGTAAATACTTTGTGCGTCATCGCCAACCACACATATATTGCGGTTTGCAGCCGCCAATTGTTTTATAATTACATATTGCGAAAAGTTGGTATCCTGGTATTCATCTACCAGAATATATTTGAATTTATGCTGGTACTTATACAATACAGCAGGAAAATCACGTAATAAGATATTAGTATTAAATAACAGATCATCAAAATCCATTGCTCCCGCTTTAAAACAGCGATTAGCATAAATCTGATAAATAAGTCCCATTTTCGGTTTTGCTGCCTGTCGATCTTCTTCCAGCGCCTGCTTATCATTCATGTATGCCTGAGCGGAAATTAAATTATTCTTAGCGGCAGAAATGCGTGACAACACCATGCCAGACTTATATACTTTATCATCCAAGCCCTGCTCTTTTAAAATCGCTTTAATTAAGCTTTTGGAATTGTCGGTATCATAAATAGTAAAGTTGCTTGGATAGCCAATCTTTTCAGCCTCATAACGTAAAATGCGAGAAAACACAGAGTGGAATGTCCCCATCCAGATATTTTTCGATTCGCTATTACCAACTACTTTGGCAATACGTTCTTTCATTTCTCTTGCAGCCTTATTGGTAAAAGTAAGTGAGAGAATATTAAAAGGATCAACACCCTTTTTAATAAGATGTGTTATACGATAAGTAAGTACACGCGTTTTCCCTGATCCTGCACCGGCAATAATCATTACAGGACCTTCGGTACATTCAACTGCCTTGCGTTGTACTGGATTTAATTCATCTAAATAATTCTTTGACATGGTAAATAATAATGAAAAGTTTGGGTTGTTTACAAATTTACTTTTTTTATGGAAGGGTTTAGCGATTGTTGAAAAGTAAGAAAGCAATTATGCTTTTGCTTGCTAACATCCGAACTAAGAATTTTCCGTTTTTAGCTATTCAAAATACAGGAGCATCGAATACCTGTATATATTATCCTAATGACAAGATACATTTGAACGAAATATTAACAAATGATTTATTCATAAAAAAAAATAAAAAAGATGAAAAATAAAATAATGTTACCCGCATTAAATCCAAACTCAATTAAAGTGCAATTGGATTATAAAACAGTAATTACAATTCCACGTATCGAAGCTCTAAATGCGTGGTTATTTAGGTTTCCAGATGCAAAAGTTTTAGTTGCGTAAAATACTTGTGGCTGAACTGTTTTTTAAGAAGCGGAAAAATGGAGGGTTGGAAGTACTCCTATTATAACCACTTGAAGCCTGATATATAGGCAAAAAGATCTAAATAATTCGTTTTAAGAAAAGAATTACTGTTGACTCTGCTAATTTTGCATTAATTTTGCGCTTTATTAAACCAGAAACAGATTTAAACACTTTTCTTAATTGAATTTTTATGAAAGTTTTACGTTTTTACATTTTATATCGTTTACAGATTATTATCGTTCTGATTGGCTTAGGTGTATTGTCCCATGTTTATGATGATGCGATAACAGCTTGGATTTGCTACATTTTGGCAGCTTTTTCCTTAGTGCTGTATTTTATGATTGGTACCATGCGTATTGTACAGGAAGCTGTAGCGGAGGGTGATGTAGAAAAAGCGGTGCGATACATCAAGAAAATTAAGTTTCCGCGTTTGTTATTTAAACCGGTGCGTTCGGGGTATTATATGTTGCAAAGTAATCTTGCGATGGCAACGGATGATTTGAAAACTGCAGAGAGCAATATTCGTAAAAGTCTTAACACTAAATCATCAATAGTAGGAAATGTGAAAGGTGAAAATTTATTGCAATTAGGTTTTATCCAACTGAAAAAAGGCAATAACAAAGAAGCCCGTTTAACATTATTAGAAGCCGTAAAATCCGGCATTTCTGATAAAGAAGCATTGTCGGCAGCCTATCTTCAATTGTGTTCTTTGGAAGTACAACGTACACAAAACAGAATAGCAAAGGAATATTTCAGAAAAGCAAAAGCACTAAAACCTAAATCGGAAGAACTTGTAAAACAGATAAAAACGATGGAAAAACAACTTGCCAGGATGCCGGGGTAGGTAAGAGTTAATAGTTAATAGTTAAGAGTTAAGAGTTAAGAGTTAAGAGTTAATAGGTAAGAGTTAATAGTTAAGAGTTAATAGTTAAGAGTTAAGAGTTAAGAGAGAATAGGCAGTAGGTAAGTTTGTTGTTTGATTCCCCATTGAAAAGGGGGTTAGAGGGATTAACACTTAAATTATTTCAAGATATAATTCTTCTACTTTTTTGCGTGCCCAGGGAGTTTTTCTGAGAAATGTTAAACTTGATTTTACACTTGGGTTATTGGTAAAACACTTGATGTTGATGTGATATCCCAATTGTTCCCACCCATAAAAATTGACTAAATGATTTACTATCATTTCCAATGTTTTACCGTGTAAAGGATTATTTTGTTGTTCCTCTTTCATTCAATTCGTTTTTTTACAAACTATCATCTCCTTCTTTTATCATTATTTTTTCGTGTGGATTTCCCTTTTTTAGGGTCTTTCACACTTGGTCCTCCAAGATTAACCTTTTTGTTCTTTTCTTTTTTCTCATGAAAAGCACCTTGTCCAATGGGAGTTTTAATAGCCGCTATTCTTCTAAGATTTTTATCTACTATTGATGGCTTTTCTTCCTCAGTATAAACTTTTGAAATCTGAACTTCTTCCGGCAAATGCTCCATAGGAATTTCCATATTCATTAGTTTTTCAATTTCCAATTGATAGACTTGTTCTGCCTCATTGATAAATGATATGGCAACTCCTGCTTTATTAGCTCTTCCGGTTCGGCCAATTCTGTGTATATAATCTTCAGGTAACTTAGATATATCAAAATTTATAACATGAGTAACATCAGAAATATCTAAACCTCGGGCCATAACATCTGTGGCAATTAAAACACGTTTTTTCCCTTCATGAAATTGTTTGAGCGCATTAATTCTATTATTCTGTGATAAACCAGAATGAATAACACCAACCTGATCGGCTATTTTCTTTCCAAGCTGCAGGTATAATCTATCTGCCAACTTTTTATTTTCCACAAAAACCAACACCTTGCTCAATTCACTATCATTAAAGAGCAAATATTCCAATAGGTTTACCTTGGTATTAAAGTTAGGAGCCAGATATGCTCTTTGAATAATTTTTTCAAGCGGAGTTCCATGTGCAGCAATTTCTATTTTTAGTGGTTCGTTGAAGTATTTCGAAATTACCTTCTCTACATCCTCTGTCATTGTTGCAGAAAACATAAGGTTTTGCCTTTTAACCGGTAATGAATCTAAAAAACTAATCAATTGCTGCCGAAAACCAAGACTCAGCATTTGGTCAACTTCATCAATAACTAATTTTTGAATATCTTTTAATCGTAATAGTCCGGTAAGAGCCAAATCCACTAACCTTCCGGGTGTAGCAACTAAAATATCAAGTCCATTATATACCAGTTGTTTTTGAGTATTGATATTGGTTCCCCCATAAACGCCCTGATAGCGTATATTCATATAAGATGTAAGTTTTTCAATTTCATGAACAATTTGTAATACCAATTCCCGTGTAGGAACTACTATTAATATTCGCGGATGTTTTTGTTCTGAATATTTTAACTGCCTCAATAAAGGAAGTAAATAAGCAAATGTTTTACCGGTGCCCGTCTGGGCAGTGGCTACGACATCTTTCCCCGACATAATCACGGGAAATGCTTTTTCCTGAATTGGAGTTGGATTTACAAACCCTAAGTCATCCAATGCGCTTAATAGGGGCTTATTCAAATTTAGTTCGTCAAAAGTCACAATACTGATTTTAATTGGTTGTAAAGGTAGTTGAATGGTTACGAATAACGAACAAAAAACGAATTTACTAATTACGAATAAACGAAACATACTACTTTTACAGGGTTTCGCAAATTCGTAATGATTCGCTATTAGTAACCAAGAGCTTTCAACATTTTTTCATCACGTTTATAAACATCAATAAAAAAGAATAGTTCATTATTCTCTTCTACTTCGGTGGTAAAGTAATTGATGTATATTGCTATTGGATGTTTGATATACACATATTTTTGTTCCTCTTTTAATAAATCCATTTTTAGCGAATCCAACGGATAATTAATACTATCATCACGGATAAGGAATTTGGCGAAATCCATAAATTTTTCCAGACGCACACATCCATGACTCAAAGCACGCATTTCACGATTAAATAATCTGCGGTTATCGGTATCATGTAAATACACACCATACTTATTTTCGAAATTAAATTTTAAAATACCAAGAGAATTGTCATCTCCCATACGTTGGCGAAGTTTCCATGGAAAATAATTTTTCGTATATCTTTTCCATTTAATTACTGTGTCAACCACCCGATTATGTCTGTCAAGCACTTCAAAGTTTTTTCTGCGCAAATAAGATGTATCACGTTTTAAAATTGGTAAAATTTCTTTAGTAGCGATACTAAATGGAACAGTCCAGTAAGGATAAATTAAAAAATAACGGATAGTACTTTTCAGCAATGGTGTTTGATGGTCGGGTTGACCAATAATCACACGTGATTTCATTACCAATGTTTCTTTTTCCATTACATGCATTTCATATTTTGGAATATTTACCCAAACAAATTGTTTTTCATAAGGTGCATAATAATACCGCCAACGCTCCATATTCATTTGAATCTGATGAATGTAATCTTTTTTGGTACGCTGTAAAGCTTTAAAAGTAAGTTTCCCTATTTTCCCATCTTCAGTCAGATTGTGTCGACATTGAAAGTTTTTGATTGCCTTAACCAGCTTTATAGAATCAGAGTTCCCGGGTATTTCAGCATAATCATGACTGGCAATAAGGCGCTTTTTTAATCGTTTATTAAAAGTGACCGTATCCGATTCGCATGTAGCAAGGCTATCCCAGTCAGAATTTCTAAACTCGAATTTAAAATTTCTCAATGCCTGTTTTAATGCCCGATATTGTTCGTTCCTTGGCTCCAATGAATCAATAGCTGCCTCAATTGTATTTTTTTTAATGGCATCATTTAATAGATAAAACAGTTTAGAATTCACTTGTGCAATTTTCCATTCACGATTCAAGCTATCCACATTTAATCGCCCTCTTTTTACATGTATTGCAAACGTAAAAAAAGCATCCGTTAATAGCATATCCACTTTTGAAATTTTTACAGCATCAAATTTTTTTGTTTTGCTGTCTTTTTCACTTTTAATTAAATTTTCTATTTTATCAAAATGGTAATCATTAGGAATCAATCCATAATCATCCGAATTTTTAATTAACTTCAACAGAGAATCACTTTGTTTGGTATGTGTCCCTTTGTCTGTCCAGATAACATCAAAATTGTTTTCTTTGTAAAATTCAATCATTAATTTTGTTGCAAAAAGACTGTCCTTTTCTATCACAAACGTTTGGGTAGTATCTAAATCACTTAATTGTTTCTCGATTAAATCGGAGACCTCTTCATTCACATGATCTGGGTTTTCAACTAAAACAACAGTTTTAATTTTTTCATGTGAACATTTGCCACAGCCAATAATACCTAATAAAGCGAATAAAAAAAGGAGATGAGGGTATCTTTTCAATGGAAAATTTTATTTATCAAATTTAAGAAACATTCGTTACACCTTTGTTAATTAATTAAAATGTTATCCATTGAAAAAATAATAATGTTAGCTTTATATTTCA
>JAVHPE010000099.1:0-17346 GCA_036170475.1 Bacteroidia bacterium | reverse complement strand
ACTAATATAATTGAACAAAAATGTAAAAACGTAAAACATTAGCTCAGATTATCAAAAGGTTAAAATACTGAAATAGACTGTAAACATTCTGTAACACACAGTAATTGATAGGTTATTGACTGTTAATATTATTATATTTGTAATAATTGATCGTCGGTTAAACTCACTCGGTAAAAGTTTGTTGAAAACATATTGAATTAAATTTCGTAAAATGGTTATTGATGCAACTATACCAATTATAAAAACATCATTACGTTAAGTACTTTTTAGCCCAACTTGTTCGTCAACAAGTAATCACAATAAACGAATGAAAACAAAAGTAGTTTTCCTATTTATTTTTGTTTCTTTATTTCCTTCCATGCTACTTATTATGGCTGGGGAGGTGTTAACCTCTGCTCCAAAAATGATATTCGAAGAGAATAAGAATCAGTGGCCTGAACAGGTAATGTTTGAAGCTGATTTTGGTGGAGGGAAATTGTTCCTTGAAAAAAACACCTTTACTTATTTGTTTATCGAAAACGTAAATTTTCATGACATAACCAGAGACGAAAATATCCCTCCATTAGTTCATTATCATTCATTTAAAGTTAATTTCCTTAACAGTAATGCAACAGTGGGACTTACCGGTAACGCGCCTTTTTCATTTCATAGGAATTATTTTTTAGGAAATAATCCTCAAAATTGGGCGGAAGGAGTTAAGCTTTATGGAGAAGTCATGTATGAAAATTTATATTCTTCCATAGATATGAAAGTGTATAATGTGGATCAAAACCTGAAATATGACTTAATTGTTAAGCCCGGCGGAGATCCCAAAGTTATCAAATTTGATTACGAGGGAACGGATAAGATGCATTTAGAAAACGGACACCTGTACATTCAAACCAGCGTAGGGATGGTTATTGAACAAAAACCTTTTGCATATCAGGTAATTGATGGAGTAAAAAAAGAGATTTCCTGTTCGTATGAATTAAAAAAACATACCCTTAGCTTTTCTATAAATGAAAAATACAATAAAAATTATCCTCTTGTGATTGATCCTGTTCTTATTGCTTCCACCTATACAGGCTCTTATGCTGACAATTGGGGCTTTACCGCGACTTACGATGATGCCGGGAATATTTATACTGCCGGGATAGCCGCCTCTGCCGGATACCCTACCACTATTGGCGCATGGGATAATACTTTTAATGGTGGTATGCCATGGACATGGACTACCTATCCCTATGATATCTCCATTACGAAATATAATGCAACCGGTACTACTATTCTATTTTCCACCTATTATGGCGGCTCCCAAAATGAACAACCTCATAGTCTTTTTGTAAACAGCAATAATGAATTATTTCTAACGGGAAGAACCAATTCGCCAAATTTCCCAACCACTGTTAGCGCTTATGATGTTTCTTATAACGGGGGATATGACATTATCGTAGGTAAATTTAATTCTTCAGGAGCTTTGCTCGCATCCACTTTTTTAGGAGGTACAGGAGATGATGGAGTTAATATGTATTCTGCGGAGAATGCTTTCGGATCTCTAAAATTTAATTATGCTGATGATGGAAGAGGTGAAATTATTTTGGATAACAATAGCAATGTATACGTAGCGGGTTCAACACGTTCCACTAATTTCCCTACTTCATCTGGTGCTTATGATAATACTCTGGGGGGAGCTCAGGATGGTTGTGTATTTAAAATGAATAGCACTCTTACCACATTGCTTTTTAGTACTTATCTTGGTGGAAGTGGTAATGATGCCGCGTATGGCTTAAAACTGAATTCTGGCAATGATTTGTACGTTACAGGAGGTACAGCAAGCACAAATTTTCCTACAACAGCAGGTGTTTTACACTCCACTTTTCAGGGAGGAGTTGCAGATGGTTTTATTACGGCTCTTAATAGCACAGGCACCTCCGTCCTTTATTCTACCTATATAGGTACTACAGCTTATGATCAGGCTTACCTGATTGAAACAGATGCCAATGATGATATCTATGTTTATGGGCAAACAAAAGGTGCTTACCCTGTAACTCCTGGTGTTTATTCAAATCCAAATAGTGGGCAGTTTATCCATAAACTTAACAAACAGCTTAACACGACTCTTTTTTCGACTGTTTTTGGTACAGGAACACCCAATCCAAATATATCTCCTACAGCTTTTCTTGTCGACAGTTGCCAAAGTATTTATATTGCAGGATGGGGTAGATGCGGCTATGCATTTAATAATCCTTCCCCTTCTACAGTAACCGGTATGCCCATTACAGCCAACGCATATAAATCTACTACCGATGGATGTGATTTTTATTTTATGGTGTTGCGCCCTAATGCCCAGGCTTTACTGTATGGAACTTTCTTCGGTGAAAATAGCCCGATAGGAGATCATGTGGATGGTGGAACAAGTCGATTTGACAAAAGAGGATTTATCTATCAATCTGTTTGTGCCAGCTGTGGGGGATATGACAACTTTCCTACAACACCAACTGCCTGGTCGCGTTATAATAACAGTTCCAACTGTAATAATGCTGTTATCAAAATGGATCTCACTGTACATCCTGTTGCAAGTGCTGTTATTGTGGGTTCTCCTTACGGTTGTGCTCCGCTTACCGTTCCATTCAACAATACAGGTAGCCTTGGCACCAATTTTACCTGGAACTTTGGTGATGGAAGCCCTATGGTTAACATCCCATCGCCTACACACACATATTCAACCGTCGGCACCTATACTGCCTCTCTTTATGTATCCGATTCAACAGGTACCTGTGGGAGAGTTGATACCGCAAAAGTTATTATTAATGTAGGAGGACCTCCAACACTACTTACCTCCCCAACAGCTGTTTTTTGTAGCGGAGGAAGCAATGGAACAGCATCAGTTACGGCAACAGGTGGCTTGTCGCCTTACACTTATTTATGGTCTGCTTCAGGTGGACAGACAACAGCAACGGCAACAGGATTAAGTGCTGGAACTTACAGTGTTACTGTTACTAATTCATTCGGTTGTACTGCCGCCGCATCCGCTACCGTTACTCAGCCCTCTGTATTAACAATAACTCCCACCTATACAAATGTTGGTTGCTTCGGAGGTTCTGATGGTACTGCTACCCCTACAGTTTCGGGCGGTAACGCTCCCTTTACTTATTTATGGTTGCCGGGAGGGGTTACAACATCTTCAGTTACAGGATTAAGTGTTAATTCATATAGTGTCACTGTAACTGATACAAAGGGCTGTACTGCGTCATCGAGTGTTAGTATTTCCGAGCCTCCCGCGCTATCAATAACGTCAACTATTACAGGCGCCAGTTGTGGACAGTCGAATGGTAGTGCTACTGTTTCTGGGACAGGCGGTTTTGCTCCTTATACATGGACCTGGTCGGGAGGACAAACAGGTGCAACTGTTTCCGGTTTAGGGGCAGGTACCTTTACTGTTACCATTCATGATGTTAACTTATGCACTGCGAGTTTACCCGTTTCTATTGCAAATACCTCCGGACCTTCGGCAACTATTACCTCAACAAACGTATCGTGTAATGGCGCAAATAATGGAAGTGCGACAATTACTACAACAGGAGGAACATTGCCATTTACTTATTTATGGAATAACGGACAAACAACTCCAACCGCCTCAAATTTGGCAGCGGGTATTTATTCTGTCATTGCCACCGATCTTCAGAATTGTTCAGCAACAGCTAGTATCACAATTACAGAGCCGCCACTATTAACGGCAAATGCCAACGGTGTAAATCCAACGTGTTTTGGATTTCTGAATGGATCTGTTACGGTTAGCGCATTGGATGGTAGCCCCCCTTACACTTATTTGTGGACAATTTCAGGAAGCCCAACAACTGCAAGCGTTTCAGGATTAGGCAGTGGCGTTTACAATGCTACTGTAACAGATTTTAATGGCTGTATAAAACTTGCCTCTGTTACGTTAGTGGATCCTGATCCGGTTAGCACATTCATTAGTAACACAGGTGTTTTATGTGCCGGAGATTGTAATGGGACAGCAACAGCTACTGCAACGAATGGTTTCCCTCCATATTCATTTTTATGGAATGATACCGCACATCAAACATCGGCACTAGCGACAGGGTTATGTGCCACATCCTTTTCCGTAAACATTACAGATGCACATGGTTGTCCTTCCAGCGCAGCAACTACAATCGGCTCTCCTATGCAATTAACATCAACGATGACCGTTGGCAATGTCAGTTGTTTTGGGCTTTGTGATGGTTTTTCACAAGTAAGTCCTTTGGGAGGCACACCTCCGTATAGTTATAACTGGACAACCGGAACATCAATAACTGCAGGTGCTACCGGTTTGTGTTCAGGAGCTTTTTCCTGTACAATTACAGATGCGAATGGTTGTACAACAATTTCCGCTGATACAATAGTCCAGCCAGATCAATTGACGGGTTCGGTTAACGTTCTTAAAATCCCCTGCAATGGTTTATGTGATGGCTCAATAACCACTAATTATAACGGGGGTGTTCCTCCATATAATTATTTATGGTTGCCCGGATTACAAACTCAATCCAACCCAACTAATTTATGTGCCGGAAATAATTCAGTTACTATCACAGATGCAAATGGTTGTAATGCCGGTGGAACAATTGTATTAACAGCTCCTCCTCCGCTTACTATAAGTTCTTCCACAACAAGTTCTGTTTGCGGACAAGCAAATGGGGGAGCCTGTGTAACAGCAGCTGGTGGAACATTGGCATACAAATATTTATGGAACACTTCTCCAACAGATACTTTGGATTGTGTGTCAGGATTACTCGCAAATACCTATAGCGTAACAGTAACTGACGGAATGGGTTGTACTATTTCCACAAATGAGAATATTAATGATATTTCAGGTCCTCTGCTAACAATAACATTGAATACAGCGGTTACTTGTTTCGGGTTATCCAACGGAATAGCAAACGCAACAGTTACAGGAGGCATACCGCCTTATAGTTTGTTTTGGACGCCGGGTGGTCAGACGATTCCGAATCCCACAAATTTGAATGCAGGAGTGAATACATTAACAGCTACTGATAGCTTAGGATGTGTTGTTTCTGCTTCCACTACAATTGGTAATCATACAGAAATTGTTTCAGCAATTACAGGGGTACAAAATTTAAGTTGCAATGGAATATGTGATGGCAGCGCATCTGTGTTGTATGGTGGAGGCGTTGCTCCTTTGTCAATTGTCTGGGATGCACCAGGGAATCCAACAACTTCAAGCATAAACAGTTTATGTGCCGGTAGATACAACGTTACAATTACTGACTCAAGTGGTTGTGTTAGAATAGATTCATCCTTAATAATTACCCAATCAGATTCAATTGTAATTTTAAGTAGTACTGTTTCTAATATTAAATGTTTTGGTAATAATAATGGGATTATTTCAACAGTTATAGGTGGTGGTACGCCATTTTATACTTTTACCTGGTTACCAAACGTTAGTACAAGTGGTACTGCAACAAACCTTGGAGCAGGGATTTATACGCTCACTATAACAGATTATACCGGCTGTTCTATTTCGCAAACAGAAACCATTTCATCTCCGGTTACATTAATTGTTAGTAGCAACTCTAATCCTACATCCTGCAATAATAGTGACGGGAATGCAAGTATTATTGCATCTGGAGGAACACCTTCTTATACCTACCAATGGAATGATATTAATCTTCAAACAACAGCAATGGCTCAAAACTTGCCAGTCGGAAATTATGTATGTACTGTAACAGATACTAATAATTGCAATATATCAGATACCGTAGCTGTTCTCTCTCTTCCCGGTCCATTGATAGATAGTGTAATAGCCAGTCCTGTTTTATGTTTTGGAGGTAATACAGGTACTGCAAAAGTAATCCTTGGCAGCGGAACGGGTAGCCCTCCATTCAACTATTTATGGTTACCATCGTCTCAGACAACGGATACAGCCATTGGCTTGGTTCATGGAGTGCAAAGTGTTTTAATTACAGACGCAAACGGATGTGTGGCGAATGGATCTGTTTTGATAACTCAGCCGGCTGTCCTTTCTATTATGGTTAGCCCTGCAGATACTGTATGTTATTTGGATACGGCACAGGTATATGCTCAGGCACTTGGAGGTACTCCGAATTATATATACACTTGGTTAGGTGCTTCAGGTATTGGCCTTTCGGGTTCCGGACCGCATTTGGTGTTGCCGCCTGCAAATACAATTTATTCAGTAAATGTGATTGATGCAAATGGTTGTTCTGCCGGACCAATGGATATGCAGGTAATCATACCACCTTCTTTATCAGTAGCTACAACATCGGATTTGCAAATATGTGATGGAAATAGTGGAACCCTGTCAGCAACGGCTTCCGGTGGTAATGGAGGACCGTACACGTATGTCTGGAGTAATGGCTCCACAGGATCATCCCAGATAGTTAGTCCATCAATAGCTGTTTCGCCAATTAGTTATTTTGTTACTATTAGTGATGGATGTTCCCAGCCGACCTCCGATACAGCTATCGTAATTGTTAATGCCAATCCAACCGGTGTTTTTAGCCTGTCTGACACAACAGGTTGTGAACCATTAACAGTGAATTTTAATGCTTCAAGTAATAACAACGGTGCAAGTTTTTCTTGGGATTTTGGTGATTCATCAACAGGTATAGGAGCATCGCCATCACATACTTATTTGAATGATAGTATTTACACCGTCACACTCACTATTACGTCAACAACCGGATGTATAACGTTGGTAGGGAGTACTGGTGTTATTACAGTTAATCCATTGCCTTTAGCTAATTTTTCAATCAATACTAATCCTCTAAGTTCGTTTTACACAATAGCTGATTTTACGGATTTATCCGTATCACAAATATCTTCCTGGTTATGGGATTTCGGTGATTTTTCTTCAGGTTCAAATTCTTCTTCAGTTCAAAATCCCAGCCATACATTTGTTGATGCCGGCACTTATGATGTTCAATTAATTGTTACGAATCAATATGGTTGTATTGATACTACAAATTCAGAGATTACCACCTACGGAAACATTATTTTTCCAAATGTATTTACCCCTAATACGGATGGAGCTCCGGGAGGGTCTTATTCTCTATTTGATTTAAGTAATGATGTGTTTTTTCCTCACACATATGGAGTAATTGAATATAAATTATACGTTTTTGATCGCTGGGGAGAGCTAATCTTTGAGTCAGACGATATTAAACAAGGATGGGATGGCTATTACAGGGGAAAATTATGTCAGCAGGATGTTTATGTTTGGAAAGCCGATATTAAACTAAATAATGGAAAAATTTATAACCTTAGCGGTAATGTTACCCTCCTCAGATAAAAAAATCGGTTCCAATTATTTTTTATTGCTGTTTATAAAATTAAAATAAATTAGTTTTGCATTACGATATAGTTGTCCCCGGATATGATGTGCTTAAAAAAAATCTTTTTACCCATATTATTTTTTGTTATAAATTATACCTACGGTCAATCCGTTGGAGGAATAACTACGGGGGCTATTATCTATTGTACAAATATTAATTCGGGTATTGTTACTGATTCTGGTTATGTGGGTACGATATTAAATTGGCAATCCTCCACCGATGGTGGCATCATCTGGAATAATAATAGTAATACTACCGAAAATCAAACCTATTTTAATCTGAATCAAACTACCTGTTATAGAGCTATTGTGCAAGATGGAATTTTCGCTCCTGACACTTCAAGTACAGTTTGTATCACAATCTATCCCGAAAGTGTAGGTGGAACAATTTCAGGAGGAGGCTCTTTTTGTGACAGTTCAGGAGCCGGAATACTAACATTGTCGAATAATGCGGGGAATATCTTGTATTGGTTATTTTCAATTGATGGTGGCATAACATGGTCAAGCATTGCAAATACTTCCAATACAGAAAATTACTTGAACATCACTCAAAGCACTTTGTATTCAGCCGTAATACAGAGCATACTCTCCTGCCCTACTGACACGTCAACCCAAGCCTCTTTTGTTATCGATCCTATTACTGTAACAGGCACAATTAGTGGTGATTCTACTGTTTGTACCAATGATAATAGCGATGTACTTACCTTATCAGGATACAACGGTTCTATTTTGAAATGGGAATCATCCATAAATAGTGGTACAAGCTGGATTCCAATTACTAATATTACGGCAACACAAGCTTACCTCAATCTAACGCAATCTGTATGGTATCACGCTATCGTAAAAAGTGGAACTTGCAATTCAGATACTACTCCTCATTTTGCGATAGCTGTAAGTCCCGCGTCTGTTACGGGAATTGTTAGTGGAGGAGGTATTTATTGCGGCGTTCCGGCAACGGGAACATTAACATTAGCAGGTTATACAGGTACAATTGTTACCTGGGCTTCATCAATAAATAATGGAAGTTCATGGTCGTTAATCGCAAATACAAGTGCAACGGAAAATTATTCCAACCTGGCTGTTACTACTTGGTATAAAGCAATTGTTCAAAGTGGCGCTTGTCCGGAGGATACTTCTAACATTGAGATTGTAAGTGTTATTCCACAAACTGTTGCAGGAACTGTTTCAAGCAGTTCTGTCGTTTGCTTGGGGGTAAACATGGACACACTAGTGTTATCCGGTAATATAGGTACTATAACAGGATGGATATCTTCAACCAATAATGGACTCAGTTGGACTTCGATAGCAAACACAACAGCTTCACAGGTATATAATGAATTAACGCAAACCAGTTGGTTTTCAGCAATTGTTCAAAGCGGAACATGTAACATTGATACAACTGCACCAGCAATAATAACAGTAGTATCTGCGCCTACGGTAAGTGCGGGAAATGATTTAAGTATTACTCTGGGTCAATCAACAGTATTAAATGGTTCAGGTGCAGGAGTTCCTTTGTGGTCTCCTGCTGCAAGTTTGAGTAATCCAGCAGTTTTTTCTCCATCGGCGATGCCTAATTCAACAACAACCTATACATTAACAGTAACCGATAGCAATGCATGCATAAACACTGATACCCTTATAATTACCGTAATGCAAGGTATATTTAATGGCAAGGTCTCCAATTTATTTACTCCAAATGGTGATGGAATAAATGATTTTTGGTATGTGGAAGGAATACAAAATTTCCCTGATAACGAAGTGTTTGTTTATAATATTTACGGGAAAGAAGTGTTTACAAAAAAGGCATATACAAATGATTGGCAGGGAACTTACAATGGGTCTGAATTGCCTGATGGTACTTATTATTATGTAATCAGATTTGAAAATTCCGATAAAATACGAAAAGGATCCCTTGATATATTGAGAAGTAAATAAATCATTGAAACATTCTGAAATAGTTAAAAGTATTGGTACTATTTCAAAACCTCAGCCATATCAAATTCACTATGGGTACCACCTATTTTTCGAAATTCTTTTTGTTGAGATCCCACTATTTTAAATAACAATTCTCCTTGTGCAAACGGTATCAAACCGTCCGCCGGAGTGTGACAAACCACTATAGGAGCTTTAGCATTAGGTGCTAATAAAGAGGTGTTAAGCACGCTTCCGCTGAATAAACAAAGAATTTTATATTTGTCTTCGCACATTTTTTTCATGCTGTAAAAGGTGTTGACTGTAATTACTTTTTTAAGTTCAGGATATTGAACCGCAGCATACATGGCTGGGGAACCACCCATAGAATGTCCTAACACCACGATGTTTTTTAAATCGATATTTTTTTCTTTTAAAAATTTAATGGCGATATCTACCGTTTCATTTATATTTTCGGTTGTGGGTTCGCCGGTAGATTTTGAATATCCGGGGTAGGCGGGAGAACATATATTTCCGAAAGAGTGCAAATCATCTAATACCTTTGTTAAGCGCCCTATATTGCCATGAAGGTAGATATAAGTAATTTTTGCAGTATCGTTAGGTATCCATGCAATATCAATACTATCGCCGTTTTTGTCTGTCCTGAATTCCTGAACTGGTTGCAAATGGAATACAACATCTTTACTTTTCCCCGTTTTGAATATCATTTTGGGTGATACGATAAGTAGCAGGTAACAAGCTCCAATCCAAATACCTATTAATACCGTTACTGTTATGACTATCCGTTTTATTGATTTACTCATACTGCTTTTTTTATTTAAAATTAACGATTACAAATTTAAGTTTTTATTGGTTAGCACTTGAAGAATAAGGTAGAACAAATTAGTACATTTATTTTAACTTTAATATGTACTTTTGCCAAAAATTTAAATCGTATGGAAACCAATCAATTTGATATCATCATAGTTGGTGGAGGCATTGTAGGGTTAGCGTCTGCATATAAAATCAATTTCAAATATCCGAATAAAAAAATACTGGTTCTTGAAAAAGAAAAGGAAGTAGCTTTTCACCAGACAGGTCATAACTCTGGTGTAATCCACTCCGGGATGTATTATAAACCGGGTTCATACAAAGCGAAAACGTGCGTGGATGGTCGAAGAGAGCTTGTCGCATTTGCAAAAGAGTACAATATACCACATGATATTTGTGGTAAAGTGGTTGTAGCAACGGATGAATCGGAATTAACACACATGAATCGTGTATTAAATAATGGCATTGAAAATGGTGTGGAAGGGATAGAAAAAATTGGAGCAAAGCGAATAAGAGAAATTGAACCTTTTTGCGAAGGTATAGAAGGATTATGGGTGCCATGCACCGGCATAATTGATTATGCGGATGTTTCAAGAAAATATGTTGAATTGATTCAATCGAAATTTCATGGAAGTAAAGTGCTTACAGAGCATGAGGTAACAGCTTTTGAAAAACATGAAAATTATACGGATGTAATAACCACTAAAGGGAAATTCAAAGGAACATATATTATAACGTGTGCAGGTTTGCAAAGTGACAGAATAGCAAAAAAAGAGGGTGCAAAAATTGATACAGCTATTGTTGGTTTCCGAGGTGATTATTATGATTTGAGTGACAAAGGAAAAGGAAAAGTACGCAACTTAATTTATCCTGTTCCTAATGCAAAATATCCTTTCCTTGGTGTTCATTTTACCCGCATGATTAAAGGTGGAACAGAGTGCGGCCCTAATGCTGTATTTGTATTTAAACGCGAAGGATATACGAAAACAGATTTCTCTTTGAAGGATACAACAGAAGCACTTTCGTTTTGCGGTACTTGGAAATTTTTTGCTAAGAATATGAAATTTGCTTTGGATGAATATCATGGTGCATTTTCAAAAACATTTTTCTTAAAACGCCTGCGCAAATTAATTCCTACTTTAGAGATGGATGATTTAAAACCCGGCAGGGCAGGGGTACGCGCTATGGCACTGGCACCCGAAGGTAATATGATTGATGATTTTAAAATTGAAATTAACGGTAATACCATACATGTGTTAAATGCCCCCTCACCAGCTGCTACAGCTTCTTTAGCAATTGGAACGGCAATTCAGGAAATGGCAACTGAACATTTTAATTTGGGATAAAATTTTATGAGTGTTCCCTATGAACAAAATAAAACAAAGTAAAATAAAACCGAATCAAAACGTAACTAAAAGTACTATTCCGGCAACAAAACAAAGAACCGATAAAAACGTTTTGCTTTGGTTTGCAGGCATTATTATCCTTACCTATATTGCTTTTTCTCCTTCTCTGAAAAACGGATTTACCAATTGGGACGATAACGTATATATTGGTGAAAACACACTAATTAAAAGCATATCGGGAGATAACATAAAAAAAATGTTTGCTACCGAAAATTATGTATCCAACAATTACCATCCCATTACTATTCTTTCTCTGGCAATTGATTATAAGTTAGCAGGATACAATCCTAAAACATTTCATATTACTAATTTGTTATTTCATCTACTGAATACGGCATTGGTGTTTTGGTTTATATTTTTATTGAGCGGGAACAAAATTATCGTTGCTTCTATAGTAGCACTATTTTTTGGGATACATCCTATGCATGTTGAATCGGTAGTATGGATTTCGGAACGCAAAGATGTGCTTTACACATTTTTTTTTATGGGGGCATTGATATGTTATTGTAAGTACATTCAATCTGTTGGAAAAATTAAATTTCTTCTATATGGTTTTCTGTTACTCTTATTTTTATTATCCATATTATCCAAAGCAATGGCGGTGGTTTTACCCTTGGTATTATTTTTAATAGATTATTATTCGGGACGCAAATTTGATAAATATGTAATTATTGAAAAGCTTCCCTTTTTTGCTCTCTCTCTCCTTTTTGGCATATTGGCTTCACAAATACAGCAAGGAGCAATTGCTAAATTTGAGATCTTTACTTGGATTCAACGCCTTGCATTCGCTTCTTACGGAATGATCAATTATATTTATAATTTATTTATTCCTGTAAATCTTTCCTGTTTTTATCCATACCCGTCTCTTATTGAAGGGCATCTTCCAACCGTATTTTATATCGCACCTATAATTGTATTAGGTTTATTTGTATTGGTTTTTCTTAGCATCAAGAAAACTAAAATTCTTGCTTTTGGTTTCTTGTTTTTCTGTATTACCATTGCATTGGTATTACAATTTATTTCAGTTGGACAAGTAATTATGGCAGATAGATATGCCTACATTCCTTATATAGGTTTACTATTCCCGATTGCCATGAGTTATGAATGGTTACAACAGCAAACCAATAAAAAAATTAATCTTTACAAAAAACTTTCCATGATTCTTTTAATTGTGTGTGTGTCAGTTTCCATATTCCAAACATTTGAACGATGCAAAGTGTGGAAAAATAGTGATGTTCTGTGGACGGATGCAATTCACAAATATCCTAACAGTGAGCCCTACCGAAATAGAGGGAGCTATTTAGTGAATAAGGCAGCTTACGATTTAGGTAAAAATAAAGTTGGCGAAAATGAATATGACAGAGCATTACAAGATTTTAATTCCTCTATAAAAATGAGTTCTGTTAATCCAAAAGTATTTACAAATCGTGCAAATATTTATGGTTTGAAAAACCAGTTTGAATTGGCATTAGCAGACTATTCAAGAGCAATAGAATTGGATCATTCAGATGCACAAACTTTTTTTAACAGAGCAATTACGTATAGTAGAATGAAACAATTTGACAAAGCAGCTGTAGATTACTCTTCTGCTTTAACCCTACAGCCTTCTTTAATTGCTGCAAAAGAAAACAGGGCTTATGTTTATGTTGACAATGGAAATTTCGTAAAAGCTATTTCGGATTTAAATGAATTAATACAAGTGAATTCAGATAACTCCACCTATTATTTTTATAGAGGTTTTGCATATTTTAAAATGCAAAATATTTCAGCAGCTCTTGATGATAACACTACTGCAATAAGATTGAACCCGGATTATAGTGCCGCATATTTTAATCGGTCCGTGATAAATAAAGCGGCAGCAAAATTTAAGGCAGCTCTTGACGATGCTCTTAAAGCACAGAGTCTGGGTTATAAAGTAGATGTAAATTACCTGAATGAATTAAAGGGTAAGAAATAATTGGCTTGAAAATTAAATTCGTTGTTTTCAGAGTATTACATTTTCAAATTAACTAAATAATACTATTTTTACAAAAAACAAAACCCTCTCAAATGAAAAAATCAATTGCAGCAAAATTATTCGCAACCGTTTCTTTATTGCTTTTTATAGGCTTTTCAAACACTATTGCACAAACTTCATCTAAAGTTTATAAATATGAAAGCGTACCTAACGACCCTCTAAATGCGAGAATATATAAGCTTGATAACGGACTTACCGTTTACATGACCGTTTATAAAAATGCACCACGCATTCAAACATATATTGCTACACGTGCGGGAAGTAAAAATGACCCGAAGGATGCAACGGGTTTAGCTCATTACCTGGAGCACATGCTTTTTAAAGGAACTGATAAATATGGAAGCAAAAACTATGCGAAGGAAAAAGTAGAATTGGACAAAATTGAAGCTCTATACGAAGTTTACAGAAAAACAACAGACGAGGGAAAACGTAAAGAAATTTACCATCAGATTGATAGTGTTTCAGGATATGCTTCTACATTTGCTATTGCTAATGAATACGACAAGATGCTGTCGAACATTGGCGCTAAAGGAACAAATGCCTATACTTCTTTAGAACAAACTGTTTATGTAAATGATATTCCTTCCAATCAGTTGGATAAATGGACAACAGTTGAATCAGAACGTTTTCGTAACCCGGTAATGCGTTTGTTTCATACTGAGTTGGAAGCTGTTTACGAAGAAAAAAACAGAGGGCTTGATGATGACGGAAGCAAATCCTGGGAAGCACTATTTGCGGGACTTTTCCCTAACAACACCTATGGTTCGCAAACAACAATCGGGACTATCGAACATTTGAAAAACCCTTCTTTAACCGAAATCAAAAAATATTTCAACACCTATTACGTACCCAATAATATGGCAATTTGTATTTCGGGAGATTTCGATCCGGATTTAACAATAAAAATGATTGACAAAAAATTTAGTTCATGGAAAAACAAGCCTGTCCCTACATACATTCCCTACATTGAAAAACCAATTACCTCTCCTGTTATTAAGGAAATAATCGGTCCAGATGCGGAAAATATTATGCTTGCTTACCGTTTTGCCGGCATCGGAAGTAAAGATGCGGACATGATTATGCTGATCAATAAAATTTTATCTAACGGACAAGCAGGGTTGATTGACTTGAATCTAAATCAGGAACAAAAAGTGTTAGAAGCCGGAGCATTTGACATGGAATGCAAGGATTATTCCGCACATGTTTTATACGGTACTCCAAAAGATGGTCAGGCATTAGAACAGGTAAAAGATTTATTGCTTGAACAAATGGATAAATTGAAGAAAGGAGATTTTCCTGATTGGTTATTAAGCGCCATCATTACGGATATGAAATTACAGCAAACCAAAATGTTTGAACACAATAGTTCTCGTGCCGATGCTTTTGTTGGCGCATTTATTACCAATACAAAATGGCAGGATTATGTAAACACAATTGACCGGATATCAAAAATAACGAAACAGGAAGTGATAGATTTTGCCAAAGCAAACTATTCAAATAATTATGTTGTTGTATATAAACGCACAGGGGAAGATATAAATGTTCAAAAGGTTGTAAAGCCTATTATCACACCTGTAGAGGTAAACAGAAATGATCAGAGTGCCTTTTTGAAAAGTATTATTGCAACTCCGATAAAAGAAATTGAGCCCGTTTTTCTTGATTATAATACTGACATAAAAAAATTCAATCTAAAAAATAATATTCCTGTTTTATATACTGCAAATTCCGAGAATAAAACATTTGATTTGTACTATGTTTTGGATATGGGAACCAACCACAACAAAAAACTGGATGTGGCAATCAACTATTTGAAATATCTTGGAACAAAAGAATTAACGGCTGCTGCGGTAAAGCAGGAATTTTATAAACTCGGTTGCTCATTTGATGTTTATGTTGGTGAAGATCAGGTATGGGTAAGTCTTAATGGCTTAACTGAAAATAGTGAGAAAGCAATAAAATTGTTTGAAGATCTTTTGGAGAACGCTCAACCGAATGACGACGCATTAAAAAATGTTGTGTCAGATATTCTAAAAAAACGGGATGATGCAAAATTAAGTAAAGGTGAAATATTATTTAACGGACTCTTTAATTACGGTAAATATGGCAAACTATCGCCATACACTAATATTCTATCGAGTGTCGAATTGAAAAGCTTAAATTCAAAAGAGTTGATCCCAATAATCAATAGCCTTACTTCTTTTCAACATCATATTTTGTATTATGGTAGCAGCACGTCAATAGATATTGAGGCTATGCTAAATAAGCTTCATAAGGTGCCTGCAACACTGAGTCCGATACCCGATCCTTTAAAATTTGAAAATACTGAAGCCAGTACCAATGTATATATTGCAGAATATGACATGAAACAGGCCGAAATAATTATGCTATCTAAAGACGGAACATACAATAAGGATAATGCTTCCATGGTTCGTATGTTTAATGAATATTTTGGCGGAGGTATGGCATCCGTTGTATTCCAGGAAATGCGTGAATCAAAAGCTTTAGCATATTCTGTATACTGCAGTTATAGTGCCCCCAGAAAAAAAGCGGAGTATAATTATGTGTTTTCATATATCGGAACCCAAGCTGATAAATTACCTGAAGCCATGACCGGAATGATGGATTTAATTAATAATATGCCTGAATCTGAGAATAATTTTAAAGCATCTAAAGAAAATATTTTACAAGGAATACGCTCCGAACGTATTACAAAATCAGGCATTTTATTTAATTATGAAAATGCTCAAAAATTAGGTCTGGATTACGACATAAGAAAAGATATTTATAAAAATGTTCCTAAATTAACCCTGCCCGAAATAAAAACATTTGAACAAAATCACTTAAAAAACATGAAATATACTGTCCTTGTGATCGGGAAAAAAGAAAGCCTGGATTTGAAAACGCTTGAAAAATATGGCAAAATAACTTTCCTTCCCTTAAAAGATATTTTTGGATATTGATGTGACCCGCGTCCCCCTTCTTTTTCAGAAGGGGGAGTGTGTTGATTTGTGCGTTGTAAGGGGGATGTTTTTTTGTACCTTTCTTTTTTTAGAAGGGGTAACTTAAATTGAGATGAAATTTAAACATAAAAAAAACGACATTTTAGTAAATATTTTTTGTCCTATGAAAGATAGCAAACTAAAATTCTTCAACAAACTAAAACCATTTGCCTCAGAACATCGAAATAATTCAACTAAAGCAGAAATTCGGTTATGGTGTGAATTACTCCGTAATGGACAGATGAATGATTTTCGATTCCTTCGCCAACGTCCAATTGATAGATTCATTGTTGATTTTATATGTAGAAAGGCAAAACTGATTATTGAAGTGGATGGATACTCTCATCTATTCAAATATGAAGGTGATATTGAAAGAGATAGAATTCTTGAAAACTTGGGATACATTACACTACGCTTTACTGATGATGAAGTTAAAAATCATTTTCAAAATGTGAAAAGAGCAATCGAGCAAGCTCTGGAAGAGCAAATGAAAAACATTTCGTAAGACATCCATCCCTCCCTTCTGAAAAAGAAGAGGAATTCCAAAAGAGTAGCTGAATGGCATTTTATAAACAATAAAATCATTTAGTAAAACATCCCCCTACCCCCTTCTGAAAAAGAAGGGGGACAGGTTAGGAGTAATGCCCTTATAATATGTGCTTTGTTTCTTTCTACCAAAACCTTACATTTGTATTCCTTAAAAAAATAATATTGAAATTAATTCGAAAATTAAAATTATTAAAACTATGAGCAAAATAAAAGTAGCCAACCCTGTGGTTGAATTAGATGGAGATGAAATGACACGTATCATCTGGAAATTTATTAAAG